>JBEVVS010000050.1:0-66074 GCA_040507005.1 Candidatus Thiodiazotropha sp.
CTGCTGCACGGCGGCTTTCGCAACCATCTTGTCAGGCCATTCTGTGACAACCATGACATGCAACAACAGTGAGATGGATAGCGCCAACAGACGCCAACCGGCGCTTGTTCTGATCATGGCTTCTCTGTGAGTATGTCGAGGGATTCGGCACCGGCACTGCGTGCCGCATCGATCACCTTCACCCCAGCACCGAAGGCTGCGGCCTGATCACCCTTCAGCCGAACATAACGCTTGTTGGGGGCGTGCAGGGCACCGCGCAGGATCTCTTCCAGGTTATCCAGCGTCGCGGCTCTACCATCCACCAGCAGTTCGCCATTGGGCAGCAGGGTAACCTCGACCGTGTCGTCATCAACACTGGGTTGGCTGCTCTCTGCCACCGGCAGTTGGATATCGATGGCTTCGTCCTCGATAAAGTGGGCGGTGAGCATAAAAAACACCAGCAGCAGGAAGACGATATCGATCAGAGGAGTGAGATTGAGTACCTGACTGGAGCGTCGTTTATACTCATACTCCATCGGTGATATTCTCCCAGTGGTGGGTCTGCTGGGTCTGCGTAACAGCTGTGGATTCGTCACTGCGACGTTCGAGCAGCAAGGCGATGCAGCGGCTCATTTTCTGTGCCCGTCGTTCCACGCTGCCTTCCAGAAAGTGCAGCATCAACAGCAGGGGAATGGCCACCGCCAGCCCGACACCGGTGGTGATCATGGCTTCCCAGATACCGCCGGCAAGGGCCTGGGCATCTACTTTACCCCCTGCTTGTTCAATGACCATGAAGGCCTTGATCATACCGGTGATGGTGCCGAGCAGTCCGAGCAGGGGGGCGGTGTTTCCAAGGATGCCGAGGGTACGCAGGCCGAACTCCATACGCTGGATCTCCTCCCCCCGTACCCTCTCCCCGACACCGCGAAGATCATTCACCCCTTCCGACTGGGCAGTCACAATGGCATGGATGACGTTCGCTTCCGGTCCCTTGAGTTCGGCAATCTGTTGTTTCGCCTGGGAGTCATCAAGCAGCTGCGCCAATCTTGCAAGCCAGCTTTTGGGCAACTGCCGCAGGCGCGCGAAGAGAAAATAGCGCTCTAATACAATGGCCAGACCGATGGACGAGTAGAGGGCCAGAATCCAGATGACCGGCCCACCTTTGGCAAGGAGTTCAGTGAAGTTCATGGTGTTATCCATCCCAATGCGGTGGCACTCCCGATCATTAAAAGCAGTCCGATACTGGTGTTTTCCAGGGCTGTGCGGTGGTGTGCCAAGTGAAGTCTGATCTGATGTCCGAAATGGGCAACGCCGAAGGCAAAGACCAAAGTCGGAAGAACCACCGCTCCGAGGGCAAAGCCGATTCCGAGGGAGGCGCCGGCGAGGATGCTGGCGCTGGTGGCTGCAGCGAGAATGATGGTGGTGAGCGGGGCGCAGGGATTGAGCGCCATGCCAAATCCCATCACATAGAGGCTGCCTGGCAGACTGCTGCGGCCCATAGCATGACTTTTCAGTGCAGATCCGGTTTCGATCCTAATGCCGTGCTTGGATGTGCAATTGGATTTGCATAGGCTGCTGCGACGCCTCCAGAGAATGGAGAGGGCCACCAGAATCGTGGCACCCCCCAAGACCCAGCGAACCCAGGGCCCGGCAATCAGGTCATCCACCCATAGCCCGGCCCAACCCGCTGCCCCAGCCAGCAGGGTATAACCGCTGATGCGGCCCAGGGAGAATGGCAGCAGGGTACGCCAGGAGCCGCGGATGCCATTGTCGCTGGTGGTGAAGACAGGTCCCAGATAGGGGAGGCAGGCGATATTGCAGGGGCCGGCACCAAAACTGAGCCCCAGCAGCAGCGCGGCGCCGAAACTGAGACTCACCGGTTCGATGGGGATCATGACGGGTTCGCCTCAGACGCTGTGGGCCGCTTTTTGAACCAGTTGATGAGATTGCCTTTCTCCCATTTTGTTTGCTGTTTCTTGCGTTGCTTGAAATATTGAGGGCTTGCACTGAAGACCGGAAACACGGTGTATTTCAGTTGCAGCACGTCCTTCTCCGGGCAGAACTCCACACAGCGGCCACACAGGGTGCAGTCTTCGAAGGTGACATTGCGGCTCTCCATGTCGGTGTGGATCTCCCGGATATCCATGGGACAGGCCTTGGCGCAAAGACCGCAGCGATCGCAACGGGGGGTGGCATTTTTTACCAGCCGCAGCAGACCGATTTTGCGAAATACCGCATGCAGGGCGAGCATGGGACAGATACGGCAGAAGGGCTGACGCACGGTCAGCGCCAGCGCGATCATCAGCCCGAAAATGAAATCTGCAAGCAATGACAACACGATGGTGGTGGTGTTGGCGGTGTTTACATGGAGCTGTGTGGTCTCTCCCACAGCCAGGGTGGTGAGTATGCGGCTGGGACAGATACGACAGAAAGGGTCGCCCAGATCATGATTCAACATGCCCATGCCGGTGAGCAGGGGAAATGCGAAGACAAGCAGAAGCAGGATGAACCACTTCACCGGGCGAATACGATTGACCAGGTCACCGGAGAGCGATTCATGGCGCTGCAAGCCGAGTTTCTGGCCAATGATTTGCAGGAACTCCTGAAAGGTGCCCAGGGGGCAGACCCAGCCACAGAAGGCCTTGTTCAATACCACGAAAAAGAGCAGGAATGTGCCCAGGGTGATAAGGGTGGGCATGATACCCATCACCAGGTTACCCCCCTCGACAATTGTCTCCCCCAGTCGGTGGTCCATCTGGTGCTGGATCGGGATCAGGGTGCAGAGATCGGAACCTTGGAGATCGTAGGCGCAGCTCAGGGCGGGCAGGGCACCGCTGATCTTGTCTTCCAGGTAATAACCGGTGAGAACCCCGCCATAGACAAAAAAGATAAAGGTGACGATCTGCACCAGCTTACGCACTACGGAAAGATTGAATAGGGCGCTCATTGGGCTTTACCTCCGTTTCCTTTGACGCGGCCAAGGAAACCGCCGGCGAGAAAGCCGATGCCGACCACCAACAGACCCAAGCGGGTCGACTGCCAATGCGCGGGATTGATGCGATAGTCGGCATTGAGTTGGGTGGTGAAACGCTTCTCATCCTGATGGTATTCACCACTGATTGTGAATTGCCCGGTACGCCTGTCCCGTTCACCCTCGACCAGGTCGGGAAAGTCGTCAGGTATTTGAAATCTCACCCGCCCGTTGGGGTCGCTTGTGGTGGACAGTTGCGTGCCATTGGTCGTTTGCAAACTGATTTCATGGTCCTGCACCGGCCCGCCGTTGAAACGTACCAGGAAATCCCAGGTCTGCTGTGTGTGGTAGCGATAGTGCTCCCTGGGTATGGGATCGGGCACGATTTCAAACTCGGTCTTTTGTTCTCCGGCCAACAGGGAGGGGCTCTGTTTGCTCGGTGGTCCGAAGCGGTACTCATAACGAATGACCGTCTCCTTGTGATCACCCCAATCCTTCTCCGCCACGATGGCATGGTAGTTGTCCATCCCGGTCATCGGTATCGTGATACCCCCGTGTTCGAGACTCAGCGGTTGGGTCGATAGGTCCGGTTTCCAGAGGGTGATAGTGGCGCCATCGGCATTCTCCAGATTAATCCGTTTCTCTCCCCGATGGTGATGAGCAGGTTGGGCGCTCTTACTCGAGGCCCCGTTCTCGGCAGCAGATGCCACCCCGGTGATTGAGATCATGCAGGTTGTGATGAGCAGGCCTAACAGTCGCCTAAACATAATATCGGTTCCTTAAAAGTTATAGGTGTAGCTCAACATGGCATTACGCGGCGAGGCTGCCGAGTAGGTCTTGTCGCCGCTGGTGCTTTTCTTCACTTCGAGGGCGTAGAGTTTGTCGAACAGGTTCTCCACATTCAGGGAAATGTTGTGAGGGCCGGACTGGTAGCTCAACAGCAGGTTGGTGACGAAGTCGTAGCCTGCGTACATTTCCGTATTGGCATTGTCCACGTAGTAGCTCCCCCAGCTGTTGCTGCGCAATACCGCTTTGAAGCCAGCCGGATGGCTGTAACCTATAGCGAGACCGTACTGTTGTCTTGGAATGTAGGGCAGCTGATTACCGGAGCGATCGACCGGTGTCTGGGTTCTGCCTGTGCGTACCAGCTCCTCAAAGTCGCTGAAGCTGTAGTCGCTGTAGGCAAAACTGCCTTCCAGCCAAAAATGGCGATCCAGGTCATAGCGACCGCTAAGTTCAAATCCTTTCTTGAGGGTCTCTCCGGCGTTTTGGAATTCAGTGGTAAGGTCCTCATTCAAGACTGAGACAATCTCATCGCTGACTGTGGTGCGGTAGATGCCCAGATCAAATGACCAGTTTTGTGCGCGTCCCTTCAGTCCCACCTCGACGTTGCGCGCGGTGGCGGCATCGAGTTTGGTGTTGCTCTGAATCTCCGACTCCGAGGGAACCTGACCCGATTGGGCGATCACGCCGTACAGATTCAACAGCCTGTTAAGCTGGTAGGTCAGACCCAATTTCGGCGAGAAGAGATTGAAGGTCTTATCGGTGTTGGTGATCTCAGGGGCGTCAAAGAAGGTATAGCTTGAGCTGCCCCAGCTATATTCTCCATATGCGGTATTGTCGATATCGAAGTGGTTGCGATCGTAGCGGAAGCCGATGTCGATGCTGGTGCGCTGATTGGGTTGCAATGTCTCCTGGATAAAGAAACCGTAGAGGGTGTTGGTGGCATCCTCCTCCTCGAGCAGTTCACCAGGTTGGTCTGAATTGGTGTGGAGAATGGTTGCCGGTCCCATCGGGTTCCAGGCCGGCGGTGGACTGGTTTCAACATCTGCATAGGTGAACTTCTTCGAACCCTCGGTGTTGTCGTGGCGGGCGGTGATGCCGGCCACCAGGGTGCTTGGCCCCCAGAGTTGATGATTGTAGGCAATCTCCAGATCGGTGCCGAGTACGGAAGTACCCGGATTGTCGTTGATCGCACCAGTCACCGGGTGATAGTGATCCCAGCGATTGGCATAGATGCGTGGCTTCAGGGTCAGCTCCCCCATCTCCTGCTCGTAGCGGGAGTTGAAGAACCAGATGGTGGAGTAGCGGCCGCTGTGCTGCCAGGGACTGCTGGTTGTATCTTTCTGTTCGCCGCTGTCGAGATAGCTTTCGAATTCACTCTCATCCATTGAGCCCGGAATCTGCAGGTCCGCTTCGTGATAACTCAATTCGGATTCAAGGGTGGCGCCGTTGTCGAGCAGATAGCCGTGTTTGAAGGCGAGCTGTTTGGATTCGAATTCGTTCCATTCCCGCCAGTCATTATCTGATTTGCGATAGGAGGCGGTGAGGGAGAAGGCATTGCTGTCATTGATATCGCCGGCTAGGCGGCCGTGCAGATTACCTTGACCATATTGTCCCAGCCCCAGCTTCACCCGGTTACTGTCGGTATCGAACACCGACTTGGAGATGATCTGGATGGTGCCCCCCGCAGAACCGGCGCCGAACAGGGACCCCGGTCCCTTGGTGATCTCGATACGCTCGATGTCCTGGGTATCGATGAAATCGAAACGGGAGAAGCTGTCCGGATCGGTCATGGGTACGCCGTCGCGGATGACCATGATCTCTCGCACCCCATAATTGGCTTTTTGGCCGGCACCGCGAATGATCAGGCGACTGTCATAAGCAGAGTTTTTCGAGTTGATCAGCACCCCGGGACTGCCTTGAATGGCATCTCTGATATTGAACATCTTTTCGTTTTCAATACGCTCGGCGTCGACCACATCGATAGAGCCGGCAACATCCTGGGTGCGTCGTTCGACCCGGGATGCGGTGACGCTGATGATGTCGTACTCTTCATCACTGCCAGGCTCTGTGGTTTTACTCTCTTCCTCGGCAAAACTGCTGTGATGAAAAAGGATTAATAGGAGAATGAGGGGGTATTTGGCGTAGTTCTTTCTTGCTAAGCGGTTCATACAACTTTATATCCGAATCATTCAGGCATAGGTTCACCTCAATGTGCCTTTGACCTGGGGAAAACAGTGCGTCCATGGACAGTGATTCAAGATACAAAGGCAAATAGTGGACCAATCACTAAGCTACAGATTTGTAAGTATTTAACAGATTGGGATAGGTGGTGGTTTGGGGCATATCACGCAACTATGGGGCATATCACACGAAGTTGCGCAGACAGGGGTCAGCCCCGAGTCATCGCTGGCAGAAATGGCACCTTATTCAGGTAAGCGGTCTTATGATTAAAGTGAAAAGCCCCGGAGTGCGTCAGTAGAGATAAACGTTGTTGTCGCTGGGCAGTTCTATCTCCGCCAGGTTGGTAGCCGGTGTGGCGAGGTCGTTGACCAGCATCCCCCGGCCGCTGATGGAGTAGATATAACTGTTCATGGCATCATCGGCGACAAAGAAACTCCGGCGTACATGGTCCGGATAGAAAAATCTGTCATTGCTTGAATCCAGATAGAAGATGTCATGGTCGATGCTGGCATAGGATTGGATTCCGTCCTGGGCCGTGACGCGGAACAATTCCAGTCCGTTGAATATATCTTCAAAGATAAATGTGGTGCTTGGTTGACCCCATTCTGTAACAGGGATCGCCAACATTTTCTCCTGCTCGTACCAGGTAAAGGCGTGGTGATTGTAGGCGGCTTCGGTGTAACTGCTGCTGCCGACAAGATGATCTGCTAGCAGTGTCGGTTGGGAGAAATTGCTGATATCGAACAGGCTGAGCTTGATGCTGCTGCCTTCGCGGCCTATTGCGAGGATCATATCCCCCTCGATGGGATGCAGGTAGGTGGAGAATCCAGGCACCTCCAGTTCACCGGCCACCAGTGGATTCCGGGCATCGCTGAGATCGAGGGTGATCAGGGGATCGATCTGCTGGAAGGTCACCACATAGCCCTTCTCCTCATCGAAGCGTACCGCATAGACGCTTTCACCGGGTTTGCCGAGACCATCCAAGTAGGCGCGCTCTGCCAGTTGCTCCCCCGATTGGGCCAGTACATAGAGCCGGTTTTCAGTTGCCCCTGACCACCAGTCCTGCTCAGTCGTCACCAGGCGCAACGACCCCAGGTGTTCATCCATGGCGAACTGATTCAACAGATGGCCCTCGACGCGACCGCTGGCAAGATATTGGGGGGACGACTGAAGGCTGAACTTATGGATGGTGGTGGTAACTCTCTGATCATTGCCCCCCAGCATCACCGGTAACCAGAGCCAGTAGTCATCCTCGACACTGGCGATGTAGAGGTTATCCTGATTGGCATAGACCAAACCGGTGTTGCCCAGTATGGTCTGGCTGGATATCTCCGCCAGCGGGTTTGCCAGGTCGAAGTTGAGAATGGTCAAGGTACCGGTGCCATTGGGGATTTCAGGTCGATAGATTGAGTTACAGTCACAGATCGCCGAGGTATCGGGTTGCGTGTTCGTACCTGGTGCTGTGTTATCCGCCTGGACGGGTAGCAGGGCATCGATCTCCACATTGGCCGGATCGTCAAGTGCGGGATTCAGATCGATCAGTGCGCTCACAATCATGTAGACCTGTTCACCGATTCTGCGTGCATCCACATAACTCGATTCGAATACGCTCTCCCTGATCAGGACAGGTTGCTCTGGATCGGAGACCCGGAACAGGGATACCTTGGTCATCTGGTACACCCTGGGTGCAAAATCCGTAGCAAGAGTGTCGGTGAATTGCGGGTAGCTGGACTGTGACAGATTACTTACCACCCAGACGATATCCTGATACAGAAACAGTGCCCTGGGGGAGCCGTCGATGGCTGTTCTCGATAGCTCCCGGCTCTGGGCTGCGGGCCAGGTTTGCAGGATCATCAGATTTCCACCGGAGAGCAGATAGGTGTGGTTCCCGTCGGTCTTGATGAAGTCCGCCTCATCCACACCCACAACCTGATTGTTGGTGCCGGTCACACTGTTGACTGAGGGTTGTGACTCGCTCTGTCCCGCGTCGAAATCCGGCAGCGGGGCGGGTGCTGAAATGGGGGCGCTGCTGAAATCACCCCCGGACGAGGCGCCGACGTAAGATAGAAGCTGATTCTGCTGTTGATTGGTATCGATGAGAAATGATTTGACTTCATCGCAACTGATGAATCGGGTCAGCTGCGCCGCGTTGAAAAGATAGACATCATCACTATCTGTCGGCAGTTCTATCTGGGCCAGATTGACATCCGGTGCGGCGAGGTCGTTGACCAGAAAACCACGTTCGCTGATGGAATAGATATAACTGTTCATGGCCTCGTCAGAGACAAAGAAACTTCTGCGGATGCTCTGGGGATAGAGCCATCTCGAGTTGTCTTGATGTTGATAGAAAATATCATGGTCGATGGCGGCATAGGGTTCTATACCCTGGGCCGAGGTGACTCTGAACAGCTCCAGTCCATTGAATATGTCATCCGTATCGAAGACCGCTTCCAGGGCCGAGCTGTTCCAATGAGTGACCGGGATCGCCAGCATCTGCTCCTGCTCGAACCAGGTGAAGGCGTGATGGTTGTAGACGGCCTCGGAATAACTGCCGGCGCCGATCAGATGTTCACTCAGCAACGTCGGTTGGGCGAGATCACTGACATCGAACAGGCTCAATTTGATCCCGTTGCTATCGGTATCCTGACCGATGGCGAGAATCAGCTCCCCCTCGATGGGGTGCAGATAGGTGGAGAATCCCGGCACCTCCAGTTCACCTGCCACCAGGGGGCTACCGGCATCACTGAGATCGAGGGTGATCAGGGGGTCGATGCGTTCAAAAGTCACCAGGTAGCCTTTGTCCTCATCGAAGCGTACCGCATAGACACTCTCTCCAGGCTTGCCAAGGCCATCCAGCATTGCACGCTCTATCAGCTGCTCGCCGGACTGTTCCAAGAGATAGAGCCGGTTTTCAGGATCGGCATTACTCCACCAGTCCTGTTCGGTGGTCACCAGGCGCAATACGCCCTGATATTCATCCATGGCGAACTGGTTGAGCAGATGGCCATCGATACTTCCGCTGGCAAGATATTGGGGATTCGATTGCAGACTGAATTTATGGATAGTGGTGGAGGGCGTCGGATTCTCCTGCCCATCCATCACCGGCTGCCAGAGCCAATATTGGTCCTCAACACTGGCGATATAGAGGTTGTCCTGGCTGGCATAGACCATGCCGCTGTTACCCAGAATGGTCTGGCTGGAGATATCTGCCAGGGGGTTTGCCAGGTCGAAGCCGAGGATGCTCAAGGTGCCGGTGCCATTGGCTGTTTCCGGCCGATAGACCGCGTCACAGCCACAGATCACCGAGGTGGTGGGTTCGCTATTTGTGGCGGGGGCTCTGTTATCGGCCAGGGTGGGTAACAGATCATCGACCTCGACATTCTCGGGATCTTCAAGCACCGGGCTTATATCGAGTTGCGCGGTCACAATCAGATACACTTGCTGTTCCACCATGCGCGCGTCCACATAGTAGGATTCCAGTACGGTCTCTCTGATCAGGACAGGTTGTGCGGGATCGGTGACCTGCAGCAGGGTGACTTTGGTCGTCTGGCTGATCCGGGGAGCGATATCCACCGCCAGGCTCTCCTCGAATTGGGGATAGCTCTGTTGGGACAGCTCACTGACAACCCAGACCACATCACCACTCAAGAACAGTGCCCTGGGTGTGCCATCGATCTCTGTGCTGGAGATCTGCTGGCTCTGATCGGCGGGCCAGGTCTGTAAAATCACCAAATTTCCACCGGAAAGGAGATAGGTATGGTCACCGTTTGTCTTGACGAAATCTGCCTCATCCACACCGGCGACCTGATTATTGGTGCCGGTTACACTGTTGACAGCGGGCTGGGCTGAACCGCTGTCCGAGGTTACTTCAGGGGAGCTGCTGAAGTCGTCCTGGGGAATCGCCGGTGAGGTTTGCACATAGTTCAATAATGCATCCTGCTGCTCACTGGTGCTGATCATGTAGGACTTCAATTCATCGCAATGATCAAACTGTTTCAGGGCTGCGCCGGCATCAATGGTTGTGGGTGCGGTATCTTCACTATCGGATGAGTTACAAGCGCTTAACACAGCGAGCAGCATGCAGAGCAGGATAGTGAAGATGTTGCTTAGGATTGGTTTGGACATCAATGTCTCCAGCGAAGTATCGCTAACCTGAGTGGGCTAATTTGATTGCTACAGGTCAGGTATTATTCGTGCCGTAGCCGCGCTTCCGGAGTTTAGTATGATCTATCCACTGTTGCCCTGTCCAGGCTTCAAACGGGCGAAAACGTGACTTGTAATTCATCTTCTCACAGGTCTCGATCCAGAATCCCGGATAGACCCATTCCAGGCCGAGCCTGCGGGAATAGTCGATCTGCCAAAGCAGGGCGAAGATGCCAAGTCCCTCCCGTGACATCTGCGGATCGAAGAAGGTATAGACCGACGAGGTGCCGTTCGGCAATAGATCACTGACGGCAACAGCGGCCAATTTGCCTGCCTTGCTAAATTCGATAAAACGGGTATCGGCCCAATCACAGGTGAGAAACTGAGTATATTGCCCCGGGCTGTTGCAGGTCATGGCACCGTCGGGATGACGCTCCAGCAGGTATCGCTGATAGAGTTGGTAATGATCTTCCTTGAATTCGGCCGGTCCCGGGTTGACCTCATACAGGGGCAGGTTGCGATTCCAGATACGACGCTGGCTGCGAGAGGGCTGAAATCGCGCTGTCGGTATCCTGAGTGAAATGCACTCGTTGCAGTGGGGGCAGGCGGGCTGATAGAGGTAACAGCCACTGCGACGAAATCCCCGCTCCATCAACTGCTGATAGAGGTATAGGGAGACCTGGGCATTTGGGTCGAGAAACAGATTGCGCGCCTCCCGTCCGGCCAGATAAGAGCAGTCGTGAACCTGACTCATGTAGAGGGCATAGCTGCCCTCTTGCTCGAATCCGGGAGGAGAGTTCAACATCCCTCGATCTCTGGATAGTGTCTGCCCTCACTCGCCCAACTGCCTGTCCATCCCTCCATCCGGGTCCAGCGATAGAGATCGGCACAAAATAGAACCCTGGGTATCTCTTCGGCGCCCAAGCTGGCCAGGTGTTTGGTATAGACTTGACAATCGATCATCTTGAATCCCCACTGGGTCAACTTATGACTGAGGTGGACCAGGGCGATTTTTGAACTGTCGGTAGCCCGACTGAACATGGATTCGCCAAAGAACACGCCCCCTATGGCCATGCCGTAAAGACCACCCACTAGCGCATCCTCGTGCCAAACCTCGACGGAGTGGGCATGTCCCAGCTTATGCTGCTGGCGATAGGCATCGATCATCTCGGGTACCAGCCAGGTCCCCGGTGAGTTGTCACGGGGTGCCGCACATCCCTGGATAACAGCCTCGAAATCTTGATCAATGGATACTTTATAGACCTTTTTTCTTAACACCTTTCTCAGGCTGCGACTGATTCTGATCTTCTCGGGATAGAGCACCGTGCGAGGATCGGGTGACCACCAGAGTATCGGCTCCCCCTCCGTGAACCAGGGAAATATACCCAGTTGATATGCCTGAATCAGTCGTTGTGGTGTAAGATCGCCTCCCACTGCCAACAACCCGTCTGGCTCCCGTTCCGCAAGGGAGACATCAGGAAATGGGGTGTTCGGGTTGTCGTCAAGCACGAAAATCATCGTTTGCCGTTTTAAAGGACTTAAAGTAACCTTAACAGCTACTTGTTTTTAAAGTAAAAAGTTCGCATTATTCTTAGAGCCAGTAAACCTGAATTCAAATCTTCTCTGTCAAGTTATTTTGTCTTATCAGGTACTTGACCGAGGGATTGATTGCTACTGACTAGTATGTGCTAAATCATAGCAGTTGGTTATTATTGATTTATGGCTCAATACTAACATAAGCCGTGTGGGAGTGAGGTCTTGCAAGACAGAGTCAGATACTTGCAGATAGGTGATGTACTGCAACTGCAGTTTGCGCCACCGAGTGAAAATGTGGAGCGTTTTGCAGCGACGCTGATCGGTTTCGTACCTGGGCAGAGTCTGGTGATAACCACTCCGCGCAAGAATGCCAGACCGATTATCGTTCGAGACGGCCAGAGCTTTACCGTGAGAATGTTACAGGGCAGCAATATCTTCGGTTTTGTCTCTCAAGTGTTGAATGCTTCATCAAAACCCTATCCCCATCTGCATCTCTCCTATCCATCGGATGTGGAAAGCGCTGTGGTACGGAACGCCCCCCGGGTGCCGACTGAAATCGATGCGGAAGTTATCAAACCACCCGATGCTTCAGGGAAGGAGGTGAAGCAATCCGTGATCATTTCCGATATCAGCAGTACCGGGGCCCGGGTGATTGATCAGCAATCCCTGGGTAAGGTCGGAGATGTATTGCAGGTCATGTATACCTTGAAGGTGTGTGGTGGTGAAGACACCTTGAAAATCATGAGTGTGATCCGCAACATTCGTGAGGTGGCGGCAGGGGATGGACGAAAAAATTATATCCATGGTATGGAGTTTCGTGGTCTGAATCGATTTCAGCAATTGGTACTCTGCTCCTATGTCCTGGGCAGTATAGCCAGGGAGCGGGGCTGATAATCAAGCCTATTCGCCATACTGCCTCGGTTCACATCTCTGAATGATGTTGATACTGGTCTATTATCTATTTCTTCTGCTCTGTATCTCTTTGAGCATCTTCTTTTTTGCACTCTATATCCGTTCGAGGCAGGCCCTGCAGGCGCTCACCGGCGCATTGCTGACGATGCCGCTCGCCTATGAAGCATGGGTGCTGCATAACTGTACGGGGGAATGCAATATCAGGGTAGACCTGATGCTGCTGTTTCCTGTTGAGGTGTTGATGCTCTCCATACTATCTCTCTACTCGTGGCGGCGATACAAGAACAAGCCGATACATCAATGAGAATGCGATAGCCATGGTCCCAATGCCCCATGTGGGAAGGGGATTATCTCTCTGCTGTTGGTCAGCCGTTATGGGGGAAGGGTTGGGTTCCGAAATCCTCGCTGATTCCCTCAATCGTCAGCCTCAGCCAATACTGTTCGAAACTATCCCAGAGACGCTCCTCCGGCAGATCCGTATGACTGACGGGAAACTCCATAATCTCCTTCCTCCCGGTAAGGTGATTGGCAATGGCGTAGACTGTCTTGGCAGGTACCACATCATCTTTCAGACCCAGGCCCACCAGGGCGGGGCAGTGTACGCCATCGGCAAAATTGACAGGATCGAAGTAACGCATCACCAGCATCACATCATCCAAGCGCTCCGGATGATTGGCTAGATAGTGATTGATCTGGGCGCCCGAGCCCGATTTAACAAAGATATAGCGACCTTCAGTCCAACCGAAGGTGGGCACACCCACTGCGAGCAGGTCCGGCGCTCCCAGTACTGATGCGGATTTAAGGGCCAGTGCACCGGCAAAACTGACCCCCTGATAAGTATGGTGGGGAATCGAGTCGGGCAGCAGTTGTTCTGCCACCCTGGCACCTTGAATATAGTCACAGACTGCACCTCGGATCACCGAGGTTTCCGGTGATTGGATACCGGTCAATACCCAGCCCCAATGGGACTGTGCTCGGAGGGCGTCATGGGAGAGGCCGAATCCACGAATATCCACGCCAAAGCAGTTCAGTCCGCTGCTTGCCCAGGACCACTGTGGTATGCATTGACCCCCGTAACCATGGCTGTAGACGACCAGGGGCCGGGGCATATCGTCATTCCAATGGATCAGCAGTCCGCTGATGCGTGCTCCCTGCAACGACATAAAATCAACATACCGTAACACAAGGTCGGGGTGGCTGGATGAGTGTTCCACACCGGCAACGGCGGGAGCGGGGTCGATTCCATCCAATTCCTTAAGCGTCTCCCGCCAGAAAAGATCAAAATCCCTTGGCTTTGTGTGATCTGGTTTGAATTGGCGCCGCATGTATCTACTATAGATTAGTAATGGGGGTGTGTTGTAAGTGCCGGGTAAATAATAAATAGACAAAGGTCTCCATGGGATACCGCAATGGTCGAAGCGTCTGAACTTTCTGAACTGGCATTCTTCCAGGATATCGACACAGATATCATCGACTATCTTGCTGAAGGGGCCGAAGTGAAGCGGATGGATCAAGGGGAGGTTCTGCTGCATCAGCACGACCGGGCCATCGCTCTCTATTTTCTGTTACGCGGAAAGGTGCAGTTTCTGATCCATGTGACTGGTATGGATGATCTGCTCGTGGGTACCGACAGCGAGGCAGGTGCGCTGATCGGCTGGTCCGTGTTTCGTGCACCCTACCGGCATACCGTAACGGTACGCTGTGAAACGGAGTGCAGTTTTATGCGCATTCCGAGAATCCTGCTGGCAGACCTGATGCAAAATTCACCGCCAATGGCCTACACCCTGTTGCGTCGTGTGGCGGTAGTCCTGGCACGCCGACTTGAACACAACAGGGACCGTTTGATCGCCAGCAGTGGTGTCGAGGGCAGAGCGATGGTCGAGCCCGGCGCCACGGTTACCTCCAAGGGGTCAAATCCACTCATCGATTATGAAAGCCTGGGCAGTGATCAAGACTCAACCTTCCACTTTTTACGCCATGCCACTTTTTTCGAGGCCATGTCGGATCATCATTTACGCACCATGTTGTCGCTGGGGCGAATGATTCGCGTTGATCCCGGCACTACAATCTTTCAACAGGGAGAGTCGGCGGATAGCTTCTACCTGCTTGTCAGTGGCCGGGTAGAACTCTGGTATTGCAGCAGCGAAGGCAAGGTCTGTTTTTTTCTCAATAGCTTGGAGAGCACCGGACAGGCATTCGGTTGGTCCGCACTGGTCAATCCCAATCACTATCAGGTCTCTGCCATTGCCAGTGACGCTGTTTGCGCCCTGGTATTCAGTGCCCAGACGTTGATGGACTTATGTGGCCGGGATCCGTTATTCGCCACGGAACTGATGGAACGGGTTATCTGGTTGATCGGCAGCCGGCTGCGCATGGCACGCACCCAATTGATTGCAAGGCGATACCACAAAGAGACTTTGGCGGTGACAGCGCTACTGGAACAGAATGCCGATACCCTGCATGTCACATCGCCGCTGCATAAAATTCCCTACCTGCTGGAGAACAGGCTGACCCTCTCCGATGCATTCGGCACCTTGGAGCTGATTCGTAACCACGGGGACGATGAGAATGAGCGCAACCTGGCGAGATTGTCGTTGGATATTCTGGAAAAGGTCCATGATGAACTCCATTTTTATCAGGGTCTGCAACGCATATATGAGAGTGTTGCCAATGCCCCTGTGGAGCAAACGCCAAGGGAGGTGAGGCATCAATGCATGCAGGCATTCCAGGCGCTGTTTGAGAAGACCTGTTTCTCCCTGGCGGGCGAGGAGCATTTGCCGGACAGTTCAGGACATCTGTTCATCATGAACCACCTGGAAAATCATACCGACAATATGTTGCCCAATGATTTTCGTCTGACCCTGGATACCCACTTTGTCTCCAGTATGTTGATCTATGCGAAATACCATCAAGCACCGATCAGGGTGGTGAAAAAGCCTGAACTCGACTGGTATGGTTTTCAGCAATATTTCGATCGCCTGGAGTACCTGTATGTCTATCCTGGGGAGGTGGATGAGGAGGATCGCGATCAGCACCTGACCCGGGAACAGCGCAACCGTCAGTTCGTGGATCAGGCACTGGGAAGGCTCAAACAGGGTGACAATATCATCGTCTGTCCAGAGGGGCGCTGCTACTATACGGAAGAGTCGCCCGGTCCATTCAAGGCAGGTGTTTTTCGCCTCGCCCTGTCAGCCGATCCCGAGCCGCTGATCGTACCCATTGCTGTGGCAAATTTCGATAAAAGACTGACCCGCACCTGCACCGCGGCGATAGTCTTTCCTCCCTTCAGGTTGAGTGACTATCTACCGCAGAGGGATGATCATCAGTCGCTGTCTGAATTTATACAAACCGTCAACGAGTGGTATAAGGGTTATGTCAGACAGGCCATCGAACTGGCGGAGAGACGGCATCAAGGACTTAACTGAGGCAAGTTATTCACCTCTAAGATGCGGCTCATGGATGGAGTGACGGTTGGATCTCTTCTCCATAGAGTTTGCAGGCGATTCGTTTCATGCGCCGTTGTTGGTCGTCGTCGATGGGGAGTTGTTCGCAATAGTGTTTTGCACGCTTCAGATCCCTGCTGATATGCTCATGATATTTGGCAAGCTGTTCGGTGGCGCTTTGACATCCCTTCTGCGCCAACCCTTCCCAGACCTCCAGCGCCAACTCCCAGTCACTGAAACCCCTGGCCAGTCTTCCCAGCAGTCGTTTGCCACTCATTGGCAGTGTCTGTTGATATCGCTTTAACAAGGCATAGGCTGCCCCGGGATCGTGATCGGCCTGCCAACGCGCCAGGGCGGCTATATCCGCGCCATGGTGTTGTGGTTGCTCGATCGCATGAGTCAGGGCCACATGGGCCATGGCAAGGGAGAGTATGTCCTGAGTGTTGTGCTCCACCACCCGCGCCAGTCGTGCAGTAGCGCCTGTTTTAATAAAATCGAACCAGGCCTGGGGGGCTGCCGAACCGGGCATATCGTTTTGCCGCTCTAAACCGAGCAGTCGCTGTTCCAGGGTCATGAGTCGACAATCTGGCCAAGCGCTGCGAAACAGACGGCGCGTGGGATGCAACAGATCCAGATGAGGCAGTTGGTCCAGTAAGGTTGGCCTGTTGCACATTCGATAACGGGTTTTCATCAGCGGCAGGTCATAGCGCTTGCCGTTGTAGCTGACCAGCCTGTCCTCGACGCTCAGTACCTTGTCAATCGCCTCAAGCATGGCCGCTTCACCGGCAAAACGGGTGATCAGAAACTGGGTCAGTTGCAGGCACTCCTGCTCGACAGTGGCAAAACCGAACAGAAAAGCGAGGGTGCCACTCCCCCCCGAGAGGCCGGTGGTCTCCGTATCGAAGTAGACATGGCGACGGTCGGCCAACCCTGACTCACCTGGCAGTCTCGGCTGCTGTTGGAGTAGCGAGAGAGGATAGCGACCCATCGAGCCATGCAGGGGGATACGGCGGTAGATGCGCAACAGGCCCTCGCTGACGGGGTAGCCTTTGAGTTGCCGGGCAAGTCTCGCCTCTGCTGATTTCTGCTGCTGCTTCGACTCACCCGGGAGGCGTGTTCGGTTGATGCGTGCCAATCGTTGCTGCAGATCGGTGGTTGACGCGACGGGCTGCTGCCCCCGACCCTCTTTAAACGCCTGCAAGCGAGAGAGTTTTGCCCTAAGTGTCATGGTCCGGCCGAGGAGAACCGATGGCAGCAGAGTGGCCAGGTCCCAGGAGTGACAATACTTCGAGTGCGGCCTGTTTGGGCGAGTAGCCCCGTACCTCGTCGCTGGCCAGGATGGGACCGATACAGCTGGGGCAGCCATGGCTGCAGTTACAGTCGGTAACCAGCCTTAGGGCTTCACGAACGATAGCCTCTCGGCTCTCGCAGAGGGGTGCCGAGAGTCCTATGCCCCCAGGATAGTTGTCGTAGAGAAACAGGGTGGGGGTGAAACGATCCAGTCGTGCAGGATCGATCATTTCGTCATCCTGGTTGCGTAACTCACCCCGTCCGCTGGCATGCACTGTAGCAAACCATCGAGCGTTTCCATCACCCACCGCCTTGCCGATGTCCCCGGGTTCGGAGAGCATGCGCATGGTGGCGATGATATGCAGGGCGTAGCTGGCACCGAGAAAACCGTCCAGGGCAATCTGGCGTGAATCGAAGGCAGCCTCCAGTGCCTGTGGATTTACCTGCCACCAGACGGCGCTGGTGTGCATCTCCTGGTCCGGTAGTTCGATCTTGCCATAGCCCACATTATCATGGCTGTAGTAACGGATTTTCTTATAGCCGGTGGTGCGCCTGACCAGATGCACCTCTCCCTGAGCCACCCCATGCCGGTCATGGGTGTGCTCCTCAAAGGGCTCGAGAATCTTCAGCCGGGTATAGTCGATGGCGTCGGTGTAGTAATCGGCCCGGGTGCGGGTGACGAATGCCTTACGCCCCTCCCAATCGAGGCGCTCCACCTGGTAGGGAGTGGACTGTATCATGTAGATCGCTCCCTCATAGATAGTCATCGGTGCGGCGCTGTAGTCCACCTCGGCAATCACTGTTTTGTCGCCACCGCTCGTATCCACCACCACGAAATTACCCTCCGCCACAGAACGCAGGCTGACGCTATTGGCGGGGTAGCTGTCACTCATCCAGTGCCACTCGTCCCCCTCAGGGTGCAGGATGTCATGCTCCTCCAGGTAGGCGAGCATCTCATTCAGGGGTTGATTGCCAAACTGCTCCCCATCCTTGAACGGCAGTTCGAACGCGGCGCAGCGCACATGATCGAGCAGAATCAGCAACTGATCGGCATCGATGCGTGCCTGTTCCGGCGAGGCGCCGAGGAAGAAGTCGGGATTGCGAATAATGTATTGATCCAACGGCAGGCTGCTGGCCACCAGCACGCCCACGGCGGTCCGCTGGCGCCTGCCGGCGCGTCCCAGGCGCTGCCAGGTGGCAGCGATGGTGCCCGGATAGCCGTTGAGGACGCAGAGGTCGAGGGCCCCTATATCCACACCCAGTTCCAATGCCGAGGTGGAGACCACGCAGTCGAGCTTCCCGTCCCGCAGTCTTCGCTCCATATCACGGCGTTCAGTGGGTAGATAGCCACCACGGTAGGCGGCTACCCTGGCTGGATGTCGGGGGTCTTTGTCGAAGGCATCCTTGAGGTACTTGGTCAATACCTCGACCATCAGCCGGGAGCGGGCAAAGACAATGCTTTTCAGCCCCTGGTGCAGGGCCAGTTTGGTGATGCGGGTGGTCTGGGAACGGGCTGAGGCACGTATGCCGAGATCGGGATTGACCACCGGTGGATTCCATAGCAACAGGTGTTTACTGCCCTGGGGTGCACCGCTCTCGGTGATGGCATTGACTTCGTCACCGATCAGTTGCGCCCCCAACTCTGCCGGGTTGGCGATGGTGGCGGAACAGAGAATGAAGACGGGGTCGGTGCCATAGAAATGACAGATGCGTCGCAGACGTCTCATCACATTCGCCACGTGGGAGCCGAATACCCCGCGGTAGCTGTGCATCTCATCGATCACCACATAGCGCAAGGCCTCGAAGAACTGAGCCCATTTGGTGTGGTGGGGCAGTATGCCCTGATGCAACATATCCGGGTTTGAGACCACGATATCGCCGCGGCTGCGCACCGCCTTGCGTGCATCCCCCGGTGTATCACCATCAAAGGTGAAGGCGCGCACGCCCAACTCGGCGGCCCGGTTGAGGGCGGTCAGTTCAGCCACCTGGTCCTGGGCCAGCGCCTTGGTGGGGAAGAGGTAGAGGGCCTTGGCCTGGTTTTGCAGGGCCGCTTGCAGCACCGGCAGGTTGTAGCAGAGGGTCTTGCCGGATGCCGTGGGAGTGACAACCACCGTATGCCGATGGGCTTGAAGCGATGCCCAGGCCGCTGCCTGATGGGTGTAGAGTCTGTGGATTCCACGTTTGCCCAAGGCTTCGGCGAGACGGGGATCGAGATCCTCAGGCAAGGGGCGGTAGCTGCCCGGCTTGGCGGGGAGTATCAGCTCCCCCGTGATACGCTGGGGGTAGTCGCTGCGCAGTTTGGCGGCTAAATGGTCGGCCGGATCCTTGCCCTGATCCGGGCTGGGTGATGTCATGCTGGGCGCGGGTATGCTCATAACTGTTCTCTTTCTGTTCTCTTGGTGTAGAATAGAGAACAACCGGAGAACAAATCAAGGGCCAGTATGCAATTAACCCGACGCCAGCAGGAGATCTACCAGGTCCTGCGCGACAATCTCGAGCACTATCAGCAACCACCCACCTTTGAGGAACTCTGTGGTCTGCTTGGACTGAAATCCCGTGGCTCACTACACAAACACATCCAGGCCCTGGTAGCAGCGGGGTTGGTGGAGCCCATGGGGGGCCTCAAACGTGGCATCCGCCTGGTTGATCCGGAGGTGGAGGAGGGCATCCCCTATCTCGGCCGCATCGCTGCCGGCAGGCCCATCGAGGCCATTCCCCAAGGGGAGCCGATGCAGATTCCCGACCAGTTGCTGGGGAAGGGGCCCTGCTATGTGCTGCAGGTGGCGGGGGATTCGATGATCGAGGCAGGTATTCAGGATGGGGATTACGTGGTGATCGAGCAGCAGGCACAAGCACAGAATGGTGATATCGTGGTGGCGCTGATCCGCAACGAAGAGGCAACCTTGAAGAGGATCGAGCAGCGCCCGGGTGAGGTGATACTCCATCCCGCCAATCCGAGCATGAGCGCGATGGTCTACCCCACCCAAGAGGTCAGGATCCAGGGGGTGCTGCGCGGGCTTCTAAGATCCTATCTCTAGCCGGCCCCATGCTTGGTACCGAGTAAGGTTGTTGCCGTTTTTTTGCAACCGGAATTGGTGTTAGCAGCCCCAGCTTTGCCCAGGTATGATGCCCCCTTGGCTGCGGCGCATACGCATTTGGTGCCGTGGCTTGGATCACCCTTCCATTGGAGATAGAAGCGAAAATCGATTCATGAATTTACAAGGCTATCTGCGCCATATAGAGCGCCTTAATCGATGGGACCCGGGAAATTTCAAATCGCTCTTCTTCCAGGGTCAGCGTATTGGGCGCCTGAAAAAGCCCCTCTGGGAGGCCCTCGGTAACTGGCCGCATGCCTTCACACAGGATCAGGGGTCTGTTTATCTGCAAGGGGATTACCCCAGCTTCGATGCGCGTACCCGACTGTTTGCAGAGATAACCGCGAGCCTGGTTGAAGAGGGTGTCATCTCCCATGTTCACGGTGAGCAGTATCCGGTGACATATGCCGGCAGGGAGACGGCAATTGCCACCATGGATCGTGCCAGTGCTCCCTACTTCGGCTTGCGGGCCTATGGACAACATCTGAATGGCTTTGTCCGGGATGGGGATGGGTTGCAACTTTGGATAGGGAGGCGCGCCGCCGATCGGAGAAATTTTCCCGACTGTCTGGACAATATGGTCGCCGGGGGACTGCCTCACGACCTTACCCTGGCTGAGAATCTGCGCAAAGAGTGCATGGAGGAGGCCAATGTGCCGCCATCCTTGGCTGATCGTGCTGTTGCCGTGGGTGTCCTGACCTACTGTACCGAGACGGATGTCGGACTGAAACCCGATACCCTCTACTGTTATGATCTTGAGCTTCCGGGTGATTTCAAACCGAGCAACAGCGACGGCGAAGTGGCTGAGTTCATGCTGCTGCCTGTCGCTGAGGTGGCGAGTCTGGTTGCCCAGACCGATGAGTTTAAGCTCAACTGCAACCTGGTGGTGATTGACTTTTTAGTGCGTCATGGGATTATAAATCCCGAAACCCCCGGTTATCTGGATCTGGTACAGGGTCTGCATGAGAATATATAAGAGGTGTGGTGTGATCTTGCGGTCCAGTGCACCTTTTAGGCACTAAAGGGAACCTGTGGAGCGGTAATCCAGTCCAATCCTAGTACTATTTACTATGATGTATAGTCAGGCGCCCACTGTTTCCGCGCATAAAGACCAGGTAGTTATATGAAAATTTTTAAGGTTATTCTGTTCAGTTCACTGCTCCTCATCAGTAGTACGACGCTGCTGGCCAATCGCCAGGCCGTCCCGATCAGCGAACTGCAACCGACACCTGAGCAACAGCAGACGGCAAACGTTATCGTCAAGGTTATCGAAAAATACCACTACAAAGAGGTAGCCCTGGATGATGCAATGTCGCAGATGATCCTGGATCGCTATTTTGAAGCCCTCGACCCCAACCGCGCTTTTTTTCGTGCCAGGGATATCGTCCGTTTCTCCCTCTACCAGGACAAACTCGACGACTATCTGAAAAACGCCAGAATCGAGCCTGCCTTTGAGATCTTTCGCTTGTATCGCAAACGTGTGGCAGAGGCGGTGGCCCATGCACAGATACTGGTGGAAAAGGAATTTGATTTCACCATCGATGAGAACTATCTCTTCGAGCGTGATGATGAGCCCTGGCCGCAGACCCGCACTGAACTGCAGGAGGTTTGGCGTAAGCGGGTCAAGAACGATTTCCTCAATCTTCGCCTGATGGACAAAAAGGACGATGAGATTCGTAAAACCCTGCACGAACGCTATAAGCGTCTGCTTGACCGTGTGGAACAGTTCGATAGCAACGATATATTCCAGACCTTCATCAATGCCTATACCCTGAGCTTGGAGCCCCATACCAGTTACATGTCCCCAAGCACCTCGGAAAACTTCGATATCAGTATGCGGCTATCCCTGGAGGGCATAGGTGCGGTGCTCAAGGATGAAGATGGCTTTACCGTGGTGCAGAAAACGGTAATAGGTGGACCCGCTGAACAGAGTGACCTGCTCCATTCGGGTGACCGAATCGTCGGTGTGGGACAGGGATTGGAGGGAGAGATCGTCGATATCGTGGGGTGGCGACTGCAGGATGTGGTTGAGCAGATCCGCGGCCCCAAGGGCTCTGTGGTCAGATTGAATATCCTACCCAAGGGGACTGAAACCGGTGCCAAGCGCAAGACCATCACCCTGGTGCGTAACAAGATCAAATTAGAGGAGCAGGCGGCCAAGAGTCGTATCATCGAAGGCCTTGACGGGATGAAAGAGCTACGCATCGGTGTAGTGGAGGTGCCGACCTTCTACCGGGATTTTGCTGCCGAGGCGAGAGGGGATGAGGACTTCCGCAGCACTACCCGTGATGTGCGCAATCTGCTGGTAGATCTGAAGAAGCAGGGCGTCGACGGCATAGTTATTGACCTGCGGGAGAATGGCGGCGGCTCCCTTTCCGAGGCCACCGAACTGACTGGCCTGTTTATCGATTCCGGGCCGGTGGTACAGATCAAGGACGCCTTCGGCAAGATAGAGATCGAGCAAGACCCGGATCAAACCATTGCCTACGAGGGCCCATTGGCGGTTTTGGTCGATCGTAACAGTGCCTCTGCCTCAGAGATATTTGCCGGTGCCATTCAGGATTATAAGCGGGGTATCGTTATCGGAGAGCCCACATTCGGCAAAGGAACCGTGCAGACACTGGTAGACCTTGGTCGTTTCGTACCCGGACGTAAGAAGGATCTTGGCCGCTTGAGACTGACCATGGCGCAGTTCTTTCGTATCAACGGTGGCAGCACACAACACCGAGGCGTGGTACCTGACATCCAGTTTCCAACTGCCAAATATTCAGCGGACTATGGTGAGCGCTCACTGGAGAATGCGCTCCCCTGGGCACAGATCAGGCCGGCCAATTTTGTGACCAAGGGGAAATGGGCCGTGCCTCATCTCATGGTCAACCATATGAGCCGGGTTGAGAGTGATCCGGGATTCGAGATGCTGGTCGATCGGGAAAAACGTTTTCAGGCGTTGGAAGAGCGCATTGAGACAAGCCTGTTGGAGAGTCGTCGTCGCTCTGAATGGGATGATCGCGAGCAAGAGCAATTGATACACAAGAATCGCTTTAGAGCATCCCAAGGCATGGAAGCCATCAGAACCCTCGACCAGGAAGAGACGGATGACGAGCTCGATGACAAGGAGTCTGAAGCGGCACAAAGTATCGAATTGAACGAAGCGGCGCGTATCCTCACCGATTCAATCCGCATGCAGGCTCCAATGGCAGTGATGCGTTAGTGGGAATGGGCTTCTCCCAGTTTGTATAAGCAACTTGAACAACGTTTGGAGAATCTGCGTCAAGCAGATCAGGTCGGGCTCCTGAGAGGGGGGCTTATCGGTCTGGAAAAAGAGGGATTACGCGTTTCTCCGGCCGGCTGCATATCGCAAAAGCCACATCCAGAGGCGTTGGGTTCGGCCCTCACCAACAGGTATATCACGACGGATTACTCTGAGGCGCTAACCGAGATTATCACGCCACCCTCGGCAGATCGGGAAGAGCCATTGCGATTTTTGTCTGAGGCCCACCATTTCCTCTACCAGCATCTTGATGATGAGATTCTCTGGTCGACCAGCATGCCCTGCGTGGTTGAAAGTGATGATCAGATACCGATTGCACAATACGGCCATTCCAACGCAGGCATGATGAAAACCGTCTATCGGCGAGGGCTGGGCCATCGTTATGGCAGATCCATGCAGGTGATTGCCGGGGTTCATTTCAACTATTCAATACCGCTCCCGTTCTGGCAAGCCTTCCAATACCTTGAGCAGGATGAAACAACCATCCAGAATTTCATTTCGGAATCCTATTTTGCCATGCTGCGAAATCTGCAACGTGTTGGTTGGTTGATTCCCTATCTGTTTGGGGCCTCTCCCGCGGTATGTAAATCTTTCCTTGGTGGTAGGCCCACCACCTTGCAGGTATTCGATGATTACAGTTATTACTCTCCCTACGCCACCTCATTGAGGATGGGAGATATCGGTTACCAGAACAGCAAGGAGCAGGGTACGGGTATCAAGGCCTGTTACGATTGTCTCAACGCCTACATCGAAACCCTCTCCCGTGCGATCGAGACACCCTGTCCGATCTATCATGCCATCGGGGTCAAGGTCGATGGTCGCTACGAGCAGCTGAATGCCAATATTCTGCAGATAGAGAACGAGTACTACAGTACGGTAAGGCCAAAGCAGATACCCGAGATGATGGAGAAACCGATTCATGCCCTGCAGCGAAGAGGTGTACGCTATGTAGAGTTGCGTTCGTTGGACGTGAATGCATTTCATCCCCTTGGAATCGCCGAAGAGCAGGTCTATTTTCTCGAGGCCCTGATGTTGCTATGTCTGTTGCATGGCAGTCCGTCGATCAATGTTGCTGAACAGAAAGAGATCGACTGGAACGAGTTGACGGCTGCGCACCAGGGGAGAAAGCCTGGTTTAATGCTGCAGCGGAATGGCGAAAGGGTTGCCTTGCGCCAATGGGGCCTGGAGATTTGTGATGCCATGCTGCCCATCTGCGAGGTGCTGGAGGAGGGCTTGCCTGGCAAACCCTACAGTGAAAGCCTGATGATTCAACGCTATCGTCTGCAGGATGCCGATCTGACCCCGTCGGCGCGAATGCTGACTGAGATGCGGGACAAAGGGGAGAGCTTTTTCCAATTCGCCCAACGCATGTCGAAACAGCACCAGCACACCTTCAGTCAACAGGAACATTCAAGCCAGGACCAACGGTTGTTGCAGCAGGAGGCAACCGATTCTTGGCGGCGCCAACGAGATCTTGAGACCTCAGACAGGGTCAGTTTTGATCAGTTTCTGCAGGACTATTTTTCACAGCAGCTGCATGATGAAGCAGCACCTGAAACTGAAAACAGAAGCATATCGGCCCATTGAGTTGTAGAATAACCTCATACAGCAACACACCGATTCTGAATGAATGTGACGAGTGAGGATGGGATATGGGGGAGCGGGATGATGAAGCGTGGGGATTTTCTACTCAGGCGATACGCGTAGGACACCACCGTACAACGGAGGGAGAGCATGCTGAGCCCATCTTTCCCACTTCCAGTTTCGTGTTCCGCAGTGCGGCCGAGGCCGCAGCCCGATTCAGCGGTGATGAGCCGGGCAATATCTATTCTCGCTTCACCAATCCTACGGTAAGAAATTTTGAAGAACGTCTGGCGGCACTGGAGGGAGGCGCCTGTTGTGTTGCCACCGCCTCAGGGATGTCGGCAATCATGGCAACCTGTACCGGTTTGCTGCAGACGGGTGACCACATTGTCGCGTCCCATAGCGTGTTTGGTTCGACCACCATGCTGTTCAATAAATATCTTACCCGCTTTGGCATCGAAACCAGTTTTGTCGATCTCAACGATCTACAGGCCTGGGAGGCGGCGATACGGCCGCAGACCAGACTGATGTTCCTCGAGACCCCGTCCAATCCACTCACTGACGTGGCGGATATCACAGCATTGAGTGAATTGGCCCATGCCCATGATTGTCTGCTGGTGGTGGATAACTGTTTCTGTACCCCTGCCTTGCAACAGCCGCTCAAGTTTGGTGCGGATATTGTCATTCACTCGGCCACAAAGTACCTGGATGGACAGGGACGCTGTGTCGGGGGAGCTGTGGTGGGTAATCAAACACTGGTGGGTGAGGAGGTGTTTGGTGTCCTTCGAACCACCGGTCCAACCATGAGTCCGTTCAATGCCTGGGTTTTCCTGAAAGGGCTTGAGACACTCGAGCTGAGAATGCATGCCCACTCGCGGAATGCTCAAATAGTGGCCGAATGGCTGGAACAGCAACCACAGGTCGAGCGTGTCTATTTTCCCGGTCTGGTCAGTCATCCGCAACATGACCTGGCAGTGAAGCAGCAGCGAGCACCCGGCAGTATTGTCTCCTTCGATGTCAAGGGTGGACAGCCGGCGGCATGGACGGTCATCGATTCCACCCGCATGCTTTCCATTACCGCCAATCTGGGCGATACCAAGACGACCATAACCCATCCGGCGACAACCACACACGGCAGATTGTCGCCGGAGGAGCGGGTTCAAGCCGGTATCGGAAACGGACTGGTGCGGATTGCGGTGGGACTGGAAAATGTCGAGGATATAAAAAATGATCTGGCCCGCGGTCTTGGTAGTTTGTGACTGGCAATGATCCACATAGCCTGCGTGAGAAGTGGGACAAGCGGCATGCCGATGGGGAGAAGC
The DNA here is from genome assembly GCA_040507005.1 of Candidatus Thiodiazotropha sp. Classification (GTDB taxonomy): domain Bacteria; phylum Pseudomonadota; class Gammaproteobacteria; order Chromatiales; family Chromatiaceae; genus Thiodiazotropha. The sequence goes on from JBEVVS010000050.1 coordinate 26,514, forward strand.
GTCCCACACCCGCCGAGGTTCTAGGGAGAAATCTGCATTTGCTACCGGCCGAGGGTTTGGCCCTGGATCTCGCCTGCGGCTTGGGCGGGAATGCCCTCAAGCTGGCGCAACACGGCCTGGATGTGGTGGCATGGGATATCTCTCCGGTTGCCATTCAGCGGCTCAACGCCTACGCCGCTGAAGCGGAATTGACGAACCTGACAGGGGAAGTGCGTGACGTAGAGCAATCGCCTCCACCGGGTAACCATTTCGATTTGATAATCGTCAGTTACTACCTGGAGCGGTCGCTGGTGCCTTATCTTATCGCTGCCTTGAAATCCGGCGGATTGATCTACTATCAGACCTTCATTCAGGCCGCAGTCTCGAGCGACGGTCCACAGAATCCCGCCTTCAGATTGGCGGATAATGAGTTATTGCAACTGTTTTCCAGCTTGCAACTGCGCTACTACCGTGAGGAGAATCGCCTGGGCAACCTGGATCAAGGGGTGCGGGACGTGGCAATGCTAGTGGCGCAGAAGCCCTGAGCCAGGGCTGATGCAGCCTAGTGGGCGACCCGGGTAAAGTCTGTGCCCGGTCGCAGACCGAAGGCCTGTTCCAGCTTCAGCTCTTCAATCAGCTGATCGCCGGCGTGCTGGCCATGTTCCCGTTGAATCTCGCCCAGTAGCAGGCGCACCGCATTGCGGTTATACCCGCTGCCGAAACTGATCTGCTGCTTGATGATCTGCCGCGCCTTATCGATTGTCATAGGGGGTGTTCCCGTTTATTTGCCTGATCATAGCAAAACCGCCAACAACTATTCCCCCGCAACCCCCTGGGTTGAATCATCCGCAATATGCCACATCTAATGAGATATCTTTACAATCATCCGCGGATTCACCTTCAACACCGTGGGTGATGAGAGGCGCTATAATCCCAGCTTGGGAAATGCGATCCGGCTGTGAAGACTATTAGAGTTGATGCACGCCATGAAGTTGGATAAACCGGAACATATGGATGTGGCGCTACCCGGCAATCTGGCTTGCGGGCTGCTTGAGTGAGGTTGTGATATGGATCGAGGAACACTGGAGAAGATGCTCGACCAGGGGCCTGACAATGCACTGTTACGCTATACCCTGGGTTCCCTCTGTTTGAAGGAGCAGGATCTGGAGTCGGCGGTGCTACATCTGGCTGAGGCAGTAAGACAGGATCACAACCATTCAGCGAGTTGGAAGTTATATGGCAAGGCCTTGGCGGCCCTGGAGAGGGAAGATGACGCCCGGGAAGCCTATCGCAAGGGGATTGCGGTGGCCGAGGCTCGGGGGGATGTTCAGGCGGCTAAAGAGATGGGTGTTTTTTTAAAGCGGCTTGGCTAGTATTACACCTTGCTGCCATGTTTGACGCATAGGACTAGGTTTGGCCTTTATGGATCAACCCGACAAGCAACAGGTCAAAACGTATCTTCTACAGTTGCAACAGACGATCTGCTGCGCCCTGGAGGAGGAGGATGGTAAGGCGCGCTTCTTCCAGGACAGCTGGCAACGGGAAGCGGGGGACCATCTGGGGGGTGGCGGTATCAGCGCGGTACTCCAAGAGGGTCGCGTGTTCGAGCAGGCGGGAGTCAACTTCTCCCATGTCACCGGCGATCAACTACCCGCCTCGGCGACGGCGCATCGCCCCGAATTGGCTGGACGCGCCTTCGAGGCCATGGGTGTCTCGCTGGTGATTCACCCCAACAATCCCTACGTTCCCACATCCCATGCCAATGTGCGTTTTTTTATCGCTGAAAAGGCGCAGCAGGAGCCGGTATGGTGGTTTGGCGGTGGCTTCGATCTCACGCCCTACTATGGCAACGATGAGGATTGCCGCCATTGGCACAAGATGGCCAGGCTGGCGTGCCAGCCTTTTGGTGATGATGTCTATGCCAACTACAAGGCCTGGTGTGATGACTATTTTTATCTCAAACACCGCCAGGAGCCCCGCGGCATAGGCGGGCTGTTTTTCGATGACCTGAATGAGGGGGGATTCGAGCACTGTTTCAATTTCATGCAGAGCGTGGGTGACCACTACCTGCTGGCCTATATCCCGATTGTGAGGCGCCGTCGCGACACGCCTTTTGGTGACCGTGAGCGTAATTTTCAGCTCTATCGTCGAGGCCGCTACGTGGAGTTCAATCTGGTTTACGATCGGGGTACCCTTTTCGGTCTCCAGTCCGGGGGTCGCACAGAGTCGATACTGATGTCCCTGCCTCCCCTGGTACGCTGGCAATACAACTGGCAGCCTGAGCCGGGAAGCGAGGAGGCGTTGCTCTATGAGCGCTATCTCAAGCCCAGGGACTGGTTGAAATAGGGGAGTTATGAAACCTTTCTCCGAAGCCTGTGAAGAGAACAAGGCCCCGATCCTGGAGGTGCTTCTGCGACTCTTCCGGGATGCCCGAACAGTCCTCGAGATCGGCAGCGGTACCGGGCAGCATGCGGTTCACTTTGCTGCCGCCCTGTCGCATTTGATCTGGCAGACCAGTGATGTGGAGGAGAATCATGGGGGGATTCGGGCCTGGCTGCAGGAGGCGGCTTTGCTCAATACACGAGAACCGCTGCTGCTCGATGTAAGCAGTGATTGGCCGCTCACAACCTACGATGGGGTATTCAGCGCCAATACCACCCACATCATGTCATGGCCTGAAGTGGAGAAGATGTTCAGTGGGATCGGGCGGGTATTGAAGCCGCAGGGTTATCTTGCTCTCTACGGTCCCTTCAACTATGAGGGCGGTTTTACCAGCGAGAGCAATCGAAACTTCGATCAATGGCTGAAATCCCGGGATCCCTTGAGCGGCATTCGCGATTTCGAGGCGCTCAACGAGCTGGCGTCTTCGAATCGACTGCAATTCTGCGAAGATGTGGAGATGCCGGTCAATAATCGAATTCTGGTGTGGCGCAGGGTTCATACATAGACCGCGACTCCTTCCCACAGATAAAACTTCCGAGCGCGGCCGACAGCTTGGTGAAGTCAAATAGATTGCCTGGTAATCTATTGAAAGTTCATAAGAAATCATGCTTGTGACAGGTTCAGGCGGGGTTCAGTTTAGACCTCGTAAGCTTTAACCATCAACAGGGATTCACTGTTATCAGGATTAAAGCCAGAGAACCAGGAGAAGCAACATGAAAACAGCAGCATTGACAATCGGAACTGCACTGATGATCGCTTCGGCAACCGCCACAGCGGGAGGTCACCGGGACCATTATCGTGATACCGCCAAGGTGATCGACGTGGAGCCGATCTACCGCAGTGTAGAGGTTTCATATCCAGAGAGAGAGTGTTGGGATGAGACGGTTGATCACTATCATCCGGATGGTCGCCGCTACACCAGTACTGTACTGGGGGGTATTATCGGTGGTGTGGTAGCGAATAAGATCAGTCGCGGCCGTGGTCGAGGCAGAGATGCCGCCACCCTGGCCGGGACACTGCTCGGTGGAGCCATCGGACATGATATCAGCCAGCAACACAGGGGCGGGCACCACACCACATCGGTGGAGCGTCGCTGTGAAGTCAGCCACCATTCCCGCTACGAGGAGCAATTGGTCGGCTATGATGTAACATATCGCTACAAGGGGCGTGAATTCACCACCCGTACCCATCATCATCCCGGCAAGCGGATACCGGTTGCGGTGACTGTCAGACCGGTGGATGACCACTAAGTCAGGTAGCAAAGACGATGACCTATAGAACTCGATTCATATCCAAAATGCTGTTATGCGCAGTGCTGTTCATACCCAGTCTCCATGCCAGCGCAGAGATGAGCCTGGATCAGGCAGTGGAGCAGGCCAAGCAGCGTCTGGGAGGTCGAGTAATCTCCGCCGAAACACGGGAACGTGACGGTAAGCGGATTCACAACGTGCGTATTCTTACCAAGGAGGGCAAGGTGCGCAGATTGCGGATCAACGCCGAGGGTGGTCGTCGTCAGAGCAATGGCCGTCGCTGAACCAACTTGGCATGACGTCCATTCACAAGCGCTCTATGAATGTGGCCACTTTCAGCAATTTTCAAATGATCTGGTGATCGAGCCGGGTATCGGGTGTAGAGATGCGAGTATTATTGGTTGAGGATGAGGCGGATATACGCGAACCATTGGCGCAAAAACTGCGCAAACAGGGGTATACCGTAGACAGCGCTGAGGATGGTGCCGCCGGACTGTTCCTCGGCAGGGAGTATGGCATCGACGTGGGCATTATCGATATCGGACTGCCCAAGCTGTCAGGTATCGAACTGATCAGGGAGTTGCGCACCCTGGATAAGGATTTCCCGATTCTGATTCTCACCGCCCGGGGAAACTGGCAGGACAAGGTCGAGGGGCTGGAGGCGGGGGCCGATGACTATCTGGTCAAACCCTTCCATGTGGAAGAACTGCTGGCACGCCTCAACGCCCTGTTGCGGCGCAGTGGAGGCTGGTCTCAACCGGTGCTCTCCGGTGGCCCGGTGGAACTCGATACACGCACCCAAACGGTGACGCTGCATGGGGACCCGGTGGATTTGACTGCCTATGAGTACAAGGTGCTTGAGTACATGATGCTGCATGCCGGCAAGGTGATTTCCAAGACCGATCTTACCGAACATATCTACGATCAGGATTGGGATCGAGACAGTAATACCATTGAGGTGTTTGTCCGTCGTCTGCGTAAAAAACTCGATCCGGATGAGCGCTATAAGCCGATAGAGACCCTGCGCGGTCGAGGATACCGCTTTGCCCTCGAACGCTGATTCATATCACAGTCACCACTGATGGGAGCAGTGCGGCCGGTATGGGAACAGCGCTAAATCTCTCGATACATCAACGGCTGCTGCTGGCGGCCAGTCTGGTATTGAGTGCTTTTCTCGGATTGACGGGGTTTGCCTTGGATAAGGCATTCCGCTCGGCCACTGAAGAGGCGTTACAGGCGCGTCTGTTCAGTAATGTCTATGCACTCCTGGCTGCCGCTGAGGAGGATCAGACAGGCCAACTCAAAATGCCTGAGGTGATGACCGATCCCCGTTTCAATCGACCCGACTCCGGGCTCTATGCGCAGGTCAGCGGCCGGCAGGGGAACTACCGCTGGCAATCACCCTCTTCACTGGGGCGCAGGCTTGGGTTTCTGCGTCAGATGCAGCCGGGGGAGTCGAAAATAGAGCGTTTCAACCTGCATGGCAGCAGCGCCATGGTGCTGAGTTTTGGGGTGGTTTGGGAAGATTTTCAAGGACGTGAACTGGAATATGTTCTGGCAGTGGCGGAGGACTTGAAACCGCTGCGGGAACAGGTGGCCGCTTTCCGTGATAGCCTCTTTCTCTGGCTCGGTGGTGCGGCTCTGCTGTTGTTGCTGGTACAGGGATGGGTGTTGCGCTGGGGTCTGCAACCGTTGCGGGAAGTTGCACAAGCACTCACCGAGATCGAGTCGGGCCGTGCTGATCAGTTGCAGGGTGACTATCCGAAGGAACTGAACGGACTCACCTCGAATATCAATTCACTGATTAGCCATGCCCAGGCCCGGCAACAGCGTTATCGAGACAGTCTTGGTGATCTCGCCCACAGTCTGAAGACACCCTTGGCGGTACTTCAGGCCGTGGCAGAGGAGGAGAGCGATAATCCCCGCACCAGCCAAGAGACACTGCGCGAGCAGGTCGAGCGTATGAATCAGATCGTCAGTCACCAGTTACAGCGGGCGGCGGCCTCTGGGAGTAGCGTCCTGACACAAAGCCTGGCGGTGAAACCAGTGGTGGAACGGATTGCCGGCTCTCTCGACAAGGTCTATCGGGAGCAGAAGATAAACTGGGTGTTGGATGTTGCTGAGGAGACCTTATTTCGTGGCGATGAGGGCGATCTCATGGAGCTGCTGGGGAATCTGATGGAGAATGCCTGCAAGTATGGCGACGGCCATGTGCATGTGCAGGCGCAGACCGGACGGGATCTCTATCTGAGGGTGGAGGACAATGGAAAGGGTATCCCCAGGGATCAGTTTGAAACGGTGTTGCAGCGAGGTCATCGTGCCGATCAACAGCTGCCTGGTCAGGGAATAGGCCTCTCGGTTGCCGCGGATATCGTTGCCGCCTATGGTGGACGAATAGAGATCGGAGTGGCCGAGCAGTTGGGTGGCGTTGCGGTGCATCTCCATCTGCCGGGGGGATGATTGGTTTGTGTTGTAGCTCAGCGGTCTGCTGCCTGGCTTAATCTGAGGAAGTTTTCCAAGCGGTTGGTGGCGATCTCGCCTCTCTCCATGGCGGCCTGAATGGCACAACCGGGTTCATGGTCATGACTGCAATTATGAAACCGGCACTGGCCGAGAAACGGCTGGAACTCCCTGAATCCCTGTTCCAGCTCCTGACGGGAAAGGTCGGTGAGGCGAAAACTGCGTACCCCTGGGGAATCGATCAGTTCACCTCCCTGGGGAAGGGTATAACAGGTTGCCGCCGAAGTGGTGTGTCTACCCAGTCCGGTTGCCTGGGAGAGACGGCCTGTTTCAACCTGCATCGTTGGCAGCAGTGCATTGATCAGCGATGATTTACCGACCCCTGACTGTCCGAGCAGGATGCTTGTCCCATGCTTCAGCCTGTCGATCAGCGGATCGAGTCCATGTTCGCGTTTGGCGCTGATGCCGAAAACCGGATAGCCGATCGATTTATAGGTTGCAAAGCGCTGCATGAATTCATCTTCCAGCCCCCCTTCTAACAAGTCGATCTTGTTGATCGCGATCAAGGGTGGTATGCCGATGGTTTCCGCGGTAACCAGATACTGATCCAGCAGGTAGCCGCTGGGCTCGGGTTTGGGGGCGAGCACAATCACCAGTTGGGTGATATTGGCGGCCAGAGGCTTGTGTCTGCCGCTATAGTCGGGTCGACTGAGAACACTGCTGCGGGGTTGTAATGCGGTGACAACACCGGTGTTCTCATCCACGGGTTGCCAGATGACCCAATCGCCACACACGGGGTGGCCGATATGTTGTCGTGTCTGGCAGCGGAATAGTTTGCCCTGTCCGTCCATGATGCCGAGGGTCGCACCATGACGGATAATCACGCGCCCTTCAAGAGAGGGGTTGTCATCAGCCCCTGAAAGCGTCTGCTTGGCTCTTGAGTCGAGGCGCTTGCGACGCTTCTCCTGGATAGCCTGAATGCGATTTTTCTGTTGTTTGGTCAGGCGACGTTTAGCCATCGAGCATCTCAGGGTTTAATGCCGAATTTGTAAAACTCCAAGTTGAGATAGGTTGCGGTATTTTCGATCTGATCATCAAACCAGGTAAGGCCAAGGTTTTGTTCGCAAAAACGAACCTGTTTATGCAGCCCGGGCAGTGAGGTTACACGCCGATTTTCCCGGGTATAGACTTCATTACCATGACATCTTACACAATTTTGTTCGGTCAACTCTTTACCCTTTTCAGGATCGCCAGCCAGCGAGTGCGTTGATAAGAGCATCAGCATCACTGCTGGAATCACGGTTTTAATCATTTGCTATCTCCATTAAGCGGTGGTTTCAGTTATTGCGTAACATCTGGCCTCGACCTGATGAGTTATCTTTGGCGTTCGCTCTCTGTAGCATATTTCTGCGTTTATCGATTCTGGATGTTGGCGATACGCACCGGCGCAGGTGGGTGACTGTCATGAAACAGTGAATAGAGCGGATCCGGTGTCAACGTGCTGGCGTTGTCCTGGTAGAGCTTGACCAATGCCTGCACAAGAAACTTCCCATTCGTTTGACTGACGGCGTAGTTGTCGGCCTGAAATTCGTAGCGACGGGACAGATAACTCCCCAGGGGTGTCAAAAAGACGGTGAAGACTGGAATCACCAACATGAATAGCAGCAGTGCCGCCGCGTTGGAGGCTTGGCTGATCCCCAAGCCGTTATAGAACCAGGCCTGCTGGGAGAGCCAGCCCAGAAGAGCCAATCCGAGCAGCGAGAGAAGACCCATCATAACCATCTGCTTGATGATATGTTTGTAGCGAAAATGGCCCAGTTCGTGAGCCAGGACCGCCTCCATCTCGTCGATGCTCAATGCCTGCAAAAGCGTGTCGAAGAAGACGATGCGCTTACTCTTGCCGAAGCCGGTGAAATAGGCGTTGCCATGACTCGATCGTTTCGAGCCGTCCATGACAAAGATACCGTCGCTGGTGAATCCACAACGCTGTAGCAGGGACTGGATTCGGTTGCGCATCTCACCATCATCCAAGGGGGTGAATTTATTGAACAGCGGGGCGATCAGCCGTGGGTAGGCCCAGCTCAGGGTAAGTGTAAAACCCATCCACACCGCCCATGCGGCGAGCCACCAGAATTTACCTGCACCCTGCATGAGGAGCAGGATGATCCAGAGTAAGGGTCCACCCAACAGGAGTGAGAGCGTGAGTCCGAGCAGACGGTCCTTGATATATTGCAGCGGCGTGATGCGATTGAATCCGAAGGCCGCTTCCAGACGGAATGTCCGATAAAGATCGAAGGGTAAATCCAACAGGCTGCTGATGAGAAAGAAGGAAAATATGAACAGCATGCCAACCACGATCTCCTGCCACCCAAGGTCATGCCAGTAACGATCGAGTAGATCGAGTCCGCCTCCCAGTGTCCATATAAGCAACAGCACGACACCCAGCAGCGTCTCGATAATCGCGAGGCGACCCTTTGCCTGAGTATAATCAGCCGCCTTCTGATGTTCGTCGAGGGTTACGCTGTGACTGAACTCATGGGGCACCTGATTGCGATGCTGTCGGACATGCCCGAGGTGGCGCAATAACAACCACAGCTGAAGCAGGGTGCCAATGGTCAGAAATATGAGAAAAAGTTGGGTAAATATCGGCATCAGTCCTGTTTCTGTTTTGCAGTTGAGATGTGGGTTCTATTGTTAGATTGCGTCAGTTGAAAAATGCTCACTGTTTTTTCAGGGTGACTCGTGGCATGGCTCGTCCTCAGATAGAATACAGAGAGTGGCGGCTTCCTGCTAGAATCTGCCAGCTGTCATCAAAATAAGGATAACCCTATGCCTGTGGATGCCTCCAACCTGATATGGATCGATCTGGAAATGACTGGGCTCGATACCCAGCACGACGAGATTATCGAGATCGCGACTATCGTCACCGACGTGAGATTGAGCATCATCGCCGAAGGGCCCATGATCGCAATCCATCAGCCGCAGCAGAGACTGGATGCGATGGATGAGTGGAACCAGCGCCAACATGGTGCCTCCGGATTGATTGAACGGGTTCAGCAGAGCACCTATAACGAAGCCAAGGCGGAGGCGGAAACCCTCGAGTTTCTACGCCAATATCTGCCCGCTGGCGCCTCGCCCATGTGTGGCAACAGCATCTGCCAGGATAGGCGTTTTCTGGCCAAGAGCATGCCTAATCTCGAGGCCTTCTTTCACTATCGGAACCTGGATGTGAGTACCCTCAAGGAGCTGATGAATCGATGGGCACCTTCCCTAAGCGGTGGATTCACCAAACAGGGTAAGCATCTGGCATTGGATGACATCAGGGACTCCATCAATGAGTTACGCTACTATCGGGATCATTTCCTGCGGCTGCCCTGACTGGATGACTCCGCCTTATGCTGGCTGAGGGCCCACTCAACATGCTCCCGCAGCATGAGAGATGGGTGATTCAGGCGCATCTGCAACGCCGTGACAACAGCTTCAGAGGTGGGGGCGTTACCCAGGGCCACGGCAATATTACGCAGCCAGCGGATGAATCCCAGACGGCGAATCGCAGAGCCTTCAGTGGTCTTCAGGAATTTCGCTTCATCCCAGCTGAACAGCTCAATCAGGGTGGAACTGTCGAGTGAGGCGCGGGGGAGGAAGTCGACCTCCGCGGTAAGTTTGGCGAAGCGGTTCCAGGGGCAGGCCAGCATACAGTCGTCGCAGCCGAAGATCCTATTGCCTATACCTGGTCTAAGTGTTTCGGGAATCGAGCCATGCAGTTCGATGGTCAGATAGGAGATACAACGTCTTGCATCCAGCTGATAAGGGGCGACTATGGCCTGGGTGGGACAGCAGCTGATACAGGCCGAGCAGTCACCGCAATGATCCTGTGCCGGTGAGTCGCAGATCAGAGGTATGTTGGTAAAGATCTCACCCAAAAAGAACCAGGACCCTGCATCCCTGGCGATCAGATTGGTATGTTTGCCTATCCATCCCAGTCCCGCCTTTTGCGCCAAGGGCTTTTCCATCACCGGTGCCGAGTCGACAAACACCCTGAAGTCGGCGTCGTCCACCGCAGCGCGTATCAATTCCACCAATCTCTGCAAACGCTTGCGCAGTAATTTGTGGTAGTCGCGACCCAGTGCATAGCGTGCGATAAAAGCCAGTTCAGGATCTGCCAGGATTTCTTCGGACTGGGTCAAGGATTCCGGCAGGTAGTTTAATCTGGCTGATATGATGCGGCAGGTGCCGGGCTCCAATTCAGCCGGACGGCTGCGCTTGCTGCCATGTTTTTGCATATAGTCCATTTCACCCTGGTAACCTTTGGCAAGCCAGCTGTTGAGCTGGGATTCCGCACGGGTGATATTGGCATCGCTGATACCGACGGCGTTCAGTCCCAGGGTTTGTCCCCAAGCCTTGATGTTGTGGGTCAACTCCGCCAGTTGTGTTTGTTGCAATGATTTAAGCCCTGTATGCGCCATCTATGATTGCCGGCTCTGGACGGGTAGTGGTGTGTCACTATAACCCAGTTGCGACACCTCTCCTATCTGTTGACTGACTCCTTGAACAGATTTTGAACCCTCATCGGCAACAGGGTATTGTTGCTCAAACACGATGGCTGAAGATGGTTGATTGGTACCTCGGTTTAGATTGAGAATAATCGAATGCGTGTTATGCCACATACAGAGGAATTGCCCTACGCCCTTTACCGGGCGGCTCAGGTGAGAGAGTTCGATCGCATCGCCATCGAGGAGTTCGACATCCCCGGCGCGGAACTGATGGAGCGTGCCGGTAGCCGTGCCTATCAGTGTCTGCGGGATCGTTGGCCGGATCTATCCGAGATCGTCGTGGTGTGCGGTATGGGCAACAATGGTGGCGATGGTTATGTGGTTGCCCGACTGGCCAGCCAGGCCGGCTTACGGGTACGGGTATTGCAGTTAGGGGACGCCTTGCAACTGAAGGGAGATGCCTTGCTCATGGCAGAGTCCTGGACGGACTTGGGGCATCCCATAGAGCCCTTCGAGAAGCTGGGCAGACCTGACCTGATCGTGGATGCCGTCCTGGGTACTGGACTCGAGCGTGACGTCAGGGGAGCTTGGGCCACGGCCATCGAACAGATAAACAGTCATCCAGCGGATGTGTTTGCCATCGATATCCCGTCCGGACTGCATGCCGATACGGGACGTATCATGGGCTGCGCCGTCGAGGCCCAAGCCAGCATCAGTTTCATTGGTTTGAAGCAGGGCATGTTTACCGGCCGGGGACCTGATTGCTGTGGTGAGATCGTCTTCGATGCCCTGGAAATCCCGGCCCGGGTCTATGCCCGGCAGCAACTTGCCTGCAAACGCATCGACTGGCAGAAGCGATCCAGTCTCATCGTACCCAGGCGACGCACTGCCCATAAGGGTGAATTTGGCCACCTGCTGGTTATTGCCGGTGACCGGGGTTATCCGGGTGCTGCCCGCTTGGCAGCCGAAGCTGCCGCCAGGAGTGGGGCGGGGCTGGTGACTCTGGCTACCCATCCTGAGCATGCCCACTGCCTGAACCTGGGCCGTCCCGAACTGATGGTGCGGGGGGTGACCGAAGGGGAGGAGATAGCACAACTGATGGATCGCGCCGATGCCCTGGTGTTGGGACCTGGCCTTGGACGTAACGAGTGGGGAGAGATGTGCCATCGGGCTGTCGATGGTTCCATGCTGCCGATGATAATCGATGCAGACGGCCTCAACTGGCTGGCCGATCAGCCAAGGCAGCGGGAGAATTGGATCTTGACCCCCCATCCGGGAGAGGCAGCCAGGCTGCTTGGATGTGATATAGCCCGGGTGGAAAATGACCGATTCACTGCTATTGCAGAGATCCAGCAGCGTTTTGGCGGTGTCGTGATACTGAAAGGCGCGGGTACCCTGGTTTGTGATGGCAGTGCTCAACCCATCTCACTCTGCAGCGACGGCAATCCGGGTATGGCAACGGGGGGGAGCGGCGACCTGTTATGCGGTATCATCGGCGCCTTGGTTGCCCAGGGCCATCCCGTTCGCGAAGCCGCTGAATTGGGTGTCTGCCTGCATGCGGCAGCGGGTGACAGGGCTGCTATCGAGGGTGAAATCGGTCTCTTGGCTGCTGATCTGCTACCTGAAATACGCACCCTTCTGAACGGTATTGGTGACAGTGTTTGAAATAGAGGTCAAAGGTGAGGAACGGCAGGAGGCGGTTGGCGCCTGTCTGGCATTGAACTGCAGTCCGCCATTTATTGTCTATCTCGAGGGTAACCTTGGGACGGGTAAGACTACCCTTGTGAGGGGGTTCCTGCGACAACTGGGACATCAGGGAAGGGTCAAAAGCCCTACCTATACCTTGTTGGAGCCCTATGAAATAGCGGGTCGATACTATTACCATTTTGACCTCTACCGTCTGTCGGATCCCAGGGAATTGGACTATTTAGGTGTTGAGGATCTTCTGAATAAGGATGCGTTGTTATTGATAGAGTGGCCTGAAAAGGGTGTCGGCGTACTGCCCCAGGCGGATCTGATGATTCATTTTGCCCATCATGATCAGCTACGGCGGCTTAGATTCGAAGCGGTGACCGAGCGGGGCGCAAAATCTCTCCCTAAGCTACAGGATGCTTTGGCTGAAGTTTAAGTTTTTTAAAGAAAAACGACCTATCTTACAGAAAACCTTGGAAAAATGACTATAGCGTGCTATTTTTAGGATGAATTTGCTCGTATTCAAAGGTGATGGGGAAATGAGGAAGAATTGCCTACTGCTGCTGCTGATGTTGCTGAGCAGTCTCCCTCTCTACGCTAAACAGTCGCAGATCACCGGATTACGTATCTGGTCGGCACCCGACCATGTCAGATTAGTGTTCGATGCGAACAGCCAGATCAGCCACAAGATCTTCACCCTCAAGGCGCCAGACCGGTTGGTGCTGGATCTGAAAAACACCGCTCTGACCGAACATCTTCCTGACCCAACCAAAGAGAACAAGATCATCCGCGGCATGCGATCCGCGGTGCGCGACAAGCGGGATATGCGGGTCGTGTTCGATCTTAACAGTGCGGTTAAGCCGAAGAGTTTCTCACTCAAGCCCAATCGTGAGTATGGCCATCGTCTGGTTATCGATCTGTACGATGACAAGCATACCGCTACCCGACGCACGCAACCGGTGAAGACAGCCAAAGCCCTGGGGCAGCGGGATGTGGTGATTGCCGTGGACCCGGGTCATGGTGGCGAGGATCCCGGTGCCCGCGGCGTCAAAGGAACCTATGAAAAGGATGTAGTGCTGGCGATCGGGCGCAAATTGGTGAAAGAGATCAATAAACAGAAGGGTATGCGGGCGGTACTTATTCGTGATGGCGACTACTATCTTGGTTTGCGCAAAAGGATTGCCAAGGCCCGAGAACACCAGGCGGATCTGTTTGTGTCGATTCACGCCGATGCCTTCCACAATCGGAAGGTGCGGGGCTCTTCGGTCTATACCCTGTCGCGAAGCGGGGCTTCCAATGAAGCGGCCCGCTGGCTGGCGGAGAGAGAGAACAGTGCGGACTTAGTGGGTGGTGTCTCCCTCGAGGATAAGGATGACATGCTCGCCTCGGTGTTGCTCGATCTCTCCCAGATCGGCACATTGCAGGCAAGCTCCGAGGCGGCCAACCGGGTATTGAAGCAGCTCAAAGGGCTTGGCAAAACCCATAAACGCAGGGTACAGCAAGCGGGTTTCGTGGTGCTGAAGTCTCCAGATATCCCCTCCATGCTGGTAGAGACTGCCTTTATCTCCAATCCGGATGAAGAGCGGCGCCTGAGGAGCAAGAAACACCAGCAAAAGATGGCTACCGCCCTGATGAAAGGGATTCGCGACTATTTCAAATTCCAACCACCACCGGGTACCTTGCTCGCCTCCAATCAGGCGCGAAGGGCGCCACGCAAACATGTCATCTCCCGGGGTGAAACGCTGATTGCTATCGCCAATCGCTACCAGGTCAGTGTCAGTCGACTGCGAAAAACCAATGAACTGAAGGGCGATACCATCCGCATCGGTCAGGTACTGCAGATTCCCGGCGGCTGAAATCCTCTGCCCCAAGGGCTAAACCATAGCCCGTTTCCTGGATGGATGGCACAATAGCCCATTCAGACAGCTTCCATCCATGACAAACGCCAGCTGATTATGCCGATCCGCATTCTGCCGTCACAACTCATCAATCAGATTGCCGCTGGCGAAGTGGTGGAGCGTCCCGCATCGGTGATCAAGGAGTTGCTGGAGAACAGCCTCGATGCGGGGGCGCATCAAATCGATATTGAGATCGAGCAGGGGGGTATCAAACGCATCCAGGTTCGCGACGACGGGGTGGGAATTGTTAAACAAGAGTTGAGTATGGCCCTGTCGCGACATGCCACCAGTAAGGTCACCCGGTTCAAGGATCTGGAATCACTTTGCAGCATGGGGTTTAGGGGTGAAGCGCTCCCCAGTATCAGTTCCGTTTCCCGTCTCAGATTGATCTCCCGTCATCAGCAGGCCGGTGAGGCCTGGGAGGTTAGCGGGGATGGCTCGGACGCAGTCACAGAACCCAGGCCGGCAGCGCATCCTCCAGGTACCAGCGTCGAGGTGTGCGACCTGTTTTACAATACCCCGGCGAGGCGCAAGTTTCTGCGCACTGAAAAGACCGAGTTCAACCACATCAATTCACTGTTTCAACGTTTTGCCCTGGCGCACTTCGGGGTGGGACTCTCTCTTCACCATAATCGACGTCAGATTCATGCCTTGCCCCCCTGCCGTGATCAAGCTGACAGGGAGAGACGGATTCAAAGTCTGCTTGGAACAGGCTTTCTGGAGCAGGCGCTAGCCATCGAAGAGCAGGCCGGCGATCTGCTCCTGAGTGGCTGGGTGGCAAGGCCGAGTTTTTCTCGTGCACAGGCGGATATGCAGTATTTCTACGTGAATCAGCGCATGGTCAGGGACAAGCTGGTTACCCATGCAATTCGCCAGGGTTATCAGGATGTGCTCTATCACGGCCGTCATCCCGCCTATCTGCTGTTCCTCGATTTGGACCCGCGCAGAGTGGATGTCAATGTGCACCCGACGAAACACGAGGTGCGCTTTCGCGATTCGCGCTCGGTACACGATTTC
Organism: Candidatus Thiodiazotropha sp.; assembly: GCA_040507005.1. Taxonomy (GTDB): domain Bacteria; phylum Pseudomonadota; class Gammaproteobacteria; order Chromatiales; family Chromatiaceae; genus Thiodiazotropha. Next base: position 41,745 of record JBEVVS010000050.1, read on the forward strand.
ATCTATCGGGGCCTGCACCGGCTGTTGGCCCAGACTCACCCCCAGGCCAGTCAGGAGAGTGTTGCTGAATCAGCTACACCAATGCATGAATCGGCCTATGAATACCGACCGCAGCCTGGGATGAATTTGCACGTAGCCGAGGGTCCTGCTGCCTATCGAGCCGCGTTCGCGGCCCAACAACCCGACCATACAGATGGGGATTCAACGACCCAGTCTAGCCAGCCGGAGCAAATCCCGCCGCTTGGCTTTGCCCTGGCACAAATTCATGGTGTCTATATCCTGGCGCAGAACGAAGCCGGCTTGGTGTTGGTGGATATGCACGCAGCCCATGAACGCATCACCTATGAGCGCTTTAAGCAGACTCACGCAGGTGATGGCATCACCAGCCAACCCTTATTGGTCCCTGTGACCGTTGCGGTAAGCGTCACAGAGGCTGATTTGGTTGAGGAGTTTCGACCCCTGTTGCATCAACTCGGCATCGAGGTCAGCCGCTTGGGTAGGGATTCCCTGGCGATCAGGTCGATTCCGGCGCTGCTCCGGGGGGGCGATGCGGAGACCCTGTTGCGTGATCTGCTGTCCGATCTTGGGGAGTATGGCCACACCGACCGCATGCAGGTGGAAATCGAAAAGGTGCTGGCCACCATGGCATGTCATGGATCCGTGAGGGCGAATCGCCGTCTTGAAGTGGATGAGATGAATGCCTTGCTGCGTGATATGGAGAGGACCGAACGGGCGGATCAATGCAATCACGGCAGGCCCACCTGGGTGCAGATGAGCTTAAGTGAATTGGACAGACTCTTTTTAAGGGGTCGATGAGATGGGGACAGGGGAGCGAGTCGAAGCTGCACCGCCTGCCATTTTTCTCATGGGACCCACCGCCTCGGGAAAGACCGAGTTGGCCGTGCAACTGGTTGAGCGGCTGCCCCTGGAGATCATCAGTGTCGATTCTGCCCTCGTCTACCGGGGTATGGATATAGGGACAGCCAAACCGGATCAGGCCACGCTGCAGATCGCGCCCCATCGGTTGATCGATATCAGAGATCCATCGGAGAATTACTCCGCGGCCGCTTTTCGGGAGGATGCGTTGGCAGAAATGGCCGCCATCACCCGGGCAGGCAGGGTACCCCTGCTGGTTGGTGGCACCATGCTCTATTTCAAGGCCCTGGAAGAGGGGCTCTCTGACTTGCCGGAAGCCGATCCCGGGATCAGGGCGCGCTTGGATCGGGAATTGCAAAGCCTCGGTTTACACGAGTTACACCAGCGTCTGACCCAGCTGGATCCCGCAGCGGGTCGGCGTATCCATGCCAATGATCCCCAGAGGATCCTGCGTGCATTGGAAGTGATTGAGATCAGCGGTAAAACCCTGACTGAACTTCAGCAGGGCAGTGTTGGTCATAGATTGCCATACAGGGTGCTGAAGTTGGTGCGGGCACCCCGAGAACGAACTCAGTTGCATGCGCGCATAGAGCGACGCTTTCTTGAGATGCTGGAGCAGGGATTTGAACAGGAGGTCAGATCATTGATGGAGCGGAGTGATCTCTCTCCCGCGATGCCCTCTATGCGGGCTGTGGGGTATAGGCAGATGCTCGGTTTCCTTTTGGGTGAATTATCTCGGGATGAGATGATAGAAAGAGGCATAATTGCCACACGTCAGCTGGCGAAGCGTCAGTTTACCTGGCTGCGAAGCTGTAAGGGGTGCCACTGGCTCGATGAAGAGAAAGGGGTGTTTAAGCAGGCGATGGAACTGATTTCGAGTCGGTTCCCGTCATTTTTCAGCATTTCCTAGCCTCTTGTAGTTGATTAAGGTACTATTTTTCATTCATTGCTATTGATATTTTGTATGCATGGACAAAAAAACATTGTGCTAAACTTCCGCCTGTGGCGTCGTTTTTTTTACAGTTGCCAGTCTGCATAGTGCGCTTAATATCACTGCCAAAATAGAAACACAATAAGGAGAAACTCCATGTCTAAAGGGCAAAGTCTACAAGACCCTTTTTTGAATGCACTGAGGAAGGAACGCGTGCCAGTATCAATTTTTCTAGTCAACGGTATCAAGCTGCAGGGACAGATTGAATCGTTCGACCAGTTTGTAGTGCTTTTGAAGAATAGTGTCAGTCAAATGGTCTATAAACATGCTATCTCAACGGTTGTACCCGCGAGAAATGTACGTATTCAGCATGCGAATGGTCAAGGTGAAGAGCCAGCGCCACCCGCGGGTACTGGTAATTTCTAACCTTCGTGAACAGTCAGCTATCGGGCCTATCGCCTAAAAGATATGCCCGATAGTATAGTATTCTACCTTCCGGCCTATCCTCTCTGATCCCACTATGTTTGAACGTCCCAAAGCGGGTGAACGCGCTGTACTTGTCCATCTTGACCTGGGTGCAACCAGGGATCAGGACGAGATCAATGAGTTTCGTGATCTGGCGATCTCTGCTGGTGCGGAGATCGTATCCTTCGTCTCTGGCAGTCGACAACAGCCTGATCCTAAACTCTTTGTCGGGCGTGGTAAGGCGCAAGAGATCGAGCAAATAGTCGCTGAGGAGAGTGCGGATTTGGTGATTTTCGACCATACACTCTCTCCCAGTCAGGAGCGAAATCTCGAACGTGAGTTTAAGTGTCGTGTGGTCGATCGGACAGGCTTGATACTGGACATATTCAGTCAACGGGCGCGCTCTTTCGAGGGTAAGCTGCAAGTGGAACTGGCCCAGCTACAACACCTATCTACCCGTCTGGTGAGAGGATGGACCCATCTGGAACGGCAGAAAGGTGGTATTGGACTGCGGGGACCGGGTGAGACCCAGTTGGAGAGTGATCGGCGCATGCTGAATCAACGTATTCAACAGATCAAGCGACGTCTGCTGCGGGTGGATTCCCAGCGTGAGCAGGGACGACGGGGACGTGAACGGGCAGATATCCCCACAGTCTCCCTGGTTGGTTACACCAATGCGGGTAAATCCACGCTTTTCAATACACTTGTAGATTCCAGGGTCTATACCGCTGATCAGTTATTTGCGACCCTCGATCCAACCTTGAGGCGGCTCGATCTTCAAGGTGAGGGGGCAGTGGTGTTGGCCGACACGGTGGGATTTATCAGCCATCTGCCCCACGATCTGGTAGCCGCCTTCAAATCGACGCTGCAAGAGACAACCGATGCTTCTCTATTGCTGCATGTAGTGGATGCCTCCAGTCATCAGCGGGAGAATTGTATCGCCGAGGTGAACGATGTGTTGCAACAGATCGGCGCAGACAAGGTCCATCAGATTGAGATATTCAATAAAATAGATCAACTTGCCAATGTTGAGCCAAGAATTGATCGGGACAATAGCGGTCAAATCATACGCATCTGGCTCTCTGCCATTAGCGGAGAGGGAACCGAGCTGCTGCATGAGGCGCTCGCCGAGTTCTTTCGGAAAAATCATGTACAGCAACGACTGCGTCTGAATCCTGAGGATGGACGCCTGCATGCGCTGCTGTTCGAACGCGGTTCGGTACTCCAGGAGTCGAGTACTGACGAGGGAGGTTGGGAGATGGATATCGATATGCCGGAGCGGGAGTTCCTGAAACTCTTGAAGGAAGAACCCCTATTGCAGAGTTGTATTATCAGTTAGTGTTGAGTATCACAGAATCCATCACGATCTACACTCGCTCCCTGGGTGCTGATAGAATGGCGCCAGATTGGGATACGATGGATCCCTCGATACCCATTGAAATTGGCTTTTGTCGACCCCATTTAGAAATTTTGGTCACTCGAGTCAGAGCGGATTAACCCAGTAACAATTGTTGGAGTGTTCAATGGCCTGGAATGAACCGGGTGGAAACGGTAAAGATCCTTGGAGTGGTAAAGGTGGCGATCAAGGTCCACCAGACCTCGATGAGGTGGTAAAAAAACTTCAGGATAAATTCGGTGGAATTTTCGGTGGCGGCAAGCCTTCCCGAGGGGATTCATCGATTGGCGGCGGCTCGGGGCCCGGTTCCAAATCGATCGGCGTGATTATCGCTATCGGGCTAATTGTCTGGATCCTGAGCGGAATCTATATCGTCGAGCCTGCCGAACGTGGCGTGGTGCTGCGTTTCGGTGCCTATTCTGAAACCACCGAACCGGGACCTCACTGGCACATCCCGTTTCCAGTGGAAAGGCGCATACTGGTCAATGTGGACCAGATATCGTCATTTCGTCACAAGGCGCAGATGCTGACACGGGATGAGAATATCGTCGATGTTGAATTCACCATTCAATCCCGTATTCAGGACGCTGCAGATTTCCTTTTTCAGGATCGAGATCCGAACAAAACCTTGCGCGATGCAACCGAGACCGCGGTCCGTGAGATCATCGGTAAGAGCGATCTCGACTTTATCCTCACCCAAGGGCGTGGCGCCATTGCGGATCGGATAAAGACTGGTGCCCAGGGATTGGTCGATACCTACAAGACTGGCCTGATTATCACCAGTGTGAACATGCAACCCGCGAAGCCGCCGGAGCAGGTAAAGAGTGCATTTGACGATGCCATCAAGGCACGTGAGGATAAGGAGAAGCTTGAAAATCAAGCCGAAGCCTACGCCAATGAAGTCGTGCCCAAGGCGCGTGGTGAGGCGGCACGTCGAACCGCCGATGCGCAAGCCTACCGAGATCGAGTGATTGCTGAAGCGGAAGGTGATGTGAGCCGCTTTCTGGCCATTCTCAAAGAGTATCGTCTTGAACCCGAAGTCACTCGAGAGCGTCTCTATCTGGATGCCATTGAGTCGATGTTGGGGCAGTCGAGCAAGGTTATGTTGGATACCGAAGGTGGCAACAGCTTGATGTATCTGCCTCTGGATAAGCTGGTTCAAGGTGACGATAAGGGAAGAGCGGTGAAAGAACAGCAGTTTTCGACCCAAGAGTCCTCCCGCAGCCAGAGCAGCAGCGGTCAGATCCGCAATGTCGATCGTAGAAGGGGGGTTCGCTAATGAAAGGGTTTAAATTAATGATCCCTGTGGCAGCGGTTGCTGCAATGATTGTCTATGCCTCCGCCTTCGTGGTGAATCAGTGGGAGGTGGCGCTGAAGCTGCGTCTGGGTGAAATTGTCGCTACCGACTACAAACCGGGCCTGCATTGGCTGGTCCCGATTCTGAATAACGTTCAGACGTTCGATGCCAGGATCCAGACCATGGATTCCCGTCCCGAGCGCTTCCTCACCGCTGAGAAGAAGGATGTTATCGTCGACTATTTCGCCAAATGGCGTATCGCCAGTGTGGCGCAATACTATCGCTCCACCGGCGGTAGTCTCGACAAGACAGCCCGCCTGTTGCAAGAGCGTATCAATACCAGTCTGCGTGATGAGTTTGGTAAACGCACGGTCCAGGAGGTAATTTCCGGCGAGCGCACCGAGATCATGGACAAGTTGACCAAGGATTCCGATGCCAAGGCAGCAGAGTTGGGTGTCGAGATCCTCGATGTGAGAGTCAAGCAGATCGATCTGCCCCCTGAAGTGAGTGAGTCGGTCTATCAGCGAATGCGCGCCGAACGTGAGCGTGTTGCCAGAGACCTTCGAGCCAAGGGCGCCGAGGCGGCTGAGAAGATCCGTGCCAATGCCGATCGTGAGCGGGTGGTCATCGTGGCCGATGCCTATCGGGAGGCTGAGAAACTGCGTGGTGAGGGAGACGGCAAGGCCGCGGAGACCTATGCCAATGCCTATAAACAGGATAGCGAATTCTACTCTTTCTATCGCAGTCTGAATGCTTATAAAAACAGCTTTCAAAACCGTTCCGATGTGATGGTTTTGCAACCTGACTCCGATTTTTTCCGCTACTTGAAGAATCGCGGGGGTGAGTAGCCTCTGGTGACAACATATCAACCCGCCACCTGTTCCACAGGTGGCGGGTTGAGTGGCATCTGGATTGCTTGCGCCGATCTGCATGGACAACAGGGTCCTGCTCTGAGAGAATGGCCGGCGGTCCTGGCGGGCCGCATGCTTACGACCGGGATGATCCCCGGTTTTTTTATGGGGAATTCATCGATGTGGCATGATTTGCTTGTAGCGCTGGCGCTATTGTTGGTGATCGAGGGCATATGGCCCTTCCTTAGCCCGAATAGCATGCGGGAAGCGCTCTTGATGATAGCTCAGCAAGATAGCCGCTCACTGAGAATCAGCGGTTTTGTGAGTATGGTTTTCGGGGTAATCCTGCTCTATCTGGTGAACTAAGATGGAAAATGAACGTTGGATACTGCCTGATGGCATCGATGAAGTGCTTCCGTTGGAAGCAGGTATCATTGAACAAAAGCGCCGTGAGTTGCTCGATCTGTACAGCAGCTGGGGCTATGACTTTGTCATTCCGCCGTTTGTCGAGTTTCTCGACTCGTTATTGACGGGCACGGGCAGCGACTTGGATCTGAACACTTTTAAATTGACCGATCAACTCAGCGGTCGGTTGATGGGTATCCGAGCGGATATCACCCCCCAGGCAGCGCGCATCGATGCCCATCACATACGCTCTCAATGCCCAACCCGTCTCTGTTATCTGGGCACGGTGCTGCACACCCGCTCGGATGGTTTCGCCGGTACCCGAAGTCCACTGCAAATCGGTGCGGAACTCTACGGGCACAGTGGCTTTGAGAGTGACATCGAGGTCCTGCGGTTGATGATGGAGACCCTCAAGGCCACTGGTGTTGAGGATGTCTATCTCGATCTGGGCCATGTGGGTATCTACAAAGGCCTGGCCGAACAAGCCGGCCTGGATAAATATCAGGAGCGGGAGCTTTTTGATGCATTGCAACGCAAGGCGATGCCCGAGGTCGAGACCCTTCTCGAAGCCTTTTCCATCGCCCCTGAGCATGCAGCCATGCTCGCCAGTCTGGGAGAGTTGAATGGGGACAACGCGCTACAGCAGGCGAGGGATCTGATGCAGGGCGCCTCTCAGGTTGTCAAGGAGGCATTGGCATATCTGCAGATGATGGCTGATCAGATCGCTGTCTGGTTGCCTGAGGTACCGGTTCATTTCGATCTTGCCGAGTTGCGCGGCTATCACTTCCATACCGGTGTGGTATTCGCAGCTTTTGTACCCGGCAGCGGCAAGGAGATCGCCCGGGGTGGGCGTTATGATGCCATCGGCAGTGTGTTTGGCAGATCGAGACCGGCCACCGGTTTCAGTTGTGATCTCAAGACCCTGATACGGGTGGCGCATCTACCCCAGCAGACAGCGCAGAATTCCGCGGTCTTTGCCCCAATCTCTGATGATCCGGGCCTGCAACAGGAGATCGTTCGCCTGCGGGCTGACGGGGTGAGGGTGGTCTGCGCCTTACCCGGTCAGCATGGGGATGCGGAAGAGATGGGGTGTGAACAACAGCTGGTATTGGCGGACGGCCAATGGCAGCTGAAAGCTGTTTGATTCTGTAACAAATTCTGCAAGAATCGCTAATTTTATCGTAATCTAGCTCCGACTTTGATCGGAAATAACAATTTGAGAGTGCCATGGGCAAAAATGTCGTAATAATAGGAACTCAGTGGGGGGATGAAGGTAAAGGCAAGGTTGTAGACCTGCTGACTGACAAAGCCTCTGCCGTGGTCAGGTTTCAAGGTGGTCACAACGCTGGTCATACACTGGTCATCGATGGAAAACAGACCATTCTGCACCTGATCCCCTCCGGGATATTGCGTGAGGGTGTACACTGTCTGATCGGAAACGGTGTGGTATTGGCCCCGGATGCCTTGCTAAAGGAGGTTGATACCCTTGAGCAGGGAGGGGTGCCGGCGTCGAACCGCATGGGTATTTCCGAGTCCTGCCCGCTGATCCTTCCCTATCACATCGCCCTTGATGCCGCCCGAGAGAAGGCCCGGGGAAAAAAGGCTATCGGCACTACAGGACGCGGTATTGGCCCAGCTTATGAGGATAAGGTTTCCCGGCGAGGCATTCGTCTGGGTGAGATCTTCGACCAGGCCCATATTGCCGAACGACTGCGTGAGGTGATGGATTACCATAACTTCTCCCTCAAGCATCTGTTCGAGTACGGCGAGGTCGATTATCAGCAGGTATTGGATCAACTGCTGGAACAGGCACAGCGGCTGTTGCCCATGGTGGAGGATGTCACCGGCACCCTGCATCAGTACCGCAGAGAAGGCAAGAATGTCATGTTCGAGGGTGCCCAGGGGGCGTTGCTCGACATCGATCATGGCACCTATCCCTATGTTACCTCATCCAATACCACCGCCGGTGGTGCGGCGACAGGCAGTGGCGTCGGTCCCCGCTACATCGATTATGTGCTGGGAATAGTCAAGGCCTATACAACGCGGGTGGGCGCAGGTCCTTTCCCCACCGAACTGTTTGATGCGGATGGTGACCATCTTGGCACCAAGGGACATGAGTTCGGCGCAACCACAGGGCGTAAGCGCCGCTGTGGCTGGCTGGATGTGGTCGCCTTGCGACGTTCCCTGGAGATCAACAGCGTCAGCGGTATGTGCATTACTAAACTGGATGTCCTAGACGGTATGGAGAAGGTCAAGATCTGCGTCGCCTACAATCTGAATGGCCAGGAGGTCACATCGCCACCTGCGGGGGCAGACCGTTTTGAGGAGTGTGAACCGATTTATATCGAGATGCCGGGCTGGCAGGAATCCACCGTGGGCATGACCGGTTACGATCAGTTGCCGCAAGCTGCGAAAAACTACCTGGCCAAGGTGGAGGAGCTGTGTGGCGCACCCATCGATATCATCTCGACTGGCCCGGACAGGAACGAGACGATCGTTCGTCGTCACCCTTTCGGCAGCTGATATTTTCAGCCCTTCGCCGCTAGGCGTCCGTAATCGGGCCAGGGTGGCGCCGCAATTGTGCCTCTCTGCCCAGTGACAGGGAGCCTGATTCCGGATCCAGTTTATCAGATTGCTATTCACACTTTGCCGTGTGCGCAAAAGCCCCTCAGCTCGAGTTTATTTCGGCCGAAATGGAAATGTGATCTGCATCAATTATTCGATAATTATCAATCGAGTCTGTGACAACCTGTCGTGCCAGGCGAATTTCTGCGGATCGACCAGGATCCAGATAAATCCAAGGCCAAAAGCCAACAGGGAAAATAGGGCGGCGAGATGGCGTCTGAAGGCATCCATCCAAGTGATATCTGCCCCATCCATGCGTACCAGTTTGAGTCGCCAAGCACGCATGCCAAGGGTTTGTCCCCCTCGGGTCCAGAACCCGGTAAAGAATATCAAGGGTATGATTTCAAACACAAAAAATTGAAAAATTAGTAAAGTGATACCGCTTGGATTACCCAATGGCAGGGTGATGATGGCAGTGGTCACGAAGAGTAATGCAATCAGCAGCAAACTATCATAAAGCATCGCAGCGAGGCGGCGGACCAGGCCTGGCGCCAGTGTGGCTGTGGGCTCGAGTGCGCTATTTGTCGTCATCTTTTTTACACCAGAAGCTGTGGTTTACGGGGTTCGTTGAGGTTGTGACCTAGGATAAACCCTAATCTCTTGCGGCAATACTACCGATTTGAAATTTCCCCCCCTGGGTCCATAATTTCAAGTCCTGACTATTGAGCGATTATACGGAGCCAAAGCATGGAACACAGACGTGACCATCGCAAGTTGCTATCTCTAGACATTATCATCAATGATCGCACCCTCGGTAAAATAGACGCAAAAATAAGAAATATCAGCCTCAGCGGCATGCTCGTCGATATTGGCGACAGCACCCATAAGCTGAATCCGATCGTTGAAGTCTCATTCCCTGTCAACTCTTGTGGCGGCCAAAAACAGTGTCAGGCCAAGGCATTCATCGTACATCAGCAATCCGGTTGTCTGGGCCTGATGTTCAGTGAGCTGGATGCCGGGGTTAGACAGATGCTGAGAAAAATGCTGTATGGCTATGCCACGGTGGCAGAAAGGGCATATATGTACACGGGTTATAGTGAAACCTCCCATTCCTTGCCGAAACAGGCTGGTTATAACTATTGACCTGACCGAACCTCCTGAAAATTATAATAGTTCCAGCTAGCTGGATATCGATTTTAAGAAGACGCATTCTGCGTCTTTTTTTTGTTTTGATGTACCCCTATCCCTCTAATACCCAGGGACACCCTGTCAGACCTGCCTAGATGAGATCAGACAGGGCCTGCGCTTGGGAATTAATTGATTTTCATAGCTTTTGCCCAATAAACTGGAATCGAGAAAGCAACCAGGGTAAAAAGGGTGCAGTGGGTGGTGATAGCATTTGGGTTATTTCGCCGCCACCTCGACTATCTGCATTATGAGCACTATCAAAACAAAAAGTTGGCGCGCCAAGTTACTCAATATATCCTTGCCCGCACTCTCCCTGTTGGCAGGCATTTTCAGTGGAGTTGTTGCCTGGTTTTTACTCGACCCGATTCAGGGAAAGCACCTGGAACAGCTGTTTCAAAGTGAATTGGTACGACGGCTGGATGTACGTGCGGTGGAGACCCGGCGTCGATTCGAGGAGTTTATCAGGGAGTGGCAGGTGCAGGGGCACTCTCTCTCGAATCATTGGCAGCTGATTACCTATCTCAACTCCTTCTCCTGGCAGGAGTCTGCGCTGCGGGCAAAATACTACAATGAAACACCAAGCTGGTTGGAAGCGGGTCATCCAAATGTCAGTATGATCGAACCCAGCCAGGTGATATTGATGGATAGGCATGGCAATGCGCGAGAGATCTACCAACAACAACTGTTGCCATTTAGCCTCGAAAGAGTTATCGAGTTGTATCAAAATCATGATGGGGGAATCGTAACCCTGATCAATGGCTCTCCCTATCTTTTGATTTGGTCGAATATTGCCTATCAGGCGGATACAGATCCGGCAGTTCTTCTACTGATAATCGATATTGACGAGCGCTTTCTTTCCGAGTCGCAAAAGATGGCCCATGGTACGGATACCCTTATTGCGTTGATTAACTCGGATGACCAAAGGTTGCTGGTAAGCAGCGATAACCAACAAATTCCCCGAGGTTCTTATATACGAGATTGGCATGACAGCCATCTGTTGACATCCCAGGCTATGGCGCACTATCAATCGTTGGAACATAACCTGTTATTCACAACCATGGTATCGCGGGATGTAGTGCGCAAGAACATTGAGAACATTACCAAACTTGCGCAGATGGATCGACTGCTTGCTGCGCTGGTCTATGTGGTTGTGTTCTCTTTCATCATCTACTTGATCTCGGCCAAGATCAATCAGGTTCTGAAGCGCATATCCAGCTATGGCCAGCAGGCATTGGGAGTGAAACAACCGGTTATAGAAAAAGGCAATCAACTCCTGCAATTGGAGGATTGGGTAAAAAAGTTTTTCCGTCAGTTGATTACCGCACGTGATACATTGCACGATAGACAGGAGAAGCGAATCAGGGAGACAGAGGTCCTTAAGAGTGCACTGTTCGATAATTCCATGGTTTCAATCGTTACCTTGAACGGACAGGGTATTGTCGTGGAAGTCAATCAAACGGCTCTGAAAACCTTCGGTTATTCAAGGAATCAGCTGATCGGTAAACAATTGGAGGAGATTGCCATAAAACCGGATTACCGCGTCCGCTTCCGCAGCATGCTCGGACAATGCATCAAGCGGAGCGTTGGTCCAGACCAATGTCATGATCAACCGATGTTGGCGCAAACCGCGAATGGCGAGGAGAAGGCAATCGAGTGTTCAGTTATTTCGATTCATCTCCAACATCAAACGCTTTTTAATGTCTATCTCCGCGATATAAGCGGACGCAGGCAGGCTGAACGAGAAATCTCAAGTCTGGCGAAACTGGCCAGTGAAAATCCCAACCCTGTATTGCGTGTCAATGACAGGGGAGTAATCGTCTATGCCAACGAGGCAAGTGAACCGTTGTTGGCCTATTGGGACTGTGAGCGTGGTCAGACCCTGCCCCTCTATTGGCGTAACTTGGTTGCCAGTGTCCTCAATGATGGTGTTAACAAAGTCTACGAGATCAATCTTGAGGAGCAGATATTCTCTCTCTTGCTGGCACCCATCAAAGAGTTGGAATATGTCAATATCTATGGCCGGGACTTCACCCAAATGCGCATGGCCGAGATACAGAGCAGACAGCACCAGTCTGAACTTGTCCATGTCTGCCGTCTCAGTACAATGGGGGAGATGTCGACGGGCCTGGCTCATGAGCTGAACCAGCCGCTCTCGGCGATCATCAATTTTGCCAGTGGCTGTGTCAGACGTCTACAAGCAGGCAGCGGTGGTGAAGCGGAACTGCTCGACGCCATGGCTCAAATCACTGTACAGGCGGAACGGGCCGGTGAGATTATCAAGCGTCTTCGTTCGCTGGTAGGAAAACGTCCCCAGGAACGTGAGGCGGTAAATCTCAATCATTTGGTATTGGAGGTTGCTTCATTCATTGAGTTCGAGGCAAATCGACAGAAGGTTGAGGTGAGTGTGGAGTTGAGCGATGAAGTGCTGCCGGTTATGGTTGATCTGGTTCAGATAGAACAGGTGTTGCTCAACCTTGTGCGGAATGCCATTGATGCCATGAAGCAGGTCGATATCAATAATCGCAGGCTATTGCTGAAGTCCGAAAGAGTAAACAAAAAAATGGTCCAGGTGCTTGTCAAGGATACTGGTCAAGGTATGCCGGAAGAGACCTTGAATCATCTCTTTGATGCATTCTTTTCCACCAAAAAGGGTGGTATGGGCATGGGATTGCGGATTAGCCAGAAAATCATGCAAGATCATCACGGCATGATCGAGGTTGATTCTCAGGTAGGTATTGGGACGACTTTCCATGTCATTTTACCAACGGATTCTAAACTCAAATTACCAGGGTTTTAATGATGTCCAATCGACCGACAGTTTTCGTAGTAGATGATGATCAAGCCATGCGGAATTCACTGAAATGGCTTATAGAGTCGGTGTCCATGCAGGTGGAGACATTCGAGTCGGCTGACGCATTTATCAATAGTTACTATCCGGGGCGATCCGGGTGTCTGTTGTTGGACGTTCGTATGCCCGGAATGAGCGGTTTGGAATTGCAAGAGTATTTGCGGGAAAATCAGATCGCCATTCCGGTGATTATCATTACCGGCCATGGTGATGTGCCTATGGCTGTTCGAGCCATGAAATCGGGCGCGATTGATTTCATTGAGAAACCTTTTAATGATGAATTATTGTTGGAGAGCATTCGCCATGCATTGGCGTTGGACGTAAAACAACGGGATATGCAGGCCCAACGTGCAGAGATTGCCACCCGCTTGGCGCGCCTGACGCCGAGAGAACATGAAGTGATGGCGATGGTGACCAATGGCAAGGCGAACAAGGAGATCGCAAGCGGCCTGGGAGTCAGTGCGAAAACCGTCGAAGCTCACCGTGCCAGGGTCATGGAGAAGATGCAGGCCAATTCACTCGCCGAACTGGTGAGAATGGCGATCAATGCCAATCTAACACTCTCTGAGCCGAATGACGAAGAGTAGACTCAATTGCCCAAATCCCTGTTAAGAGAACCCAGGGTTCTTGCCTGGAGTCTATACGACTGGGCCAACTCCGCCTTTGCCACCACGGTAATGGCCGGGTTCTTTCCGATCTTCTTCAAACAGTACTGGAGCGCCGAGGCGGCGGTGACCGAGAGCACCTTCCGCTTAGGCATGGCCAACTCGTTGGCGAGTATCGTGGTGGTTTGTCTCGCGCCGCTGTTGGGGGCACTGGCCGACCAAGCCGGCGCGAAGAAACGGTTTCTACTGTTCTTTGCAGGCATGGGCATAATCATGACAGGTGCCCTCTATCTGGTGGCTATGGGGAACTGGGTTATGGCCCTGGTGCTCTACGGCCTGGGAATCCTCGGTTTTTCCGGTGGCAATATATTCTATGACGCCCTGATGGTTTCTGTGACCGAGAAAGCTAACTACGACAAGGTCTCTGCCTATGGTTTCGCCTTCGGCTATCTGGGTGGTGGGCTATTGTTCGCCGGTAATGTCTTGATGACCCTTTTCCCTGAAGCTTTCGGTCTCGCCGATGCTTCCCAGGCAGTGAAACTCTCGTTCGTGCTGGTTGCACTATGGTGGGCTCTTTTCTCTATTCCGCTGTTTCTGCTAGTCGAAGAGCCTGCGATTGGTGAGCGTGAAAAGGCGTGGGTACTGGCTGGCTTTCGCCAACTGGTTGGTACCTTCGGTAAGTTGAAGCAGTTACGCATGGCGTTTCTGTTTTTGATCGCCTACTGGTGCTATATCGACGGTGTCGATACCATTGTCAGAATGGCTGTGGATTTCGGTCTCTCGATCGGATTCGATGCGAATAATTTGATGGTCGCCCTGCTTATCACCCAATTTGTCGGTTTTCCCGCCGCCCTTGTTTTTGGTGAGATAGGCAATCGGCGCGGTCCCAAGCAGGGTATCATGCTGGCCATTTTCATCTATTTGCTGATTTTGCTGTGGGCCTATCATATGCAGGCAATTTGGGAGTTCTATATATTGGCTATCGCTATTGGCCTGGTACAAGGCGGTATACAGGCACTCTCCCGTTCCCTCTATGCCCGCTTGATTCCTCACCATCAGTCGGCGGAGTTCTTTGGCTTCTACAACATGCTTGGAAAATTCGCAACCGTGTTGGGTCCGTTGCTGATGGGATGGATCGGTGTGCTCACTGGAGATAGCCGTCTCTCCATCCTCTCTATCGGTATCCTGTTTATCATCGGTGCTGTGTTGTTGAATTTTGTGGATGTGGAGGCGGGTGAGCGGGCGGTTCAGGAGAATGGGTAAACGCTACTGATTTACTATCTTGTCATGGCTGAAGACCGGAAAAAAGACGAACTTTATGCAGATGCACATGAAATCCTTGCCGATTTTGTGTTCGATGACAGGGTGGCCTCTGTCTTTCCCGATATGATAAATCGTTCGGTTCCCGGTTATACAACCATCATCAACATGATCGGCACCTTGGCTGCACAGCGTATTAAACAGGCTAGTTGCTGTTACGATCTCGGTTGCTCCCTGGGTGCGGCCATGATGGCGATCCACTCAGCCGTCGATAGGGACGACGTCCGCCTTATCGGGGTTGATAACTCTGTGGCCATGTTGACCAGGGCCAGGAGCAATCTCGCCCAGTGTAGACGGTCTCCGGCGATTGAACTGATATGTGCGGATATCCAGGATGTGGTGATTCAGCAGGCATCGATGGTGGTGTTGAATTTCACCCTGCAGTTCTTACCCGCTGAAGAACGTACCGGGATCCTGAAGAAAATCTTTGATGGCATGTTAGCGGACGGTCTGTTGGTGCTGTCTGAAAAGATTGTTGTACCCAACGAGGAGGCCCAGCAGCTCTTTACTGAGATGCATCACGGTTTCAAGAAGGCCCAGGGATATTCAGATCTGGAGATCAGCCAAAAACGCTCAGCCCTGGAAGATGTTTTGATCCCGGAGAGCCTGACGGCACATATCGATCGCCTTGAGAGGGTGGGCTTCTCCACCGTTGAGGTCTGGTTTCAGTGTTTTAATTTTGTCTCTCTACTGGCCATCAAATGAGTGATCAGTGGGACTGGCGATTACCCTATATGGATGGACCGTTGGGTCTATGGTTTGAACAACTGCCGCACCAGGTGGAGCAGGTATGGCGGGACCGGCCCCATGGGGATCTTGCAGACTGGCGCCAGATCATCGCACAACTGCCGTCACCCCCAATCTCATCGATCGAATTCAAGGGTGCCCGTATCAGGGCAGGAGAGGCGCAGGATTGTGATCAGGAGATGCGCCAACGTCTAGCGCAACTTCTCACAGAACTGCACCCCTGGCGCAAAGGTCCGTATGAGATCTGCGGTCTGCATATCGATACTGAATGGCGTTCCGATTATAAATGGGACAGGCTGCAAGCCCATATTCAGCCTCTGCAGGATCGCTTGGTGCTGGATGTCGGTTGTGGTAACGGCTATCACGCCTGGCGTATGCTGGGGGAGGGCGCCCGACTGGTGATTGGCATCGATCCGACGCAACTTTTCATCCTGCAGTTTGAAGCCATCAAGCACCTCCTGGGGGCGCAGCATCCCGTGCATCTCTTTCCCTTGGGCATTCAACAGCTGCCGCCGGACATTAAGGGATTCGACAGCGTATTTTCCATGGGTGTCTTCTATCATCGGCAATCACCATTTGCACATCTGGCTGAATTGCGAGGCGCGTTACGCAACGGTGGTGAATTGATATTGGAGACCCTGGTGATAGAGGGAGAAGATGGTCATGTATTGGTGCCTCAGGGGCGCTATGCCAAGATGCGCAATGTCTGGTTTATCCCAACTGTTGAAACGCTGCATAATTGGTTACAGCGTGCTGGTTTCAAGGAAGTGAAACTGATCGACATCTCGCTAACCACCGTCGATGAACAGCGTGCAACAGAGTGGATGCGATTTGAATCCCTGGTGGACTATCTTGATCCACAAGATCAGAGTTTGACCATAGAGGGTTATCCCGCACCTAGAAGGGCTATATTTCTTGCCAAGCGATAATGGGGATCTGGAAAATCAGCCTGGCGGGTATTCCTGGTATCATTGATGTATATAAAAATGACTGTTTGTTTAATATGAGTGAATACGCACCGGAATACACCAAGAGGGAGCGCATAGTATTCATACTCAAGCTGTTGGCTTTGGCTACACCGATTTATCTTATGGTGCAATTCTGGTTAGCCGATTGGATTGCCGATTTCACAAAAAATGCCCATTGTTTTAACTACGGAAGTATAAATGGCATGCATTTGGTCTTTTATGGCGCGTTAACCTTTCTGCCGTTGCTGTTGGGAATAATACTATTCTTATTCGAGGGTATACGGGGCATTAAGATTATCAAGCTGGGGCAAAACCCGTTACCTGACGAGAAGGTGTTTACACCGACAAAGTACAAATATGGTGCTGCTGCGAAGGTTCAGCCGTTCGGCATTTTCTCAGTGATTGTGTTCTGCATAGGGCTATCCATTTGGGGTGGCTTCAAAGCGCATGAGCAGACTAGGGAAATCAAGCCCTGTACAGTTAACATTTCCCTCAATCAGACCCGTGTAAACAGGGCGCCTGACGGCGAGCCCGGCAGCTATTCCAGGAATCGATGCCATTCAGCATGACACTATCATTGTATAGGTCCTGTGGAATCCAACTCGCACCCATCCACATGTAAAATCCCGCCACGGCCATGTTTCAATTTACTCCGGTACATGGCCTTGTCCACGCAATCGATCACGGTCTCCAGGTCGAGGCCATGATCAGGATATTTCCCCATGCCGATTGAGATGCTGAAGTCGATACGGTTATCTTTGGCATAGTCGTCGATTGCCTTACGCACGCGCTGAGCCACTAGTTCGCCACCCTCCTTGCTGGCATCGGGCAGCAGCAGCAGGAACTCATCACCACCATAACGTGCCACAAGATCCTCGTTGCGTACCTTCTTGGCGATGCAGTTTGCAACCGCTGCCAATACCCGGTCACCCACATGGTGGCCATGGGTATCGTTGACGGTCTTGAAACCGTCCAGATCTGCGAATAACACGACCACACCGTTGCCGTTCTCCTGGGGTTGGAAAAGGCTTGATGAACGCTCCATAAGGGCACGTCGATTGAGCAATCCGGTAAGGGCATCGATGTTGCGCTCGTGGGCGAGCTTGGCCCGGCCAAGTTCGATCTTGGCCGTGAGTGTATAGGAGTAGATAACAATGATCGCAAAGAAGACCAGAAAGAAGATGGCACTGACAGAAAACAGATTCACATAATCGTGCAGCCGCAGGCTGACGATCAATACCGCCGCGCCGAGACTTCCCACAACAGCTTCTCCGAACAGGCGCAGGCCGTAGCGCATGCCGTTGCCGAGGATGACCATCAGAAACACCAGAAAACCGGGTGAGCTGACGGTGGTGTCCGCCAGGACCGCAAATGAGGCCATGGCAATGTCCACCCACATGGTCAGACGTTGACGCCAGGGGGCGTGCGGCTCCCGCGAGGCGTGGTGCATGAAGAACAGGATCTCTATACCGAATGCGACAAAAACCAGGTTGACTACCTGGAGGTTGGTCCAGTCGCGAACCTGGGATTCACCGCCGAAATTGAAATAGAGGAGAGCCAGGCCGCAAAACAGCAGACGCGTCCAATATTGGGTGCGTTGCTCCTCCCAGGTCATCCTGTAATGGGAGCCATGTCCATCTATCTGACTTGCTCGGCGCTCTATACCGGAACGCCGATCTGCTGTACGTCGGCCGGAATTGATGTGACTCACGCAGTTACCTTCTCTGGTTACACTATGCGCCTCCGCGCGTACCTTAGCTTAGCCCGCCTGTCTGGAAACTCCAAGTTATAGCTAAAACTCATTAAAATCAATATTTTAAAAATATATATAGGAATCTAAATCACAAAATGAATGGCTGTTTATCCGATAAATTCGTATCCAAGTAGCGGGTGGATTTCACCCTCAACAAAGTTCTACTGTAAATTCCGGTGTCTCCTGCATATGCCGTTTCACAGCACACAGTTCCATCGCTTTAATGATGCCGCCGCGGTATTTCTCAGGAAAACCCTGCGGAAGCGTGAGGCGAAAGATAACCTTGTCGACCATCTTTGTCTTCTCATCGCTTAGGCAATCCATGCGTAGATCCATGCCTTCCTTTGAGAGTTTGCGTGATTCGCAAAAATTCCAGGCATATATCCCCGCACAGGTGGCCAGGGAGGCGAGAAACAGATCAAAGGGAGCGGGGGCGCTGGCTTCACCGCCGTACTTCACGGGTTGGTCGGTCTCTATGGTGTAGTCACCGACTTTGGCCTGGATTCGTTTCCCACCTGAGAAATTTACCTGTATTGATTCCATGTCTGATTACCGCTTATAGGGGATAGAGCTCTTTGACCGGGCCTTGGTTTTTCGTCTCCACCTGTGCATAGAGGTTATTCAGGGCAGCCTGGAGCGCCTCCTCAATCACCGGATGGTAAAAGGGCATGCGGATGAGATCACCGACAGTGAGTTGTTGCGAGATTGCCCAATTGAGTAGATGGGCAAGGTTCTCACCGCGGGTTGTGATCATTTCAGCGCCCACCAGTCTGCCGCTGGTTTTGTCCCCATAGACACGGATGATACCGCGGCTCTGGCCCATGATCTGGGCACGTCCCACCGGGGCCAGTTTGACCTCGCCGATGGCTATTTTGTCTGCATCCAGGGTCTGATAACTTGCGCCGACCAGGCAGATGTTTGGATCACAAAAGTTGATCGCCAGCGGGATCTTGCGTTTGAACGCCATGACTTCATCATGGGCGGCATTGTGACCGGCGATTTTGCCCTCGTCACCGGCTTCGTGGAGGATAGGGCGCTCACCATTCACATCACCTGCGATAAAGATATGTGAATCGCCGCACTGCATGGTGTTCGGGTTGTAGCGGGGGATGCCCCGTTCATCTAGCTCGATACCGGCGTTTTCCAATGCCAGGCCTTCAATGTTGGCAGTCCGTCCGAGACTGGCCAGGACCTTGTCTACGACCACAGAGTGGTCACCCGCTGTTACCCTCAGCTGGGAGTCCTCTTCACTGATCTCAACGGCTTCACCCAGATAGATGGGAAACTCCCGCTGCATGGTTTCGAGGGCCATCTGCGAGACCTCAGGGTCCGTGGTGCCACCGATGGTCTGTGCCATATCGAAACCGTGCACTTCGATCTCCAGGCGGCTCAAGGATTGTCCCAGTTCAAGGCCGATCACACCCAGTCCTACCACGGCTACTGACTTCGGCAGGTCCTCCAGTTCAAAGAAGGTGTCTGTGGTCAGCACCTTGTCGCCGAAGGCCTCCCAGGCTGCGGGAACCACTGGGCGGGATCCGGTGGCAATGACGATCCTGTCGGCTATCACCCGGTCGCCATTGTCGAGTTGAAGGGTGTGAGGATCGATGAATTTCGCATATGCCTCGATGAACTTGTCACCCATATTGTCGGTGCTGTTGGAGAGTACCCGATCCACAAAGTTGTCGCGCAGATCCTGCACATGTTCCATGGCCTCCGGGATAGATATGTTCAATTCAGTATGTCCATCCACCCCGTAACGGTTGAGATGGGTCCTCCGATGGTAGTCCTCCGCCACCTGAATCAAGGCCTTGGAGGGCATACAACCGACCCGGGCGCAGGTGGTGCCGGGTTCGCCACCATTGATGAGCAGGAAGCTTTTACCGCTCGGACCGACCCTGCTGGTTGCATTCAGTCCCGCAGTTCCTGAGCCAAGGATAGCGACATCAACTTTTTTTTCTGCCACGGAGGTCTCCTACAATGTTTGTGCAGATCGGGATTCTAACGGCTCGTGTTGCAAAAAACAGCCACTTCAATCCGGGTTATTGAATTACATAGCATACATCTCAGAATGAGATGCTGTTTCAACCACTCCGATTGCGGTATGGTCGTGTTGTAGGGTAATAACTCCAGATAATAGATATTAGATGAGGAGAGTTTGAATGAAATGGCGCCACACTTTGCTATTGCTGCCGTCGCTGGTTATGGCGCAGCCTCCGGGGACGGAAATGGACCAACAGCAATTTTTCGAACAATCGAAGCAGAAGATGCTGCCGATGATGGAGAAGAGCATCCCTGCCATGCAGGAGACCAAACGCTGCTTGCAAAAGGCAGACGATCAGGCGTCATTCGAAAAGTGCGCTGAGATCATGACCGCCATGGAAAAGGAGATAAAAGAGAGAATGGGGCCGGTACCCGGCATGCCAGAGAATAAACAACACTCGACGAAAAAGCCTCAGGACATCAAATTTACCCCGGAGATCAAGCAAAACATGCTGAAGTTCCTGGAACGATCGATCACAGTTGGCTCCGCGATGCAGAAGTGCTTTAAGCAAAGCGCCAAAGTGGAGCAGATGCAGAGCTGTATGCAGGCGGCACGACCCAAGCCCAAGCAATAGTTAATAGACTGTCCTGAATATGGCTATTTCTGCGGTAGGATCTCAGGTGATTGCCGATTCGGCTTTCGCTCTTGCTGCACCGGTCTGAACCGATAACCTTTGATAATCACCGGTTGCTCTTTTACCGGGTTGGCTCCTGGCCGCGTCCCGGGTTGCTCAACCTGGGAGAAACCGGCGCTCGGGGGCAGGAACAAGAGCGGCGGGGGAGGCGGCATATAGTGTTGTCCCGGAGAGTGATTTTCAGAATCCTGGGCATCTGTCCTCATCGTGTTCGGTAGCAGGATGGGTTATTTGCTTCGGTTCTCCTGGCGGGGGGATGGGCTCACTCTCCTCAATAGTCTGCATAGTGTCGCCCGGGATTGAATATCCCCTTTGGATCAAATACCTGCTTTAGCTGCTTCTGAATTTGCGCAATCCGGGGATGGAGAGGATGGAAGATATCCCCTTTGCGATCCCCATTGCGAAAAAGTATGGCATGTCCCGCCGCTTTTTCCACCAGCGCACGGATCTCCTGCTCAGGACGCTCTGAAACAAGCCAGCGCAGACCGCCAGACCATTCGTATAGCATCTGGTCTGATATATCGAGATCAGCTGCAGGGGGGAGTGAGAGGCGCCAGAGTGGGCCTTGTTGCCTGAAGAATGCGTGTTGCTGGTCTCGCAGGTCCTGCCAAAAGTCATCCTGCTGCTGGCAGGTCTCGAGGGCATAACTCGACTGCAGCTGCTGCAAACGCTGTGCAGCACAGGCAATACGTACCTTGTGTTGACCATCCAGGCTGTAGGTGGCGGTTATGGGTACCCCCTCGGTCAGCATCTTGTGCAGCAGTGGCCGGACCTGGTGTCTCTCGGAGGTGAATCCGAGGGTGTGCTCCTGGGGTGGTTTGGGCAGTACCTTGATCGATAGTTCCAGCAGGATCCCAAGGGTTCCCATGGCCCCGGCCATCAGGCGGGAGAGGTCATAGCCAGCGACATTTTTCATCACCTGGCCGCCGAATTTGAGGATCTGGCCCTGCCCATCGAGGAGTTTTATCCCCAGCAGCTGGTCCCTGGGTGCCCCGCCCCAGGGTCTGCGGGGACCACTGAGTCCAGCCGCGATGGCGCCGCCAATGGTGCCCTTGGCATCGAAATGGGGAGGCTCGAAGGGGAGCATCTGCCCCTTCTCCTGCAAGGTATCCTCAATCTCCCGCAGTGGTGTTCCGCAGCGCGCTGTAATCACCAGTTCGGTGGGTGCATAGCTGATGATGCCGCAATGTTCTGCCAGTGAGAGGGTCTCGCCGGTGCGTTCACGTCCATAAAACCCTTTACTCCCATGACCCTCCAATTGCAGGGGACGGGAATCTCCGACGGCATCCATGACCGCGGTTTGAAGGGATTGGCTGGCGTCCCGGTCACTGGCCATTAAAATCGCTCCAATTCAGGGAAACGGAGTTTACCTGCGTGTACATGCATGGCGCCAAACTCCGCGCAGCGGTTCAGGGTTGGAATCGCCTTACCCGGATTGAGCAGGGTATGAGGATCGAACACGCCTTTGACCGCGTGAAAGGTCTCTAGCTCTTGATCCCGAAACTGGGCGCACATCTGATTGATTTTCTCCAGGCCTACACCGTGCTCACCGGTGATGGTGCCGCCGACAGCGACACACAACTCGAGTATCTCCCCGCCGAAGGCCTCCGCCTGTTCCAGTTCACCCGGATTGTTGGCATCGTAGAGGATCAGAGGGTGCAGATTGCCGTCGCCGGCGTGGAAGACATTGGCACAGCGCAATCCGTAGCGCTCTGACATCTCGTCGATCATCTTCAACACCTTGCCCAGTTGATGGCGGGGTATGGTGCCATCCATGCAGTAGTAGTCGGGGGAGAGACGGCCCACCGCGGGGAAGGCGTTCTTTCTGCCTGCCCAGAACCTGACTCTCTCCTGCTCGTCCTGTGCGGTCCTCACCTCGGTGGCCCCGGACTCTAGCAGAATCTCTCTGACGTGCATGATCGCTTCTGAGACCTCGGCATCCTCCCCATCCACTTCGCACAGCAGGATCGCTGCCGCCTCGGTGGGATAACCCGCATGCACGAAATCTTCCGAGGCGCGGATGGAGAGGTTGTCCATCATCTCCAGGCCGGCGGGGAGAATCCCCTTGGCGATGACTTGGGCCACCGCATCGCCAGCGGTCTCGATATCGTCGAAAGCGGCGAGCACCACCTGCTGTCGTTCAGGTATCGGCAGCAGTTTCACCAGGATCTCCACCACCACCCCGAGCATCCCTTCCGAACCGGTAATCAGGGTAAGCAGATCGAGGCCGGGGGCATCGAGACTGCCGCCGCCCAAGGTGATCCTCTCGCCATCGATGGTAATCAGGGTCACCTGCAATACGTTGTGCAGGGTCAGACCATATTTCAAACAATGCACGCCACCGGCATTTTCCGCCACATTGCCACCGATGGAGCAGGCGATCTGGGATGAAGGATCAGGGGCATAGTAGAGGCCATAGGGCTTGGCAGCCTCGCTGACGGCCAGATTGCGCACCCCGGGCTGTACCCGCGCCTGCATGTTTTGGCTGTCGATCTCGAGGATCTGATTGAGTCTGGCAAGACTCAGCAGCACCCCCTCTTCGTGAGGGAGCGCGCCCCCCGAGAGACCGGTGCCGGAACCCCGGGCAACCACGGGTATCCGTTGCTGATGGCAGAAGACCAGAATCTGTTCCACCTGCTCGGCGGTGTAGGGAAGAAGTGCGATCAGGGGTACCTTGCGATAGGCGGAAAGGCCATCACACTCGTAGGGTATCAGTTCCTCCTCCCGGTAGATGACGCACTCTTCGGGCAACATTCGTTGAAATTCCCTGGCAAGGGTCAGACGATCATGCATAGGTTTTCCTCGTATCAGGCCCCAGGCGCAGCTTATAGGTTACATCAGAAGAGAAAAACATGGTGCTTATAAGTTTAATAAATAGAGTCCGTAATCTGTGTCAAATGCCGACTCGGCAATGGCATATGCCTCAAATCAATCTCTAGAATCCTGATCTATTTTAAACTTCACACGATAAAACAAGATGTTATCCAAATGGGCTGATTTTTGCACAGTTATACCGGTTCAGATAAATAAAATATGAGGTAAAACGATGCGACACAGAGCCCTCTCCCTAGCTATTAGCTGCCTGTTGGCGACACCCTGTCTGCTTGCTCAAGAGCAGGCGGATCAACTGGGTGAAATCCAAGTTGAAAGTGAGGTCGAAACCACACCCGCAGTAACTCGGACCCCAATGGGTGAAACATCCCAAGGGCTGCCCGTGGATGGTGGTGATTTTTTGCGCGCTATCAATGGTGTCTCGGGCATCCGAATGGGTGGACATGGCATCGATCCGGTGATTCGCGGTCAGAGCCAGAATCGACTCAACATCCTCCTGGATGGTGCCTTCATCCATGGTGGTTGTCCGAATCGTATGGATCCGCCTACCGCCTATTCCGCCATGGAGAGTTACGATAGCGTAACCGTTATCAAGGGCTCTCAAAGCG
>JBEVVS010000113.1:0-64045 GCA_040507005.1 Candidatus Thiodiazotropha sp.
GAGGGGGAACCGCTCACCGGGTGAGAGCAGGGGATAGTAGTCGAGACCGGTGGCTTGATCCGGCTTGAGATCGCTGCTCATGCGTGCCATCTCATCCCGGCTGAAATAGTGATCCAGTACCGCGCCGCCACTGTTGGAGGCACCGCTCACCAGCCAGCGCTCTCCCAGGCGATGACTGTAGACGCCAAATTGTGCCGCGAAGATCGGTCTATCGGCGAGGATCTTGAGCACCAGGGTGCTGCCTAACGAGCTGACCGCCTCACCGATCTGATTGGCGCCGGTGGCTAAGAAGGCAGCGTTACCATCCGTCGTGCCGGCGACGATGGGTATGCCCTGGGCGAGGCCGGTGGCCTCGGCGACCTGTCGACAGAGTTTGCCCACGGGCGTGCCACAGGGTACCACCTCGGGTAGCGCATCAACGGCAAGCTGCAAGTCTGTCAGCCAGGCAGGCCACTCACGCTGTATAGGGTCGTAGCCCAGCTTCAAGACATTGTTTTCATCACTAAAGCGGTAGTCGTCACACAGCCTGCCGAGAATCCAGTCCGCCTGGTGACGTGCAAGGTAGCGGTCGATGGAGAGGCCTTGCGCCAGATGCAGCAGCTTTGCAAGACTGGATGTGGCGCTCAGAACGGGACTGCCTTCGGCTGCGACGCTCTGTAACAGCGGCAGCTGCTCCACACTGCTGCTGTCGTTGTACATCAAGGCTGGTGTCAATGGCTTACCCTGTGGATCCGTCAACAACAGGGTGGAGGAGGTGCCATCCACGGCGATCCCCCTGATCCTGTTGTCGCCGCCGGCAGTAGCGATCTCCGTCAGCACTTCCAGCAGTGTCCGCCACCAGACTTCCGGGTCTTGCCGGCTCTGTTGCGGTTGCCGTGACTGGGGCCTTGGCAGGGGTCTGCTGGCGGATGCCTGGAGGCTGCCTGTTGTATCGATAGCGATGGCCCGACAGCCGGAAGTCCCCAGGTCGATGCCGATATAGAGATCCATTACCGAGCAGGTCGGTACAGCATCACCCAATGGCCGGTTGCTGCCTGATAGCTGCTTGAGGCGATCAAGGGAGTGTTACCGCCGCGGGTGCAACCCAGTTCTCGGCCCGGTGTTCGGCCACGACCGTGGTGTAGATGCCGCCACGCACATTGAACTCGGCAGTCAGGCGCATGAAGCGGGGTTGGGTGGCGTGCACAAGATCACTCAGAATCTCGTTGGTGACCGCTTCGTGGAAGGCCCCCTGGTCGCGGAATGACCAGATATACATCTTCAGCGCCTTCAACTCGACGCAGCGTTTTTCCGGGACATACTCCAGGGTCATCTCGGCAAAGTCGGGCTGCCCGGTCTTGGGACAGAGACAGGTGAACTCCGGGATATTGATACGGATGGTGTAATCTCTTTCCGGCCGGGGGTTTTCAAAGGTTTCAAGATCTTTGCTCGGTTGACTGGGCATGGTCTTCTTGTCTCATGGATAAAATGGCAAAGAATTATACTCGAGCCGTTACCCAGTCCAAAGCATTCCTTCTATATGTCATTTAAAACAATAAGTTATATTAATTAGTCAATACGTAAAAAATTGCACTGTGCTCTGTAACAATCCCCCTCTTTGGTGTATCTTAGCCGCCCATGCGTCTGGAGAAAATCAAGCTCGCCGGATTTAAATCATTCGTCGATCCAACCACCGTGCCGATCCCAAGCAATCTGGTCGGAATCGTTGGGCCAAATGGATGTGGAAAATCCAATGTCATCGATGCCGTGCGTTGGGTCATGGGCGAAAGCTCGGCCAAGATGTTGCGTGGCGAGTCGATGGCGGATGTGATATTCAACGGCTCGAGTGTGCGCAAGCCGGTCGGTGCCGCAACCATTGAGCTGCTGTTCGACAATGTGGATGGCAGAGCGGGCGGTCAATACGCCCAATACAACCAGATCTCGGTAAAGCGTCAGGTCTCCCGTGACGGTCAATCCCTCTACTTTCTGAATGGTGTCCGTTGCCGGCGCAGGGATATAACCGATCTGTTTCTCGGTACCGGTCTCGGCCCCCGCAGCTACTCCATTATTGAACAGGGCATGATCTCCCGCCTCATCGAGGCACGGCCGGAGGATCTGCGCAGTTTCCTGGAAGAGGCGGCGGGTATTTCAAAATATAAGGAGCGGCGCCGGGAGACGGAAAACCGTATCCGCCACACCCGGGAGAACCTGGAACGTCTTACCGATCTCCGTGAAGAGGTGGCCAAGCAGCTCCAGCATCTCAAGCGTCAGGCTGCCACGGCGGAAAAGTATCAGGAATTGAAGCAGCAGGAGCGTCAGGTCAAGGCGGAGCTGCTGGCCCTGCGCTGGCGCAGCCTGCATCACGATCTGGAGCAGCGCCAGCGCCGTATCGCCGAGCTGCAGAATAATCTGGAAGCGGCCATTGCGGAGCAACGCAAGTTGGAATCGGTGATCGAATCGGATCGGGACAAACATATGCAGGTCAACGACCGGTTCAACGAGGTACAGGGTAAATTCTATAGCCTCGGGGCGGAGATCAGCGGCCTGGAGCAGGCGATTCAGTTCGCCCGGGACTCGCAACGCCAGCAACAACAGGATCTGCAACAGATCGAACAGGCCCTGCAAGAGTCCGAAGCCCATAAGTCCCAGGATGAAGCGCGCCTGGCGGAACTCAACACCACTCTGCAGCAGGAGCAGCCCAGACTGGATGAGGCACAGTCAGTGGAGGCGCAGCATGCAGAGACCCTGCAGCAGGCCGAACAGGCGATGCAGGCCTGGCAACAAGAGTGGGAGCAGTTCAATCAGAAGGCCGCCGAGCCGGCCCAGACCGCCCAGGTGGAGCGTACCCGGATCAATCATCTGGAGCAGCAGGGGGGTAATCTGGAGCGGCGGCTGCAACGCCTGGATGAGGAGTTGGGACGCCTGGATGACAGTCAGCTGCTGAGTGAGATCACCTCCCTCGAAGGGGATGAGAATCGGCAGAAGGGTGAGGCCGATACCCTGCATGTTCAACTAGACCAGGCCGTGGAGCTGATCAATCAGCAGCGGGAGAAGAACAGTCAGACCGCCAACCGCCTGAATCAGGCCAGGGCCGATTTTCAAGCCAATACAGGTCGTTTGGCCTCTCTGGAAGCGCTCCAGCAAGCAGCTCTGGGTCAACAGGGCAACCAAGGGGTTGAGTGGCTTGAGAAGAGCCAGTTGAGCAGCGCCAAACGCCTGGCTCAGGAGATCAAGGTCGAGCCCCGCTGGCAGCAGGCAGTGGAGCTGGTATTGGGTTTTCATCTCCAGGCCGTGTGTGTGGACGACATCGGTCGGCTGCAGGAGCCGTTGTCACAGCTGGAGAAGGGTGCACTCAGTTTTTGGGATACCCGCGCCCACGCCGGAGAGGCCTATCCCACAGCAGAGGAGACCCTGCTGCAACAGGTCACATCGTCCTGGAATCTGGGCTCCCTGCTTGGGGGTGTCAAACTGGCAGATAACATCCACGATGCCCTCGCCCGGCGACAAGGACTGAAGGCAGGTGAGACGTTGGTTACCCCGGATGGATGTTGGCTCGGCCCCGACTGGTTGAGAGTGAGTCGTGAATCCGACGAAAATGCCGGTGTACTGGCCCGGGAAGAGGAGCTGCGCAGCCTGAAGCAGACCCTTGCGGAACAGGAGCGCAACGTCAGCGAATTGGCGGCGACCCTGGAACAGGGCAGGCAGGCCCTGAAACAATCTGAACACAATCGGGAACAGGCCCAATCCAGCTTCAATCAGCTCAATCGCGTGCTTTCGGAGATACGTGCCAGCCTGAGCGGTAAGCGCACCCGGGCAGATCATCTGCGACAACGCCGTGAGCAGCTGCAACAGGAACAGCAGGAGATCGCCGAGCAGATCGACAACGACAAGGCCTTGATGGAGGAGACCCGGGTACGGCTGCACGAAGCCTTGGAGTCTATCGAGAACCTGGGCAGTCGCCGTGAGTCCCTGGTAAAGCAACGGGATGTGCTGCGTAACCAGGTCACAGAGGCGAGAGAGCGCCTCAATCAACAACGTTCATCGACCCACGAGGTGGCATTGCGGGTCGAATCGATGCGCACCGCGCATACCTCCCTGACACAGAACCTGCAACGGGCGAGCAGTCAGCTGACTCAGCTGTCCCAGCGACGGGAGGAGTTGAAAACCACCCTGGACAACAGTGATGCGCCCCTGCAACAACAGCTGGGAATGTTGAATCAGAAGCTCTCGGAGCGGACAGACATCGACAAGGCATTGAACGAGGTGCGTCGCAATTTAGAAGATGTCGATGGCCATCTGCGCAAGAAAGAGCAGGAACGTCATGTGGCGGAACAGCAGGTTCAGGAGCGTCGGGACGCGCTCAACCAGGCGCGTCTGCAAAGCCAGGAGGTGAATGTTCGCTGCATGACCCTGCAGGAACAGCTGCATGAGGGTGGTCTGGATGCTGAAGAGTTGTTCAAGACCATGGACGAGGATGCAACAGAGGATGCATGGCAGCAGCAGGTGGAGCGACTGGGGAATCGCATTCAGCGATTGGGCCCCATCAACCTGGCGGCGATCGACGAGTTTCAAGAGCAGTCGGAACGCTTGCAGTACCTGGATGAGCAACACGAGGATATCTCCCGTTCCCTGGAGACCTTGGAAAACGCAATCCGAAAAATCGATCGGGAGACCCGGACCCGCTTCAAGGAGACCTTCGATAAGGTCAACTCGGGGATCAAAGAGCTGTTTCCCCGGCTGTTCGGCGGTGGTCACGCCTATCTGGAGTTGACCGGTGAGGATCTGCTGGATACCGGCGTGACGGTCATGGCGCGTCCCCCGGGCAAACGCAATACCAACATCCATCTCCTCTCAGGTGGGGAGAAGGCGCTCACTGCAGTGGCCTTGGTGTTCGCCATCTTTCAACTCAATCCGGCACCATTCTGTATGCTCGATGAGGTGGATGCACCGTTGGACGATGCCAATGTAGGGCGCTTCTGCGATATGGTGCGGGATATGTCCGATCAGGTACAATTCATTTTTATTACTCACAATAAGATCACCATGGAGATAGCAAACCAGCTTTCGGGGGTCACCATGCATGAGCCGGGTGTGTCGCGCCTGGTTACCGTCGATGTGGAGGAGGCGGCTCAACTCGCCGCCATTTGAAATCATGGATGCCATGACACTGCGCATCGTTCTGCTGGTCCTCGGTTGTATCTTCCTGGCCGCGATCTACCTGTATGAGACCAATCGACGCAAGCGTGAATCTGCCCAGGCCCGCAGACGCAGGGCTGAGTCGATGAGCGTAGCCCAAGAGAGTGTCACCCCAGAGCCTGTAGTGGATGAACCGCAAGTGCGGGATGAGACACCAGTTGCATCCCCCGAGGGCGATGACACCTGGGTCAACTGGGATGAGGACGATACCGAGCTGTTGGGTCAGGAGTTGAACGAGATCGGCAGCGCGCAAGGTGACGATGAAGAGACCCCCGAGCTGGGTCTGTCTGCCGATAGTGAAGCGACACCCGCGGAACCGGAACAGCAGGACCTATTCAGTTTCAGCGCCCAGGAGGAGTCACCGGTGGATGTGCCGGTCCTGATCATCCAGATCAATCTGCGTGCCCGCTCCAAGCCTTTTACAGGTGCGGCGATCCAGAAGGCGATGCAGGAGACCGGTCTGACCTTGAGTGAACTCTCCATCTATCAACGGATCGCCAGCGATGGCAGTAATCAACCCCAATTCAATCTGGCCAGCATGGTAGAGCCGGGGGTGTTTCCCAAGCAGGATGTGGAGGCTTTCTCCACCCCGGGTTTGACCCTGTTTACGCAACTGCCTGGACCGGGTGACAGCATGTCGATCTTTGCGGATATGCTGTTCACTGCTGAACGTCTGGCCGCCATTCTGGATGGGGAGTTGCAGGATGAAACCCATAGTGCCCTGACCAAGCAGACCATCGAACACCTGCGGGGTCAGATCATGGAGCACCGGCGTCAGATCCAATTGGCCCGGAGCAAGGGTTGAACACGAAACGGGGTGCGGCGCAGCGTATCGAGACCCTGCGCAAGGAAATCAACTATCACAACCGGCAATACTATGTCTTCGATGAGCCGAAGATAGCGGATGTGGCCTATGACCGTTTGCTGCGTGAGTTGCAGCAGCTGGAGTCGGAATACCCGCAGCTCGTGACCCCCGACTCACCCACCCAGCGGGTGGGGGACAAACCCCTGGATGGTTTCCAGGAGGTGCGCCATCGACTGCCCATGCTCTCCCTCGACAACGCCTTCGATGAGGAGGAGATGGGGGAGTTCGAGCGTCGGGTCCGGGATCGGCTGAAGCTGGATGGCAAGCAGACTGTCCACTACCTGGCGGAACCTAAACTGGATGGTCTGGCGGTCAGTCTTCGCTATGAAAAGGGCAGACTGGTGCAGGGCGCAACCCGGGGTGACGGTAGCCGGGGTGAGGATGTCACCAGCAATGTACGCACCATCAAGGCTATTCCATTGTCACTTGAGGGCGATGACTGGCCCGAGATCCTCGAGGTGAGAGGTGAGGTGTTCATGCCCCGCGAGGGTTTCGAGGCGTTGAACAGGCGGGCCCGGGAAAAGGGTGAAAAGAGCTTCGTCAATCCCCGCAATGCTGCCGCCGGTTCACTGCGCCAACTCGATCCCCGTCTCACCGCGCAACGGCCCCTCTCATTTTACGCCTATGGTTTTGGTGAAGTCGTACCTTCGTCCATCGCCGGGAATCAAAGTGACTGCATTCGCAGAATGCAGCACTGGGGCTTGCCCGTATCGCCCCTGCATCAAGTGGTAACCGGGGTGGCAGGGTGTATCGACTATTTTCATAACATTGTGCAGCAGCGGGATGGCTTGCCCTATGAGATAGATGGGGTGGTATTCAAGGTCGATAACCTGGATCTGCAGCAGCAGCTCGGTTCTGTATCCCGGGCCCCCCGTTGGGCGATCGCCTACAAATTTCCGGCCCAGGAGGAGATGACCCAGGTCGAAAGCATAGAGTTTCAAGTCGGCAGGACAGGCGCTATCACCCCGGTAGCCCGCTTGACCCCGGTGTTTGTGGGTGGGGTCACGGTGAGTAATGCCACCCTGCACAATATGGACGAGGTGCTGCGCAAGGATGTGCGTCCCGGTGACACGGTGATAGTCAGGCGAGCGGGGGATGTGATCCCGGAAGTGGTCAGTGTCGTGGAGGAGCGACGCCAGTCGAAAGCGCACAGGGTCGAACTGCCGAGCCTCTGCCCGGTGTGCGGCTCGGACATCATCAAACCCGAGGGGGAGGCGGTGGCCCGCTGCAGTGGCGGACTCTATTGCCCGGCGCAACGCAAAGAGGCAATCAAACATTTCGCCTCCCGCAAGGCGATGGACATCGAGGGATTGGGCGATAAGCTGGTGGATCAACTGGTGGAGCGGGCACTGGTCGATAACCCGGCTGACCTGTTCAAGCTGAACCTGGAACAGCTGAGTGGTTTGGAACGCATGGCGGAGAAGTCGGCAGAGAATCTGTTGCAGGCCTTGGAAAAGAGCAAATCGACCACCCTTGAGCGTTTTCTCTTTGCCCTGGGTATACGAGAAGTCGGGGAGGCGACAGCCCAGTCCCTGGCCACCCAGTTCACCACCCTGGAGGCCCTGCAGCAGGCCGATGAAGAGGCATTGCAAGAGACCCCGGATGTGGGTCCCATCGTTGCGGCGCATACCCATTCGTTTTTTCGTCAGGCTCACAACAGGGAAGTCATCGAACAATTGATCGAGGCAGGCATTCACTGGCCGGTGGTGAAAATAGAACCTGCCGCACAGCAACCCTTGGCGGGAAAGACGCTGGTCATCACCGGCACCCTGAGCAGACCCCGGGATGAGATCAAGCAGACCCTGCAGGGCCTGGGTGCAAAGGTGACCGGCAGTGTCTCGAAAAAGACCGACTACCTGGTGGTGGGGGAGGAGGCCGGATCGAAACTGGCCAAGGCAGAGAAGCTGGGTGTCCCTATCCTCGACGAGGCCGGCCTTGAGGATCTGCTGGCCCGGGAGTGATAACGCTGCCGGGTGCGCGTTTATTCACCCAATCATTCGTGTTAGCGTCTAACGATACAAAGATACAAGGTTGCAGGAATAGCTATGAACGACGAAACCGCAAAAGAACGGGAAATCATGCTGGTGATGCGCAAGCTGCTGACCACCATCGTGCGCGAGGTGACACCGGAACACAAAAGCCTGAAACACCCGTTGTCAGAGCAGACCATTCAAGATATCCGCGCCTGCCTGGGTTTGATTACCGCCCGGGAGAAGGAGCTGGCCGATGCTGCCGGACGAACCGCCCGGGAGCGCCCCTATTTCGTCGATGAACCCCCTGCCACGAAGGTGGTGCCGATTTCCGAAATCGTTAAGCCCAAGCAGGATGAGGAGGAGTGAGTTAACAATTCCGGGTTTTCTCGAGCCTGTGCTATCGAAAATCAGGATTTCTTCTTACGGCGGGTGATTAAGCCGGCGCCGACAATGGCGGAGCCAAAGAGCCAGGCGGCGGCAGGTAGAGGGACAGGTTCTACCGCAATCAGCTTTTCACTCCCACCACCGAGACCATCTATACCCAAGCTGCCTACCGACTGGAAACGTAAACCGATTCGTTCAATGCTGGCAAGCGTAAGGCTGCCAAGATCATCCATCGAGAACGCGAACGGAAGCGCAATTTGTCTGCCAGCGCCTCCATTGTCGCCATCATCAAAACCGAAACCGATGTCGAATGTCCCCGCGGGCCCGCTGACTGGCGCGGTAAAATTACCGCTCAGATTCCGCCCATTGCCGATATCGTTGGTGTCTTCCATAAAGTCCACGATTGACACACCCGTGGATAGTGAAGCAAGCCCTGAGGCACTGTATGAAGGATCACCCACTAGGTCGATAAATACTGCCGACAACTCACCGTTCGTGTTTGGTACGGTCACATTGAAGGTGAGTGAGCCTGAAATGTTGTCGTCTACCGTCACAGAAGGTGCTGTGTCGATAAGCGGATTGTCCGTGGTGGTGGCAAAAGTACCGAAAGTTATGGAGGCCGCCCATCCATGCTGAGGAAATATAAGACCAAACAGTGCTAAAACAAAGACTCGTCCTGTAGATCGACTCAATCTACTAATCACCTTCATCATGGCTGCTTCTCCTGTCCAGATCACCGACGGACATACCGACTATGAAATAAAAATATCCTATGAAAGGCCTGACCTGGTGTTTATGCAATTTTTAAGCAAAAAATCTAAATACTGTTTATAAACAATGTGTTACGAAATCAGAGAGGGTTGAGAGGTATGGAAGTGTAAATTATTTCGACATCTGATGGTGTTGGACGAACAGGACAAGGATGATGGCGTTGTCTTTAACTGCCAGTAGCGGGCGATAGTAAAAAGTTTATCAACTTATACTCCGCGGTAACGAGGGCGCAGCAACTCAATAGATAGAACAGGCCTGTTATACCAGCCTCGCTCTCCTTTCTGGTGGGCGACATAAACTCCCCCTGAAATACATTATCCAGGCTGAACAGCAGATCTTCCTGGGTGGAATAGAACAAGCGTGCGATCAACAGATGCAAGGGTAGGCTAACTACGGCCAGTCCGAGCCAGAGGAGGGGATTGTCGGCCAGGATATAACAGGCCGCGGCAATTACCCCTAAAGTGAGTATCACACCCACTATATGACTATCCCGGGTTTGATTTCTGGCGCCGATAACTGCCAAGGTCAGGGGAACGATTGCAATCAATACCCCGATCAAGATGAGAAACCGGCCCTCTTCAGGGGTGGCTGGGTCTCCGGTGGTATAGATCAGCCATACGCTAAGCAGAACCACAACAATCGATAGCATCAATGTGGATGGTTTCATCAGGTTACTGCTCTATTGCACGCTTCCTTTGTGTCAGGGGAGTGGCAGGGTGTAGTTGAAAAACACCAGTGCCAGCCATATCAGCCCTATCAGGATGCCACCTATCAGAAGCGCGAGGTGATGGGACCGACGCGCCTTCGTTACATCTTTCACCAGGACCGCTTCACTGTGATCCCGGGGATTGATGAAGACAGGTACATTGTCTCCCGGTTTCAGCGACGACCACCAACGATCAGACGCCGGGGTTGGATCACCCCAACTATTCACCTCGGGCACCCACAAGTTCTCTTTTTCATTTGATGCGCTATTGCCGGTATAGGACTTTCCATCGACAGAATAGGCGTAATCAATGATTGGATAGTAATGCTTGAGTTTTGAGTATTCAGATACATGGACCTCTTCCACCTGCTCCCCACAGCTCAGCAAATCGGCCTTGCTCTCGATCCAGTTCCGTTGTGACTTGTATTTGAGGAGTGATCCGGCGCCGCTAATAGCCAGGGCCGCGGCTAACACCAGCAATAGGTGATGGGCATAGTGAGGAAAAAAAGCCAGGATCAGAAAAGCGATACACAGAAGCGCGATAAGCTTTGCGGTGAATATTAATAAATTGGTGTGTGAAGGAACCATTCAATGCTACCTGATGGAATCATGGCATACGTCGGGTACTGCTCTTGCGCTGTGAATTATAGTGACATGTTGAATAGGGAACAAAATTCCCCTAATTACGGGTTCAATAACCATCTGGATACTGCAATGCAGCAATTGAATATACCAAATTTGGTTTTCGAAAAATGGGGATATGTTCAGTTTCGAAATTCCTTGGATATTTGGTTGGTAATCGAGCTGACGATCCAAGTTTAATGTTGAGTAAAAAATATACATTTATTTTTAAAGATTGGTATCTGCCAGCCGCTCTGAATACCAGATCACAGGAATATTAGAGGAGCTTGATCACAGGATACAGATAGGATGTCGCCCCCTCATCACACCGGTTTATTCATTAAGTTCAGGGTGATGGGTTGAGTTGTAAATAGTCGTCGGATGTCCCGATGATTTCATTACACCATTGAGGGCTCGGCAATGAGTATAAATAAACCTCTCTTTACTGGCATCATATTCCAGATTCTGCTGTTATGTGCCTTACCTTTCAGTGGCCTCGTCGCCGCCACCAATCAAAACGCTGCTACCGGACACGCCATTCACTGGGGATATTCGGGTGCCAGCGGTCCCGCCAAGTGGGGTAGTCTATCCAAAAAGTACGCCCTGTGCGGCAGCGGTAAGCGTCAGTCCCCCGTGGATATTTGGAATGATGTGCCATCCGATCTCTATCCCTTGCAGTTTCAATACCAGTCCATTCCCCTGCTTGTGTTGAACAATGGCCATACCTTGCAGGCCAACTACAACACCGTGGGTCAGGAAGATAAGGTCGATATTGGCGGTAAGTCATACCCGGTTCAGCGCAAGCCTGTTCATAACAGCATATTGATGCTGGGTGATGTCCCCTACAAATTGCTTCAGTTCCATTTTCATACCCCCAGTGAACATGCCCATGAGGGCAAGCGTTACGCCATGGAAGTCCATCTTGTGCACAAAAGTGCCGACGGCAATCTGGCTGTTGTAGGTGTGATGCTCAAGCGGGGTAAGGAGAATCCAACATTAAAAAAAGTGCTTGATAATGCTTCGGGCAATATCAATGAGGTCAAATTAGCACAAGGAGTCACGATCAACGCTGCCGATTTGCTCCCTGCCGATCGCCAGCTATTTCACTACAGTGGATCGTTGACCACTCCCCCCTGCAGCGAAAACGTCAATTGGTTTGTGATGAAGACTCCGATAGAGGTATCGGATATGCAAGTCAAACAGTTCGCAAGCCTGGTAGGTGAAAATGCCCGCCCGTTGCAACTTATGCATTGGCGTTTAATGCTGACCTCCGATTTTGACTAATATCATTGAGAATTTTACCATGAAAAATCTACTAAACAATATGTCCTTGAAAGCCAAATTGATGGGCTTTGCCGGCATTCTACTCAGCTTGCTTGTTATCAGCTCAGTGTATGCCATCTACTCCATGAACAGCATAGGCAAGGAGTTAGTCACCATTGCCGAAGAGGATATACCGCTCACGGAAAAGATTGCCCAGATAACCGTTCATCAATTGGAACAGGCCGTGCAATTCGAACGCTCCTTGCACTATGGCAGTATCTTGAAAGTAGAAGATAGTGCTTTAGCTCGATTCCGCCAGGCGATAAAGGCCTTTGATGAAGGTACAGTGGGTATCGAAGCTGAACTGCACGATGCAGAGAAGCTGGCCCAAGCGGCGATGGAACATAGCACGGGTGATGTGAAAAGCGAGTTTGCCGCGGTCAATAATAAGTTAAAAGCCATTGAAGCGGCACATAAAGAGTTTGTACAACACGCCCACGAGGTGTTTGTCGCCTTTACGGAAGGAAAGGCACACCATGCCGAGGAGCTGGCCGAAAAAGTGGAACATGAAGAGGAAAACCTGGACAGCTCCCTTGAAACCCTGTTGGTGGATATCGGAAAGTTCACCGAGGAGAGCGCCAAACGCGCTGAGGCGCACGAACTTGCAGCGGTCGCGACCCTAACGGTTATCGCGCTGGTAAGTATCGCTATCGGTGTCGTTGTCAGCATCCTATTTGCCACATTTATCGTGAGTGCGATTCGCAAGGCAACGGTGGTTGCTTCCGGTGATCTAACCCAGGACATCGTGGTCAGCAGTCGTGATGAAATCGGTGAACTGCTCACGGCAATCAACGGCATGCGCAGGAATCTGCTCGATATGCTCGCGGATATCTCTGAAACCACGGCGCAGTTGTCAACCGCCTCGGAAGAGATGTCGTCGATCACCACCCAGACCAGCGAGACCATCCACACTCAGCGGTCGGAGACGGAGCAGGTGGCAACCGCCATGAACGAAATGACCGCCACGGTGCAAGAGGTTGCGGTCAACATCAATCACACCGCCAGTGCGGCTGATGAAGCCTATGATCAGACCCGGGAAGGCTCGCAGATCGTGCAAAGAGCCGTTACCCAGATCAACAAGCTGGCCGATCAAGTGGAGAGCTCTTCCCAGACCATCAACGATCTGGAACACCACAGCGAGGCCATCAACACGGTCCTCGACGTGATCAAGGGGATCGCGGATCAAACCAACCTGTTGGCCCTGAATGCGGCAATCGAAGCGGCACGCGCCGGCGAGCAGGGGCGTGGGTTTGCAGTGGTCGCCGATGAAGTGCGCACCCTGGCAGGCCGCACACGCCAGTCCACCGACGAGATAAACGAGATGATTGAAAAACTTCAAACCGGTTCCCGTCAGGCAGTGACAGTGATGGATCAGAGCCGGGAAGAAGCGAAATCAGCGGTTGAACTGGCCACCCAGACCGGCACCGCGTTGGCTACCATCACCCAGGCCGTGGAGAAGATCAACGAGATGTCCACCCAGATCGCCAGTGCCGCGGAAGAGCAGGGATCGGTGGCTGAAGAGATCAATCGCAACATTGTCAAGATCAATGACATGTCGACCCAGACAGCGGATGGCGCAGGTGAGACCGCGGAGGCGAGTCAGAACCTGGCCCATATGGCGACCGAGCTACAGGGACTGGTTGCGCGATTTACCATTTGATGGGGTCAAGAAGTTTCGGGTAAGGGCGGATTGCAGATCTGCCCTTGCCCTGCTTCATTTCACATTCATAGGGATGCCTGGTATTGCGATATGATCTTATCGCTATCAGGCCTGACGCTTAACCTGCCATTCACATCAACCACAGGGAGATTGTATCTCCTGGTATTGATTCCGGACTGCTGCATTCTTGCGTGGAGCAAATCAGCGACTTCCGGTTTATCGACAATATGATATTCATAGCGAATGTCTGAAGATTTCAAATCATTAAGCATCTGCTTTGTCCAGCCGCATGAATTACGGCCATACACCGCAACATAGGGTGTTGTGTGGAGTGGCTCGACACTCTCCTTGTTCAGGTGGTTCCAGCCTTTGTACGCCGCAAAACAGATGAGGATGACGAGTAGATAATTTTTCATGATTTATAGATACGATGGCTTTGAAATTAACTCATTTTAAAACTTGATATGTTTGAAATAGATAGTCTACCAATACTCAGGTTTGTTGAGGGCTGTGACACATTTTGAGTTGCCCGGTATAGGTACGAACTCGTCACCTGTCAGAGATTGGCAAAGCCAGCCTTCAGGTTGACTCAGTTTCAAAGGTGCTTTAGCAATATTCTCCATGATGCTCTGGAATCCTAGTTGTGAATAATAGTTGGGATCCCCATAGGTAAATAGCAGTTTTACTCCCTTTTTCTTCATTTGGTCGATACCGAAATTGATCAACTTTTGGCCAATCCCCTTTCTCTGATGACTGGTTTTGACAGCCACTGGCGCCAGAATAAATGCCTCTACAGGGGCGTCAAAGGAGAGTCGTGTAAAGAAAATGGCGCCAATGATCTGATCCTGCTCAGTGGCTAGGTAGCCAAAGATATCCTGAGGCTCGGTAGTGTTCAACAAGTCTGCGGCCAGGTTTGCAATCAGCACTCCCTCCGCTTCTCCCTCGGAGTCAGAAAACACTTGTTTAAACAGCTGCTTGATTTCTGCTGTGTCGGACTTTTTACATAAAGCTAGTTTCATCTGTTATCAAAAAAACTTAAGCAAGGTAATCAATTGTTGCTAGCCTCGTTTAATGGGTGCCGTCCAGTAAGCAAGCACAGCAACAACCAAACAAGCTACCAGAATACCCGACACCAGGGTTAGCCAGCTGATGGGTAGGAATTCACCTATTAGCTGGCCCCAGAAATAGCCACAAATACCACCACCGCCAATCAATATGCCGAGCTTTGCGCTGCCTGACATTGAAATGGATGATCCGCATTTATCGCAGATCAGTGCCGCACTGTCCTTTGCGAAAAGCCTTTGCTTTATGAGTGAGATAAAGCCTAGCGGTTTTGTGCAGTATGGGCAGTACTTGAGCATGCTTTTGTATACGAACCCTTTATTGTGGATCTGTGTGCTAATAGCTGCTGGCGCTAACTACCCTGAGCGATACCGAGTCATATTCAGGGGTAGCTTGACCACTGCAGCCACATTTGACTTGGAAGTTCTCCTTCTCGCCACCCTTGAGTTTTCTCGAGATGTACTCAGAGCATTCGTAAACCATTTTCTTGTTTTCATCCAACAGTTCGGCCTCGAGGCGAATGGAGCTGACATGGCTAGTGCCTGAATTTTCAAAAACACCAAGTATCAAGAGTTGTTCGTTGTGTATTGTCTCACTGAACTCCAATATCTTGATCTGAGTGGTTCGATCGGATTCCTCCATATATTGTGCGACTGGATTCATCTCATCATCTGTTTCCATCGATTGCCACAGGAAAGGGCTTGAATAGATCAAATAGGTACCAATGAAATAGACAAGAATAGAGGGAATGATAAAACCTATTCCTAACCAAAACCCCGCTTTAATCAGTTTCCATGTGTTTAAGGATTCCATAACTGCTCCATTATTTGATGTGTACAATGTCTTACGTCCTAACTTCAACCGTCTCCGCCGCCACCATCACCGCCACCCGAATCGTAACCACCGGAATCGAATCCGGAATCATGGTTTGATGCCTGACTGTCCACCATTTTGGGCGCGGCTTCAAAGAAAAATGTGAGGGCCAATAAGCGAAACAGGTATGATGGTGCTTTTTCACCCTTTTTAACCGGGCCTGGTTCTTCCATGAGAATAGTCAGCACAACCGCAGCGCCTATGAAGGGTAGTAACCATATCAATAGATATTGAGCAGCTTTTTGGCTCATGGAATACATATCGCTTCTCGCCAGATGAACCGATGCGGATAAATTCAGGTAAAGGGCTATAGCTATAGTTAGGAAGATGATTATTTCATACACCGTTGTCTGCCTCGTTCACCAATCAGAAAACGCAAATGAGAGCAGTAGGAACAAAGGGGCACCGAACACAAATACATAAAAAGAGAGTATCCAGTTCTTGTTGGGGGGTGGAACCACTGCTCAATATCTTCGTCAGTTGATGCTTGGATGATGCCAAATAGCCATGGTAAATAATAGAACTCATGATGACGATTGGCGCTAAATATATGTTAAACACATCAGGAAAAAACAAGGCTAGGCACTCCAAACCAGGTCAAAGAGCAAAGTGACCATTAGCGACATGAAGAATCTTTGCAAAAGGAGTTGTACTAAATCAACGGTAAATGGTGTCATTCTTTCCATGTTTGATAGCTCATCCCTAAAAGTTGTAGCGTCTAGTGATTGATCTAGCGCAACCTCATATTCATGCTCACTTCAAATGATGTCTCAATTAGCTGTGTCAGCTTCGCTGGTGATATCCCGCCTTGATCTGTTGAGTTTTGTACCCACCAAAGCAGCGATTAAACCACCTAGCACAATGGGCAAGTAGTTCATATGAATACTTGCTATTTTAAGAGGGCCAAAGGTAATGGAAGCGGCTGTTATTATGACTATTATGCTTGCCACGAGGATATGATATTTCGGTAACCTTTTTATTACCAGGACTACAGAAGCAAGCACAACAATAAAGGTGTAGGGTATGGACATCCACATCATTCTATTTGATCGCATGATGTCTACCAAGATCTTTGGATCATCCAGTCCCAGCACCAAAATGTGATAAAAGAGAACGACCAGATAACCGATTATTCCTAAGCCAATCGTTAAGAGGCATCCATATATGAGAGGTTTTATAGTAATATGCATAAAATATTTCGAAAAAAAATTAATAGTCAGGTAAACAAGTGATGAAGTCTTGTTGTAAATTTACAAGCATCATTAGCGAACAATCTGGATGTACTGGTTAAGCCTTTGAATTCCATGACCACAACAGTTTCCCTAACAAATAACCATCATTTTGATCAAATGGAATCAAATTAATTACAATGATCACTACGTTTACAATTGTATATACAAAAGTGAAATATTTGAGAGCCAGCGAATCGGTACCCTCGAAGAATGGGATTAGCAATAAAACCGCCAGCAACGCTAAAACCTGAGCAATGATACCCCCTGCGTAGAATAGAAATCTTGCCCAGAACTGATCAGGGACATCCGCGACACAAAATCCACCAGATCCCAGAATCACTATTGCCCTTATATTAGTCTTATAGTGAATGGCGACTAATGCATGGCCAAGCTCGTGAATTACTATCAGGCTTGTGTAAAAGGCGATGAGCAAAATACTTGAATAAAAATTCAGCTCACCGAGAAATGCAGCTAGAAATAAACCACCTATAGGGAAACTCCAATGTACATAGAAATTGGTATTAAAGATCTCAACC
Organism: Candidatus Thiodiazotropha sp.; assembly: GCA_040507005.1. Classification (GTDB taxonomy): domain Bacteria; phylum Pseudomonadota; class Gammaproteobacteria; order Chromatiales; family Chromatiaceae; genus Thiodiazotropha. Next base: position 17,182 of record JBEVVS010000113.1, read on the forward strand.
GGTCCTATATATCCTGATTGCGGGATTTTTGTGGGCATACTCGTTAGCCTAACGCTTTGCTTTGCGTGCGAACGAAGCATGTCCGAAATAGTATTTTGTTAAAAGTGATAGTTCTAATTTCCCCATTGGCGTTTGCTCTCAGTCATCAGCAAATTTCTGAATGAAATTAAACCATTGTACTCTTTGCCAGATTTATTGGGGTATTTAGGGCCACTAATAATAGTTTCAATAATTTTAAATGCCGATTCAACTTGGCCTTGGGTAAGGAATACTTTTATAGGAGTTGCAGAGTTTCTCATAAGCTCCATACCTAGGTCATTACACTCAACAAAAGCACCCGCATTACCTATCAGTGCATTGAGGGCTTCACCTTCTAGAGTTAGACTCAGTTTTTGACATTGTTGTTTGTTCCCCATTTTTACTTTTAACAGTATCTTATGTGGACGTCACAAATAATGACTTATGCCGATGGCACAAATAAAACATTATCCCGAAAAAAGTACCATAAAAGTTCACAATTCCAGTCCCGAACTCCAAACGACACATATATCCAAATGCTCCACGCATGAATTTCACCCTAAGGACCCTAGAGCAGGGGATATGTTTGGGATAGAGGGATCTATGGAAAGAGGGTTCGGCCGGATCAATCGCTATCTTGGTTTCCATACTGACAGACTTCCTTCTGCTTGCGCCGAGGCGTAACTGGCACCATTTTTAGAGTATTTGCCCGGGAAAGGCAAGGGATCGGGCGATTCACTGATAGCGAGAGCCTGGTTTAGGATTTTGCTTCGTTTTTACTATTAGATTCTTGGCCGGTTATGGATGGCGATAGCGGTTGCTTGCAGATCAGCGGGTAGGCGGGAATAGAAGTGGAAGGGATAAGAAACGGTGCCCATCTGGCTGACGGGCACCGTTTTTAAGGGTTACTCTTTGGCTTCCTTGACCTCTTCAGCCGGCTCTTCCATGGCGGGTTTTTCTTCCGAGGTGGTGCTCGCGGTATCAGCTGCAGGTGCATCAGCGGCCGGTGCGTCTGCGGCCGGTGCCTCTGCGGCAGGTGCTTCAGTGGCGGCGGGCTTGGCGTTCTTCTCATTGAAGACCAGCTTGCTGGAGTCGCGCAGGCCCTGCATATAGTCCGACAGGGCGTTCTGCTTCAGCTTGTTGACGATCTTGTCCTTGACGCTGTCCAGGGTCGGCGCCTCTGTCTGGCGGGAGTCTTCCAGCAGTATGACGTGCCAGCCAAACTGTGTCTCAACCGGGGCTTTGCTGTATTTGCCTTTCTCCATGGCCACCAGGGCATCTCCGAAGGGCTTTACCATCTGCGCCGGATCGAACCAGCCCAGGTCACCGCCATTCTTACCGGTGGGGCCGGTTGAGTGTTCTTTGGCGAGTTCTGCGAAGTCGGCGCCGCCATCGAGCTTCTCAATCAAGGCGCTTGCCTCTTGCTGCTCTTTCACCAGGATATGTCTGGCCTTTACTCGGTATTGGATTGCCCGGCGTAATCCTCCTGGTAGGATTTCTGGATATCTTCTTCGCTGGGTTCATGTTCGGTGGCGTAATCCTGGATCGCGATCTGGGTCAGCAGTTTAGCCTTCAGCAGGTCGATGGAGGCGGAGATTTCGGGACGGTTCTGGATGCCTTTTTTCTCCGCGTCTTGGGCCACGATGATGATGTTGGATAGCTCATTGAGCACGCTCATCTGCAACTCGGGGGAGTTTTGCGCCTCGGGGACGTTGCGCATGCGATCCTGGAAGTAGATGCTGTACATGGTGCGGGTGATGGCCTCACCGTTGACCGTGAGCAGGGTTTCCACATCCATGTCGGCGGACGAGGCTTCGTTCATTTCAGGTACAGTGGCTGAAGGTTCACTATCCGTTTTGGCCGCGGAAGCCGGGTCCGTAGCCTGGTTGCAAGCTGTCAGCAGTCCTGCGCTGCAAACCGCAGCTAAAAAGATCTTCATTTTCATCGTTGAACTTACCTAGTTGTGATTGATTGGTTGAATGGTTATACAACTGCCGCCATCAGGCCGGCAGCACTTTCTTAAAGGGTTTTACCTGCACTCTGGCGTAGACGCCAGCCTCGATGTAGGGGTCGGCATCCGCCCAGTTCTTGGCGCTTTCGAGGCTGTCGAATTCAGCCACGATGAGGCTGCCGGAGAAGCCGGCGGGTCCGGGATCCTCGTTGTCGATCATCGGGTGGGGGCCTGCTAAAAGGAGACGCCCCTCATGTTGCAGCTGTTTGAGTCTTGCCAGGTGATCATCCCGTGCCTTGAGGCGCTGCTCCAGGCTGTCATCCCGATCCTCTGCCATGATTGCGTAGTACACGATTACGCTTCCTCCAATTCGTTGTCAGTCATATGGCGCGCCAGATAGAAGGCTTGCAGGACGATGAATCCCAGGGTCAGCCCCATCATGCCGAACAGCTTGAAGTTGACCCAGTCCTCTTCAAGGGTATGCGCAGTATTACACATCTCCAGTTCACTTCCCTGAAAATGCTGACTGCAGTTGTCAAAGTCGATCTGTTGCAGTCCGGTGAGCTCAATCAGTTGCTGTTCGGCGACGAAGAAATCGTTGGCCACATAGAGATTGAGAAAGCCCAGCAGAATAAAAAAGAGACTCCAGGTCAGGTTGAGTTTCTTCCAAATGGGATGGGGCACGGAGATGCTGCTCTCCATCATCCTCTGCACCAGCGGCTTCTTGCCGATGTATTGGCTGGCAAGGAAGACAGCGCCGAACAGCCAGTTGATCACGGAGGGCTTCCACATGATGAAGGAGCGATCCTGCAGCAGGATGGTCAGGCCGCCGAACACCAGCAGGATGCCGAAGGTGATCAGGTGCATCCTCTCCACGTGCCCCTTGCGCAGCCACCCGTAGGCAACCTGAACCACGGAAGAGACGATGGCGACAGCGGTGGCGATATAGATCCCGTACAGCTTGTAGGCCACGAAAAAGAGTATGACCGGGAAAAAATCAGCGAGAAATTTCATTATCTGATCAATATCTTACGAAATGAACATAGTAACGATGGCAGGCTGCATAGTACACCATGTTTTCATCTGATTTAGTGACCGCCTATATAAAGATGGCTATTGCCTGGAGCAATTAGTGAAGGGTCCTGGGTTGACCCCAAAGATTATAATACTTTTCAACAACTTCCTTGACCAGCTGGGGATAATTTTGGGCATCCATCTGTTCCATACCTTCGCGAAAAAAATCGGGCGCCTGCTCGGGAAGCAGGCGGCACAGGGTCTCATAGGCCTGTTCAATCAGCTCCGGCTGATAACTGCGGGTGGCGATGATCGCCTGATTCATTATTAAAATACTCCAGGGGTGCGCCAATTCGATGCGCGTGGGTTCCTGCTGCATCAGGGGCTCCATGGCCTGGATCAACTCTACAGACAGGTCATAGAGTTGCTGCAGCTGGGAAGGTTCCCGAAATCTGTTCGCCAAGCGGGCAAGGGAGTTGATCACCGGTTCGAGGGTGCGCAGTTCTCCTTGGTGGCGAACGATCCAGAGTGCCATGGGCAGGGTCAGGTCTTCCATCTCCTCACTCTCTTGGGGCAGCTCCAGGCCGGCGGCGACGGTGGAGAAGTCGACCAGCAGCTTGATGCCGTAATCCCCCAGCTCACTCAGTTCGTCCAGCGAGGAATGGGCGGTCTTCTCAGCCGACTCAACCTGGGCGATCAAAATCTCCAGCAACTCCATCAGCCGATGCATCGCCTGTTGCAGCGCCGTGGGAGAGTGGTCAGGATCCTTGACACCGGCCTGCATACCCGCCGACACCACCGCCGGAGCGATGGCGTCGAATCGTTGTCCAATATAACTGAGATCGAGAATAGGAAATAACATAGACGATATTGTATCAGCTTATCGGCAAGCCTATCGGTTTGACCTCACTATGGGTACAATCCGCCCCCATGTTTTGCGAATACGACCTGCACAGCCATTCAACTGCATCCGATGGAACCCTCTCGCCAAGGGAGCTGGTCTGCCGTGCGGCAACTGCTGGCGTGAAGGTATTGGCGTTGACCGATCATGACACCACCGCCGGTATCGAGGAGGCGCAATCCGCCGCCACTGATTGCGGCATGGTGTTGATCCCCGGCGTGGAGATCTCGGTCAGCTGGAACAAACAGACAGTGCATATCGTCGGCCTGAATGTGGATATAGAAAACCAGGAGCTGCAACAAGGGTTGAGGGAAATGCGGGTGTTCCGGGATTGGCGCGCGCATGAGATCGCCGAGCGACTGGAAAAGGCCGGTATCAAAGGTGCCTATGCAGGGGCGCTCGCCCACTCCAACGGCACCCTGGTGAGCCGCACACATTTCGCCCGCTATCTGGTTGAGCAGGGCGTGGTCAGTGACGAGCGCAAGGTCTTCAAGCACTACCTGGTGAACGGAAAACCCGGATTCGTGCCGGGCCAATGGGCCGATTTGTCCCAGGCATTGGCATGGATCCACGGCGCAGGCGGCATGGCCGTGGTGGCCCATCCCGCCCGCTACAGAATGACCCGCTCCAAGCTGAGACGCCTGTTCAAGGAGTTTGTGGCGCTCCAGGGTGAGGCGATCGAGGTGGTCTCAGGCAGCCATAGCCGTGACGACTACTATGCCATGGCCAAGCATGCCAGTGATTTCGGTCTGATGGCCTCGGCGGGTTCCGATTTCCACTCACCGGACAATCCCTGGATCGAGTTTGGTAAGCTGCCCCTGTTGCCAGACAGTTGCAGGCCCCTATGGTCTGACTGGAGTATCGATACCGCAACATCAAATATCCGCAAGGCCGTATAGTTGTCAGGCAATCCCCATGGCCCAGTTCCTCCAGATACATCCGGACAATCCCCAGCCACGACTGATCAGTCAGGCGGTGGATATCATCCGCGAGGGCGGTCTGGTGATCTACCCCACCGATTCCAGCTACGCCTTGGGATGCCATATCGGCGATAAAGGTGCAATGGAGCGTATTCGGCGTATCCGCAAGGTGGACGACGCCCACAATTTCACCCTGGTATGCCGGGATCTGACTGAGATCTCCAACTATGCCAAGATCGATAACCGGGACTACCGCCTGCTGAAGGCACTGACCCCCGGCCCCTATACCTTTATCAACAAGGCCACCAAGCAGGTCCCCAGGCGGCTGATGCATCCCAAGCGGAAGACCATCGGTATCCGTGTCCCGGATAACGCCATCGTCAGCGCGCTGCTGGAGGAGCTGGCTGAGCCGATCATGAGCACCACCCTGATCATGCCGGGTGAGGATATGCCCCTCACCGATCCCTATGAAATGCAGGATCTGCTGGACCATCAGGTGGATCTGATCATCGATGGCGGTTACTGCGGCTTCGAGCCCACCACCGTGGTGGTGTTGACAGAGGAGCTTCCCGAGGTGGTGCGGGCCGGGAAGGGCGATACCTCGATGTTCGATGTATAATCAGCTGTTTCTTAACACTGGGCGGGATGGGGTGTCTCATCTCATTGAGTAAACAAGAAATCTACACTTTAGGACCTGTCTTCAATGCAAGGGCTTACTCTGATACAAAAGCTGGCGATCTTTATCCTGCCCCTGATCTTCGCCATCACGGTGCATGAGGCGGCCCACGGCTGGATGGCCAAGCGACTGGGTGACAAGACCGCCGAGATGTTGGGTCGGGTGACCCTCAACCCGCTAAAGCACATCGACCCCATCGGCACCATCCTGGTACCGCTGGGGGTCTATGTCATGACCGGCTTCATGTTCGGTTGGGCCAAGCCGGTGCCGGTGAATTGGAACAACCTGCATCAGCCGAAGCGGGACATGGGACTGGTGGCCCTGGCCGGTCCAGGTGCAAACCTGATCATGGCCCTGATCTGGGCGCTGCTGGTCTATGTTGGCGCACTGATGCTGGAGCACTTCCAGTGGCTGGCCGTGCCATTGATCCTGATGGGGGTCGCCGGGGTACTCTTCAATGTCATCTTGATGGCCCTGAACCTGCTGCCCGTACCGCCGCTGGATGGTGGCAGGATCGTCTATTCGCTGCTACCGCCGAAACAGGCAGATGCCTATTCCAGACTGGAATCCTGGGGTCTCTTCATAGTGCTGTTCCTGCTCGTCACCGGGTTGTTGAGCGTGATTCTCGGGCCTGTGGTGGGACTGACCATCATGATCCTGCCCGCCAGTGATATAGTGGCGGAACTTATTCCCGTGATTCTCAGTCCTGCAAGGAGTTAATTTTGAATCAGTCGCCAAGCTCATCCCGCGTGCTCTCGGGCATGCGTCCTACAGGTCGTCTACACCTTGGCCACTACCACGGCGTGCTGAAGAATTGGGTGGAGCTGCAGCATCAGCATGAGTGTTTCTTCTTTGTCGCGGACTGGCACGCCCTGACCACCCACTATGACGATCCGAGTGTGATTCCGGAGAGTATCTGGGATATGGTCGTCGACTGGCTGGCGGCGGGTGTCGACAGGGAAAAGGCGACCCTGTTCGTTCAATCCCTGGTGCCTGAGCATGCCGAACTGCATCTGCTGCTCTCCATGATCACCCCCCTCGGCTGGTTGGAACGGGTCCCAAGCTACAAGGATCAGCAGGAAAAACTGAAGGAGAAGGATCTCGCCACCTACGGCTTCCTGGGCTATCCATTGCTGCAGTCGGCGGATATCCTGATCTACCGCGCCTCCCAGGTGCCGGTGGGTGAGGATCAAGTGGCCCATGTGGAGTTGACCCGGGAAGTGGCCCGTCGTTTCAACCATATCTATGGGCGCGAACCCGATTTCGAGGAGAAGGCGGAACAGGCACGCAAGAAGATGGGTAAAAAAGCGGCCAAGCAGTTTAGCCAACTGCAACGGGCCTATCAGGAGCAGGGCGATCCCCAGGCCCTGGAAAGCGGCCGTGAACTGCTGCAAGCGCAACAGAATATAAACATCGAAGAGCGTGAACGTCTGCTCGGTTACCTGGAAGGCAGTGGGCGTATGATTCTGGTGGAGCCGCAACCCTTGCTCACCAAGGCCTCGAAGATGCCGGGGCTGGACGGGCAGAAGATGTCCAAGTCCTATCAGAACACCATCTCCCTGCGGGAGAAACCGGAGGCTGTGGAGGAGATGCTAAAACGCATGCCCACCGACACCAACCGGGTGAGACGCACCGATCCGGGGGATCCGCAAAAGTGCCCGGTCTGGCAGTTCCACCTGGTCTACTCCGATGAGCCCACCAAGCAGTGGGTCGAGGAGGGGTGCCGCTCCGCGGGTATCGGTTGTCTCGACTGCAAGGGTCCGGTAATCGATTCGGTGCTCAATGAGCTGAAACCCATGCAGCAGCGGGCCGCCGAATTCGAGGCCCAGCCCGACCTGGTAAGGCGCATTATCAGCGAGGGTTCCGAGAGGGCCCGTGAGGTGGCCCAGGAGACCATGCGCGAGGTGCGTGAGGCAATGTCTTTGCGGGGATTCGAATCATGAGTGTTAACAAGCCCTAGGATCTGACATGGAAGAAGCTGAACAACATCCCCACTACCATCCAGAGCAGGAGGAGATGCCGTTCGCCATGGTCATGGGTGAACCCCTGGCGACGCCTCCCACCGATCTCTATATCCCCCCGGATGCCCTCGAGGTCTTCCTCGACGCCTTCGAGGGGCCCTTGGATCTGCTCCTCTATCTGATCCGGCGCCAGAATCTGGATATTCTCGATATCCCCATCTCGGACATCACCGACCAATACGTGCAATATATCGAGATGATGAAAGATCTGCGGCTGGAACTGGCGGCGGAGTATCTGGTGATGGCGGCCATGTTGGCGGAGATCAAGTCCCGTATGCTATTGCCCAGGCCCACCAGCGAGGAGGAGGAGGGGGATGATCCCAGGGCCGAGCTCATCAGGCGACTGCAGGAGTACGAACGCTATAAACAGGCCGCTGAGGATCTGGACGGACTGGAACAGATGCAGCGGGATACCTTCCAGGGACACGCGGAGTTGGTGGAGCGGCATGTGGAGACCAAGGATCCTGATGTGGATCTGCGGGAGATCCTATTGGCCCTGCAGGATGTGATGACCCGTGCGGATATGTTCAGCAGCCACCGGGTGGAGAGGGAAAAGCTCTCGGTCAGAGAACGGATGTCCCACGTGCTGCAGGTGGTGCAGGGCAAGGATTTTCTGCCGTTTACAGAGTTGTTCGATATAACCGAGGGCCGCCTTGGCGTGGTGGTAACCTTCCTTGCGATCCTGGAGCTGCTGAAAGCATCGCTGCTGGAACTGGTCCAGACCGATGACTTTGCCCCCATTCATGTGAAAGCGAAAACGGCCTGATATGACAGATGAAGATAGCTTAAAGAAGATAGTCGAAGCCGCCTTGCTGGCCGCGGGACGACCCCTCAACCTGGATCAACTGCAGTCGCTGTTTCCCGAGCGGGAGGAGCCGGACAAAAAACGTCTCAGACAGGTGCTGGCCGAACTCGCCGACGAGTATCAAGGCAGGGGCATAGAGGTGACCGAGGTCGGCAGCGGCTTTCGCATCCAGGTGCGGGCCGAGTTCTCTCCCTGGGTCTCCAAACTCTGGGTTGAGCGGCCGCCCAAGTACTCCAGGGCCCTGCTAGAGACCCTGGCCCTGATCGCCTATCGCCAACCCATCACCCGGGGCGAGATCGAGGATGTGCGTGGGGTATCGGTCAGCACCAATATCATCAAGACCCTCACCGAGCGGGAGTGGGTCAGGGTCGTGGGTCATCGGGATGTGCCCGGTAAGCCGGCCCTCTACGCCACCACAAAGGAGTTTCTCGACTACTTCAATCTGAAGAATCTGAACGAGTTGCCCACCCTGGCGGAGATCCGTGATCTCGACTCCATCAATCGGGAGCTGGAACTGGTCGATCCTGAAAAAGAGGCACCCCAGGCAGAGGTGGAGGCAGGGACAGAGCCAGAGACAGGGATAGAGGCAGAGGTAAAGGGAGAAGCAGAAGCAGAGGTAGAGACAGATACAGATACAGAGACAGATACAGAGATAGATGCAGAGGTAGAAGCAGAGGCAGAAGCAGAGATAGAGACAGAGACAGAACAGTATCTGGAAGAACAAGCCGAAGGGATTGGGTCTGTGGAGGGTGAAGATACCATCCCCATTCTCGATGAGTCGTCCGATGCATCACCATCCGCCGCGCAGGATGCAGAACCCGGGGAGCGGATGGATCAGGCCGATATCGAGGATCAACCCCCATCCAAGCCCGCTACCCATGAATCAGAGTAGCGCGGGAAGCGGCGACCGCCTGCAGAAGGTCCTGGCCAATGCGGGCATGGGTTCGCGCCGTCAGATCGAAGGCTGGATCGTCGAGGGGCGGGTCGAGGTCAACGGCGTGGCTGCCGTATTGGGGCAGCGGGTAAGCCAGGACGATGTCATATTCGTGGATGGAAAACGGGTCGCCAAGCGGCTCCTCGAAGCCCCGGTGAGGGAGGTCATCGTCTACAACAAGCCGGAAGGGGAGTTGGTGACGCGTAAGGATCCCGAGGGGCGTAATACCGTCTTCCAACGCATGCCCAAGCTCAAACACGGGCGCTGGATCCCGGTGGGGCGTCTGGATATCAACTCATCCGGCCTGCTGTTGCTCACCACCGATGGCGAACTGGCCAATCAGCTGATGCATCCCAGCCGTCAGGTGGAGCGCGAATATGCGGTTCGGGTGATGGGCGAGGTCAACGAAGCCCAGTTGAAAGAGCTGACCCATGGGGTGGAGCTGGAGGATGGGCCGGCCCGTTTCGAGGAGATCGTGGAATCCGGTGGTGAAGGCATCAATCGTTGGTTTCACGTGGTGATCATGGAGGGCCGCCAGCGTGAGGTGAGACGGATGTGGGAGGCGGTGGGCGCCCGGGTCAGTCGCCTCAAGCGGGTGCGCTACGGCAGCGTGATCCTGGAGAGCGCCTTGAAAGTGGGACGCTGGCGTTATCTGAGTGAGCAGGAGGTCAATGAACTGCTTACTACCATGGGGCATAGGGTCCCCAAGCAGAAAAAAACCCAGCGCGCCAAAGCCGATAAATCCCACCAGCCAAGGGGGTCGAAAAAACCCCCTTCCAGGGGTAAAAAGCAGACGCGCAAATCGGCTGGCACCACCACTGAAACTATATGGAAAGGCAAACGGGGCGGGACAAGACGATCGCGCTAGCCCTCTCTGCCGCTCATCTGATGAGGGTCTATGAGCGGCTATTCGAGCGCTATGGTGCGCAACACTGGTGGCCCGCCGAGACCCAGTTCGAAGTGATGATCGGGGCGGTGCTGACCCAGAATACCGACTGGTCAAACGTGGAAAAGGCGATCGATAATCTCAAAGCCATCGACGCCCTCAGCCTTGAATCCCTGCTCGCCCTGCCGGGGGATGAACTGTCCACCCTGATTCGTCCCGCCGGCTACTTCAATGTGAAACGCAAACGACTGCGCAGTCTGTGCCGATTTCTGGCGCAGAACCCTGCTCTGGAACAGCTGGATACCCAGGCCTTGCGCGAGGGGCTGTTGTCGGTTCACGGTATCGGACCGGAGACGGCGGATGATATCTTGCTCTATGCCTACGAGCGGCCGGTGTTCGTCATCGATGCCTACACCCGGCGCCTGTTCGGTCGTTTGGGATCAATAGGGGATGGCTGTGGCTATGAGACGTTGCGCGGGGGATTTGAATCGGCATTGGCGAGTGATGTGCCACTCTTCAAGGAATACCATGCCTTGATTGTGATCCATGCCAAGGCCCATTGCAGGACAAAACCTCTTTGCGGCGAATGCCCGCTGTTGGATTTGTGCGCCTATGGGAGGGATCAGCTGGCTAAAGAGATCTCGGATGCGAAGACCTGATTGCGTCCATTCTGTTTGGCCTGATAGAGAGCGGTGTCCGCACGTTCAAACAGACTCTGAGGTGTGTCCTCCTCAACCAAGGCGCTGACCCCAACACTGAGAGTGATGCGCACATCCTTCAATGACTTGATACGCAGATTTTCAACGTTCTGGCGTATACGCTTGGCTAAAAGTTTGGCACCCGCAATGTTGGTATCGTTCAATACCACCACGAACTCCTCGCCACCATAGCGGTAGACGGCGTCACTGCTGCGAATGGTCTGTTCCACTGAGGCGGCGATCTCCTTCAATACCATGTCCCCCACCGCGTGGCCATATTGATCGTTGATCTTCTTGAAAAAGTCGATGTCCAGCACCAGCAATGACAGATCGCTCTGTTTGCGGCGATTGAATTCGATATCGCGACTGAAATTATCATCGAAGGCACTGCGGTTCTTTACCCCGGTGAGTGAATCGATGAAGGCGCTCTGAATGGCGGCCCGATAGAGCAGCGCATTGCGCAGGGGGTAGAGCAGGGCGGCGAGCAGATTCTCGATCTGTTCTATCTCGCTCTTCTGATAGCGTTTCCTGCGGCTGATGATGATCTGGCCGAGGGCGGTATCCAATACATTCAGGTCATACTTGAGCTTGTTGCGGCCAGGCTCTTCACCAAGATGGATATGGATATCCCCATCCTTGCTACGATATTCAAATGTGCCATATTGAAATTGAGACTGCATGGTATTGGCAAACAGCTCGATCACCGCATCCACCTCGAGGGTGGTCTGCAGCTTTCCGCTCAGTTGCAATACCAGGCCCAGGGTACTCTCCATCACCGATGGTGACTGTGAGGCCTGTAAAGGATTGGCCGCAGTTGAATTTTGAGGTGTGCTATAGATGCCGCTCATGGTTAAAGCTCACTCAAGTTTAAATCTCATCCTTGAATATGCTAAAGCCATGCCAAGATTAAAAAAACCAATAAAAACAATAGTTAACAAGTATTAAATCGGATGCGCGCCAAAAATACGGCGCAGATTTTCGGGGAATCTGCCGGGTTTGAAGGGGAAAATCCGACAAAATTTCGTCGCGGGTCATGCGCAAAATGGCCCGATCTTGTTTATCCACACGGAAATGGGGTGTTCGGCACTCTCGGTTAAAAATAACCTCTATCACTACATACCAGCTAGATAAAGAGAACAACAGATGATGAAAGCCACCACACTATCGATGCTGCTGCTTTTCGGCCTATCCCAGCTGTATGCCGCAGAGAGTCAGGAGGGATTGGGCAAGGGGCTGGTGAATCCGGGTTTTCATGACAAGCCTGCCTGGTTCAAGAACTCCTTTCTCGATCTGCAGGAGGATTTGCAGGAGGCAGCGGATGAGGGCAAGCGCCTGATACTCTATTTTCATCAGGATGGCTGTCCCTATTGCGCCAAACTGCTGAATGAGAACTTCTCCGTCAAGGAGATCGTCGATAAAACCCGGCAGGACTTTCAGCTGGTGGCGATCAACATCTGGGGCGACCGGGAAGTGAGCGGATTGGATGGGGAGAGCACCACCGAAAAGGCGTTCGCCGCATCCATGAAGGTCATGTATACCCCCACGCTGCTGTTTCTCGATGAGCTGGGGCGCAAGGTGCTGCGGGTCAATGGCTACTACGCCCCGCACCGTTTCATGGCGGCACTCGACTATGTGGCGGGCAGGGAGGAGCGCAATCTCTCCTTCCGGGATTATCTGGCCCGCAGCCAGCCGGTGGCCTCCACAGGCAAACTGCATCGCCAGCCTGACTACCTGCAGCCACCCATGGATCTGCGCCGCTCCCCAAAGGGTAACGCCAGGCCCCTGCTGGTACTGATGGAGATGAAGCAGTGCCCTCCCTGCGATGAACTGCATCAGGAGATCCTCTCCCAAGCCGAACTGCAGGCGAGCCTGGGCGAATTCGACGTGGCGCTGGTGGATATCTGGTCAGGCGAAACATTGACCACCCCCGGGGGCAAGTCGATGAAGGCGACGGAATGGGCCGGGCAATTGGGTATCCAGTATGCCCCGAGCATGCTGTTCTTCGATGGCGAGGGCAGGGAGGTATTCCGCTCCGAGGCCTATCTTCGCAGCTTCCACGCCCAGGCGGTGATGGATTACGTCAGCTCGGGCAGCTACCGGGATCAACCCAACTTCCAGCGTTTCATCCAGGCCAGGGCGGATGAGATGCGGCAGCGAGGAGAGGTCGTAGACCTGATGAAATAGCCCCCCAGGGAAAATGAGTCATATTGATACAAGATGGGGTTCACTCGGGGCTGATTCTAGGGTAGTATTGCGCGTTCGATTTTCGGGTCATCGGCCCGATAGCCAGGGCATCTGACTTTTAATCAGGTGTTCAATCGAAATTTCGGGTCGTTAGCTCAGTCGGTAGAGCATCTGACTTTTAATCAGGTGGTCATAGGTTCGATTCCTATACGACCCACCATATAAAACAAAGGCTTAGCGGTTATCTGCTAGGCCTTTTTTTATTGGTTAAAGAGTCCAGGCATGGCCATCACCAGCCTTATAAGTTCTGATTGATTGTTGACTCCAGTCTTATTAAATACATTTCTCAAATGCCAGCGTGCCGTATTGAAGGAAATCTTATTGATTTCTGCATAGCCCTTGAGAGTGTTTCCCTGGACAAGTGATTCGACAAGTCTAGCCTCTGTAGTGGTTAGCTTGTAAAGCTCCTTAAGTTTGCTTGATAGGTGATCAGGATGGATTTTGGGATCAGAAATCAGGACTATGACATATGAGCGTTTAATAGTAGAAGGATCACCACACTGATAGAAGGGTGTTATATACAGCTGTAGTGGCTTTGAGCTTGATTTGCGGTTTAACATCATATGGCAATTTTCATCTTCCACTCTGTTGACTGCATTATCGATCAATCGTATGAGTTCTTTGTTGGCTGCGTAAGAACGACATCTTAATGTGTTATTGCTGATATAAAGCGCTTCGCACCGGTCAAGCAATTGTTCTGCGGTCGCATTGGCGTAAACCAACTTACCATCTTTATTGAGCAAAACGATGCTCTCGCGATGCTGATCCAGAAGCGTTGATAACTCTAGATTCGTGGTATTTGTCAAGGTTAGCTCTATGGCAACCTGAAAGGCACGTTGCAGATGTGGGGCCAGTAACAACAATAGTTGCCGAATCTCATCCGGCTCAATCTTCGGGGTACTATCTATAAGCAGATTTAAAATTACCCATGTATGAGGTCCATTTGCAACGTTGAGTGCAAATCCATCTTCCACCTGAAGTGTGTTTAGCCACTCTGTATAAAATGCAGACTGTTTAAGTGCCTCGATGGGAACGTAATCTGAAAAACGAATCACATCTTGCGACTTCATATTGGTCTCGTGCTCAGTCCAGGGATCTATCTTATAGTAATAGTCTAAGTATTGGCCGAGCACCTCAGCTGAGATATTGACCAACCTTGGCGCGAGCAGTGGTGATTGAGAAGGCATCATTTGAGCTGAAGTGTCTGAGCGATAGGTCATGTGTCCTTTTCTCGACCCGGTGACTTCAACCAACTTATTTACAACGTCGTCCCATGCAGTCAGATCTGATATTCCTCGATATATGTCATTGACTAAATCCAAAGCAATTTCAGCAATTGACTGATATTTTTGAGAAATATTCATGTTAAAAATTCAGAATACAGCTCCAGGTGAACCCCTTCATATGGATGGGGACTATGATATTAACAAATTGATACCATATTGATAAAGATCGGGGAAACCGTTAATCATCTACATGGAGATTAAATTTGGTTGTAATTCATCTCCGTCTACTGAACTAAAAAATCCTCAAAATAGAATTAATTGACTTGTTTTCTGATATAACGAATTCAAAAAAGGAAAGAAATAACAATCCAAAATTCAGATTAAAAAATAGAAATATTCAACTTGGTTATATAAGAAGATATCCCATGTAGAGTAGAGTCATATCGGTTGTCGTAAGCTGTTTGTAGATTAATATTTCCTAAAAAATAGAAGACGGTGAGTTAAAGTAATTCAAGAAAAATAATTATTTTTAATTGGTAATGTACAGTTGTAAAAGGGGAAATGATATGAAGCTGCTAAGTACTATTGCTATTTTCACGTCCACTCTATTTATAGCAGCATGCTCTTCATATGAGATAAAATCTGCTACCGCTCCGATTTCAGAATCCAGATCAAATCTTGTTATCGATGGCAAGACAACAAAAACAGAAATAATAGCAATGTTTGGGGAACCGAATGGTTTTCTTCCTAGTGCTGATAATACTGGTGGGTATGGTTCCCAATTAATGTTGGGTAATTATCACTCTAATTTACTACACTATAAAGATTGCACGATGCGCGAAAAATCAAAGATAGGGATATTTTCGGCAGGTATTTCTAAAGCGAAGAAAAATGTTCTGTATTTACCTCGCTTCTTGACAAAAATGATGTTGTTATAGTGCACACATATTTGGATGATAACTTTATTACAAGGGAAAGACTTGGGGCTATCAAAGAGAAAGAGTCATATAGAAAAGATGTTATAAAAACACTAGGGGGGCCATCATCAATTTCGACAAACGGTAATGATGAAATATATAGCTATCGTAACTGCATTACAAAGTCCATAGGTAAGGTTGTGGGGTTTTTTAGTAAAAAGAATACTATTGAAAAAGACTGTCAACAAACATCAATTATATTTCAAAAAAGCAAGGATTTAGTACAAAAAGTAACATTTCTTCCATTTGCAGATATCCAGATAAAACAAGACCAGAAGTAAATACCAACATTAAGTTAAGAATGAGGGTGTGCGAAATGTTACGAGTCAGTTACATTGTATTATTTTTGCCTTTTATAATAGTCCTATCTGCTTGCTCAGATTCTTCAGTCGATACAAAAAATCTTCAATACAGAAACGGTGTTGCTTATTTAATAAATGAGAAAGAACCATATTCTGGAAACGCTGTTAGAATTGATAGTGGTGGTAATAAAAGAAAAGCCATGACATTTAAAGATGGACTAAAGGATGGCATATACAGAAAATGGACAAAATCAGGTCAAATAATACAAGAAGAAAACTATAAACTAGGTAAGAAAAACGGTCAATTCAGTGCTTGGTATGACAATGGACAGAATAAAGAGGAAGCTCAGTATATTGATAATAGACAAGATGGTTTACAAAAAAATGGCACTATAATGGACAACAGGCACTCCAAGCAATATATAAGAATGGCCTGAAAAATGGACCTTATATACAATGGGACAAAAAAGGCAATATCATAAAAGAAGGAAAGTTTATTGATGATAAAGAAGAGGGTGCATTTACAAGCAGAATTTGTACATATAATAATGATGTTTGTAGAGTTAAGATATCAACCTTTAAAAAAGGTATTAGGCATGGGTTATACTCAGATTCATTTTCCGATGTAAAAAAAAGTTAGAGTCACATTATGTGAATGGTAATCTTGAGTGTAAAAAGACTTCTTGGTGGGGTAATGGGAATATAAAACGAAACTGTGACTATCTGGAAGGTAAATTTTGTAAATGTACAAGTTTCAACGAGGATGGTAGTAAAAATAGAGAGTACAAGTGGAAACTGAACTAATATTGAATAAAAGTTCACTTACCACGCGATGGGGTTTGATAGAAATCGCTGCCTGATTATTTTTGCTCTGAACTTCGAAACTTCGTAAACAGTGTCAGGCTGGGACTATAGCGAGAAAAAGACTACAGATAAGAATCGCATTGATGTACCACGGGTTATTCAGCCAGTGACCATGACCGCACTTATCAGTGGTGGTGTGTCGAAACCTACCCCAGAAGAGGTGAAAGAGATTTAAAAAGCCCTAGCTAAAGCAGATGCCTGGTGCCAGGATAAATTGTAAGCATCTCTGTCAGCATGAAATTGTAATAGGGGAAACAAAAATGAAGTACATCATCGCCATTCTGTTCTTAATCTCATGTATATTTGGATTATTTTTGCTTAACCAAGCATCGGGAATAACGGGGCTGAGTAATAAAGGATTCACTACAGACAGAATATTACTAACACTTATTTCTATTTTATATGTATTCGGGATTGTCTCAATTTTTCTAAAAAAGTATATCTTTGGCTTAATCTCGTCTCTCATAGCGGGCGCATTGACCATAGTCTTGATCTATATGAGTGGATTTTTAGCGGTCTGGCATGTATTTCTCATGCCTGGGTTAATTGGCATAGTGCTATTCTATTTTATTCAAAGAAAAGAAAGAATTAACGTTTAAAATAACGGAAGAAGAAAAACAAGAAGTGTTTCACTCATAATACACTAACTTAATTGATATAAGAAAAGATGGACACTAAAGAATTGGAAGTAATATGCAGGTCTCCCAGGTTCTTTCAAATAAATTCAAAAGTACGAAGTATCGTTTAAAAATAATTGTTAGGATGTGTCGAGGCTAATGGAACAGATATCTACGGGGTATCTTCAATTGTGAAGAGTGAATAAGTGTAGTTTATGGCTTAATTCCTAATGGGGGAAAATATATGTTATCAAAAATGATTGTATCGTCATACGAACTGTTAATTGAAATTTCTATATGGGTATTTCTATTAATATGTCTTATTTCCGGATGGACTATAGGGGATGGTGTATTAGGCGCGATTAGCGGTTTGATTGTGGGTTTCGTTTTTTCGGTAATGTTTTTTGGTGCATTCTTGGTATTGAGTGATATTAGGACTTCTGTGCGTAATATTGAAAAATCGAATTGATTAACTGTCATTCAAACGCGGCTCCTTCGGTAGCCTGTAAAAAATATTTTACACGGTTGGCGTGGGTTAAATGAAATTCTTCAAGCGGCCTTCAAGACTATTTATCCATGAACAAAGGGGCCGTAGCCCCTTTTTTCTTTCAGACCACTTATAAGTTATCTAAGTGGGTCAGTAAAGTAGTATATCATTTCATAGCCATCCGGAAGACCGTCCAAATCGCTGTCTCGATTGGTACTGTCAGTGTAACCAAAAATTCACTGATAGCTGTAACACTGTCGATAAATGTGTAACGTGAAAGTGCTGCGCTTGATGAAGTAGAAAAAGAGATTGAGCGAATTAGAACTAATCCAATAAATTAGTTCCTGATCACAGTCCCTTCAACGAAACAATAAATAGG
Organism: Candidatus Thiodiazotropha sp.; assembly: GCA_040507005.1. Lineage (GTDB taxonomy): Bacteria > Pseudomonadota > Gammaproteobacteria > Chromatiales > Chromatiaceae > Thiodiazotropha. The sequence goes on from JBEVVS010000113.1 coordinate 35,102, forward strand.
TAAGCACTAGATAGTCCTGCGAGAGCTGAACGCAATAAATCCGATCAATGCCGAGCTGAATAACCAGACAGCTGCAGGGACAGGAACAGTTGCTGAGTAAAATTGCGGTTCGGATTCTCTTACATAGATATCATAGCTATTGAATGGTATTGCATTCCAAGGCATACCAAGAAGTGAATTAATTATTCCATTGGTCATCCATGAAGATGCTTCTGAAGGCAGGAGAGATTGACCGTAGTTACCATGAAAAGAACCGACAAATCCCGTCGATGTGTCAGAGAAAAGAATATCGGCTGTTTGAGCTATTGCAAGATCGTTAATGCCAGCTTGAGTCAATGTTGGCCAGGCATTGTGAAGGGTAGAAGCGCTGGCCAGTGACCATCCTCCTCCAAATGTGTCCATGTTCGCAAACACCTGCATGGGTTGGTTGCCTTGATTGATTCCGTCTGTATCGAGCCAATAGACGCCGCTAACTGCTGCCGGATTAACCATTAAAATAGATTGAGCGGAATAGCCTGGAGTAGTCGGTAATGTGCCAATCGCCGCAGATGCAGAGTCATAAAACCCCACTAAAGCAACAAAAAAAAGTACTAGCCCCTTATTCATAAAAACTCACTTACTCAACAAACACACCGCGTCAACTTTGCGAAGATACAACTTACATATAAAACCTATAAAAGCAGGGTCAATTAAACAATGGGTAGTAATGCCCATTAGAATTTACGGTTTAATCAAATATTAAGAATGTACTATTACTAGTATGTACAGAGTTTGGATAGGACTAAGGAGATAGGCATGAAAAAGAATAAAACTCCTTTGTTACAATAGTAGTTTCAGGAATTAGAATCCAGAATCTTGAGATGGAGAGTCTGGTTGCTGTATCACAGCAAGATAATAGCATTAGTGACTGTCATCAACTCGCTGCTTGAATCATGGACCATAGACAAGAGATATCCACCATCACTTCCCTGTTCATTGGCAGTGTTGCCTCGCTGCTGCTGTCGCTAATTCTGCCGCGTATCATCGGCTACTCAAATGACCTGGCGGGAGCTGCCGCCGCCACACTCACTTTCGCGGCTCTCTATATTCTGTCACTCAGCCTGTCGCTTTATCTGTTGGGAATTACATTACTAGGACTGAAACGCATGAACCTAGGGCAACGTGTTATGGGAATACTGCCAACACTATTGGTCATGTTGGTTGGAGCAGTGTTGTTTTCGATGCTGAGATGATGGTTTGATCATGCCTGCTAATCTGAATATCTGGCCAGCAGATAATCTGTGTTTGAATCAGCAGTGCTGTGCTCGAATACACTTGGCCTTCTGATTTCCAGATCGATTCGTATACGTAGCGTGCCATCTGTTTCGAGTATGCCCAATGCGCCTTCTGCCCTGTTTTTTAGGATTACAGAGGGATTGATATCATCAGATCTTCTGATGCAGACCAGCTTCCAGCCAAATTTCCTTAATATAGATAAACAGTGAACCTGTTGTTTATTGATATACAGTTCTGGAATGGGTGGTATAGGGCCTTCGCCAATGCGTCTATTTTCCATGGGGTACACCTCCTGATTGCTATAGATCAGGCAGAGCTATTATAACTGAGAGCCTTTAAATATTTCATGAAGCAGCAATGACAGGTAATCTTTATTACTGTTACATGAAATATAACGCAGCCTCAAGGATAAATAAGTCAATAAATGTTGCTTGGCATCACAAAAGAGACCGAATCATCTAATGAGATTATCGATTTAAATCCAGAACATCCTCTAAATGACTACTGCAGCTGCAGTTATTCAATTTCAGAAAACGTTTGTACACGTAAATCATCCTGTGATCGCGCTGAGATGTTGGTGGAGAATGTTCAGAAATCTTCTCACAGAAGAACTTGCAGCGTTCTTCGTCAGACACGATCAGCAGCTCTTTTCGATCCATGGCGATACACCCGAAGCTCATTATTTTGCGCTCAATTATACGGATAGGTCTTGTACAAAAATGTAGGAATCGCCCTACAAAAAAATACAGAGTTTTTGGGGATATTTGCAGGGTATTAATTAGTGATTATTCTGCATTTTGGAAATTCCCAATCAGAATCTGTGGTAACTCTGCTTGGTATTTAATTAGGACATGATCCAATCCACCAACAATGCAAGCAGTGCAATAGCACCAAAGAAGACAGACAGGATTATGATCATCTCCCGGAAACGTCTTATAAACATCGAGGCAGCAAAACCCAAACCTAAGCCGATGTAACCGCCCATGTCAGTTTTTCCCGACAGTTTGTAGCCGATTCCATAGGCCAAGCCCATCAGAATCAGAAACATTACAAAAGTTAAACTATTATCTGAATCCTCGTCGGCTCTTGTTTTCACTTTTACTTCATGTTCTTCATCCATAACCCTCTCCAAAGATTAGAGTATTTTCATTTACTGGATCTGTCCTGGTTATCCTGGGCGGCCAGAGACGCATCCCCCTGTGGCTGCTGAGGCGGTGGTTTGATCTATGCAGATGAGCCGCCATATTTGTCTCCACGTGGATGTAGAAACATGGATATGCAGCTTATGAAAAGAGTAGTCCTATACATGCCCCCTCCATGAGTCTCCATTTAGAAATAGACAAGGGTGTTACACATATGCCCAATCGTGAATCAAATGTTACAGCCTTGAAATGACGTGAAAAACCAAGCGGTAAACGCCTTTGCGCGGTTACCGCCATAGGCCTTCAAGTAAAGGTAATTATTTTTGTATAGAAGAACTGAAATATTTTGACAATGGGTAGAACTGCCTATATGTGCATGAGGGTTATCCACAAACTTGGGTAGTGTATGTGAATCTCTGTCAATGTGATTTGAGAGTGCACTAACTAACAGATCCGATGGGTATTATTTACTATTTCGCCCTTCGCGCTGTTGGGATAATAAGATTCAAGAAACAGATACGGCGGAAGGAGCAGGCATATGATCGTTTATCGAAACCCCTCTAACGCTAAGATCAAAGAGCTGATTACCCGATCTAGCGAAGGCGCTGCCAGGTGGATCGAAGAGAAAGAGACCGGGGATGTTTTCTACTGGCCATCGGATACGGCGTATCACAAACAGATAGCGGAAATCCTGCATATAGCAGACTATGAAAAAGGCATAGCTATCGAAGATAGATATGAGTCCTGACTCACCCTGTGTGTTGTGCCTTGGAAGGGCGCTCTTTTTAAACTAACGAAAAAAGGGAGACCAAAGTCTCCCTTCAGCCCGGTTGATTGGATTTTTTTATTTACGACTTGATTCGGCCAAAGCGAGTTACCCCAAGCACTAAGAGACCCACACCCAACAGCAGGAAGGTGGAGGGTTCAGGTACGTTAGGTGTTGGCGTCAGGTCCGGTGTGCTCGGGACATCGGGGGTGATCGGGACTTCGGGTAGGGGAGGATTCACGGCCTCAGCAACAAGGGTATATTCAAAGGCCTCAAACGATTCGTCGTTATAAAACGCAGAGCCGGTTAATGCTGTCAGATTACTGCTATTGGTGAAGGTGAAAGAGAGCAGGTTGTCATAGTTGGCGTCAATGATTGAAAAATAATCTGCGTAGTTAATACCATAATCGCTGCCAAGCGCCGTACCACTGATGTTATCCACATTCAATCCGGCAAGACCGATCGGTTCGGCGGCCCCATCTGCGTTGACGGTGTAGAGACCCAGGCTATCGACGCTGTGACTGAAAATCGGCAAGGCGTTTGCGGTACCGAAAAATCCTAGAATCCCTATTATTAACAAATGCTTAGTCAGATCCATTATCCTGCTCCCTTGGTTGAATTTTATTTTTGTGGGATTTTAAATCTTACCGATAGGGTTTACAAGTAGTCGATCATCCTGTGCCGGTTAGTACAACAGTTGAACTCAGAGCGACTATTTTTCTGTATGAGCCGTGGGGGCCGTACATTCAATGGGATTGGCAAGAGTGCTCCATAGAGTGGTTTTTATATGAAAAATCGATGCATTTGGTATCAACCTGACTGAATTTATGCTAAAAATAAAGAGATAATTCCTGATTTTTTATTGAGATAGAAACATTGTTTAAGATTGTCTCTCAGCAAAGCCGGTGAAAAAGAAAAAGCTCAAGAAAAAAGAACTCGCGGTCAGAATCGGGCGATTGGTGGACCAATTCTCCGATCTGAACAACCGGCTCAATCGGGTTTCCCACGACAAGCTCAATCAAGGCTTGCAACTGGACCAGCTGAGTGAGGCTGATTCGGCCTTGCAACAGCGCCTGCAAGAGATGCAGTCACAGATCGAGCAGTTGATCGAGCAGGAAGAGGCCCTCGGTAGCTTATTGGGGTCTCTGCAGCTGCAGGCATCCGAGGCTGTCTCCACGCAAGAAACCAGTCCGGCGCAACAACACATCGACCATTTGAATACAGAGTTGGCGTCACTGCGCGAACAGCATCAGGTGTTCAAGCAGGCGTTGGAGAGTGACACTCAATCCACCAACATTGTCGCGAACAATACCGATGACCTCCGCCGCGATGTGGCTGATTTGCTGACCCATATCCGACGCCTCGAGGAGAGTGGCAGTGAGCTTCTGGTCAGTGATTCCAAGCATGAGTCGCAAATCCAGCGCTTGCAGAACGATATTGCTGAACTGGGTCAAAAACTGACGCAGGATTTAACAGAACAGAAAAGCCCGCAACAGGATGTCTCACAACTGCTGCATGAGAGCGCTCAACCCCTGCGCCACGATATCGAACATCTCAGACACCAGGTCAATGAGAAGGGAGGACAACAGAAGGAGTTGGAACGCCGCTTTTTGGAACTCTCCAATCGTATCGGTGAGACCGGTGCCAGATTGGAGAGTCAGCAGCAAGACAGGGTCCGCAACAGTGAAGTCTTGGAGAATCGCCTATCCAGGTTAGAGGGCCTGGTGAGGGATCTCGAACCGGTATCCAATGCCGATCACTCCCAGCTTGCGAACCTGGCGCAGAAGCTCGACAAGGTAGAAGGGGATCTGCAATCCCTGTTGACTGAAAAGAGCGGTGAGCTGACAACCCGCCTCGAATCCCTGGATGGCGCGGTTCACGAACAGGCAACCAAGCAGGAGTCTCTGCATCAACAGATCGATAAGCTGAGCAGTGATTTGTCCGGTGACAGTCGCAGTTTGGAAGAGCGCCTGGCGAGCATCGATCTGCGACTTTCGAGCTACATCGATCAGCAGGCGAGTCAGGCGGATCCATTGGCATCGATCACAGCTGCGGTGGAGCAGCAAAAGACGGACCTTGAGGAGACGGTTAAGCAGCTGAAACAGGAGATCAACGAGCTGCAAACCAAGTTGCAGGCAATCGATACCGATGAGCAGGAAGCAGCAGATTGGTTAGGCTCCATAGCTACCAATCTCGATCAACAAGCGGAGAATCGGGAACAATTGCAGCAGGCCCTCGCTAACACGCACAGTGATCTCAACATCAGACTCGATGAGGTCAAGGCGCGATTGATCATCACCGAACGTCAGTTGAAGGAACAGGAGGAGAGTGCCCAGGAGCACTTGCTGAAGTTGGCCAATGTGGCAGAAGAGGTGACAGAGCAGGGCAGACATGGCGTAGATCTGAAGTTGAATGTGGCTACCCTGCAAGAGGATGCCGGCAACCTGAAAGAGAACAACAGCAAGCTTAACGAGCGTCTCGATACCTTACAGCAAGCGCAACAAGAGGAAGAACAGAGACAGACAGGGATCGCACAGCAGCTATCTACAGTTGAGCAAGAGCAAAAGGAGATTCGCGAACTGAGCGAGTTGGGATTGGACTCCATGCAGGAGCGGGTCAAAACGGCATTGGCTCAACTGGCGGAACAATCCGGATTGAATGAGGGGCTGACCCAGCGACTCGATGACCTGGAGGCCTCCCTGCAAGAGCAGTTCGGTACGATTGAATCCAAGCACAATAAACTGCTGGACATGGAATCCGAGAACCAGAAACGGCTGGCACTCCAGGAGCAAAGCAATCGTACCCACACCGATGTGATCACGGAACTCAGGACAGATCATCAGGTATTGTTGGAGCAGAATGACAAACAGAAGACCTTTCTCGAGGCAATGACCTCTGAGTATGATAAGCGCCAGCACGAGTCGGAACAGATGACACAACGACTTGGTCTGCTCGGCAAACAGGTGGAAGAGACCCGCTCGAGCAGAACCTATCACGCCATGGCATTAGGGGGGCTGCTGGGATTACTGCTGCTGGCCGCATTTTTGGGTTACCAGTACTTTTCCAGTCAGCTCGGTGGAGTCGAGCGTGATGTCTCTCTGGAGTTGATGCGCGTCAGTGAGAACTATTTGACCCGCTCCGAAGTTGAGAATCTGATCAACGCCTCAACCGACAAGCAGGAGGATGACTCCGATTCGCTGATTGTTGAGGCGTTGATAGAAAAGCAACAGGAGATTGAGCAGCGATTGGTTGAGTTAGAACGTCTTGACGAACAAGCGCCTGTGCAACCCGACAGCCAAACGGAGACGCCTGTAACCGTCGAGCAGGTGGCAGCTCCAGAGCAAGCGCCGCAGCAAGAAGCACAAGAGTCCGTGCAACAGCAACCAATAGCGACCGATGCTTGGCAGGCGTTGCGAAATCGTGGTGGCTATACTATTCAGTTGATCGGTGTTTCCAACAAACCGGCAATCGCTGCTTTTGCCGGCAAACATAACTTGCAGGGGGAACTCGCCTATATCACGACCGATCGCGAGGGGAAGGAATGGCATATCCTCCTGCATGGCATATATGATACCTATTCAGATGCCGCAAAAGCACTGCAAGGTCTTCCGGAAGGGCTGAAATCTCAGAAGCCTTGGATACGGAAGTTACCGCAAAAGGGAAGCATCAATCGGCTTTGAGAGCCTAGCTCTCTTTTTCACCAAATAGGGGAAAACCCCTTTTCTTTATTTGCGCTTTCGCCGCCTGGGTAAGAATCAATACGGGTACTTCCAAGTCGATCTGCTTGCAGTGTCTCGACATAACCTGCATCGCTTCCTGTTGGGTATAACGGGGACGGGTATAGAAACTGCCCGTTTCGTTGGTCAAGAACCACTTGTCCCAGTGCCGGGCTATATGCAGGTGCGGCTCTTTGGTGGAGATCCTGGTGTTCTCGATTGACAGATCCAGCCCTGTACAGAGTCGTCCCAATACTCTGGGTATCTCACTGTCATAGAGTCGTTTGACAGTGGAGAGTTTTTTAAAATAGTGAGATTCCTGGATATCGCCTCGTGTCCAGGCGATGCCATCTATATCGTGTTCTGCGGCATGGATCAGCAGGAGTTTCAGTGCCAAACCAAGCCACTCCTTGCGGAAAGGGGCAGGTGTTACTCTGCCGGGCCAGCGGTTTTGGTAGCCGTACATGGCCCCGGTCTGGTGCCAATCGCTCTGTATCTCCTCAATGAAGAGTAAACGCCTGCCATGAATATCAGTACGCTGTTTGGTACGAAAGTGTACCAGCAGGTTGCGGGCGTAGTAGTGACTGGTGAAATGGGAAAGCGGATAATCGGGTAGGGTCAACAGCCACTCCCGGTAGTCGCTGCCGCCATACAGACTTTTATGCTCATAACGGCCATAGTGAGAGTAATCGACGGGTATGCCTAAATGTTGAAGCGCATGGCGACTGGCTGCCGAGAAGGCCTGCTCCTTGGTCTGATAGTGATGTTGATTGGTATCGTCATCACCAATGGGATTACCCATTGAGTCAAGTGCAAACCACTTTTGCAAGGCGTTGGGATTATCCCGGCTTTTCTGTTTTTTTAGATAGCCGACCTTGTAGTAGTGGACAGGGTCCACATAACGAAGTACACAACACTCACTGGGCTCGGCTATTGTCCTGGGTGTAATTGAGTGGTTGATCAGTTTCGATGTGGGGGTTTCGGTGAACTCAAGCTCGCTGACATGATCGGTAACAAGTTCATTGGTCAGACTCAGCCGGATCAGGGAGAAATCCAACTGGGCTAAGAGCTGCTGCCGGGTGATGGTTGTGGCATCCTTCTCCATGCTATCCAGAAATGTTAATAGTCCGGACCAGCTGATCTCCTCCTTACGGATACCGGAGCGGGTCATATTCAACAATGTACGCCGCCACTGTTCCGGTGAAGCACGGGTCATCGAAACCTGTTCGAGCTTCCTCTGCAGACAACTGTAGAGCCGCTTTGGGTAGTCATACTCCTTCTCTGTCAATCTGAATTCATCACCGATTACACGTTTTCGTACCTGTTCGATCTCCCTGGTCTGCTGCTCCTGTCGCAGCCATGAATCGAAGTTCCCGCGGTCTTCTGCTGACCAGCCGGTCAAGGGCAGGTCTGCAAGGGTATAACCGGAAAAGAGAAAGGAGGGTTGATAGGGTATGCCTTTCAGTCGATCGGGTTTGACAACGATATCCACAAAACCATACAAATCACGATGAGATGCATCGGGCCTGACTTCACGATTGAGCCGTATAGCGTGGTAACGCGCACGTATGTTGCTTATGCCGGCCACTTTGCCACTGGGTAATGAGATCATCGCACTTCCACTCTGTCGCTGCCCCTTGCATCACTTGCCTGATTTATAGCAGGGCAGGGTTTCGCATTTAACAGATTGGATGTAAGGAAATATCTCTGCCAGACGCCGATATGCAGGGAATCGACAACTCTATATGGCGCTATGACAGTAAATTCCTGGTTAATCAGCGAAATTGTTATGGTATTTCCTGTTTCTCTTTGATTTTTTTTACTTCCACTTGGATATCTGGGGCCTTAAGGCTTTTATTCTGATTTGTCGCCTTGGTTCCATACAGATAAAGGGGTGGTTCCCATGGGGGCAAAAAAGTGTTATCAAAACATCAGAAATCAAGGGAATTTAATCATGAACGAGTACTATCAAGGCAGTTGCCATTGCGGGGCTGTCCACTTCTCCTTCAGTGGGGATAAGATTGAAAAAGGGTTGCGTTGTAACTGTTCAATTTGTACCCGCAAGGGTGCGATGATGACCCCACAGGCGATTCCCCAAGAGCAACTCAGTATTCAGGCTGAAGAGGGTGTAATGGGTCTCTACCAGTTTGGCGCCAAGACAGCCAAGCACTACTTTTGTACTCGCTGCGGTATCTACACCTTTCATGAGACAGCCAGGTTTCCCGGACACTTTCGGGTCAATCTGGGCTGTATCGAAGGGATCGACCCAATCTCGATGGAATATGATCTGTTTGATGGCAAACATCTGCTCTAGCCTTGCACCCTTCAAGTCCACAGTTACAGCATGCCCCGAAAACAGAAAAAAAAAGATCGCCGTTCACCGTTTTATAAGAGATTGTTAAGATGGATCTTTCTGCTGCTCATCGCATCCTTTACCCTGCTGTTTACTGTGATACTGACACTCCGTTATGTGGATCCACCAACATGGTCGTGGAAACTTCAGCGAGAGTTCAATCCTCCCCTCGACTACAGAATAGAATCACTGCATGAATGGTGGGACCTGGAATATATACCGACAACCATGCAGCTCGCGGTGGTGGCTTCAGAAGACCAGAACTTCCCCCATCACCGGGGTATAGATTTCAATGCAGTTCAACAGGTACTCAGAGATGCAGAAAGAGGTAGGGCATTACGTGGTGCCAGCACCCTGACTCAACAGACAGTCAAAAATCTTTTCCTCTGGCAAAGAAGGGATTGGAGCCGCAAGCTGTTGGAGGGAGGGCTCGCGCTTCTGCTTGAGCTGATGTGGAGCAAGGAGAGGATTCTCGAAGTCTACTTGAATATTGTTGAATTCGGCCCGGGTATCTATGGGGTTGCCGCCGCCAGCGAGTATTGGTACCAGCGACCATTGGATCGCTTGACGGTGAACCAGATGGCCAGATTGGCAGCACTACTACCTAATCCCTGGCACTACCAGGCAGAGCCTCCGACACCCTACATTATTGAGCGGGCCGGATGGATCGAACAGCAGATGGCACAGTTGGGTTATATCTGGTTGATACCCGTCACCGGCGACTGAGCGGTGTCGTCAATAAGCTTCCAGATGATGGATATGAACTAGTTTGACGGCTGGTAGACAAACTCCACTGGCACACCTTCCAGGCGTTGCTCGAAATGGTCAAGCAGCTTGCGCGAAGTGAGTACGATTACAAAGCTTGTCTCCTTGGCGTCGCGTTTTTGCAGATCCTTGGCCAAAGCCTCTGTGGCAGATAGATCCATGTAGGAGACAACACTCAAATCGAGAAGTATGTTGTCGTAGCGATGGTGTTTCAGCAAACTGCTCAGTTGATCGATTGAAGCGTAAAACAGATGACCTTCGACTCGGATCTGTATCGACTCATCGCCTTGCTTAATGCTTATATCAAGTTTTGAAGCGGATAGTACAAACAGGATAACCGATAAAATGAATGCGATGATAAGTCCCGTTTGCAGACCAAGGAACACTATCCCGAACAGTGTTGTAACAAATACCAGCAGTTCTCCTGTCCAGGAAAACAGACGGCTGATCTCCGCAGGTTTGATCATGCCGATTCCCACCAGCATCAGTGTGCCGGCAATGACCGGCATCGGCATATAGGTGAGTAGAGCGCCAAGTATTTCGATCAGAATAAACACCACGAATGCGGAGAGTATGCCGGCCAGCGGTGTTGCTGCACCCAACGAAAGGTTCAACGCGGTGCGGTTAAAACTGCCTGAGCCGGCAAAGCTTGAAAAGAAGGGGGCAAGTGTATTGGCTATCGCTTGGGCAAATACCTCCTTGTCCACATTGATCGATTGGTCGGTATCACTGCGAAGGCGTTTGACGATGACCATGGATTGGGCCATACCGATAAGCGCAATGGTTATAGCGTTGGGCAGCATGGCGAATCCCACCAGCAGATACTCGAGTTCGATTTTTGGGCTTGAGATGGGCAGGGCTTGAAAAGGAATGCGGCCCAGCAACTCTATTTCAGTATCGACCTGGGTAAAAATGCCCATCAGCAGCAGCCCTGTAACATAGCCAACAACCATGGCAATCAAAATCGCATAGCGGGGGAACCTGGTTTTGGCAATGGTACCTGCGATGACTGTTGTTATACCGATGAAAAAGCTGTAGGGATTGATCAATGTCCGCCAATCATCAGCCATGATAAAGAGTTTCTCGAAGAAGAACAGGGTCCCCGAAGGGGGCAGTCCCAAGATGCCGTCCAGGGACGAGAGCACAAGAATGATTCCCACACCAACGGTGATCCCGGTTATCGCGGCCGGGCTTAGATATTGAAAATATTTTCCACCCCTGACTAACCAGATAAACAGTTGAATCAGTCCAACCATGAGGCTGAGCAGGATCACATAGTCGATATAGAGCGGACTGCCACGACCTGCGTAAGGCGCCACCGCGATACCGATCAATATGGCAACCGCAGTGTTCGGCCCACCCAGCATTGAACTTGAACCAAACAGACTGGCAAACAGGGTAACGAAAATCGATGTATAGATGCCGTACTCAGGTGGCAGTCCAGCGAGATAGGCGAAGGTGATGCCCTGGGGTATAACCAATATGGCAGCCACAACAGCGGCAAATGCCTCTGTGGATAGATTCAGCTTTCCTGCTTGATTTGGCCTCCATGGAATAACCTCCGACAACAGTCGCAGATATTTCATATCACGCTAACATTTGAGCTGATCTACCTTATTTCCATGGTCTAACCTTGTCTCTGTTGAATGGGATTGATCTATTCCACCAGTCCGGATATAGATTCGAAGAGTTTAAGTAGTTTGCTACGCCGGGGATCTCCCGGCCTGATCTGCATGTTGATGTATGCCGCCACATCCAGTGCTGCCTGATGGGTGAGGGTGCGCTCCTGGCCAAGAGGCATATTCGCCCAAATGAAACCTGCGGCTTTATTGATATTCGCCATGCCGGCACCTTTGTTGTAGGCATCCATACCCCACAGCGGGGGAATGCCCGGTATGCCGTGGCCATCGTTTCCATGACATTGTGCGCAATGAGTGGCATAGATCGCCTTGCCGCTGGCAGGGTTCGGATCATAGCCCGTGTCCGGCAAGGTTGGCACACCTCTGCCGGGTGGCGCTTCGCCAATCACTTCGCCATGGGAAATATAGGAGATGTAGGCTGCCACAGCCAATATCTCGGGTGAGTCCTCGGGGGGGCATGATGCCGTCGAGGCTATAGACGAAACACTCCCGGATGCGCAACCCTATGCCATTGCGACGGCCGTTTTTACTCCGCCACTTCGGATACATACCCGCTACATTGAGGGGCATGGCGTCGGGTCTGCGTCCTGCATCGAGGTGGCAATTGCTACAACGCAGCCGATTGCCGGAATAGCGGGCGCCGTAACGTTCGGTCTCAGTGACGATGCGGTAACCGAACACAACATTGCTGTGGTAATCGTCCAGGTAACTCCGCTTCAGCAACTCGTCTATCGGGATGGGGGTGTCAGCAGCCAGACGCTGCATAGGTAGCAATCCCAGCAAGAGGATGAGGGGGTAGAGAAATCGGCGATATCCAGCTGCCTGACGATCCTGTTTAGGTGAAATATGGTCTTCGCTGTTCAATGTGCCGCGAGCACTCTAAATAACCTTGGCAAGGTATGGATAAGATGTGGGAGGAATTTACCACATCTGGCGCAGCTTTTTCACCCTTATGTTACTGTTTACACGGCCCTAATCGTTTTCCTGTTGCCTTCGAACTCATCACAACCCCGCCCAGATCAACATTGATGATCCCTTCTGCAGTATCTCCATGATAGGTAATGCTTCCATGACTTTTAGTGACGCCGACCGATCGTGTGCAGCTAATGTTCCATGAGACCTTATCCCCTTGCGTCTTCAGATCGATGGTTTCACAGGCCTGTCCTAATTGACTCTCTTTGGGTACAAAGTTTGCCTTGGTAATGCATGTTGTATAAGTGGTGGGAGGCAGCGGCATCGGTATGCCGGGGTTCTCCAGGACGGCGGTCCAGTGCCACAATCCCGGGTTCATGTTGATCTCCGAGGCATGCGCGCCATGCAAGAGCGGCACAATGAACGACAGCGAGGTAGCGAGTGTTCCGTATTTCATCTGTTACCAGTCCAGTCCATGTCAACCGCATCCAATCTACCCTGTTTTAGAGGGCGATGACGGGATTTACCGCACAGGGTAACAAAGCTTCACAGGGATACTTGGCCTGTTATTTGCTGTTGTTTAGACAATGGCATATTCGACAGGAGAACGGCATTGGTTACACAGCTTTGGATAGGGTTGCTATCACTCTCAGTACTGGTATCTGTGAGTATTCAGCTGTTAGCCCCGGGTTCCGGGCTGATAGCGATAATTTCCGGTCTTTTGCTGGTGGTGGGCGGTACCCTGCTGACAGCGATCATGAGCCATTCCCTCAACTCCGTGCTGATGCTTTGGCAGTTGGTTGCCGATTTTCGCCATCCGTCCGCCAGCATGGATGACGACGATGAGGGTTTTTCACGCTTTCTGCAGGCGGCAAATTACTTCCGCCGCGGCGAAATCCGGCCGGCAGAAGCGGTAATACAGCAAATATCAGAACCACTACTGCGCAGGGGCACCCAGCTGGTGCTGGACGGATTTCCCCGTGACCAGGTAACACTGACCCTGCAGCGCCAGATTGCCGAGGACAGGGATCACTTGCGTCGTCCCGCCGAGATGCTGCGTGCCATGAGTGGCTATGCACCTGCATTCGGTATGCTTGGGACACTCCTCGGATTGGTACAGATGTTGTTTGGCCTGGGTTCCGGAAACCTGGCTTCTATCGGTGCTGCCATGGGGTTTGCCATGCTGACCACGGTGTATGGTCTGGTATTGGCGAATCTGGTGTTCAAGCCCCTTGCCAGTAAGCTGGAGCAGCGTGGCAGACAGCTGATCACGCGCCGTGTCGCCCATCTGCAGGCAGTCATGATGTTATGCGACAGGCAACATGCCGAGTTGATCAAGGAGATGATGGATGAGGTAAATGCCAGACAGGATATGCGACAGGCGGCCCATGAGTTACAGCTTATTGCCAATCCCGACCAGCGCGCCGCATGATCCCATGACAACCACCAACGGAAAGAGACAGATGCACCATAAGCCAGCTGCGGCAGGGGAGCTGGACGCCAGTGCATGGTATGCCTGGGAAGTCGAAGAAAATGATGGTGGTTGGCTGTTGACCTATGTGGATGTATTGAGCGTCATACTGGCCATGCTCGTTGTGCTGTTGGGGCAGATGGCAGTGCAACATCTGCAGACAACAGATGAGGATAGCCGGATGGCAGCCACCTATGAGGCTGTTCCCAGCGACGAACCGACATTAGAAGTACAACAACCGCAACCTGTTCCAGTGGTTGATGAGCCTAGACAGGTTAACGATGCAGAAGCACGATTGGTTGCAGCGATTGAGGATCGCTTTCAGGACGAAGTAACAGTGGTGCAAAGAGACCAGGGCATCTCCTTGGAAATCGCTGATGTGATACTTTTCGATTCGGGTAAGGCTGAACTGCTTGACGAGGCCTATCCTATTCTGGAAAAGCTCGCCATGACTTTGCAGGAAATTGGTGAGGCTGACATCGCCGTGGAAGGTCATACCGATGATCGACCGATCCTGGGTGGCAGGTTCGAATCGAATTGGGAACTGGCTGCGGCTCGTGCCAATGCAGTGACACGCTTTCTTCTGAATCAGGGTTTTGCAGCAAAACATCTACGCTCTGTGAGCTATGCGGATGCCCATCCAGTGGCTGATAATTCGGACCCTACGGGGCGTGCTGAAAACCGCCGTGTCAATCTTCGGGTAGAGTTTTTACAATAACGCGATTGACCCGCGGTCTCTGATTCGTGTGAAAACAGGCAATCCTTAGTTTCCTAAAATCATTCGGCTGGTGTGACAGACTCCCCATTCTGACTGCTCATCTACTCCGTATTCTTCAATTCTTGATCAAAATCAAGTCCACACTATCCCTCTATGTCCGACTCTCATTCAGGCCAAGAGATTATTACGCGAACTTTGGAGTCATAGCGTCATGGGATTACATAGGATTGGAATTGCTGCATTGATAGGGTGTTTGGTTGTCTCATGTGGAGGAGGTGGTGGTGATGGCAGCGATAACAGTGACAACACGAATACATCCACTACATCATTGGCTGAGTTGGGGAAGAAGCTGTTTTTCGATACCAATCTCTCCAGCGGCAGTAACCAGGCATGTAGCTCTTGTCACGATCCGTCAAATGGTTTTGCCGATCCCAGGGTCAGTGTAACCGCTCCCGTTTCGGAGGGATCGGTGGGTGGCGCCTTTGGTGATCGCAATGCGCCAACGGCTGCGTATGCCGCTTTTTCACCCGCTTTTGCTGAGGTCGCGGATCAGGATCAGACCCCGGAGACAGACTCAAAGTACCAGGGTGGACAGTTTCTGGATGGGCGTGCCGTCGATTTGATTGAGCAGGCCAAGGGCCCCTTCCTCAACCCGGTGGAAATGAATAACGCATCCGCAGCCGAGGTTGTGGCAAAGGTGCAAAATGCTGAGTATGCCGCGGATTTCATTGCCCTGTTCGGTGCGGACGCATTCAGTGATACAACAACCGCCTATCACAATATAGCAACTGCGATTGCAGCATTTGAAGCAACCTCCGAGGTCAACAGCTTCAGCTCCAAGTTCGATGCCTATCTGCTGGGTAACTACACATTAAGCGCTTCGGAACAGCGAGGTTTCGATCTCTTCATGGATGCCGAGGTGACTAAATGTGCAAATTGCCATACGGTGGGGGATACACCGGAATCCTCTCTGTTTAGCAACTTCCGTTATTACAATATCGGCACGCCGGTGAATGTGAACAATCCTGCCTACCTGGCCGATAATTCGTTTGTCGACGATGGCCTTGGCGCCAGCAGTGCGATTGCAGAATCAGATAGAACAAGCGAACGGGGTAAGTTTAAGGTGCCAACCCTGCGTAATGTGGAGTTGACCGCGCCCTATATGCACAATGGCGTCTATGCAACGCTGGAGGAGACAGTGCTGCACTATGATATTCAGGTTGCAAACCTGTTCATCACTCCTGAAGTGAATGAGGATAATATCGCGGCTGAAATGAATGCGGGTACGTTTATTGGCTTAGGTCTGTCCGATCAGGATCGAGCCGATCTGGTCAATTTCATGCTGACCTTGACCGATGGCTATTTTTAGCGGCGTTTTCTGGTCTTTCCCCTTCTTGGCTTGTCCGGACCGACGCGTATTATGCTGCCGCTGAGGTCCTTACCGTCGAGCGCGGCGATAGCGGCCCTGGCTTCGTGACCCTCCATATCGATAGTGGCGAAACCCTTACAGTCACCACTGAAGAGATCCTTGGCCATTTTGAGGGAACGCACGACACCGAATTCTGTAAACAGCGCCGTCAGGCTCTCTTCTGTTGTCGATCTTGGAAGACCGCGAACCGATAGGGTAATCATTGACCTACTCCTGATGAAGAGTGATGAAAGATCAATCCGTGCATCCTTGTACGGATATTGCCCGTTGGTTCGCAGGAATGACAGGATGCCAAAGTGAATGGCAACGGGAGAAAAACGGCTTACAGGGGAACTACGTTATCAGCCTGCGGACCCTTCTTGCCCTCAACCTCGGTAAATTCCACCTTTTGACCATCTTCTAAAGAACGATGTCCTTCACCAGCGATGGCACGAAAATGGACGAATAGATCCTTGCCGTTCTCGCGCTCGATAAAACCATAACCCTTACCACTGTCGAACCATTTTACGGTTCCTGTCTGTCTTTCTGACATCTGTCAAATACCTCAAATAAAATTCACTTACGTCCGCCTTTTTGGATGGACCTTATCCACGAATCTTAGCAGACGCTATGCTGATCGATTCGGTGACATCTGTAAGGAGGCAGCGAATATGAGGCGCTATAGGCAGGGCATAGATCGCAGAGTGTGCCCACAATACTTCTCCAGCTAGCGAAATGCAAACCCTATCCTGATCCTGCCTGAACGAGAAACATGGCAGGGCCGCCTTGGACAGCAACAAGAATCCACATTGATTGATCTAACTAATTAAAATATATAGATATATTCTAGTCAGCCATGGTGGATCCGGGGCCCTGTCAGCGATTCTCAGGCCGGCATACGAGAAGGGCAGGGAATCAGCCGCCCAACAGCGCAGCGACCTCCTTACCCCGTTTGTTGCGTGAACGCCGGTGTGTGGAATTGGATCCAGCTTCACTCTGTTTTCGCTGTTTATGTTTGTGAGACGCCTTTGTCTCTGACTGCTTCGCACTATTCTTGGCGGTGTTTTTGGCGGCGTTGGTTTTATCTGTGCTGCCCCGGTTTTTTGCAGCATGCTTATTTTTATTGTTCTGAGTATGACGCTTGTCGTTTCTTCCCTTCTGAATCGGTTCGGCTTGGATGGTCGGATCCGGTGCGTAACCGTCGATGACCAGCTGAGGAATCGATGATTTTGTCAGCCGCTCAATATCCTTCAGCAGTTTGAGCTCATCCACGCAGACCAGTGAGATGGCTTCTCCTTCATTGCCGGCCCTGCCGGTGCGCCCGATGCGGTGTACATAGTCCTCCGGGACATTCGGCAACTCATAATTCACAACATGGGGTAGTTGGTCGATATCCAGGCCGCGTGCGGCGATATCGGTGGCCACCAAAACCCGGATTTCACCGGCCTTAAAACCGGCCAGTGCTCGAGTGCGAGCCCCCTGGCTCTTATTGCCATGAATGGCCGCAGCACTCAGACCATCCCGCTGCAACTGTTGCGCGAGACGGTTTGCACCATGCTTGGTACGGGTGAAGACCAATACCTGACGCCAGTTTTGCGAGCCGATCATGTGACTCAGCATCTCCCGTTTACGCCGCTTGTCCACTGGATGTATCACCTGTTTGATACGATCTGCGGTGGTATTTCTGCGTGCGACTTCTATCAGTTCGGGGTGATCCAGCAGCCGGCCTGCCAGCTTTTTGATATCGCTGGAGAAGGTGGCGGAGAAGAGCAGATTCTGGCGAGCGGTATTGACCGGCAGCAGTGCCAGTATCTTGCGGATGTCGTGGATAAAGCCCATATCCAGCATGCGGTCGGCCTCGTCGAGTACCAGGATCTCTATCCCTGAAAGGTCCACCGTTTTTTGACTCACGTGGTCCAGAAGTCTGCCTGGGGTGGCCACCAGAATATCGACACCTGCACGTAGTTTTGCTATCTGCGGATTGATCTTAACGCCACCGAAGATCACGGCTGCAGCTAATCCCGTGTGTCGTCCATAGGTTTCCACGCTATCGCCGACCTGTGCGGCCAGTTCCCGGGTAGGGGTCAGTACCAACGCCCGCACCGGGCGCTGACCGTCGGATTGGGGTCTGCTGGTCAGTAGCTGCAGTAACGGTAGGGTGAAACCGGCGGTCTTTCCGGTCCCGGTCTGGGCCGCGGCCATGATGTCCTTGCCAGCGAGGATGGCAGGTATTGCCTTCCTTTGAATAGGTGTGGGTTGACTATAACCCTGCTCGCGAACGGCGCGCAGGAGTTCGGCCGAGAGGCCGAGATTCTCAAATGACATGGAAAAGGCTCCGTAACAGTCTTGCCCTCATTGCGGCAGCATCACTGTCGCAGGAGCCGGTTCAGGCTGAAAAAAGTCTCTCTTCAAGCGGGAAGCATTGTCCCAGAAACGGGATAAGCGAACGGCTCAAGGTGTTCTGACGACTCAAATATCGTATTGGGCGCAAACCGACTAGGCGCCCCAGCAGAGGGGCATGATAACAGAAATTTATCCGTCAGGCAGATTTGCTTCGTTTCTTGCCTTTACGCGGCGCTTTTTTTCGCTTTTCCGGCTGTTGTACGCGTGCGATTTTCATCTGTTGACCGCATACCCAGGCCCGCTTCAGATCTTGGAAAATATCCTGGGGCATACCCGCCGGCAGATCCACCAGGCTGAAATCGTCATGGATATCGATATGCCCGATATGCTCGGCATCAAGACCGGCCTCGTTGGCGATGGCGCCGACAATATTACCGGGTTTGACCTGGTGTTGATGCCCGACCTCGATACGAAATCGTTCCATACCCTGGGCCGGGCGTGCCTTGGGTGGGCGCTGTCGTCTCTCTTTGCCGTCCTTGGTTTTTCTTGTGGCCCTATCACGGGACGCGGGTTTTTCCCGTTCCGGTTCCAGCAGCAGCGGGCGATCTCCCATGGATAGCTTTGCCAGGGCGGCGGCTATCTCCAGTGCAGGTACATCGTGTTCCTGCTGAAACTGTTCCAGCAGACTCTGCATGAAGTCGAGCTCCCCGGCTGCGATGGTATCGCTGATACGTTGTTTGAAATTGGCGATGCGTTTGTTGTTCACCATCTCATTGCTTGGCAGCTCAAGGGATGCAATTTTTTGTCGGGTTGCCTTCTCGATGGCGCTCAGCATGCGTCGCTCGCGGGGGGCGACAAACAGGATTGCATCACCCACGCGGCCGGCACGTCCGGTGCGGCCGATACGGTGGATATAGGCCTCGGTGTCATAGGGAATATCGTAGTTGATGACATGGCTGATCCGTTCTACATCCAGGCCACGGGCGGCCACATCGGTTGCCACCAGAATATCCAGAGACCCGCGTTTCAGGCGCTCGACCATCTGTTCACGCTGCTTCTGTACCATATCCCCATTCAGGGCAGCGGCGGCATATCCCCTGGCCTCCAAGCGTTCGGCCAATTCAGTGGTTGCGGTCTTGGTGCGGACAAACACGATAATGGCATCGAAGGTCTCCACCTCCAGAATGCGGGTCAACGCATCCAGTTTATGCAGGCCGCTCACCGACCAGTAGCGTTGACGAATGGTGTCCGCTGTCGCAGTGCGGGTCTTGATCGCGATCTCACAGGGGTTATCCAGGTGGCGCCGGGCAATCCGCTGGATCTCTTTTGGCATGGTCGCCGAGAACAGGGCCGTCTGATGCTGTTCCGGAATCTGTTCCAGGATCCACTGCACATCGTCGATAAAACCCATGCGCAGCATCTCATCCGCCTCATCCAGGACCAGGGCCTGAATCGAGTCGAGCTTGAGGGTCCCCTTGCGCATGTGATCCATCACCCTTCCCGGTGTGCCGACCACCACATGCACCCCGCGCTTCAACTGCCGAATCTGACCGGAATAGTCCTGCCCGCCGTACACCGGCAGCACATGGAATCCCTTGATGTGGGCGGCATAGCGTTGGAAGGCCTCGGCCACCTGGATCGCCAGCTCCCGGGTTGGGGTAAGGACCAGGATCTGAACATGCTGCTGTTTGGTATTGAGCCTGGCGAGCAGAGGCAGGGCGAAAGCGGCAGTCTTGCCGGTGCCGGTAGGGGCATGACCCAACAGATCCCGGCCTTGCAACATATGGGGTATGGTCTGGGCCTGAATCGGTGAGGGGGTTTCGTAGCCGACCGCATCGAGTGCCTTCAACAGGGATCTAGGCAGGTTAAAGTCGCTGAAGCTGGCGGGGTGAGCATTGGTGTCGGACATCGAGAATTCCTGGTGAGGGCAAGGATGGGCGGCGATAGGCAAAGCCGGGCGGAGCAGTATAATGTTTCGCCTAGTGATTACAATAGCTTATTACAGTTTGCAGGATTAAATAGCATAAATGACGAAGCTTAAGCAGATTTGGGTCGATGCAGACGCCTGCCCGAAGGTAATCAAGGAGATTCTCTATCGTGCCGCAGAGCGGGTAAATATTGCCCTGATCCTGGTTGCCAATCAACCGCTGCAGGTGCCGGGTTCCCGCTATATTCGTACGGTTCAGGTGGGAGCCGGTTTCGATATCGCCGATAACTACATTGTGCAGCAGGTAACCCAGGGGGATCTTGTGATTACCTCAGACATCCCCCTGGCTGCCGAAGTGATAGCAAAGGGTTGCCTGGCCCTGAGTCCACGGGGAGATCTCTTCACTGAGGAGAATATCCGCCAACGCCTGAACATGCGTGATTTCATGGATACCCTGCGTGGGAGTGGCATACAAACCGGAGGCCCAGCAGCCCTCAACCAGTCGGATAGGCAGGCATTCGCCAATCAACTCGATCGATTGCTGGCCCGCTGAGCCAAGACTATTTCAAGCCGACCTTTTCACCGCTGGAGCGGGTATCCAGGCTGAGTACAGAATAGAGCGGACAGATGGCGAACAGGCCGGTCAGCAACAGAATGACGCCAATCCAACCGATTGGACTCTGTATGCCGTAGAAGATATTTCCCACTAGAAGAATGCCCACAATGATGCGGACGATACGGTCTGTTTTACCCACATTCTTTTTCAGTAGATCCATTGCTATTGCTCCTGGTTGTGAGTGCGAGAAAATCCTACCATATTTCTATTGGGGTTTTATTGCTGCGCCGTTGTTGATTCACAATTGTTTTCACAACCGGCCATCACCAAGGTCGAGCAGACATACCTAAGACAGGTAATGGAGCAAACCAGGGTTCTCTATGAACGGTAAAAATTTGCATGCAGCATTGCGCAGGTTAGGCGATCCGGCGGTAGCGGTGCATTCACAACGCTTCTTCAAAACCGGGCAGGGTGAATATGGTGAAGGGGACCTTTTTTTGGGTATTCGAGTCCCCGTCCTCAGGCAGCAGGCCAAACAGCACCGCCACATCACCATTGAGCAGCTGCTTCTATCCTTGCGCTCCGTCTATCATGAAGAGCGGCTGTGTGCGTTGCTGATCATGGTATTGAAATACCAGGCTGGAAACGATTTGCAGCGAGAAGCGATCGTTGAGCACTACTTAAGTAACACGCAATACATCAATAACTGGGATCTGGTAGACAGCAGTGCTTATCATATTCTAGGTCCGCATCTTGAAAACAGGGACAGAGGCTTGCTCCATGGGTTGGCGAGGTCAGGGAGTCTGTGGGAGCGCCGTATGGCAATTATAGCAACCCTATATTTCATTAAAAAACATCAATATAAAGATACTTTAAAGATTTCGTATGAGCTTTTGGGCGACCCCCACGACCTAATCCATAAGGCGGTAGGCTGGATGTTGCGGGAAGTGGGCAACCGGGATCTAGAGGTTGAGCAGGCCTTCCTCAATGTGCACTACAAAAAAATGCCCCGCACCATGCTCCGCTACGCCATTGAGAAGTTTCCTGATAAGCAACGCAAAGCCTATCTTCAGGGGACGGTCTGATGAGCAGATTTCATAGCTGCACTGTATGAGTGGATGTGTCATACTCGGTATGACAAAAATTATTTTCTTCATACTATGGCAACTAGCAATAAGATACGATCGATTCTCCTGCTTTTCCTGATCAGCCACCTGCCAGCTGCCTTGTCCCATGGGGTGGGATTGACCATGGACCGCCGGGAGGCACAGGTCATCTGGCTCGCGCATGAGGATGATACACCTCTGGCCAACGCCGCTTATGAACTCTCCGTGGTCGGTGTGAATAGACCCTACCAGAGGGGGCAAACCGATGCATTGGGGAGAGTGGTCTTTATTCCCGGGGATTCCACCCAGTGGCGTTTGCGGGTATTCAGCGAGGATGGGCATGGTGTGGACAGAACTATTGAATTGACTGCCGGTGAGGCCGTGCACTCTCATCATGAGCATGGATCTTCAGATCTCACGAAATTGATCTTGGGTGTAGGCGTACTACTCAGCGGATTTGGTTTCTTGATGTTGTTTGCGAAGCGTAATAAAGATTGATGCAGTTCACCCATAGCAACTGCTGATCATGCATATTCCCGACGGTTTTATCGCGCCACAATTTTACCTGCCGGCCTATGCACTGGCAGGGGGGGGCTGGGTATGGGCGGCACGCGGGCTTAAACAGCGACTGGATGAGGAGACCATACCCCGTTTGGCGGTAATCACGGCCTTGGCCTATGTCATAGGGTTGGTCATGCTGCCATTGCCGGGTGGCAGCACCGGGCACCTGGTGGGGATCGGCATGCTGGCGATGTTGTTCGGTGTCAGGCTCGCTTTTCTCGCCTATAGTCTGGTGCTGTTGCTGCAGGCACTCCTGTTTGGCGCTGGTGGAATCACCGCACTACCGGTTAATGCCCTTGCCGTCGGACTTATCGGCGCCATGACAATGACCCTATTCATGGGCTGGCGGAGTGAGCGATATCCGCTGCCATTCATTGCCGTTGGTGCTTTCCTGGCGGTGGTGTTACCCGCGCTGTTGATTGCAGTGGTGTTAGGCATTCAACCGGCCATTGCACAGCGGGATGACGGCTCGCCCCTGTTCTTTCCTTTCGGTCCCGAGGTAGTGGTACCTGCGATCCTTATACCGCACCTGGTGATTGGCGGGGTAGAGGCGCTGTTTACCCTGGCCGTGTGGCGCTATGCCAAGACGAGGGGTTGGTTGGCATGAGTGATCTGCGCTGGTTACTGCTCTATCTGTTCGCGGTGGTAGTGATTACCCTGATACACCAACCGCTTTATCTGTTGATCGGCCTGTTTGCTGTGGTGCTGTTCTCGGGATCACTTCGTTGGCGTCTGCTGCGTAAGGCGCTGCTCTCCATGCTGGTGTTCAATGTAACAGTCTCCTTGGGTTATCTGGTGATTGGATTGATGCGGGATGAACTGCGCATGGATTATCTGTTGTTGATCAACAGCCGCGTCTTGCTGCTGGTGATGCTGGGGTTTTGGTTGAGCGCCAGGATCAATCTCGCCAATGCCTTGCGATTCTCACCCACACTGGTATTTCTGACCACCTTGGCGGCTGGCCAGATTCGCCTCATGAGCCGCCTGATCAATGACTATCGGACGGCTTTCGAAAGTCGCTGTCTGAAAAGGCCGAACTGGGCTGAACGCACCAGACTCGCGGTGGCACAGACCGAAGCGGTGGTGGAGCAATCCCATCATGCCGCAACAGAGATCAGTCAGGGGATGCGATCCAGAGGTGTGTTCAATGATTGAGCTGAAGGAGATCGGATTCAATTGGCCGGACGGACCCCCTGTGATCAGGGATATAACCTTGCGGGTCGAACCGGGTGAGAAACTGGTAGTGCTGGGTGCCAATGGTTGTGGTAAGACAACCCTGCTCAAATTGTTGAACGGTCTCCTGTTCGCCACATCGGGAAGCTATCGTTATAGAGGTGATGCGGTAACCAGGCAACTTGTTCGCAGCGGCCCGTGGGCGAATCGGTTTCGACGTGAAATGGTGCTGCTTTTTCAGCATCCGGAAGCGATGCTCTTCAATCCCACGGTTGCCGACGAGATTGGTTATGGTCCGCGCCAACTGGGTATGCCGGAAAGCGAACAGTTGATTCACCAATGGGCGGAACGTCTGGACCTTCGATCCCTACTGAATAAGCCGCCCTACAGCCTATCAGGTGGAGAGAAAAAGAAAGTGGCCTTGGCTGCAATACTCGCCCTTCAGCCAAATTGCCTGCTGCTCGATGAACCGATCGCCAACCTGGATCCACGCAGCAGCGGTTGGGTGGTGGATTATCTACTTGCCACAAAGGCAACGGTGATTATCACTACCCATAATCTGAGCATGGCCGCTGAATTGGGTGAGCGCTGTATTGTCATGGATGAACAAGGCAGGCTCTGCTTCGACGGTCCGGTCAAGCAGGCACTGGCCGACATGGATCTGTTACAGCGGGCCAATCTGGTGCACCGACACCAGCATCGCCACGGTGCGATCAGCCATTCTCACCCCCATGTACACGATTGGGAGTAGACAGAGTCATGACAGATAACAACGAGCTTGCCCGTGTTACCGTATCCCTCCCCGAGGGTTTGTTACATGAACTGGACAAACGGTTTATCGATCAGGGTTACGCTTCCCGCTCAGAACTGGTGCGGGACATGATCAGGGAAAAGCTGGTGGAGGAACGGTGGGCCGATGAACAGAAAGAAGTGTACGGTGTTTTGACCATCAGTTATGACCACCATCAACGGGGTTTGACCGAGAAGATCAACCATATTCAGCATCATAGCTATATCAATGTCCTGTGTACCACCCATGTACATCTCGATCACCACCATTGCCTGGAAACCATCATCGTACGGGGCAAACCCAACGAGATAGAGCAGCTGGTCACCAAGATAGGTGGTATGCGCGGGGTGAGATTCTCCAAATTGACCCGAGCCTCGATACCCGCCATGTGAATCGATAATACCTCTTACCCCCGCCTGTTATTTCTTCTATGTTATTCATCAGAAGGGTGAATAAATTGTTCCATGGGGGGCTTCAGTGAATAGGGAGCTCGAAGAGCGCATTCAAACCATTGGTCATCAGTTGTGGGCTGAGATGCAGTCGAGATCCGGAGCCCGTTCTCGAGGATGGATCGATCGACTGCTGGCCCAATTGCTGGCTGATGATCACTTTCGCCTGCAGGGATTGCGCTTTGTCGATACCGTTCCAGTCCTCACCGACGATGCACAGCTGGTGAACCATTTCAGGGAATATTTCTCCGCCATCGACGATCGTCGCTTACCGCCGCTTCTTGCATGGGGTATCAGACGCAGCACCAAGCTCTCACTCCCATCAGTGATGGCACCGGTGATCCGCACTGCCATTCGGCAGGTTGCCCACCGTTTCATCGCGGGGGAGGATGCTGATGGCATACTCGGTTGCGTAGCCAAGCTGCATGGCAAGGGGATTCGTGCAAGCCTGGATATGTTGGGTGAAGCAACCCTGAGTGAGGCGGAGGCCCAAGTATATCAACAGGCCTATCTCGACCTGATCGCCAGGGCGTCCGAGGGGGGGAAATCCGCCGTTTTGGCGAGTGATTTGAACCTTTCGATCAAGGTCTCCTCCCTCTATTCTCAAATTTCGGCAGTGGATACGGATGGCAGTATTCGTCAGTTGGCCGAGCGCCTGCGACCAATCTGCCATGCCGCCAAGTCGGCGGGATTCACCATTACCCTCGATATGGAGCAGTATGACTATAAAGGGATCATCCTGCAGCTCTTCAAACAGCTTGCCATGGAAGAGCCGTTCCGCCACTGGGATGGTTTGGGGATTGTGATTCAGGCCTATCTCTGTGACGCGGACAAGGATCTTGCCGATTTCATCTCATGGGTCGAATTGCGGGGTACACCCGTCATGGTGCGCTTAGTGCGAGGTGCCTATTGGGATATGGAGACCGTGCTTGCCTTGCAGCAGGGGTGGCCGATGCCGGTATGGACCAACAAAGGGGATACCGATGCCTGCTATGAACGCTGCCTGGTCCGGCTGTTCGAATCAAGGCTGATACGGCCGGCGGTGGCTACCCATAACTTGCGCAGTATTGCCTGTGCCATGGCGTTGTCTCAGTCAACGGGAAGAGGCCCGGAGGACTATGAGTTTCAAATGCTCTATGGCATGTCAGACGCCTTGGAACCGCTCGTAACCGAGCGCGATTTGACATTACGACTCTACCTGCCTTTTGGTGAACTGTTGCAGGGTATCGCCTATCTGGTAAGGCGCTTGTTGGAAAACTCCTCTTCTCAATCGATTTTGCCCATGCTGCCGAGCCTGGATATCGCCCAGATATTACAACCTCCAAAGCCAAAGGTGGTGGCTGAATCGGCGACAGTGACAGGGTTTGTCAATCAATCGCTGCATCGTTTCACCCAACAGGAAGAGCGTGAAAAATTTGCCGCTGCGATCAGGTCCGTAGAGAAGGCGTCGGGTAAAAGCTATCCGTTGATGTTAACGGGCCACATCGCTGTACAGGAGCAAAGCATCGATTCCACCAATCCCGCTGACCCGACACAATTGATCGGCAAGGTTGTCAGTGCCGGCGCGGATGATGCTGAAATGGCGCTCCGCCAGACCCAGTCGGCCACTCGCAGCTGGGGTGCTTTGAGTTTCAGTGAGCGGGCGGAATACCTCGAGCGTATTGCCGAGGCCTTGACCGAGCAACGTGACTGGTTTGCCGCATGGGAGGTTAAGGAAGCGGGCAAGGGTTGGGCTGAAGCGGATGCTGACGTGGCGGAGGCGATCGATTTTCTTCACTATTATGGGGAACGGGGGAGAAAGCTGGAAGCGGGTTATAGCCCATCACTGCCTGGAGAGGAGAATAATCTAAGCTACCAGCCCCTGGGTGTCGGCGTGGTGCTGCCGCCTTGGAATTTCCCTCTGGCGATCCCCGTGGGGATGCTCTCCGCCGCCATTGTCTGCGGCAATTGTGTGATTCTCAAACCCGCATCCCAGACGCCTGTGGTGGCCTGGCACTTTTGTCAGCTGCTGCAGCAACTAGGGCTCCCCGAAGGGGTGGTAACCTGTCTCCCGGGTAGCGGGGCGGAGATCGGAGAAGCCTTGGTGCGGGATCCGCGTACCCATTTTGTCGCTTTCACCGGCTCCAGGGAGGTAGGGCTGCATCTTCATCGGCTGACGTCACAGATCACTGAGGGCCAGCGTCATATCAAACGTCTGATTGCCGAGATGGGGGGCAAGAATGGGATCATAATCGATGCCGATGCGGACCTGGATGATGCGGTTGCCGGTGTCATCGATTCAGCATTTGGTTATCAGGGTCAGAAATGCAGCGCCTGCTCCAGAGTGATCTGTGTGGATTCGATTCATGACAGATTCGTATCGCGTTTGTTGGAAGCGATAAAAAGTCTGCGAATGGGGGATCCTAAAGAGCCAGGAAGCAGAATCGGTCCGGTGATCAGTGGTGCTGCAAAACAACGCATCATGCAAAGTATCGAAACCGCCAGGATCACAGCAGAACCATACATCATCGGTGAGTGCCAACCAGATCGGGGTCACTACGTTGAACCCGTGATCTTCACGGATGTGGAGGAAGAGTCCCCCTTGGCGCAAGAGGAGATCTTCGGGCCTGTACTGGCGGTGATGCGGGCGACAGATTTCACCGATGCCCTGCGCATCGCCAACAATACCGCCTACGCGCTTACCGGTGGGGTCTATTCCCGACTGCCGTCCCATTTGGCACAGGCGAAACGGGAGTTTGTGGTGGGTAATCTCTACCTCAACCGAAAAATAACCCGTGCCATGGTGCAGCGACAGCCGTTTGGCGGATTCAGATTGAGTGGAATGGGATTCAAGGCGGGAGGGCCGGACTATCTGCTGCAATTCCTGCAGGCCAGAAATGTGACTGAGAATACATTGCGCAGAGGCTTTGCACCCGACAATGCATCTACTGGTGATTGATCCCGGATTCGTAACAATTACAGAGTGTAAATCTAAGGATAATGCGGCGTACAATGTATATAATCAATGATTGAATATTACTTGCAATATGCCGATTACTAGGATGGCAAAAACATCAGTCAATCCAGCATATTAGACCTTATTTTATTGTGGTTTATTATTTGGGAACTATTTTCGCATTCATTCGCTAGAGACAAAAATCATCACCAGTAGATATGAAACAATCGCCAGATAAACAAGTGATGGGGTCATACCCAAGTTCCAAAGAAAAAGCCGGAGAACTTTTTCGTCTCGCAATCGCCTATCTGACAGAGCATGATCTGGTTCTGAACCCAGTCAACTTCAGTCTCGCGTACCACTATATCAGCGGCGAGGATCCCGCCTTCAACAAGCGTATGGAGGAGCTGCTGGAGAGTGAGTATGGCTGGCAGGATGAAAGCGTCGGGAAACTTTTCAGGCACTATGTCTGCGCTTGTGATGAAGCGGTTCTCAGGGATTTGAGAGAGGAGTTGATGGATATCGTTGCGCACACTTTAGGCACCATGATCGATTTGACTGGCAAGGCCTCGGTGACCAATGAAAAGATCAGAAAGCATATCGATACATTGGCGGAAAGTGAAAAGATAGAGAATGTGATGCAAGCGGTCTCTTCGATCATTGCCGAGACACGCTCGTTAGTTGCCGAGACCAATCAATTCGAAACCCAGTTGCTCAGTTCCACTGACGAGGTTGAGAAGCTCAAGGAGGAGTTGAGTTATGCCAGACAGGAAGCGATGTTGGATCCACTCACAGGGGTGATGAATCGGCGTGGTTTCGATCAGACTCTCGCTACCGTGATCAGCGAGGTGTTGGACCGACATCACGCCACCAATTTTTGCCTGGTGCTCATCGACATAGATAATTTCAAAGAGATCAACGACAACTATGGGCATCTC
>JBEVVS010000103.1:0-64027 GCA_040507005.1 Candidatus Thiodiazotropha sp.
TATCGCAGGCGCTGCGGATCGCCTGGCATAACGCGCCCAGATCGCTGAAACCGGATTGTGCCAGCGCGGTGGTGTCCATGGTCTTGGTAATGATGACGCAGTTTTGGCAGGGTGGGGATGAGGCTTGATTATCCTTAAGGGTTTTGATGGGCCGGTGCTTGCCCGTAGAATGGTCTTTAGCCATTGCTCAACTCCTGTTTAGTTGGGTGGTGGTTAGCTGGCTCTGAGTGTTGGTAGCACTCAGGGTCAGCGCTTCATCTTGTTACGATGCTTGCTGTATGACGGTATCGATCATCTCCATCACAAATTTCTGTTTAGCGCGTGGCAAAAGGCTCACGCGCTCCATCTGCTGTTGCAACTTGGACGTAGGCCCCCGCTTATTGCGGGCTCTTTTGCTTTTCTCCCCCAGTAACAACCGACAAAGCGCAGAGGGACTCCGAGACCGGTTGGTACGCTCCGGGCGAAGGCGGCTATTCAGCCAAGGTTGAGGCCAAGCTGGCGTATTGCCAGGGTGTGAGTGCGTCGCCGGACGTTTCGGATCCGATTGATCCCGATCCTGTGGTTTCCGATCCGCCGCTTTCCGACCCCTATCCTTGGATGAGTTGTGAAAAGGCCCTCTCGGATGCTGAGCAGAGTTGGTTTGAGCCAGTCTACTCGAACGATAGCTCTCACCTTTACAACTACAAGGTGACTAGAAAACTTCAGTTCTGTGACGCTTAGAAGCCTGGCCATGAATCAATAACCGGACACAATGCCCAACCAAATAGTAATAAAACTTAGGATTCCCGAATGAAACAGATCAAGTACAGCTCTCTATTAATGGCATTACTATTGTCACCCTTATCAAGTGAGCTAATCGCAGCTACAGATCCTATTAAATGGATGACCTGCGAGACTGCCCAGAAGGAGTCACAAAGCAACTGGTTTCCAGGGGACGGAGACTACTCGAAAAATGTCGAAGCAAAGCTGGACTACTGTACTGACACGGGGGCGTATGAGGTCGTAACAACTGATCCATATTCCTGGATGTCTTGCGACAAAGCGAAGAGGGACTCCGAGACCGCTTGGTACGCGCCTGACGAGGGTGGTTATTCTGCCAAGGTTGAGGCCAAGTTGGAGTATTGCCAAGCCACAGGGGAGTATGAGGTCGTAACAACCGATCCCTATCCCTGGATAAGTTGCGATAAAGCCAAGTCGAAGTCCGAGACGAATTGGTATGACCCAAGCAAGGGCGGTTATTCAGCCAAGGTTGAGGCCAAATTAAACTATTGCCAAGCCACTGGGGCATATGAGGTTGCAACAACAGACCCCTATCCCTGGATGAGTTGCAACAAAGCGATCTCCGAGTCCGAGACGAATTGGTACGATCCTAGCAAGGGTGGCTATTCTGCCAAGGTCGCGGCCAAGTTGGCCTATTGCCAGAGCGTAGGTATGCCTCCTGTAGCTACGGGCCCGGAGGTTCCGGCTCCAGAAGCTCCAGCTCCAGAGGAGCCGACTCCAGAAGTTCCGGCTCCAGAGGAACCAGCTCCAGAGGAACCAGTTCCAGAGGAACCGGCTCCAGAGGAACCAGCTCCAGAGGAACCGGCTCCAGAGGAACCAGCTCCAGAGGAACCGGCTCCAGAGGAACCAGCTCCAGAGGAACCAGCTCCAGAGGAACCAGCTCCAGAAGTTCCGGACCCAGACGAGAGTGGTCAGGTGTCTACGGCCGGGGTGTGGCCAGGGACTGAAACCCGCTTCTTCCCCGGAATTTACGTCTACACAGACAGGAACAACCCGACTCCTGAGACATGCTCGAATGCATTTAACACCATGTTTGGCGAGGGCGCTGACCGTTGGGTCTACCGCGACGAACAGGGCAATCCGAAGTCTTATCTGGGCTGTTTCGTTCAGATTGAACTGAAGAAACTCTACAAGGACGAGCGCAGAGCCCCCCACGCTTACGCCGGCCAGTGCAGTCGCAGCGAGACTGCCCAGGACCCTAACTGGGACAACTACAACTGGGAGTACATCGAGGGATTCTTGAATCTGCCCATGGTCAAAGAGGGCGGTGCAAAGATCTATCTTCAGTTGCAGGGGACCTATGCGGCCCACAGCCCGCTGCCTACATGGATGCACACTCAGGACATTGGCTACCAATATCCCAGCGTTTACAACGGTAGCTCGAAGTGGTCATTGGCTTTGTGGCGGCGGCAGACTCAGTATGCCTTGATGGATCTTGGCCATGCCCTTGGCAAGCGCTTCAAAGGTGATGAACGCCTTGCAGCTATTCATCTGCCCGAGTCTTTCGAGCAAACCCGGTATATGCCGAGTGACTATCCGCAAGACGGAGCAGGCACCAGCACACCCTGCGGGATTGTCGCCAATCTTGATCGTGGCGCCCAAGCGATGCGGCAGGGACGCATCTTCCAGGCCCATGGAATCAAGGAGGGTGACCCCAATCTTATGGTGATTGTGATGAATGCAGCCGCCAGGGTGGAAGAGGGTTATGCCGGCGAGTTCTCGCGCCGGGATATGTCGCCTTCATGGGGTAATAAGCCTCTACCCATGCGTTGGGGTCTCAAGGATCTACCCGGTCAGTGGGGTGTCTCCACGAACGGGGCTTTAATGTTTCAGAATGGTTGTGGCACAAATGCGTTTGGCCAACATGACTGCCAGGGCTGGGCTCTCGACAATGTCCAGCGGCACGCCCTGGCCAATGATCGCGTCGTGTCCGTGGATGCGCAGAGTCGCGAGTGGATTATCGATAAAGACTATCTGAACGGATCCTGCTGTCGCTATGGGGATGAGAATCCGTGGGGCAGTTACAGTTGGGACGGGGTCTATGCCTTTTGGCCCGGCCAAAATGGCAAACTGCGGCATATTCCAACGCCAGCGGAATGGGCATGGTATTACTCCGGGGAACCGAAGAAACAGGGCTCGGCTGGCGACTCCGGTCTGGGACAATATGGCAGGGATCCAGGTGGTGTCATTCCTGCGCACTACTTCGTCGTTCGCAATCTTCCAGTTCCCGCAATGGTCGATCCGGACGACCGGTCGGTGGTTGTGGATACACGAACGCCCGAGAACTACGCCGAGGCCTTTGATACATTTGGTCCAACAGGCACCGGGGCGATGATCTCGTTTCCTGAAGGCTACTGATAACGTTTTGACAACCACAATGTTAGGGAAGACACGAAAATGCGAAGCTTAATTTATAAGTTAATTGTGGTTGTCTCGCTTGTGGCTGGCCTCAGCCCTGTCCAGGCTGAACGCCTGAATAACGCCGGATTTGAGGGCAACTACAGCAGTATAGCCTCCCAATGGAGGGTTGATGCCAACGGCGGGTCGGGGAGTCTCAGCCGAGAAACAGACAACTGCCACTCGGGAGACTCCTGTCAGAAAGTGAAAGTCTCCAACATCGCAGGCGGCAACTACATGTTCGGCCAGGTGGTGGACTTCACCGGCGGGCAGGTCTACCGCGGCTCCTTCTGGCTGCGCGCCATGCAGCCGATGAAAATCCAAGCGGTATTTCGCAAGAGGACGCCGCACTATGACATACGCGCAGCCTACACAATTGAGGCAACCACAACCTGGCAGAAGATTACCATCGAGGGGGGCTTCTCCAGCGATGCCGAGATGTGGGTGGGTGTACGTCCCCGTGAAACCGGTACTTTTTGGATCGACGATGCGTCACTCACCGATATCACACCCTCCGGAGAGATTCTCTTGCCCGATGGCGGTGTGACTATCAGCCCCGAGTTTTTTGGTGACCATCTCAACAAATATCCTCAGCACGGAAATTGGCCCAAGACAGGGCTAGGCTTGCTCCGGTTATGGGACTCGGCGACTCGTTGGAACGAGCTGGAAAAATCAGGCAAAGGACAATGGCGCTGGGGGAATTATGATGCGTTGGTCAACAGGGCTGAGGCAGAAGGCGCTAAGGTCCTATACACCATGGGCCAAACCCCCAATTGGGCCAACAGGAGCTGGTCTAACCATGGGGATATCTACAGGTGTGCCTACACCAGGCAGAGCATGGCTCCGTGCATGCCTCCAGACGACCTCAATGATTGGCGGGACTACGTTCGCCAGGTGGCCCAGAGAAATCCACAAGTCGTGCGCTATTTCGAGCCGTGGAACGAAACCAATTACCGCATCATGTATCTGGGCTCAAAGGAGAGAAATCAGGGTGATGACGAGCGGTACAGGCAAGAGCGAGCACAAGCTGCAGAAAGAATGGTAGTCCTGACCAGAGTGACTCGTGAGGAGCTCGACAAGATAGACGAAGACTTTGTCTTGTTCCCTCCCAATGTAACCGACAAAGGGCTGTCGTGGCTCGATGACTTCCTTCGGGCAGGGGGTCACCAACACGTGGATGGCTTGTCTTTCCACATCTATGCAAGCAGATCCCCAGAGTCCTATCTTCCCTTCTATTGGTCGTGGATCAGCTTGGCAGAAAACTACGGTTTAGAAGAAGGGCAAATTTGGAACACTGAAGGAGCTGTACCCAACGATCACCCAGGCAATGTTTCCCGCAACTTCTTGGTGCAAGCTGTCTTGGGCATCGACAACTGGAGCCCTTACGCTTGGGATCTCTACCGGGATGGAGAGGCACGACTCTCCAAAGACGGCTACAGTAATCTGACCGATGCCGGACATGCTTACCGGCACACGGTCGACTGGTTGGTTGGGGCGACAATTGTGGCGTGGCAGAGAGACTTTGATGGCCATGGCTCGTGGCGCATTAAGATTCGACGTCCGGGGGACTATTTGGGCTGGATACTATGGAATCCAAACGGCCAAAGAAGCTTTCAATTGCCAGATGCCTGGAACCCCATACTCCTAAGAAAACAAGACGCCAACGGCACAACCCTGGATGTGGATGGTGGCGACAGGATCTCTATCGGCAAACTCCCGGTGCTGATTGAGGGCATGACGCAGGAGATCAACGACAGTGACGGTGATGGTATTGCCGATACCTCAGATAATTGCGTAAACACCCCCAATCCAGGGCAAGCAGATTTTGACTCGGATGGTCAGGGTGATGCTTGTGATGCTGATGATGACAACGACGGCATCAGTGATAGGGACGAGATAAGCAATGGGCTAAACCCGCTCGATCCAGGCGATGCTCAGTTGGACAACGATGGCGATGGTTTGAGCAACATTGATGAGATTAATCTGCATGGCACTTTGATTGATAATCCTGATTCCGATGGGGATGGGGTGAATGATGGGGAGACTGCGCCTCCTTATAACGAGACTTCGATCTTTGATGTGGGTGCCATGGTAGAGGTCGACCTGGGCAGTGACACCTACACTACCAGTGGGCTGAATAACCTAACTAATACCCGTAACCAGATTACTGGATTGGTTACTAGCGAGGCGGATACCACCAACCTGGCGATTACCCTGAGTTCCCCATTTTCAGGCGCGAATACCCTGGGCTCTACCGCTAATAGTTTGGCTATCCCCGCCAATAGCAGTAGAGATAGCCTCTATCTTAGAACAGGAACCGAAGCTGCTTTGGTGTTGGAGAATCTCAACCCTAGCTATTGTTACGACTTAACACTGTTTGCGTCTCGCACTGGCGATGACGATGGCAATGGCAGGCTTACCCGTTATACCCTTAATGGCAGTCGATACCAGGACTTGGAGGCCTCCAATAACACCACCAATACAGCACAGTTTGACAGTGTATCGCCTGGCACCGATGGTCGAATCTCCATTCAAGTTCAAATTAGCCCTGATGGTAGAGCTCGCTATGGCTATTTAGGTTATCTTGCTATTGTCAATGGAGGGGCGACTGGATGTGATATTGGCAATGACAATGGCAACAACGACAGCAACAGCGACAATGCCAACAACAACAACAACAACAACAACAACGGCGACAGCGACAACGACGGCATCAGTGATAGCGACGAGACAAGCAATGGGCTAAATCCGCTTGATCCAGCCGATGCTCAGTTGGACAACGATGGCGATGGTTTGAGCAACATTGATGAGATTAATCTGTATGGTACTTTAATTGATAATCCCGATACCGATGGGGATGGAATCAATGATGGCGAAGAGGTGTCGTTAGGATACGATCCGGCAGTGCCTGAAACTGGGTTGTCGTCACCGGGAATCATCGATGTCAATGTCGATAATGAAGTTGCCCCCAATACCGTGAATACACTGTTTGGCACCCGGTTAAATCAAGTTTATGAAGTAGCGCTTTCAGATGCGGACACCAGTTATGACTATCCTGCCGTGGGCTCAAGCGACGGCCGCACAGCAGAGTTTCACACCAATCAGCTGAGTGGTTTAAATGGTGATATCACCCTAACGGCCAAATCGTCACCTATTGCTAGGCAGAGCTACGAACCGCAAAGTTGGAAGCTTGTAGGTAGTCCTATCATCACGCCTTTGTTTTCTGGACCGCTCGGTTTGAATGCTGGCGTCAAACTTGAATCGAACAGCAAATGGTGGCATGGGATTAAAGATATAGCGGCCTTTGATACTGACTCAGGGACGCAAGTTAGAGCTGTACATTGGTTCAAGCAAGGTACATCAGGTTACATACGAATTATTGATAGATGTGTTGGCGGCGGCTATGTTTCAGTTGCTGGCGTGCCTGGCTCGCTTGATGTAAGGAATACATCTGGTGCGACAGGAACACCCACGGTCATAGAAAAAACTGGTGGCGAGTACAGCGCGGTTATTATTGAATATACAGCCAATGCAGCTTGTGAGCATGATATTGCCGTGACAGCGAATACATATAGCAGTGGTAGCTCGGGAGATGTTAACTACTATGGCTATCAGCTGTTTAAAGACCTAAGCGAAACAACTCAAAGTGTTAGTGTTAGCGTGCCTGGATATAACGACACCTCGGGCTTTGATGTGGGTGCTAAGGTAGAGATCGACCTGGGTAGTAGTACCTACACTACTAGTGGGCTTAATAACCTAACTAAAACCCGTAACCAGATTACTGAGTTGGTTACTAGCGAGGCGGATACCACTAACTTGGCGATTACCCTGAGTTCCCCCTTTTCGGGAGCGAATACCTTGGGCTCCACCGCTAACGGTTTGGTTATACCTGCCAATAGCAGTAGAGATAGCCTTTATCTTAAAACAGGAACCGAGGCTGCCTTGGTGTTGGAAAATCTCAACCCTGCGTATTGTTACGACTTAACACTGTTTGCGTCTCGCACCGGAGATGATGGTGGCAAAGGCAGGCTCACCCGGTATACTCTTAATGGCAGTCGATACCGGGATTTGGATGCCTCCGACAACATGGCTAATGTAGCCCTGTTTGACAGTGTATCGCCTGCCGCCGATGGTCGAATCTCCATTCAAGTTCAAATCAGCCCTGATGGTACAGCTCGCTATGGCTATTTAGGTTATCTTGCGCTTGTTAATAGAGGGGCGACTGGATGTGCTTCATTATAAAAAAGCACAAAGATATAGGAAAAGATAAAGAGAAAAGGCACCCATAAAATATTTGCGATAACGGTTGCTGTTCTTTAGTTGTAATTGTATTGGAATGAGAGTGAATCTAATAATTAGCTGGTGTCCCATTAATATCACTATTGGGTTTCACCAACCCTTTTTGATCCCATAGCTTTACGGATACTGCTAATTGAAAAAGCACGGGCATCGTCCTTTCGGCGAGGCGGCCCATGGTGAAGTAGAAATTCTTCACTAATACGTGGATATCCTCAGGCTATCACTTCTGATCTATACAAACACAAATACATGAAACTTGGTGCAACTTACTGTCGTGATAAAACAAAAGACCTTGAGCAATTATTAGTCATCGTGAAGTCGTTATGTCAGTAAGCCTATGTAGGACAATTACCGACATGGCTTTCTGCATTTTACCTACATAAGATTCCTTATCTTGATGCTATTATAACTGTTAATATAATCACAGTTACTCTTGTTTTTTTGCTATAGGTAGATCAAATACACACACTCCCATATTTGGACTATTCTCAATCAATAATGAAAAATAGTAATTGGATAGTGTAGATAATGGATGTTAAAAATACCTCAGCAGATGAAAATACTTTTCAGATAGATTATAGAGAACGAGATAGATTCATTATAAGTTTTATCGTGTGCATTATAGGATTTTTTGCGCACTTCTCATTTATATTTCTGTTCCATTACTGGGGAGTTTCCACTCTTTCCAACTTCAATATCCTAAGTAGTTTGCTCTGGGCCTGGGCTCTTGCAGAGTTAATTCGCGGGCATTCTAGTCGCGCTCTCTATATTGGTTCTACTGAAGTACTGACGCACGCAATTTTTGCTACGTCAGTTATAGGGTTGGGATCTGGATTTGATCTCTATCTGCTACCGCTTGCAGCACGGCTGGCATATCACCCAGACTTAAAATATCGATATGCCCTTATAGCTGGTCCCGCTAGCATGGTTTTGTGGGTGGTTGGTCGTGTCTATTGGAGCCAGGATGCTGATATCCCTTTGGCTACAGATACCATAGAAATGATAGAACTGGTAAATATAACTATTACCGGGATCGCCTTTGTGTTCGTGGTTATCGGTGCTCGACTCGTTGTTACACAGCAAAATAGGCAATTAAGTCAGTGGGCAGTAAGAGATGAATTGACAGGATTGTATAATCGACACTTCCTAACTATATACATTAACAAACGTGAGGAGGATGGAGTGTCAGATCGACGGGCCTTTGCTTTGATATTGTCCGATCTTGATCACTTCAAGGCTATCAATGATAAATTCGGACACAGGGTGGGTGATAAAGTACTACAGAATTTTTCATATTGCCTGCAGAGAAACGTAAGAAAAGAAGATTTTATATGCCGATGGGGTGGTGAAGAGTTTATTGTTATCTTGCCAATGTGCACTCTCAAAAAAGCTATTGCCAAGGCCGAGGCTATACGCAAAGATATCCAACAAGAGATAATTGTCGATGGCTTGTCTGAATCCTGCTATATCTCTGCTAGTTTCGGTGTGGTTCTCAGTACCCCTGAGGAGAACTTTACCGATCTGGTTAACAGGGCGGATAAGCTACTTTATCAGGCAAAGGAGTCAGGTCGAAATTGCGTTTGTGCTGAGACATGAGAGAGAGCATGAAGCTCCCTTATTTGCACGGTCACTTTATTTAATAGACAATATTACTATTGGAACGACCGATGATAAACGAGAAGTTCAGTACCCTTTAGTCGATCGGTTTTTCATGAGCAGACTGAAAAGCAGAGAAATGTGAAGACACAGGTCTGTGGGTATCGCCCGGAAGAAATTTATCACTTATAAAAAGAGAGAATCACTCCGACACCCTTTACCCCAAGATAATCAAGTTTTTTTAAAGCCTGGGTTAATCTAATCTCGTAAACACTTCACTCCTTATGAGAGCGGGCAAACCTATACAGGGCCAATGAAGAAAATCACGCTTAAATAACAACAGCAAATGTTATTTGACTGATTTTCACTGTAACTGGCCACTGGCACTGGAGAAACTGATATGCCACAACGCTGGTTACAGGTTAAAGGTGATCCCTCTGTGAGGGAATTTCTCTTTCATCAGACTCGAAAAACCAGTCTTTTTGATGAACACCTCGATCGGTTACACAAAATCATTCATACCATGTGTACAGTAAAAGGTGCTTTTCATGTAAAGGCTCACTACTCATCATCACAGCTGACCTGCTGGTTTTATGACGACCCTTACAGTTATAAGGTTTATGTCAAGGAAGAGGTTCTTGATGAGGGCTTTCTGGATAGCTTTCCCAATCTGAGTTACGAAGGTAGAAAGCCATATGTCGATCAAAGGCAAATGGGATTGGTTCTGGATGAGTTCAAACGTTTGCGGTTCACTGATGAGCAGATCTATTTGCGCAGCGCTTCAGTCAACCGGCTGAATGGCATGATAGGCATGAACTTCTCCTGTGACGGAAGTCATTACATTGAACATGATGAATTCTTTAGGCGGTTGCTTGAATTCGGGGTTGTTGCAAATGAAGAAGAAGCGATATGTACACTGTCTAACAATTAACTTGGCATCTAGTCTGGCAGTGACCTTCGCATTAAATTTCGAAGTGTTTTCATCATCCGGTAGATAAATTCAAGCAAACAAAAACAGCAAAAACTGTCAATCGAAGATTACACGGAAATACTATTTTAAGCCTGTTGTTTGCTTACTCTATCTCGTTAATTAGGTTGCAAAAAACTGTAATCTGAAAACGCTTGCAATTAACCTGTTCATCTGTCATTCTTCCGCATCGTTAAATCTGTCCAGGAGGGACTACGGTATGTTTAAGCTAGGGAAAGCACATATCTTTTCTGTAAACACAGAATCACACTTATCTGCATCTATTGCACAGCTATGGATGCTATCTCACAGTGAAATCAGTTCACTACTTTCTGCTGAAAGCCGATCTGCTCTGCAAGCTCCAACATAGGGCCTGTTAAGCTTTGCTGAGTTGACGGCTCGCATACAACCGCAAAAAAAACTCAAATAGTTTGTGTAATGACGGGCAGGGTCTGATGTCAGTCCGTCATGTTGCCGTTTGGCTTGAAATAAGTGGATGGCAGGAGAAAAAGGTGAAAGGATTCATGAAAATTCATAAAGTTGTCACAATTGTCCAATTGGTGATCATCACACTGTCCCTATGCCTGGCTTCCTTAGGCTTGGTGATAGATCATCCCTTCATTATCTATTTCTGGTATCTGAGTCTTTTTGGCATCGCAATGATGATAGCCACGTCTTTCATAATCGGCCTCTTCATTGTTATGTTACGTCTCTTCATGCCTCAAACATCGAAGAGTGGTCAAAGGTGGTTTTCCCGATCGAACCGCATCCGGGTTTAGCTGCTCAGTTGTTGCCAGCGGACTGTACAACTCAGCATGTAATGCGCAAATTACCTTGAGTATTCGTTATATAGGTTTGATATTTTCCGGAGCATTGTTTTTCGGGCTGTTGATTTGCCGGCTGACTGGAAAGAGACGAATATCATCATTCTCATGGGGCAGCAGCAGGGGCTTGAGGATTGCCGGGTCCCGGGTCTCCTGGTCAAGCCAGGCATCGAAGTTGCCGGGGGAGAGGATTACCGGCATCCGCTCGTGGATGGTGGCAATCTCACCCCTGGCCTCTGTGACGATAATGGTGCAGGAATCGATCTTTTCACCCTGGGGTCCTTCCCAGTGTTCATACAGCCCGGCAAAGACGAAAGGTCTGCCGCTCTTTGAAGTGATGCAGTAGGGTTGTTTTCCCTGACTGGTCGCCTGCCACTCGAAAAATCCGCTGGCGGGAATCAGACATCTGCGATGTTTGAAAGCCGAACGGAATGATGGCTTGCTGTCGACGGTCTCCGCCCGGGCATTGATGGTGCGGTAGCCGAACTTCTTGTCTTTCGCCCAGGAGGGTATCAATCCCCACTTCAACCAGACCAATTCCCTCGCCTCTGCTTCCAATTTGATGGCTGCGATCTGTTGCGAGGGTGCGATGTTGTAGTGAGGTGTGAGTTGGGGAAGGGCAGACAGGCCAAACTCCGCAAGCATATCTTCCGCTGTTACATCGAGGTAGAACCTGCCACACATAGACTCTGTCGTCTCACTGGTCAGCGCCTGTAGTCACCCACAATTTATCTGTGGTACCCGAGGCGTGAATATGGTTTAGGATGGTGTTGTAAACAAGCTAGTATTCGAGGGGGTTGCTGTCAAATGTATCGATTTCAGCTGATATCCATCTAAGCCCTTAGAGACGATCCATGCAGGTTGAATTCCACCACAGCATCGATGAGTTGGAACAGAGCGAATGGGATGGGTTGGTGGTCGACGACAACCCTTTTCTCAAATACGCCTTCCATGCCGCCTTGGAACATCATGAATGTGTGGGTAGCAAGTTCGGTTGGACGCCTTGTCATTTGGTGATTCGGGAGAATGCACGGATGATCGGGCTGTCACCCCTCTACATCAAGAGCAACTCCTATGGGGAGTTTGTCTTCGACCATGCCTGGGCCGATGCCTATCAGCGCAGCGGCCAACGCTACTATCCCAAATTGGTCAGTGCAATTCCCTATACCCCGGCTTATGGTGAACGACTACTGGTGGATCCGAACTCGGATGTGGTGGGATTGCGCAAACTGATGATATCAGCCACCCAAGCAATGGCCATGGAATCAGATCTCTCCTCTATGCATTGGCTCTTCACCACCGAGGAGGAGGGGGCGGTCTTAAGATCCATGGGTATGATGGAGCGCTTGGGCGTGCAGTTTCACTGGCACAACCAGGGGTACGAGAGTTTTGACCACTTCCTTTCCCAATTGACGGCCAAGCGTAGAAAAAACATCAAACAGGAACGCCGCAAGGTGCAGGATACCGGTATCCGCTTTCGAGTACTGCACGGCAATGAGGTCAGTGACCATGAGTGGCAGCTGTTTGCCGAATTCTATGCCAAGACCTTCGAGGAGCGCTACAGCCTGGCCACCTTGAACGCGGGATTTTTCCGTGAAGTGGGCCGTAACATGGGAGAGCAGGTGATACTGATTCTTGCCTATGATGGTGCTGCCGCTATAGCCGGCGCGCTACTCTACCGCAGTCAGTCGGTGCTCTATGGCCGTCACTGGGGCGCCCTGCAGCACTATGACAGCCTCCACTTCGAGACTTGCTACTATCAAGGCATCGAGTATGCGATCGAACATAAGCTGCAGCGTTTCGAACCGGGGGCGCAAGGGGAGCACAAGATCTGGCGTGGCTTTCTGCCTGCTCAGACCCGTTCCTACCACTGGATCGGTGATCCCCAATTCAGTCTGGCCATCCAGGAGTTTCTCACCAGAGAGGCCCCGGCGATCGAAAATTATCAACAAAACCTACTGTCAAGCTCACCTTTCAGAGAAAATCCTCTATCAGTATAAGCATAACTAACTGATAAATAAGTAATAATTAAAATACCCCAAATTTAACGAAATTTTTTCGCGATAAAAGTTGACTAATTTACTTAGTTACTCTAGTCTAATTCCCAAGTGATTTACTAGGTAATGCGATTTATACCACTGGAGAAAACCAATGAGATTGTCAACAAAAGGTCGTTATGCGGTTACCGCTATGCTGGATCTTGCACTGAACGGCAAAAATGGTCCGGTTACGCTGGCTGAGATTTCCGAAAACCAGGGTATCTCCCTCTCCTATCTGGAGCAGCTGTTTGCCGCCCTGAGAAACAAGGAGCTGGTGCGTGGTGTCAGGGGGCCGGGTGGCGGTTACTATCTGGGTAAGAGTGCCGATGAGATATCGATTGCCAACATCATCTGTGCCGTGGATGAGTGGGTGGAGTTCACCCGCTGTGGCGGCAGGCAGAACTGCAGCGGCGGGGCCCGCTGTCTGACCCATACCCTGTGGGACGATCTCAGCAGTGAGATCTTCAATTTCCTGGCAAACATCTCTCTGGGTGATCTGGTACGCAGAAACCTGAACAAGAGTGAAGAGAGTGAGGAGGAGCAACCGCCGCTGAGTGTGGTGGGGGAATCCGACTCCAGCTCTCAAGCAGCCTGATCGGCAAATTGGCTTGGCAGCGTGCGGGGTGGGGGCTGGATTGGCCTGCCACCCCGTCGTCTATTGGGGCAGGCGCATATCACTTACTGGCTGAATCAGTTATGATCCACTGTTTTTCAGCCAGTTACATACGTGCAGACACTTTTATCCATTGCCGACTTCATTCGCTGGGGTGCCAGTCGCTTCAATGAGGCGAATCTATTTTTCGGCCACGGCACCGACAATGCCCTGGATGAGGCCGCAGCACTGGTGCTGGGGGCCCTTCACCTCCCCCCAGATCTCCCTGCAAGCTGGTTTGCCAGCCGCTTGACCGAGTCTGAGCGACAGCGGGTGATCGATCTGATTCAGCGCAGGGTCGATGAACGCATACCCTTGCCTTACCTGTTGGGGGAGGCCTGGTTTGCCGGCATGAGATTTCATGTCAACGAGCAGGTTTTGATACCCCGTTCACCCATTGCAGAGTTGATA
The DNA here is from genome assembly GCA_040507005.1 of Candidatus Thiodiazotropha sp. GTDB lineage: Bacteria > Pseudomonadota > Gammaproteobacteria > Chromatiales > Chromatiaceae > Thiodiazotropha. The sequence continues at coordinate 13,966 of JBEVVS010000103.1, forward strand.
GAAGCGGGCTTCGCGCCCTGGCTGGAGCCTTCTCCGGCGCCGCGGATACTCGATCTCTGCTGTGGCTGCGGCTGTATCGGCATCGCCGCGGCCGCCTACCTTGCCGATAGCCAGGTCGATCTGGTGGATATCTCTCCCGATGCCCTCCAGGTGGCAGCACAGAATATTGCCGAATATGGCCTCCAGGAGCGGGTCGCCACCTACCAATCGGACCTGTTCCAGGCGCTACCGGATAAACAGTATGACCTGATCCTATCCAATCCTCCCTATGTGGGTCAGCTAGAGATGGAGGGGTTGCCCGATGAATACCGGCATGAGCCGGTATTGGCACTGCAAGCGAATGAAAACGGGCTGGAGGTTGTCCAACGGATACTGAAACAGGCCAAGCGCTATCTCACCCCCCGGGGCATTTTGATCGTGGAGGTGGGCAACAGCGCCCAACTGTTGCTGGATCACTATCCGCAGATGCCCTTCGTCTGGCTCGATTTCGAGCGCGGTGGCGAGGGCGTGTTTCTGCTATCGGCGGCGGATCTGGCAGAATAGGTGAGAGTGTACGATCATTGAGAGTGAAAAGAGATTAACAGCAGATGAGCTTACAGCGAGCACGCAGCGCGGAAGAGTATGTGGAGTGGGTCAAGCAGGCCGTATTCGAGGTGGACGACCTGCGAGACTGCTATGACTATCAGATGGACGAGATGGGTCGTTATCCGTCATTCCTGGAACCGCTGGAGGATGGCATCAAGACACTCTACCGATTGATGCAGGAGGGTGACTACAGTTTCGGCCGTGAGGACCTCTCGTTCATGTCAGTGGTGAGCCGCCATAGCGATGATATCCCCTTCGCCATTCTGTTACGCCAGATCAATGAAACCCACCGTAAGGGTATAGATGTGGATGTTGAATAGCCTGTTGGCTGTCGACGCTCATCGAAAGCAAATTCAAAAGAGACAATCAATCCATGGATCATTCGACACAATTCGATCTCGAGCTGATCGCCAAATATGATCAGAGCGGCCCACGCTATACCTCTTATCCCACCGCGGTTCAGTTTCATGAGGGTTTTAACGAAGATGAATACAAGCGGGTAGCCAGGGAGAGCAACCAGTCCGGCAATCCCCTGTCGCTCTATTTCCATATCCCCTTTTGTGACACGGTATGTTTCTACTGTGCCTGCAACAAGGTGGCCACCAAGGACCGCAGCATGGCGGCCGGTTATCTCGAGCGAATCTACAAAGAGTTGCGCATGCAGTCGGAGTTGTTCGATGCGTCGAGAGTGGTGACCCAGCTCCATTGGGGCGGGGGTACACCGACCTTTATCAGCCAGGATGAGATGCGTGAACTGGTTGCCCAGACACGCAGTGCCTTCACCCTGCTGGATGACGACAGTGGTGAGTATTCCATTGAGATAGATCCCAGGGAGGCGCAAGGGGACACCATCAAACTGCTCAGGGAGCTGGGCTTCAACCGCATGAGCCTGGGGGTGCAGGATTTCGATCAGCGGGTGCAAAAAGCGGTAAACCGGATACAGAGTAAGGACGAGACCCTGACAGTGCTGCAGTCTGCGCGGGATGAGGGTTTTCGTTCAATCAGTATCGATCTCATCTATGGGCTGCCCTTTCAGAGCGTGGAGAGCTTCTCCAGTACCCTGGAGCAGATCCTGGAGGTCGATCCGGACCGGTTGTCGGTGTTCAACTATGCCCACCTGCCTGAGCGTTTCAAGCCTCAGCGGCGGATCAACGAGGAGGAGTTGCCGCCGCCCCAGGAGAAGCTGGATATTCTGCAAATGACCATCGACAAGCTGTCCGCCGCCGGTTATGTCTATGTGGGCATGGACCACTTCGCCAAGCCCGACGATGAGCTGGTGCTGGCGCAGCAGGATGGCACCCTATACCGTAACTTTCAGGGCTACTCGACCCATGCGGATTGCGACTTGATCGGTCTGGGGGCGACCTCCATCGGCATGGTGGGTCCAAGTTATGCGCAAAACATGCGCAGTCTGGATGAGTATTACCAGCGCATCGACAGTGGCAGGCTGGCGGTATTCCGTGGTGTGGAATTGACCAGCGACGATCTGTTGCGACGGGATGTGATTACCCGTCTTATCTGCCATTTTTCTTTGTCCCTGGCAGAAGTGGAAAGGCGTTGGGGGATCGTGTTCAGGGAGTACTTCGGCAACGAAATCGAATCCCTGAAAGCCATGGCCGAGGACGGTTTGCTGACCATGGATGAAGATGAGATCAAGGTGCTGCCCAGGGGGCGCCTGTTGATCAGAAATATCTGTATGCAGTTTGATGCCTACCTCAGCAGCAAGCAGTCCCAAGGAAGTTTCTCGAAGGTGATTTGATCACTGCCGCTCTACCTGGCAGGAGGCTGCGGTCAGGGCGGAAAAAGGCCGATTCACTCGTTCGGAATCAGTGCCCTTCGCGCTTTGGGATTGCCTTGCGCCGCAGCCTGTTGAATCCAATGCATGGCTTGGCGCTCGCTCTTTTCGACACCCAATCCGTAGTAGAAAAGGTACCCCAGGGCATATTGAGCCTTGTCATTGCCGGCGGCGGCCAGGGGGAAGATCAATTGAAATACTTTTTTGTAGGCCTTGATGTTATAGGCCTTGTGGGCCTCGGTGAGGATGGCGGCGGTTTCGTCCTGTTCACTGTCCGGGGTGGTGCTGCAGCCATGCAAGGCGATGAGACCTGGTAGCAGGCCGAGTAACAACAGGGTCGATTTTAGTTGTGGGTGGATTTTCATGACATCAGCCTACCAGTTGATTGAGGTCGAAGATAGGGAGCAGTATGGCCAGTACGATAACCAGTACAATACCCCCCATCACCAGGATCAGTATCGGCTCGAACAGCCCTTGAATGGTGGAGACCAGGGTCTCGATCTCCCGCTCCTGGATATCCGCCGATCTTTCCAGCATCCCTTCCAGGTTGCCACTCGATTCACCGCTCGCCAGCAGGCTGAGGGTCATGGGTGGGAAGTAGCCGGTCTTTTCCAGGGCCTGGTAGAGGCTGGTGCCTTCGCGCACCCGCAAGGTGGCTTCCTCAACCGCGCTGCGCATGGGCAGGTTGGTCAACACCTGGGATGCGATACGCATCGAGTCCAGGATCGGCACGCTGCTGGCCGCCATGATGCTCAAGGTCCGGGAAAAACGCGCCGCATTGGAGGTGCGAACCAGACGTCCCACCAGGGGGATACGCAACAGGCTCTTGTGCCACCAGCGTTTTGGGGCAGGTTTGCGCAACAGATAGCTGAACAACAGTCCGAACAGCAGCAGCAGGACAAAAATATAGACACCGTAGTTGCGGAAGAGATCACTGGTGCTCATCAGGGCCTGGGTAATCCAGGGCAGTTCCGCCTGCATGGTTTCGAACACCCGTGTAACCTGGGGCACGATATAAGTCAGCAGGCCGATCACGATGAGTAGCGAGACGATGGTCAGCAGTGCGGGATAGAAGAGGGCGAAGATGGTCTTCTGCCGCATCTGTTGGCGCTGCTCCGTATAGTCGGCAAGGCGTTCCAGTACCACCTCCAGGTGTCCCGATTGCTCCCCCGAGGAGACGGTCTTGATATAGAGTTCTGGAAAGGTCTTGGGAAATTCATTCAGTCCATCCGCCAGGGTACGGCCCTCCAATACCTTCGCTCTGACCGCCAGCAGGGTGCGTTCCACATGACGCTTGTCGGATTGGGATGCGGTTGTCTTGAGAACATGCTCCAGGGGCAGGCCGGACTTTAGCAGGGTTGCCATCTGGCGGGTGATCAATGCCAGCTCCATGGCGTTGATCTGACGTTGAAAAAGGCTGCTTTTTCTGGTCTGAGTGGCGCCGCTGGCCACATCGATACTAAGGGGTGTGAGACCCGACTCCCGCAGTTGCTGACGTACCTGTCTCGGGCTGTCACCCTCCAGTACGCCGCGTCGCTCCTTCCCTGTCGGGTCGAGTGCTACGTATTCAAAGGCGTCCAAGGTTGATCAACCCTCCTGGGTTACGCGAATGATCTCGTCGATCGTGGTATCGCCGTTGAGTACCCGTTTCATGCCATCCTGGCGAATGCTGTCACTCGTGGTTCTGGCATGTTCCAGCATTTCGATTTCGCCGCTGCCCTTATGGATCAGATTGCGCAGGGTCTCGTCGATGGTAATGAGTTCGTAGATGCCGGTTCTGCCCAGGTAGCCGTGCTGGTGACACTTTTCGCAACCGTTCGGGGTGTAGAGGGTTACCTCCCCGGATGCGTGAGGACCCAACATCTTCAACTCCTCATCACTCGCGGTATAAGGTGACTTGCAGTGAGGACAGAGGGTACGAACCAGGCGTTGCGCCAGCACCCCGATCAAACTCGACGAGAGCAGGAAGGGTTCCACACCCATGTCCCGTAGACGGGTAATACTGCCGATGGCTGTATTGGTATGCAGACTCGACATCACCAGGTGGCCGGTCAAGCTGGCTTGCACGGCGATCTGGGCTGTTTCCAGGTCGCGGATCTCACCCACCATCACCACATCCGGATCCTGACGCAATATGGCCCGCAAGCCACGTGCAAAGGTGAGATCGACCTTGTTGTTGACCTGTGTCTGGCCAATGCCGTCGAGGTAATACTCGATGGGATCCTCCACGGTCACGATATTCCGGCTCTGGGTGTTGAGTCGGCTCAGGGCCGCATACAGGGTAGTGGTTTTACCTGAACCCGTGGGGCCGGTGACCAGAAAGATCCCGTGCGGACGTTTGATGATGCCCGGATCGACCTGCAGCAGCAGATCCTTCGCCATGCCGAGCTGTTCAAGATCGAGACGTCCCGCCTGTTTGTCCAGGAGACGTAACACCACCCGTTCACCATAGCTGGAGGGGAGGGTGGAGACGCGCACGTCCACTGGACGATTGCCTACCTTGAGTGAGATACGCCCATCCTGGGGGATGCGCTTCTCGGCAATATCGAGTTGCGCCATGACCTTGATGCGTGAAACCAGGAAAGAGGCCACGGTGCGCGGTGGGGTGAGGACTTCACGCAATACACCGTCGACACGAAAACGCACCACCAGGCGGTTTTCGTAGGGTTCGATATGGATATCCGAGGCCTGCTCCTTGATCGCTTCTGTGAACAGGGCATTGATCAAGCGGATGATCGGGGCGTCGTCATCGCTCTCAAGCAGGTCTTCCGGCTGGTTCAAGGCCCGTGCTGCATTATCCAGATCGATGTCGTCACCCATGGTCTCCATGATCTGGGAAGACTGTTTGGAACCCGATTCATAGATTTGGGAGAGCTGTTTCTCCAGTGCCTCCTCGTCCACCTGGGTGTAGATCAAGGGTTTGGAGAAGAGCCGACGTACCTCATTCAGTACTTTCAGGGAGACCCCGGGTTTGTGTATCAGCTGCAACTCGTCTAGCTCTTCATCCTTGACGATGACGACGCCATGGCGACGAGCAAAGGCATAGGGCAGCTGTATCGGTGTTTGCGTGGCCTCATCCAACAGCACCGATTCAACGTCGAGTTCGTCGACCATTTGCGATGAAGGTGAGAGGTTGTCAGACATGCGCCTTACCTCGCCGATCAGAGATCGGGTTCCAGCTCTTCGTCATCAAATGGGGGGGCGAGGGTACCGAAACGCGGTGGCAGTACCGGCATCTCCTCATCCGACATCAGATTAACGCCCTGCTGCTTCATCTTCAGTTGCTGGGCGCGGAAGTAGTTGTACTTGTCACTGGCAATCTGGGTGTTGACGGCATCGTCCCGGATCACGACCGGACGCAGGAAGACCATCAGATTGCGTTTTACCTTACTGGTTTTATTGGAGCGGAACAGTGCACCCAGGAGAGGCACATCCCCCAGTATCGGCACCTTCTCCTCGACCTGTTGCAGGTCCTCCTCGATCAATCCGCCCAATACGATGGTATTCCCGTCATCCACCATCACCACAGTCTTGATGGTCCGTTTGTTGGTCACGATATCGCTGGTTCCGGTACTGGCAGAGCTGTTGATGCTGGATATCTCCTGTTCGATCTCCAACTGGATCGAATTGCCTTCGTTGATTTGCGGCTTCACTTTCAGGGTCAGGCCCACGTCCTCCCGTTGTACGGTCTGGAAAGGGTTGACCGAGCTACTGGTGCCGCCGGTGGAGCTGAAAGAGCCGGTGATAAAGGGCACGTTCTGACCAATCACGATCTCGGCTTCCTGGTTGTCCAGGGTGGTGATGCTGGGTGTGGATAGGATGTTGGTGGTGGAATCGCTCTCCAGGGCCTGGATCAGGGCGGCGAAATTCAACCGATCACTGTTGAATCTGCCAAAACCCAGTGAGGTGCCTGGACCGAGGGAGATCCCGCTTCCGGCAGCCGCGGCGGTGGCGATGTCGGAAATTGCCGGAGAGCCGAGGTTGATGACACCGATGGGGCCTTTGTCATCCGGCGTGCCATCCACGATCCACTGTACTCCCAACTGCTTCGCCTTGTCGTAGGAGACTTCCGCGATGATCGCCTCCACCAGGACCTGGGCGCGGCGGATATCGAGTTTACGGATAATCGCCTGCAGTGATCTGAACTGATCCGGCGGGGCGGTGATGATCAAGGCATTCGAGGCCTCGTCCGCCTGGATATCGGTCTTGACCTTGGGTTTACCCTTGGCCGCTTTACCCCCCCCCTGTTCGGCCTTTTCCAGATTTTCACTAACCCCGGTCAGTACCTGCACCAGGTCGACCGCATTGGCATATTTCAGATAGATGACCTGGGCGTTGCCCTCGTTGTCGAATGGGGTGTCCAGGTGTTCGATGATTACCCGGGAGCGGAGCCTGGCGGTTGGGTCGCCACTGATCAGCACGCTATTGGTGCGTTCATCGGCAACCAGTTTTGTTGCATTCTTGCTGGCCCCTTTGGCGGCCGGGGTCTGCAATCCGTTGAGTATGCGTACCACCTCGGCGGCGGATGCATGCTGGAGGGTGATCACTTCGATGGAGCTGTCGCTCACCTTGTCGATCTGATCGATGATCTTCATCAGCCGGTCTACATTTTGACGACGGTCGGAGATGATCAGAACATTGGTGTCCGGATAGGCGGCGAGATGACCCTCCTGGGGGATCAAGGGACGCAGGATGGGCACCAGCTGCGCAGAGGTGACGTTCTTGACTTGGATGATACGGGTGACGATCTGATCGCCAGGCAGCTGGCCAAGCGCGCTGACAGTGGGGATTCCCCCCTGTTTGGCCTTCACGTCCGGGACCACCTTGATCACATCCCCGCTGGGGATGGTGGAGAATCCATGCACTTCGAGAATGGAGAGAAAGACCTGGTAGAACTCATCTCGATCCATGGGATGGGCCGAGATGACGGTCACTTTACCCTTTACCCGGGGGTCGATGACGAAGTTCTTTCCGGTGTGTTCCGAGACTGTCTTGATCAGTGCCTCGATATCGGCATTGTTCAGATTAAGGGTGATCTGCTCAGCATAACCAAGTGGGATCCACGAAAGATTAAGCAGGGCAACGGTGTACAGCATAAGGGCCAGGCGTGAGATTGGGCCGCTGCGTGGGCGCTGTCTATCCATGAAAAGGGTTGGCAAAATACTCATAGTTGAATCGGTTCCATCGAAGTCTCGCACCCGAATCGTGTCACCTGCCGGTGGAAGATTTGGGGCAGTCTGATAAGTTGATGGTGAAAATCTTTATTCATCATGGGTTTATGTTAAATATATAATGCATTATATATTAGCAGATGCTGGGGCGTTGGCATACAGGCCTGAAGCGGCTTTGTTAGTTGCTCCCGATTACAGAAAATATCTATAGACTACCGCTGAAACTGATACGATAACTACCATCAGGTTGGCTTTTTGCAACGGCCTTCAAAGCACTGCTCAAACCGGGATCTGATCCTGCGCCAGGTTTGATTGCACCGTTCAGATTATAGTTTCCATCGTTTGTGAGACTCAGTTCACCATCCACCGAGGTACCTCCGCCCAGGTCATTGATCTTGATATTGATATTGCCCTTATCGTCGGTTTTCACGTCAGCTTTAAGATTGCCCTCCTTGAGGCTGAATGGAGTTAGCAGTGCCGGATTGAGCCACTGCAGCTCTCCTTCTGCCGAGGTGACACGCTGAGTCTCTACGCGGATATGGTCCATATCGAGATCAACCTCACCGTCAACACCAATCTGCTTGAGTTTTGCCAGCCTGGCAAGGGTGGATGCCGGGAGTTGTCCCTGTATGCTATTCAAGATTAAATCACCCCCCAGGGTGCGGGCCAAATTGGCATCCACCTTGTGATTCATGTGCCGTAGTTCAAGGTCGAAACCGATCCTACCGAGAAACAGTCGGCTGGGGGTGAAGCGCCATTTCAATTTGTCGATGGGCGTTCCCTGGTAGTTGATCGCCTCCATTTTACCTCGCCACAGGCTCCCTTTGATGCTGGCGTAGGAAAAGGGCAGTCTGCCGTTATCGGCCAGGGCCCAGCCCACGATGTGTTGTGCCGGTATCTGCGCGAGCAGAAATACCAGGTAACCGCCCAAACCGATCAGTAGATAACTCCACCAGCGCATCAGGATTCTCCCTCCCGCTGCAGCACCAGCCGCGCATTCACCAGTCCCGGTTTTTCTTGTCTGTCGATGGTCAGGGAGTCGATCTCGATGGCATGGGTCTGGGTCAGCTCTCCCAGCCATTTCAGGAGGGTGTCGAATGGGGCCTGTTCGATCCATAATTGAACCCCATTATCTCCCTGGGGCTTAATGCGCTGGATCTGCTGTCTGAGTTGTATTTTCTTTGCTGTTCTGTCGACCAGCGTGAGCAGCGCTTCGTTGCTGCTGGCGCCACGACCTCGCTGTTCACTGCGCAAGCGCTTGATCAGATCGAGATTGTCCTCCATCCAGCTCAGGGTAACCTGTTGACTCTCCACCAACAGGGCCTGTTTTTCCAGTGCCTGGTTGAATGGCCGCCACATTAACAGATAGATCAGCAGCAGTAATATAGCCGCTGCACCGATGATCATTGCCATGTGTTCCTGGGGCGTTTTCGACTGCCACCACTCTTTCATGGATTCGCTCCACTGATGCGTATGTGAGATGTGACTTGGTTTCCGGTGGCATTGGCCGTGCGGATCTCGACAGCCAGTTTTTTAGCCTCGATTGTCTGTTTCAAGGTCTCCAAGGCCTGCAGCTCTTTGATGGTCAACTGCAGATCGAGCTTTCCATCCCGGAAGCTGATGCTTTCCAGAGTGGTATTGGCGCTACTTTTTATTACCGAAGCGGTAGGCACAAAAAGGCTGGCAAATTGAATGAAACTGCCCGACTCTCCACGACGCAGTTGCTTCAATTTCTGCTCCATCTGTACCTTGGGATCCACAATCCGCTTTACCTCCGGGAAGGCTTGCTGGAAGGTCGCTCTGATTTGACTCTGCAGTGCGACGCTCTGCTGTTTGTATTCGCGATATTCCTGAATGCTCAATAGCAGGCTGAGGCCAATGAATATCGCCGCCAATACAGCGGCGGGAAGCCACCGCTTCCATTGCAAGGTCAGCTTGTCGACCCGCAGATAATCACCCTGGAGCAGATTGATCTGCTGTTTCTCAAAGAGATTATCAGCCAGGCGGGTGGTCAGCTCGGCATGGGAATCGATTTGCCTGGTGCTGATTTCGTAATCACCGTCAAGCCGGGTTAAATCGATCAGGTCATCACTGTCACGCAGGTGGTAGAGATCGATGCTGTTTGGAGTATCCTCACCCTCTTGTTGCAGTGCCAGGCTGAGGGTTGCCTCGCCGTTAATGGCATCGACGCTGAAGCCTCGTTCCCTGCTGGTGCGGACATTCAGAATCTGATCGTCCTGATAGAGGGTCCAGGCATCGCTTTCATAGGGGAGCAAGAGCAGGTCGACATAGATGCCGATTGGTTGGATACCCGCTGATTCGAATATCCCCAGCCAGTGTTCAAGCCTCTGCCTGGCGATGACTAAAACCGGGGTGACATTCTCTTTGTCAATATTACCGGCGGCAAAGTGCAGCTGAGAAATATCCTCGGTCAGTTCGTTCTCAAGGGAGAAAGGGATCGCCTGAATCAGGCGTTGACGGTTCTTGGTGGGGATCTTCACCTCTGTGATGAGAAGCTCAGTGGCGGGAATGATAACCAGGGTGCGCCTCCCCTTGGTCAGTTTTGCGGCTTCCGCGAGGGTCCCTTCCGCCGGTTGCGGATTGATGCCGCCCTTGACCACCCAACTGACCTTGCTGCAGTCGCTGTCATGGCATTGAATAATGATGCGTTCAGCCATTAGAAAGCTCCGAGGGTACGGGAGATGACCAAAACATCCTCATCACCCTTATACAACAGACTTACCAATCTTTGGCTACTGCTTTCCATTCGAACAACCGTCTCCATTTGAAAATATTGACTCTCAACTGATATTAATGGGGTTATTAGATCAGATTTTACTTTATTTTCGTCTAAAAGTGCTTTTAGTTTTTGCACAAAAGCATTTGGTTGCGTGAACGGCTCCTCTTCTCGCTCGCTTATCAACTGCTCAGCGTCGGTTTGATTCAGATTTTCGGCCAATGCCTGAACCAGTAGCACATCTGCGGTGTTTACATTGATCTTTGTCTGCTCCGGCAGGGTGGTGATGTAGGGGGCCAGCTTCTCATAGGCCTCACGATCCACCCCCTTTATCAGCCTGAGTTCGGTTGGGCTTGCCATCATCCCGTTCGCGGTCCGATAGGGCTGATCCAGATCGAGATACTCCATATCTTCCGCACCGTCAGGGTAGAGTGACTTGATATCCTCATCAAGCCAGTCGGCAGTAGCTTGAGCAATCGACTCCGGTAGCTCCAAGATAGCCAGAAGACGCCGGAACAGGGCTATGTAATCATCAACTGCCTGTTTATCCGCATCATTGGCATCTTCGGTCAGATAGAGGTTGTTGAGGTTGAATCTGGCTTGCAGGTCAATTGTTACGGCTTGTACCTGGCCGCCTTCGACCGGAGTCGGGGGAAGCTCCTGAGCCCAATCCTCATCGAGTCCGTCATAGTTACCGTCCTGCTTTTTGTTGTTCAGGTCCCGGATCAGCATACCGCGAGACCAGGCTTCACTGCCGAGGGTAAAAAGATAACCCTGGTCGGCAGCGAAAATATTGCTGCTGCGACGAATGTTCAACTGTAGTTCATGGGTCATGGCCACGGCTGCGATGGAGGCTATCGAGACGATAATGATGGCGGTGATCAAGGCGACACCCTTTTCACGAATCGAATTCATATTTGGCATCTCTGGCATTTGATTTTATTCGTCCGCAACCGGAATCGCCCGCGCCGCTCGGAATAGACGCCGAATCGTACCCCAGTCCTTGAGTTCCAACTTGACCTCGATGGAGACCGGCAGTGCGCTTGGGTCTTCATCCTGGCCACCGCTCGTGCGGGGTGGCCATTCCCGTTTTTCCTGCAGTGCTTTATCGTAAAAGACCAATTCCAGTGATGTGATATCTCCGATCAATTTTCGTCGGTAAGGTTCGCTCTCCTGTGACCTGTCCAGTGTTGGCCAGGTGAGTCTGTAGAGGGTGTTCTCCTCAAAGGTATAGCCAACGCGCTGGAGGTTGCTTCTTGGTAACTGCATCGGATTGGCAAAACCGTCCCGTGTGAACTCCAACAGGATGTCTGAAATACCGCCACTTTTCAGAGCTGGCTGTTGATCGCCGTATTCATCACGCACCGGTCGAGCCACCATCTGCTCAATATCTCTCTGCATCAGATTGAGTCCGAGTTGAAGCTTGGAGATGCGCTGACTGTACTGACTGGTCTGATGCTCCGTGTCGAGGATAACCTTTAGACCCGCATAGACAAATGTCGCCATGATCGCGAATATCATCATCGCAATCAGCAATTCGAGCAGTGTAAAGCCATCACTGCGGGGGGGACGGTTTGCCATTCTCTCGTTCATATCGGTTGCGAGATAAAACTCACAAGCCGGGTTACAGCATCGTCATCTCCCCGCTCGCGAAACACGGCAATTTCCACCTTGCGTACGCGATCATCCGGAGTTTTGCTGACGCTTCGCTGCCAATGCCATTTGTGCAGGCCCATCTCTTCATCGCCCTGCTGTTTGCCGACCGCCAGCCATTTGTTTTCGATCTGCAGTTCGGTGATCTGGTTCATGGCTACCCAGTGGGCCAGGGTTTTATCTCTCAGATAACCCACATTGACTGACTGATTGGCCGCGACGGTGATGATTGAGGCGAAAGCGATAGCCAGTATGGCCAAAGCAATCAGGATCTCCAGCAGGGTAAACCCCTTTGACCCTAGGCAGGGGGGACGGGTCACTGTGTAACGTGATAGGTCAATAGGGTGAGACATGATCGAGCACACGCTCTCCCATCTCAGTGCCGGTCAACCGGTAGTAACTATCGATCAGATCCGAACTGAGCTTCAATTCAAAGGGGGTCATCTCGCCACTGTTGAGCAATATGATCTCGGGTACGTTTTCCTCTTCATCCTCACCCTGTTGCTGGGTGGAGGCGATGCTGAAGACCATGCCTTCGGGCAACTCACGGGAACGAAACAGGTTATCGTCCATGGGTTGCCATTCCCCCTCTTCCAGACGCAGGAATCCATACTCCACCTCACCGATATCGACGCCGATCAATACCGATCTCAGCAGGGCTTCTTCGCTTGCCAGCCCGATCAGGCTGGACAGTCGCTGGGCCTCGGTCTTCAGCTGGTCTGCTGGAGAATTGCTTCTGAAAGAGAGCGTCACATAGTTGATCAGGATACCGATGATGATGACGACAACCATCACCTCAATAAGCGTGAAACCTCGCTGGATGGCTGAAGAGAAACGTGAATATTTAGCGCTCACTCCAGATTCCAGTTCCCGAGATCGTCATCCGCCGATTGTGGATCGAGCCCGGCTGAGTAGATATCGATTACACCATGGGTACCGGGATTGAGAAACAGATAGGGATTGTTCCAGGGGTCCATGGGCAGCCGATCCAGATAGCCGCCCTCTTTCCAATTTCTCGGTTCAGGTGAGTCGGTTGGCTTGCTAACCAGGGCCTCGAGGCCTTGGTCGGTTGTGGGATAGACCATATTGTCAAGCCGATAAAGATTGAGTGCCGCTTCCAGCGCGCGGATGTCGCTTTTTGCCTTGGTGATGCGGGCCTGTTCGGGCCTGTCCATGATTTTGGGTACGACAATGGCAGCGAGGATGCTGAGTATGACCACGACCACCATCACTTCTATCAGAGTGAAACCTTTGTTTTTAAAACGATTTCCTGTTTTTCGTCTGGTCTCGGGGAGAGCCAGGCAGGAGGATATTATTGTGTGTGCTGCTTTTTTCATAATGGTTTCAAACCCGTAATATAAGTCTTTGTTTGATGGTGGGCTATTATCGAGGGAATCTGCGCTGGAATCTAGATTCATCTGCAAATCCGCTGCAAAGGGGTGATTCAGTTCACCATCCCATATAATATTGGTACCCATTGTTTACCCTGATCATCACTGTATTGGATAACTTATTGAATCTCAAAGGATTCACTTAAGGATGCAGGATGATCTTTAGCGAATGTCGTAACAGGTGTTCAGGATAATACGTACACCCATGTGGGTAAAAGTTCATTCTGCATGAAAGCATGGGAATCTCCATAGAGGATTAGCTGCTTGAGTATTGGAATCATCGGTTATGCTATATCGGCCACGCTTTTCCTGCTCTTCAGCGTGATGCTCGTCACCAGCTGGCGTGGACGAATAGAGGGAATCTATTTGTTGACCGCTTCTGTGACAACGACCTGCTGGGCGATGAGTGCTGTTGCATTGCAGGTGGATGAATCCGGGATTACGAGAGCTATCTACCAAGTGGCTGAGATAGCCAGGAACGTTGCGTGGTTTGCTTTCCTTTTCCGCCTCTTGGGAAATCTGGATAAGGCAAGTGGAAGCCTGCGGCGGGAGTTGGCGTTTATTCCGCTGGTTATGCTCTTCAGCTCCATCATCTTGATATTGTTCGAGCCGTTAACACAGTTCTTTCCCGGGCTGGGTGCAAGAGAGCGCTTCGCAAGCTTCCCCTTGGTCGGCTATCTCGGCTTTGCCATCACCGGGTTGACCCTGATCGAACAGCTCTATCGCAGTACAAGACCGGATATGCGGTGGGCTGTCAAATATCTCTACCTCGGCATGGGGGTCCTGTTTGTCTACGATTTTTTCCTCTACGCCGAGGCTTTGATGTTTAACAAGGTGGACGCTGCTTTGTGGCAGGCGAGAGGATTGACAAGCGCACTTGCTGTACCTTTCGTGGCCATTGCGGCAACTAGAAATCCTAGTTGGTCAGTACGTGTCTTTGTCTCGAAGCAGGTAGTATTTCATGCGACCACTATCATAGCTGCAGGGGCCTATCTGGTGACCATGGCGGCTGTGGGCTATTACATCCGCTTTTATGGTGGAAGTTGGGGCAAGGCAACGCAGATCGCCTTTGTCTTCACAGCGGTCATATTTCTCATTACCGTATTATTCTCCGGGAACCTGCGGTCTAAGATAAAGGTATTTGTCAACAAACACTTCTTCAGCTACAAGTATGACTGGCGGGACGAGTGGTTGCGGGTGGTTCAGACCCTGTCCGATGGTAGAGGGGGTAAGGAGATTCGGGTTCGCGTTATCCAGGCGCTATCAGATTCGATCGATGCGGGTGGAGGTTATCTCTGGATGATGGATGATGTCGGCAACTACCAATGTGTCAGTCATTGGCAGGTGTCACCTGCAGCTATCTCATTCGATACGGATGATGAGTTAGTGACCTATTTTTCCAAGAGTGACTGGATCATCGATTTCGATGAATATAGAAAGTTTCCAGAACGATATGAAGGTCTAAAACTGGGTGCTGAGATTGTCGCAATCGAAGGCGTATGGTTAATCATACCCATCAAGCACCATGAGGAACTGCTTGGTTTCGTCTTGTTGACAAAATCAAATCTATCCAAACCGATCAATTGGGAGGATAGGGACCTAATTAAGGCTTCTGCAAAACAGGCCGCCAGTTATCTGGCCCTGCTGCAAACCTCGGAGGCATTGAATCAGGCCAATCAATTTGAAGCTTTCAACAGGCTTTCAGCATTCGTGGTACATGACCTGAAAAACCTGATCGCCCAATTGGAGTTGGTGGTGAAGAATGCCGAGCGGCATAGAAATAATCCGGAATTCATGGACGATGCGGTTAAAACCATTGGTAATGCAGTGAGTAAAATGGGACGATTACTTACCCAGTTGAGACAGGGAAGATTCGAATCGACGAGGACCAAACAGTTTTATATTGAAGAGTCGGTTGCACAGGCAGTGAACGAACTTTACGCCTATCTGCCCAAACCACGACTTGATATAAAAGCCAATTATCTGGAAATCATCGCCGACAAGGATCGATTTAGGGCGATTATGGTGCATATGATAAAAAATGCACAGGAAGCGTCGCAGGAGGATGGCAGGGTGGATGTAACGGTAGATCGTATCGAGAACAATGCGGTTGTATCGATTGAAGACAATGGGGCCGGTATGGATGAAGCGTTCATCAAGGAGAAACTGTTTCGCCCGTTTCAAACAACCAAAGGGAATGCAGGGATGGGAATCGGGGTATACGAAACCAAGGAATATGTAAATTCCCTGAATGGTAGTATCAAGGTAGATAGCGTGAAGGGGACTGGGACCAGATTTGAGTTGACTATACCACTTGAAGCCGCAAGACAGGCATCGGACACTCACATATCTACCAAAGCAGAGGCGTAGTAGTGACTAAAACTAATAAAGAATTGAAATCACTGATAATCGTTGAGGATGACCCGGGCTTGCAAAGTCAGCTCAAATGGAGTTTTGACGGTTATGATGTGCATATTGTCGGTGATAGGACGAGCGCGATAAACTGTCTTCGAAAAACCTCGGCACCTGTAGTAACCCTCGATCTCGGATTGCCTCCAGATCCTACAAATGTCAGCGAGGGCTTTGCAACGCTACAAGAAATACTAAATTTAGTCCCACAAACAAAAGTCATTGTTGTTACAGGCAATGATGATCGTGAGAATGCCCTCAAGTCAATTGAATTGGGCGCCTACGATTTTTATCAGAAGCCGATAGACCCGGATGTATTGCGGATTATTATCGAGCGTGCATTCAACGTATATGGGCTCGAGGACGAGAATCGCAAGCTGCATAGCATTCAGCGTAATTCTCCCCTGGACGGTGTCATAGCAAACAGTCCGGAAATGCTGGAAATCTGCAGAGTAATCGAAAAGATCAGCCCGACAGATATAACCGCATTACTTCTAGGCGAGAGTGGAACCGGCAAAGAGGTGCTTGCCAGGTCAATCCATGCGATGAGCGATAGAAAAGATGAGAAGTTTGCCGCTATAAACTGCGCATCTATTCCAGAAAATCTTTTAGAAAGTGAACTTTACGGCTATGAAAAAGGTGCCTTCACTGGTGCAGCGAAAAAGACTATAGGGAAGATAGAGACTGCAAACGGGGGTACCCTGTTTCTGGATGAGATTGGCGACATGCCTCTTGGCTTACAGGCGAAGATGTTGCGGTTTTTGCAGGAGAGAGTAATCGAGAGGCTTGGCGGCAGGGAAGAAATACCTGTCGATATTCGGGTTGTCTGCGCAACCAATCAAGACCTGGAGGAGAAAATTGCACAGGGTGATTTTCGCGAGGATCTCTATTATCGAATCAGTGAGATATCCATCAATATTCCACCACTAAGGGAGCGCGCTGGCGATGCGGTGTTATTGGCATGGTCATTCTTGAAAAAATATGCAAAACAGAATGCTTCCAAAGTCAGTGGATTTACCGAGGAGGCCTTGAAGGCCATCGAGGGCTATAGTTGGCCTGGTAATGTCCGGGAGCTGGAAAACAGAATAAAACGTTCAATCGTTATGGCTGACGATCAACTCATCACACCCAGTGAGCTACAACTGACGGAGACGAGTGAAGATATCATGCCGGTTAATTTGAGAGAGGTTAGGGAGCGGGCAGAGGCAACAGCGATTATAAGGGCGATGAGCTTCGTCGGCGGGAATGTTTCAAAGGCTGCTGATCTGTTAGGTATCAGTAGGCCGACTTTATATGATCTTGTCAATAAATACGGTCTAAAATAGATTCCTACTGAAGCTAAGAGTTTTACCAATATAGCGAGATATGATGGTGGTTATGCAATGACAGCGGCAGCGATTTTCATTAAGCGATTGAGCCTTTGGACGATTGTATTGTGTGTGTTTGCTCTGCAACTGACATTGCCGGCATGCTCTGTAGGAAAAGACGAGGGTGAGGCGCTGTTATCAGCGCAAACCAGTTTTGCAAACGGCAGCTACTCGAAAGCGATAATAGAACTCAAGCAGATACTTCAGGATAACTCGGGTAATAGTGAAGCCAGGCAGTTGCTTGCCAGATGCTATTTGAAAAAAGGGGATGGGTTTTCGGCGGAAAAAGAGATAACAACAGTTATCAATGACAGGTCACCAACATCCGCCGAGCAATTGATATTACTCTCGTCATGGGACTTGCAGGGTAAATACGAAAAAATCGTAAAGGTGTATGAAGAAGATGGTTTGAATGACATCGAGCCTATGCAGGTCTGGGAAGTGGTTTCACATGCCTATATCAATGAAAAAAAGCTCGAACAGGGAACAGCGTTAGCCAGAAAGATGCTGGAAACAGACCAGAGTAGTACCGCCGCATTGCGTTCCTTGGCCAATGCAGCAAGTATTCGGAATGATAATGCTGAAGCGGCGGAATATTTACAGCGTGCAATGGAGATTGATAAAGAGGACTACAAAGTATGGCGTGACTTGGCTGCGGTGCATGTGCAACTGGAAGATCACGCAAAAGCGGTTGAACTGTTGCAGGGTGCGTTGTCACTCATCAACGAGAATGACCCTGATCAGGACTCATATCTCATAAGAGTCAATCTTATCCACCTCTTTTTTCACCTGAATAGACTGGATGAGAGTGAGCAATTTGTTAGAGACCTAGAGGCGCGCCACAAAAAAAATCCTTATGTTGACTATCTCGCGGGCCTCTATAGTTACCTGATCAAGGATTATGAAGGTGCCGTCACCAAGCTGACCCGAGCCTATTCAGCAATGCCGAATCATCTGCCAACAGTCCTGTTGCTCGGTGCTTTGCATTATTTCGAAAACAATCTGGAGCAGGCAAACATACTGCTAACGAGATATGTGAATCAAGTACCAACCCATCTCCAGGCCAGAAAACTGCTTGGCGAAATCAAGTTGAAATTAGACAAACCGAAGGAGGTTCTGGCGCTGCTTGAATCTGGTGGGGTCGAGACCGATGATGAGCAGATTCTCACCATGATTGGCCTGGCAGCCAGTCAGTCTGGCGAATACTCGCGAGGAATAGAGTTCCTTAAAAAGGCGGCCGATGCTAACCCTGCAGATACCCGTATTCGCGAAGAGTTGGCGCGACTCTATATCAATCATGGCTCTGTGGATGAGGCGATTACCGAGTTAAAGGATGAATGGGTAGGTGAATCAACGAAGAGAGATGCCTTATTGATTCTCTCGTACATCAGGAAACAGGACTTTGATTCTGCACGAAAACTCTCGGATCAGATATTGGCGCGCGATGATAGGCGAGCAGAAGATCTCTATCTGCGGGCAATGATTGAACTCTATTCGGGTAGTAGAAATGCTGCAAGAAGGTATTTTACTGACGCTGTCAATACAAATTCTGAATTGATATCCGCACAATTGGCACTTGCAAGAATGGATCTTGAGGATGGGCGTTTGATTGCCGGTGGCGACAGACTCAATCTTGTCCTGGCCAGGGAACCTAAGAATGTCAACGCGATGATGCTTCTGGCACAGATAAGTGAACGTTCAGGGGCCCAGAAGGAGGCGCTGGCATGGTTGGAAAAAGCGGTCGAGCTAGGTGAAAATGCCTGGCAGCCTCGGCTTGTCTTGGCTAGGTACTACCTGAGACGGAAAGAGACGGAGAAGGCTGCGGCCTATCTTGACCACGAGACATTAAGGAAGAGCAGTAATCCTGCCATCATTTCCATGCTTGCCATGATTGATGAGCAGACAGGTAACTATAAGCAAGCAGAGACAAACATTAAGAAGCTGCTTGATACGAGTCCGCAAACCGAGGTGGCTTATTTGCAACTGGCTAATCTGCAGACTAAGCGAGGTGATGTACAAGCTGCCAGAGCTACACTGCAAAAATTGGATAAAGTGTTGCCTAAATCTCTTAAAGGCAAACTATTGCGTTATAAATTGGAGATGCGGGAGAAAAACTTTAAGCAGGTGGAAGCTGTTTTAGACCAGCTGATCAATGATGCCGAGACAAAGTATATCGGCGTGACACTTCAGGGGAGCTACTACGAGGCAAAGGGTGATCTGGATCAAGCTATTAAAGGTCTTGAATCCCATGTCGCACCCGAGACGCCGTTTATGCTCATACAGCGGCTTTCAGAGTTGTATGTCAAGCGTGGGACACCAAACGACGCGATTGCTTTGTTGACCAATTGGAAGAAGGCCCACCAAGATCACCAGCAGGCGCAGCTGGCACTGGCGATCATCTATCAGACAACCGGGAAAGCTAACGCCGCTGTTAAGATATATAATGATCTGCTTGAGGCCAATCCGCGTAATATTGTGGCTCTCAACAATTCAGCACTGCTAAATTTCGATCGCAATCCGCAGCTGGCATTGGATAGGGCGAAACGGGCCTATGAAATTTCTGGAAATGCCTCCCTGTCAGTGGTAGATACCTATGCATGGTTGACGCATAAAATGGGAGATACGGCGACGGCTTTGCAAATTTTGGCCCCGATTATGGATAAGGCCTCGGATCCGTCCATTCTTTACCACTATGCTGTTATGCTAGCGGAGTCGGACAAGGCTAATCAGGCACATGAGGTACTGGTTAAAATTACCCAGGATCATATAGACTTCCCCGAATCGGAGGCAGCTAAGAAGCTTTTAAGTGAGATCTCTCAAATTAAGGGTTAGAATAGTTAGAGTTAACATCGTTGAATATCAGGAAAGCAATATGTTATCAATAGGTTACAATAAAGCAGTGGTCTGGGCTTGGATTTTTTCAGCTAGCCTGTTGGCGGCTTGTGCGAGCCCGCCCGAAATGTCCTCTCCCGCAAATCAGGCCTCGGCCACTGTAGCAGGGCCGGATTCACCATTGTATGTCATAGGCCCTGGCGATACGTTGAATGTCTTCGTCTGGGGAGATAACGAACTTTCAACTCAAGTCGTCGTACGTCCGGACGGTATGATTACCACACCCTTAGTGGAGGACCTGCCCGCGAGCGGTAAAACGCCGACCGATTTGGCCAGAACCCTCGAAGCAAAACTCTCCAAATTCGTTAAATCACCAAAAGTAACGGTCAGCGTGACAGAGTTTGTTGGTCGATATACAGAGCAAGTGAGGGTAGTTGGCCAGGCTTCACAACCGCAGTCGATCAACTTCAGGGATGGTATGACACTGCTTGATGTCATAATTGCTGTGGGAGGTTTGACTGAATTTGCCGCAGGTAACAAAGCCAAGGTGGTCAGAAAGGTCAATGGAAAGACCACCGAATACCGGGTCCGCCTGGACGATTTAATCAGAGACGGGGATATTTCTGCTAATGTTAAAATGATGCCCGGAGATGTTCTGATTATCCCGGAAACATGGTTTTAATACCTATCAGTTACAGGAAAGCAGTCTAGATGAGCAGCATTGAGAAAGCCATTGAACGGTTAGCGAAAACCAAGTCGGATAAAAGCAAAGCGAATGATGCTCTAAATCCGGCTGGCACGGAAGCTCGTGGAAAAGAGGTCGATAGCAGCAAATCAGCACCACAACAAACAACACCTGCCATGCAAGGTGCTGGGGCGCGAGCTGCCGAGCCGACGACCACCGCCACTAAGGAGCCTGCAAAGAGAGGACCGGCAAAAAAGATAAAGCTGGACTACGAAACCCTGTCTCGAGTCGGATATATCGTACCTCATGCGGGCAATAAGCAGCTCTCTGAAGAATATCGAATCATAAAGCGCCCGATAATTATGAATGCGTTAGGCAAGGGCGCGGCGCCTATCCAGCATGGGAATCTGGTATCCATTTCCAGTTCGCTCCCTTCAGAAGGTAAAACATTCACCGCTTTCAATTTGGCCTTGAGCATCTCTACCGAACTCGATTCGACCGTGCTCCTTATTGATGGCGATGTTTTGCGATACTCGTTAAGTAAACTAATCGGTATTCAGGATGAAAAAGGTCTGATCGATATTCTTGAAGACAAAAACTGTACAGTCGGTGATGTCTTACTGGAAACACAGATACCCAAGCTGAAGATAATAGGTGCAGGAAAACGCTCGGATAAATCCACTGAATTACTTGCCAGTAAAGAGATGGAGGACTTACTCAATGAGTTGGCGGTCAGGTACCAGGATCGGATCATCATTTTTGATTCGCCTCCGCTGCTATCAACCAGTGAGTCGATTGTACTGAATCAACACATGGGGCAGGTATTGATCGTTGTGGAAGCCGGCGGAACACCAGTGGATGCAATAAAAGATACGCTGAGTCGTCTGGATAGCGATAAGGCCATAGGCTTGGTGCTGAACAAGAGCAGGGAGAGCCGGGGCGATAATTACTACGGTACCTACTATTAGCAGCCCCATCGGAACAGGCTACACCCAATCTCATTGATTGACATCTCACCTCTACTCATCTGTTGTGTGCAGGTTTGTCTGCACAGTTGACGCATTAGTGGGCCGTTCCTCCCACGCAGGAATGGGTTCCTCAGCCCAGTGATTGGGTAGATTTGCCGGCTTAATGACAAAATCGCGCGGTGTTCTGCTGCTTTTTCATTCCTAATATCCTTACTTTATTTATCTAAAAATGTGAAAAATTTCCCAAAATATACAATCATTTCTTTGGGGTTATTGTTGAATTCCACCCCTTGAAGTGAGGCTTTACAGAATTGATTCGCCCCCATGGGTAGTGATTTAACTTATTGTTATATATATAAAATATTTGCACTTAACGGGGCACGTATCTTTCTCGGGGGAGTGAGATTCGAGCGGGAATGGAGACATTTGGCTATTCTTGTGAATCAATCCTTTAGGCTGGATAATGGTGCGCGCTCAACAGAGTGCAAGAACGACATAATTTTGGCTGAGTAAAAAAACGATGAAAATAGGCCTATTAAAAGAATCAGCGGTAGGGGAAAAGCGCGTCGCCCTCTCACCGGACATTGTCAAGAAACTGTGTACTAAAGGTTTCACCGTCAAGGTAACCACCGGCGCCGGCGATAACGCCGCTTTCACTGATGATCAGTATCGGGATGCCGGGGCTGAGATTGTCTCGCCTGACGAGGCATTGAAGGCCGATATTCTGGTGCGGGTACGCAAACCCTCGGCCAGGGAGGCTGACGAGCTGCCCAAGGGTTCGATTTTGATTGCCCATATCGAGTCCTGTGAGGTCGATGACACCCTGAACAAGCTTCTGGACAAGCAGGTCATCTATCTGGCAATGGAGAGAATTCCAAGAATCTCAAGGGCCCAGGCAATGGACGCCCTCTCTTCACAAAGTAATATCGCGGGTTATCGTTCTGTCATCGAAGCAGCGCTCCACTACGGGCGTTTCCTGCCGCTGATGATGACTTCGGCGGGATCGGCCAAACCCGCAAGATTGGTGGTGCTGGGTGCCGGGGTTGCCGGCTTGCAGGCGATTGCAACCGCAAGACGACTGGGGGCCGAGGTGCTCGCCTATGACGTACGTCCGGAAACCAAGGAACAGATCGAATCCCTGGGGGCCAAGGCGATAGAACTCGATATCGGCGAGAGCGGCTCCGGCGAGGGAGGCTATGCAAAAGAGCTTTCGCAAGAGGCCAAGGAGAAACAGCAGCAGGCCCTTGCAGATGAGTTGAGCAAGGCGCATGTCATCATCACAACCGCACTGATTCCCTGCCGTCCCGCACCCGTGTTGGTTACCGAGGAGGTGATCAAGAACATGCGAGACGGTTCGGTGGTGATCGACCTGGCAGCGGCGACAGGTGGCAATTGTCCCCTGACCGAAGCCGACAAGGTGGTTGTGAAACATGGCGTGACCATAGTCGGTCATACCAATTATCCCTCCATGGTGGCTTCTGATGCGAGTGCCTTCTATGGCGGAAATATCATGAACCTGCTCAATATCATGGTGGAGAAGGGTGAAGACGGTTTGCAGCTGAAAGATCTTGAAGACGATGAGATCACCCAGGCTATGCGTCTGAGATCCGGGTCTTAAGTCAGCTCCATGTCACAAAAACAACCTATACGAGAGTGATCCCATGCCTGACACACTGGTTGCATTATATGTTTTCGTTCTTGCCTGCTTTATCGGTTACTGGGTGATATGGGGGGTAACGCCCTCGTTGCATACGCCTTTGGTCGCCCTGACCAATGCCATATCAGGCATCATTATCGTTGGTGCCCTGTTGGTGACCGGTCTGGAGACAGCGGGTACTGCCGCAGAGATTTTCGGTTTTGTCGCGGTATTGTTGGCTTCGATCAACGTTTTCGGCGGGTTCTTGGTAACCAACCGGATGTTGGCCATGTTCAAGAAAAAAGATAAGTGAGTGCCCGACTGATGGAGATTTCAGCAAATACCCAAGCGATTGCCTATCTGATTTCAGCAATCCTATTCATCCTGGCCCTTAAGGGCCTTACCCATCCGGCTTCAGCCCGCCGCGGTAATTATCTCGGTATGGCAGGCATGGCTATCGCCATCCTGGCCACCCTGTTCGGCAATCAAGTGCAGTCCTACGGTTTAATCCTGGTCGGTGTGGTGGCGGGCGCCGTGATCGGTACGGTACTGGCCGCACGGGTACAGATGACCGCCATGCCCCAATTGGTGGCGGCACTGCATAGCTTCGTCGGTATGGCCGCGGTGTTGGTGGCGATCGGCACCTATCTCAATCATGCTGCAGCGGGTACCCTCAATCCCGTCATGATGGGGGAGCTATCGGCAGGCATCATCATCGGTGCAATTACCTTTTCCGGTTCGGTGGTGGCATTCGCCAAGCTGCAGGGATTGGTCAGTGGAGCGCCGGTTAAGTTCAAGGGCCAACATGCCCTGAATGCGGCTATTGCCATCGCTACGGTGTTGTTGGGTGTCCACTTCGGTATGACAGGGAGTATGACCTCCCTGGTATTGATAACCCTGCTGGCATTCGTACTCGGCTTTACCCTGATCATTCCCATCGGGGGCGCGGATATGCCGGTGATCATCTCCATGCTCAACAGCTACTCAGGCTGGGCGGCGGCAGCGACCGGTTTTACCCTGGGTAATCTGCTGCTGATCATCGTGGGCGCCTTGGTGGGTTTTTCCGGCGCTATTCTTTCCTACATCATGTGCCGGGCAATGAATCGATCGATCATCAATGTGGTGTTCGGCGGCTTTGGCAGCGAGTCCGAGGGTGCACCCAGTGCTGCGGGGATGGCTGCGGAGAAGGGGGTCAAATCCGCCTCGGTGGACGATGCCATCTACTGGATGGAGGATGCCAACAAGGTCATTATCGTGCCGGGTTACGGTATGGCGGTGGCCCAGGCGCAGCATGCCCTGAAGGAGATGATGGAGGAGCTCGAAGCACGGGAAGTGACGGTGAAATTCGCCATCCATCCGGTTGCCGGGCGTATGCCGGGACATATGAATGTACTCCTCGCAGAGGCGGATATTCCATATGACCACGTGATCGAGATGGATGAAATCAATTCTGAGTTTCCAACTGCCGATGTGACCCTTGTGGTTGGGGCCAATGACGTGGTCAATCCGGCGGCTAAATCAGACGCTTCCAGCCCGATTTACGGCATGCCCATTCTGGATGCGGCGAAATCGAGACAGGTCTATTTTCTCAAACGTTCCATGAATCCGGGCTATTCAGGTGTGGATAACATGCTTTTTTATCAAGACAATACCTCTCTCATCTTTGGTGATGCCAAGGACACGATCGAAGGTATGGTGACTGCGCTCAAGGGTGGTGGACATTGATCCAAGACTCGTGAAGGGTCTGTTGAATCTGTTTTGAGCCAGCTTCTATATGCTGTGATTTAGCCAGCCGGAACGATTTGGCGTCTGTTGGTGATCAACGGGTACTTTCTTCGGGTGCATCCACGCGCTGATTATCAGTGTGATATATTGATCACGTGAGTGCGCCTCTCAATGAATTTCCCGATCCGCAACAGATCAAGCAGTGCATGCTGCGGGATCGGCAGCGTCTGTTTCGACAGCTCCGCAATCTGAAAAAGCGCGAAGCGAGAGGCGCAGACTATGCGCAAGGGCTGCTGCAGCTCTGGCACTCGATCAGAGAGTCTCAGCAATGCCTTCAGAGTCGCCGCGAGAATCTGCCGCAAGTCGCCTATCCCGATGTGTTGCCTATCACTCAGCGGGTGGACGAGATAAAGGCACTGATTCAGGATCACCAGGTGGTTGTGCTGTGCGGTGAAACCGGATCGGGCAAATCCACACAACTGCCCAAAATCTGTCTCGATCTCGGCCTGGGGCAGTCGGGGTACATCGGTCATACCCAACCGCGACGGGTAGCGGCGAGGACGCTTGCAACACGGGTGGCGAGTGAACTGGGTTCCAGCACTGGACAGGCGGTGGGCTACAAAGTGCGCTTCAACGACCGGGTAGGCCCCCAGAGTTACATCAAGCTGATGACCGATGGGATACTGCTTGCGGAGATCCAGCAGGACCCCTATCTGAATCAATACGATACCTTGATCATCGATGAGGCCCATGAGCGCAGTCTGAACATCGACTTCTTGTTGGGCTACCTGAAACAGCTGATCGTCAAACGTTCCGATCTGAAACTGATCATCACCTCAGCGACGATAGATCCACAACGCTTTTCCGAATATTTCAATGCCGCGCCCATCGTGGAAGTGTCGGGTCGAACCTATCCGGTGGAGACCCGTTATCGACCGCCCTTAGAGGGGGCTGAGAACGAGCGGGACGATCCATTGCAGCAGGCCATAGTGGATGCTGTCGATGAGCTGTCACTGATCGGTCGTGGTGACATATTGGTTTTTCTCAGTGGTGAGCGAGAGATACGCGAGACAGCGGAGAATCTGCGCAAACACAAGCTGCCCGCCACCGAAGTGCTGCCGCTCTATGCACGGCTCAGTATTGAAGAGCAGAACCGGGTATTCAAGTCCCATACGAGCCGGCGCATCGTATTGGCCACCAATGTGGCTGAAACCTCTCTCACCGTACCTGGCATACGCTATGTCATCGATACGGGTTACGCGCGCATCAGCCGTTATAGTCACCGCAGCAAGGTACAACGCTTGCCCGTGGAGCGGATCGCTCAAGCCTCGGCAGATCAACGCAAGGGCCGTTGCGGCCGGCTCGCTGCCGGGGTCTGTATCCGCCTCTTCACTGAAGAGGATTTCGAGGCACGCAGACCCTTTACCGAACCTGAGATACAACGCACCAATCTGGCATCCGTGATCCTGCAGATGAAACTGCTCGGACTGGGAGAGATCAATCACTTCCCCTTCATCGATCCTCCGGATCATCGCCTTATCAAGGATGGGTATAGAATCTTGGAAGAGATTGGCGCGGTTAGCAGTGATCACAAGGTGACTCGTTTAGGTCGGCAATTGGCCAGACTACCCGTGGATCCGCGCATCGGCAGGATGCTCCTGTCAGCCGCCCATGGCCACTGTTTGAGAGAGGTGATGGTGATCGCTGCCGCCCTGAGTGTGCAAGACCCGCGGGATCGCCCGGTGGAGAAGCAGCAGCTGGCGGATGAGACCCATGCAAGATATCGCCATGAACAGTCCGATTTCATGAGTTATCTCTCTCTCTGGGAGGAGGTTCAGACACAGCGAAAACATCTCTCGAAAAACAAGTTTCACCGCTGGTGCAGGCGTCAGTTCCTCTCCTGGAACCGGGTCCAGGAGTGGTACGACATTCATCGCCAATTGCGCGCCCAGCTGCATGAGATGGGCTTGCGGGAGAATAGTGCCGAGGCAGGCTACGAGGAGATCCATCGAGCCCTGATGAGTGGGTTGCTGAGCCATATCGGGCTAAAGAGCAGCAGTCACGACTATCTGGGGGCGAGGAACACCCGTTTTTTTATCTATCCCGGCTCCGGACTCTATAAGAAACAGCCGAAGTGGGTAATGGCTTCGGAGTTGGTGGAGACCAGTAAGCTCTATGCCCGAACCCTGGCAGTGATCCAGCCCGAGTGGGTTGAGAAAGCCGCCGGACATCTGGTCAAGCGCAACTACTCGGAGCCCCATTGGGAAAAAAAACGTGGTCAGGTGGCCGGGTATGAAAAAGTTACCCTATTCGGTATCACCCTGATACCCCGTCGCAAGATCAACTTCTCTCCCATCGATCCCGTGGTCGCCAGAGAGATCTTCATCCGCTCGGCGCTGGTGGATGGAGATTTCCATACCCGAGCTCCCTTCTGGCGCCACAATCAGACATTGATCGAAACCATTCATGATCAGGAAGCCAAGTCGAGACGGCGGGATATCCTGGTGGATGAAGAGCGTATCTACAGCTTCTATGATCAGCGCCTCCCTGAGGGCATCTCTACAGCGCCTGGATTCGAAAAGTGGTTACGCCAACAATCCAAACAGCAGCCGAAGCTCCTGTATATGGATGAATCCGATCTGATCAGGGATGCATCACAACGGGTCTCCAGCGAACAGTTTCCGGATCATCTCGATATCAACGGTATGCGATTGCCGCTGGAGTATGAGTTCGAGCCAGGCAGTTCTAAGGATGGACTTACCCTGATCGTTCCCCAGGATGTATTGAACCAGATCACCGAGGCACGTCTGCAATGGTTGGTGCCCGGACTGTTGCGCGAACGGGTAATCTCTTTGATCCGAGGGCTGCCCAAAAGTCTAAGACGTTCCTTCGTCCCGGTTCCCGATTTTGCCGATGCCTGTCTCAGGGATCTGCCGAGCAGTGAAAGGCCCTTGATACAGGTGCTGGGGGAGCGATTGAAACAGCTCAGCGGCGTGCATATCCCTGAGGATGCCTGGAACGAAGACGAGATACCCGCTCACTTGCGCATGCGGCTGCGGGTGGTCGATCAGGCAGGTGCCACCCTGGAGCAGGGTCGGGATCTGGCGGCTATGAAACGCCGCCATGCAGGCCAGTCTCAAGGGGAGCATCGACATCTCGACTCCCCCGGGTTCGAACGCAGTGGACTGAAGGATTGGGACTTCGCTGAGCTGCCGAAGCAGTTGGCCGTCGAGCAGGGAGGAATAGCACTCCAGGGTTATCCCGCTCTGGTGGACGAAGAGGAGAGCGTGGCGATTCGCCTACTCGATGCCCAGAGCAATGCTTTGCGTGTTCACAAAGCGGGTGTACGGCGACTGCTGATGCTAAAGATGCCCAAGGAGATGCGCTACCTGCGAAAGAACCTTGTTCAACTGGACCGGCTGCGTCTGCTCTATACCAAGGTGCCACTGGACGAAGCAGATCATGCCGGTCTGGTTCGACAGGACCTTGAGGATGAATTGGTAGCATTTATCATCGATCGCACATTTCTCAACCATCTCCCGGAGATTCGTGATCAGGACAGTTTCAAGCAACGACTCAACAGCAAGCGGGGGATGCTGATGGAACAGGCAAACAGAAGCTGTCAACAACTGTTGCAGATTTTGGAGCTGAACCATCAAATCAGAAAGGCGATAGCTGCCGTCACCCAGGTGAATTGGATGAGTTCTGTATTGGATATGCAGCATCAGCTAGAGCGCCTGGTCTATCGGGGATTTCTGCAGCAGGTAGCGGACGAGCGGTTGAATGACTATCCCAGATATCTGCAGGGGATACAGAAACGGGTTGAAAAGTTGTCCCATGCCGCGGCAAGGGACCAGCAACGCATGCGAGAGATGGGGAAACTGCAGCAACGGTGGATTGAGTGGGACAAGCAATATAGGCAGAGCGGCCGGATTGATGAGCGCATAGAGGAGCTGCGCTGGGGATTGGAGGAGTTACGCATCTCCCTCTTCTCCCAGGAGTTGGGGACGGCTTATCCTATTTCCGTGAAACGACTGGAGAAACGGATCGAAGAGATGGGGTTATGAGCAAGGAGCTGTCATCAAGCTGTCATGGGAGGCTGTTAGAGTTGGCGGCGTAGGAATGATCACAGGGAATGCCTAGACCGGTTAACTGAAAAGAGGCGGACTCAGCATGGGATCATTCCGTTTTTCCAGTCTAGAGCCTCGATGATAGAGGCCTTAAAGGTGGGTAATAACCCACCTTTTTTTCATTCCGGCCAGAATAAATCCAGCTCAAAAGCATCAACAACCTGAATTTCCCAGTCGGCCAGTTAATCTTTCGCAGACTGATTCCGGTTAACATATACGCTGTTGAAACACCGGCAGTTTTACCCTTGTCTTGGTGTTATAGCGACGCTATGTTATTGTTCCCGCTTAATAATTATTCGTGTGGAGTAGATCATGTCTGGATGTTACTGTGGATCTGGCATCCCCTATGAGAGCTGTTGCGGGCCAATCCATGAGGGCAGGCAAATGGCAGAGACAGCCGAGCAGTTGATGCGCGCCCGTTACAGCGCTTTCAGTGCCAACAAGGCGGAGTTCTTACATCAATCCCTGCACCCGGATCATCGGCATGATCACGATGTTGCGGCCACCAGGCGCTGGGCGGAAAATTCCCAATGGCTGGGCCTGCAAATTGTCAATCTGCAAGGGGGAGGGGAGAGCGACGAAGAGGGCAGTGTCGAGTTCATCGCTACTTATAAAGAGCAGGGAATGGTGCGGCCGCATCATGAAATCAGCCGTTTTCTCAAACATGATGGAGCCTGGTATTTTGTCGATGGCCAGCTTGTGGCGCCAAAAACCGAGAAACGTGATCAGCCGAAAGTCGGGCGCAACGAGCCCTGCCCCTGCGGCAGTGGCAAGAAATATAAGAAATGTTGTGGTGCCTGAAGGGGAGAATCGATTGATTTCAAGTTTCTTCGAGATTTGCCGACAATTGCCTTAGTTGAACCGATATAGGCCGAAATTACGTGATAACGAGATCAGTCAGCGCGAAACGGATTTTCAGACAGTTGCTCCTGTTGGGGGTCTGTCTCTGCCTGCCTATGTCCGCAATGGCTGAGATTTACAAGTATCGGGGAGCAAATGGCAGCATCCATTTCACCGATAAGCCGATGAAGGGCAACTACCGCCTATTGTGGCGCAGTGGGAAGAAAAAGCGTAACAGCCATAGCAACTACAGTTTGGCGCGGATGCGAAAAAACAAGGCCGAGTTGACGCCGGTAATCGATAATGTCGCCGAGCAGTTCCATCTGCACCCGGGGTTACTGCATGCCGTGGTAATGGTCGAGTCGGCCTACGATCCGAAAGCGATTTCCAAGAAGGGGGCACGCGGACTGATGCAGTTGATGCCGGCGACCGCGAATCGTTACGGGGTAACCGATTCCTACGATCCGACACAGAATCTTCATGGCGGTGCACAATACCTGAAAGATCTTTTGTTGTTATTCGAGTTCGATATCAAACTCGCACTGGCGGCCTACAATGCCGGTGAAAATGCGGTAGCCAAATACGGCAATAAGATCCCGCCCTATCCGGAAACGCAAAACTACGTGAAAAAGGTGCTTCACGAATTCGAGCGCAACCGTCTGGCGATGGTCAACTAGGTCCTGCTCTTTTTCCGAGGATTCAAATCAGGACCAGGATTCTCACTCAGTGAGAATGCCAATCAAGAATCAGCTCATCGATGATCAATACATTCTCAGCATCGATGTCAATGATATGAAATCCGCTCCAAAAACTATCGGGTTGGGAGGCTTCGGTACACCATACCGCTTCCGCAGCGAATGCGATCTTCTCTTTATCGTTCTTCGGAGCAGGCAGGATCAGGTTGAGTTGATAAACAGAGCCTGTAACCATCGGTTCATCGCTCAATAACATCAGCCCTTCAGCACTGATGTTTACCACCCGGCCTATATGACTGCCTGTTATTTGATCTGCAATGATCAGTACTTCGTTAGCTACTTTACGTGGAGAATGACGTTGTTCTTGCATGAAATCATTTCCTATGTCCTTTAACGGACCTCTTTACCCTCATTTTCCTCATCATCTTGGATGAGCTCGCTAGCTATATCATCAGTGGTTTTCAAGGAGCGTTGGAGCATACGTCTGATAGCATGCAAAGTTCTCTCGACAAACGGATCACTGCTGTCTTCTAGAATGGTTGATTCACCTTTAAGAATCTCTTGCGCTAATGTTCTAAGTGGTTTGATGGCGGTTTGAACGCCTGCTCGATCGACAAACATACATGAAGCGGTCAACGGACTTAACCAGGACAACTTAACCTTTTGCGATTCTCCACTCTGCGCATCCCTAATTTCGAACCAGGTACCGAACTTGATCTTGCGCAATTTTTCCATCATTGCTTCTTCATCTTCAGGAATATCCTCTTCCTTAGCCTCAGCCTCAGCCTCCGCCTCTTCAATAGGAATTTCTACGGCGGCAGGCTTAGGCTCGCCGGGTTCCTTTTCCACAACAGCCTTGTCGGATATGGGTACCACGGTTTCCGAGGCTTGGGCCGATTTTATCGCTTGTTCGGATGCTATGGTTGCTGTTTCGGCATTGCTGAGCAGGCCGAACAGGGTTTGGCTCTTCTCCTGGTGAAATCCACCCAGTGAGGCCAAGCCCTCTTCGATGGATTTCCGCAAATCCGGCAGCGTTCGTTCGAGCTCTTCACGTTCGCTCTGGTCTTTGGGTTCAAAGGTCCAGGCAATCTCATCCGCGATACGCAGCGCCTCTTTCCAGTCGTCGCTCATTTCACCATCAGGATGGCGCAGCAGGACAAACACGAGTTTGTCTACCCAGGTCTTCTCCAGGAACTCCTTGACCGGTTGAGGAAGGTTTTCGCTGAACGAGCGTGCCCTCATCTCTTGGGAAGCACGCTGTCTGGCAATATTCAGCTTCTCTCTGCCTTTGATGGAATCCTGGGCACGTTTTTCCAGGATGTCAGACTTACGCCTGAATTCATCCATACGTTTCTTGAATGTCTCCAGCAGTGTGCTGAAGAGACTGACATTATCGGAAAATTCCTTCAGTACCCGGTCAATGACATTCTGCATATCGGGGTAGATACCCCGTTTGAGATTGCGCTCATCTATCCAGTGACTGCCGGCCTCAACCAGCGAATCGAGCAGTTGTCTTGCCTCATGGTTGCTATCGGTTAGCAGTTTGCGATCGATAATTGCGACCTTCAGGTAGGGGGTGTGCAGATGACTGATCAGGGCCTTTGCAACCGCCGGAAGCACAGGATCATTCAACATATATTCGAACAGCATGCCCACCAGATCGATGGTATCTTCATCCGCCGCTTCAAGACGGTCCGCACCGACTTCGGAATAGAGTTTGTGACGCTCTTCGGCAAGGGTATGCTTGACCCGGATCAGGAATTGCTCATCGATCTCGATGTTGGAAATGGCGGCGCCGGGTGCATTCACATCCGGAATCATGTCAGAGCGCTGCGCCGGTTGTATATTGCTCAGGGCGGCAACCAGATTCTCCTGGGTGGCGGGGGGTGCGCTGCCAGGCTGACGGCCGGCCGCTCTCGCCGCCGCTTCCTTGGCGGCAACCTTCTCTGGCGAGGTGCGTCGCCTGCTGGCCATCATATCCAGGATCGACCCGAACAGCTCTTCACCCAACTCTTCCTGAGTCTGCTCCTGCTGCAGTTCAGAGTGCTCCTCGTCCTCTGCATCTGTCCTGCCCTTTGCATCCGGCGACTTCTGTATTGCCGGCCGCAAGTGGGGTAGCACACCGGCTTCCTTGAGGCTGTTGTTGAAGTCATCGTAGATGGAGCCCAACTGCTTCAGTACATATTTATCAAACAGGGCCAGGATGATGACCTTAATCCGCGCTTCCAATCCCAATGCATCGATTGCCTCGCTGAATGCATTGGCCAGGTGGTGGGGGCCGGAAGGGATCTGCTTGTGTTTCACGCTGCGTCCGCCGCTCACCACACTCAGGCGCTGACCCAGGGCATAGAGCTGCGAGCGATGATGTCCCACGGTGCGGCTGATCATGTTCTCCAGGGCAGTGGAGACATCCATCGATTCGTGATCGACGAGTTCCAGTTCTGTATCATCCTGATCGGAAAAACCGTCTATCTCAGGTTGGTCTTTCCAGAATTTATCGAAGCCCTCACTGAGCAATTCGCGAAATTCATGTTCCACCAGGCCATGCCTGTTGCGTATCATCGCCATCGCTTCGAAAAAGCGATTTTGAATCTCGTTGGTCTCGGCCTTTTGGGCAAAACTGGTAAGCGCTTTATCCGAGTTGTTGAAAAGCTCGGTGAGCAGGGCGTTTATATAGACGATTACAGTGTCCTTACAGCGATTCAGCACTGGCTGAAACTGACTCTGATATTTGTTTCTTCTATCCTGTATTGACACGTTTAAAGAATCCTTCAGTGAATCAGTGGCGATATCCGAACAGAGGTGATATTGCTAAATTTTGATTGTTCTGAGTATGTTGCACATATAATAAGTAAAGAGTAGCACGAAGAATGCCTAAGATGAACAATCAGATTTGTGTCATATCGTAATGATTACAAGGTTTTTTTAGCATAGCGCGGATTCCTGACACCGGGATTGTTTGGGCATATCTCGAAATAGATCCCATCTCAATCATCCCCAATGATTTTATCACTGCTCTGGGTGGGTGAGAGCAGAAGCTCTCCCTGACCCACACTGTTCGCGAATACCATGCGATAGGTGGTACCGTCATCCTGGCTATGGGCGGCGCGAAGTTGTTTTACCTTTTCCTTGGCTGGCCTGTACTTCTCCTCGTCATCAAGGTATTCCAGGCTGTTATCAGCAGATACTCTGAATATGTAAAAGGGCATGTTTACTACTCCTTCGATGCTGGGGGTAAGTCAAGAATCCCAGAAAAATGTCGATAACATGAGAGGTATACCATAGAAGTTTCTGGATACAAGCCCGCATACTAGCTGAGATTGATCCTGAATAATACGCCAATAACCCTTGTATATCAGTGAATTAAGTATTTATGTATAGGGATGTTGAAGGTTGCCCACTGAGGTAAATGTCATGACTCCTCAACAACTTGTGATCGAGATTGAAAGCCTGGTTTCATTGCCAGATGTTTGTGTCAAAGTGAACCGCCTGATCGATGCGCCCAACTACTCGGCAGCGACCCTGGGCGATATTATTTCCCAAGATACCGACCTGTCAGCCCGTCTGCTACGGTTGGTGAATAGTGCTTTTTTTAACTTGAAGGCACCGGTGGAGACCATATCCAGGGCGATCACCGTGGTAGGTACCAGTGAGTTGCGCAACCTTGTGATGGCAACCACGGCGGCACGTATTTTCACCGGTATCCCTGGGGATCTGGTGGATATGGCCGAATATTGGCGTTACTCGATTACAACTGGCGTCGTCGCGGGTGAATTGGCCAAGCGCTGCAACGTGCTGCACAGTGAGCGGCTTTTCGTGATGGGAATATTGCACGATATTGGCCGTTTGGCGATCTATCTGAAAATGCCCGAAGAGGCGCGAGATGTTTTGTTGATTACCGGCGGCGACACGAGCCTGTTGCCGGATGCGGAGAATGATGTCCTCGGTTTCAACCATATGGATGTGGGTGAGGCCTTGTTACGGAAATGGAAGCTGCCTGAGAGCATCGTTTCCGTGGTCGCTTACCACCATCGCCCGGCGGCGACAAAGTTCCATCAACTGGAGACCTCACTGCTTTTTCTCGCTACCACCCTGGCCAGTGCCGAGATGGATGGCATCGAGTTGTTAGAAGCCGTTGAGTTGGTGGATCCCATTGTCTGGAAACTGACCGGCCTGGAGCCGGAACACCTGGAATCCGTCATGCAACAGACGCCACAGAAGGTCCTGGAGATCATGGATGTGGTGCTGGGACCGAAAGTCAGACCCCTGCAACGCCAGCCCCACTAACCTTCCGTGCTGACCGCCACTGATCAGGCAGGGGTTGTGCCCAGGTAGATAACTATTTCATGCTTTGGACTCAGTGATTGAGTCTCAAACAGGTTAGAATACGGCCTCATGTTGAGGCTCTATCAATCAAATCGCCTGGAATCCCTTGCCGCGCGCCTGGCTGCGCAACTTGCCGAACCGGTGGCTGAGCCCCTGCGCCAACAGCAGGTCATTGTGCAGCATCCGGGTATGGCGCGTTGGCTCTCACTCCAAATCGCCAACCATCTGGGCATTTGCGCCAACCTGACATTTCCCTTGCCTGCGGCCTTTATTTGGCAGCTCTTCCACACCCTGCTACCGGAGGTTCCAGAGTACGATCGCTATCAGCCTCAGCGACTGGCATGGCGTATCTATTGTCTGTTACAGGATCGTGACGGGGTAGGGCTGGATCAATCCCTTGGCAACTATCTGGCTGAGGCTGATGATGTTAAGGGTTTTCAGTTGGCGCAGCAGCTGGCCACCCTATTCGACAGATATCTGATCTACCGACCTGACTGGATCGTTAAGTGGCAGCAGGGAGAGTCGGCTACCGAGGGTGATGGGTGGCAGGCCAGCCTATGGCGTCAACTGGCTGCGGAAGATGCGATCCATTGGGTGAGTCTGCAGCTCCAGTTGAGTCAGATTACAGCCACCTCTTTCAAACAGCACCTGCCCCCAAGGATTTTCATTTTCGGCGTTCCAACCCTCTCCCCCGGCTACCTGGAGATCATTCGACAGATCGCTTCGTTGACCGATGTGCATCTTTTTCTGCTCAATCCCTGTGAGGCCCACTGGGCGGATATCGTCTCACCCGCGGAGCAGGCGCGGATGGCCTTGCGATCCCGGGAAGAGGCACTCTATCTGGAGGTGGGTAATCCTCTGCTTGCCACAATGGGCCGCCAGGGACGGGACTTCTTCGCAGCGATCAACGAAATGGATCCGGGAGGGGAGGAGCTGTATCAGACACAGCAGGGGGATCTGCTGTTGCATCAGTTGCAGGATCAGATATTAACCTTGAGTGAACCTCATTCGGTGTCTGCAGCAGACAACTCCATTACCTTGCATCGCTGCCACAGCCCAATGCGCGAAGTGGAGGTGCTCTACGATCAACTGTTGGCGGCATTGGATGAACTGCCGGGCCTGAGCGCCTCGGATATTCTGGTGATGACGCCTGATATCGATCGCTACGCGCCGTTGATCAAGGCCCATTTCTCAGCCCCGGGCAGTCGTCCGAAACTACCCTTCAGGATCAGTGGTGCTGCGCTGTTGCAGGGCAACCCACTGGCAACGGCACTGCTTGAGATAGTGCAACTGGCGGAGTCCCGCTACCCGGTTGGGGGCTTGCTCAATCTTCTGCAATACCCAGCCATCCGCGACCGCTTCGGCTTGGATGAAGCGGGGGTCGAAGGGATCACCCAGTGGCTGACCCAGGCAGCTGTCCATTGGGGGCGGGATGGGGAGAGCAAGGGTTCCCTCGGATTGCCTGCCGAGCCAGGCAATACCTGGCGGGCAGGGTTGTGGCAACTGGTGCTGGGTTATGCGATGCCGGCTGATGCCCAACAGCTGTGGCATCAACACTATCCCCTGGACGCGGTGGAGGGTTCTGAGAGTCAATGGCTCGGCGGGCTGCTGGCATTCTGTGATGCGCTTTTCACTCTCCAGGATCAACTCTCGATCAGTCGCACACCCCAGGCGTGGATGAGCTTTCTAATCGATCTTACCGAGCAGTTTTTCGCTGCCGACGACGAGAGCGAGGCACAGCTAGAATCCCTGAGGGTGACGATTCATGCATTGGCCCAGGAGATGCAACAGGGGGGGGTTCAGCAACAGATAGCTTTTGCACCAATTAGTTATCGCCTGCAGGAGATGTTCAGCCAGGCTGTGGAGCGGGGCTTTCTCGGCGGGGGTGTCAATTGCTGTGCCCTGGCGCCCATGCGAAGTCTCCCTTTTCGTGTGATCGCCCTGATCGGCATGAATGACGAAGCCTTTCCCCGCCAGCAGCCGGAGCTGGGTTTCGATCTGATGGGCACTGATTTTCGTAGCGGGGACCGATCGCGACGAGGGGATGACCGCTACCTTTTCCTGGAGACATTGATCTCCGCGCGGGAGCGCCTTTTAATCAGTTATGTAGGTCGCAGCCAGCGTGACAACACCCCGCTCCCTCCCTCGGTGGTGGTGGATGAGTTACAGGAGACACTGCAACAGATGGTTGATGAGTCCGGTCTGCGGCAGATGATCTTCGACCATCCGCTACAACCCTTCTCCCAGGACTATTTTCTT
The DNA here is from genome assembly GCA_040507005.1 of Candidatus Thiodiazotropha sp. GTDB lineage: Bacteria > Pseudomonadota > Gammaproteobacteria > Chromatiales > Chromatiaceae > Thiodiazotropha. The sequence continues at coordinate 51,170 of JBEVVS010000103.1, forward strand.
GCTGACAGCACTCTCTTCAGCTACTCGGAAGAGATGCGTGAGGCTGCGTTACGGGTAGGTCACGGCAGTCGCAATGATCATCCTCTGGTAGCGGCCCCCCTGGATGATATGGCCGAGGAGCACCTTGAGATCGATCTGCAGCAATTCCTTCACTTCTTCACCAATCCCCTGCGCGGCTTTGCCGAGATCCGATTGAACCTGGATCTCAATCAAGCAGAACAGTTACCAGATGAGCGGGAACAGTTCTCCCTTGAACATTTCGATCAGATGGGGCTGGAGCATGAGCTGGTGGAGGCCTTGCTGGCGGAGCAGATCCCAGAGGAGCTTTATCAACGTCTGCGTGCTCGCGGATGCCTGCCACAGGGCAAGGTGGGTGAGCAGATATTCAGACAGATGCGGCGGCGTGCCATGGCCATGGTGCAGCGTATTCAGGCGCTGGATGGCGGTGACTCCCTGCATCCCTTGGAGGTTGACCTGCTTTTTGACAAGCAGCGTCTGGTGGGCCATTTGCACGCGGTCAATCGGGCAGGGCTATTGGTCTATAGCACGGATCGCCTCTACCCCTACCAGCTGCTCAGGCATTGGATTCGGCATCTGTTGTTGAATGCCTTGAGCCCTCCGGGGGTCAGGCCCCTGACCAGGCTGCTGGAGGGGGAGAGAAGCGGCCAATTCAGAGCGACGGAGAAGGCCATGGCTCACCTTGAGCGATTGGTACAACTCTATCGCCAGGGGTTGGCGCTGCCCCTGGCGTTCTTTCCTGCTACCGCATGGAGCTACCAGGAGAGACTTAAGCAGGGTGATGAGGAGAAGGCCCGCAAGGCGGCGCAACAGCGTTGGTTCGGCAATCGCTTCCAAACCGGTGATGTTGATAAATCCTACCATCGCCTCTTTTTACCGGATCGACCCGGGCTGGATGAGACTTTTTTTGCCACCAGTGACGAGATCCTGCAGCCCCTCATGGAACATCTGGAGTGGCACGGGTGAGCATGCGGATCGAAACGGTTGCCCTGGAGGGATTCAATCTGGTAGAGGCGAGCGCCGGCACCGGGAAGACCCATACCCTGACCGGTCTCTATCTGCGCTTGCTGCTGGAGCAGGACCATAGTCCGGAACGGATCCTGGTAGTCACCTACACCAAGGCGGCAACGGCAGAGCTTAAGACACGCATACGCCAGCGCCTGATCGATGCCCGCTCGCTGTTCAATGGCGCTGAATGCCAGGATCCCCTGCTGCAGACCATCCATGCCAACCTGGCGGATAGTGAGCGGGCAAGCAAGCGCCTCGACCTGGCCATCGCCAGCTTCGACCGGGCGGCAATCTACACCATCCACGGGTTTTGCCAGCGGGTATTGACCGAGCAGGCGTTCGAGACCGGACAGGGGTTTGACACCGACCTGGTGCCTGATCAAGCCGATCGATTGCTGGAGATCGCAGACGATTTCTGGCGGCGGGAAATCAACCAGCTGCCCGATCAGCTGCTTCAGGCCCTGCGCGGCTCCATTGAAAGCCCCGAAGCCTTGCTCTATCGCCTGGCCCCGGCACTGGGCAAACCCTACCTGGGGGTCAGGGCCAGGGAATGGCCCGACGATTTGCTGGAGCTGGAACGAGAGGCACTTGAGCTGCAGTCGGAAGTCAGCAGGATGTGGCAGGAGCAACGCAGTGTCATCATCGCCCTGCTGAGTGACAGCCAGGTGATGAAGGGGAACGTCTACCGCCAGTCCTGGGTTGAGGCTTGGGGTGGTCAAATGGATCGATGGCTGCAGGGGACACCCTATGAAAGGCCTTTCGACAAGGCTGGGCGATTTACGCCGGAGAGCATTGAAGGGGCCGTGAAATCTGGCCAGGTAACCCCTCAACACCCCTTCTTTGCCCTGTTTTCCCGTTATCTTGCCTGCGTTGAGCAGTGTGTCGAGGCCTTCCACAAGGCCCTGGTCGCCTGGCAGAAGAGATTCTATGACTATTTGTTGCGGGAGTTGCCAAAACGCCAGGCCGAGGCGGGGGAGTGGTCCTACGATGACCTGCTGCTGCAACTGCATGCCGCCTTGCAAGGAGAGAGCGGTGGTCCCTTGGCGGGGATGCTGCGCAGCCGTTATGCCGCCGCCCTGGTGGATGAGTTTCAGGACACCGATCCGGTGCAGTATCAGATCCTCAGCCAGATCTATCGCCACAGCCGCCAGCCGGTGTTTCTGGTGGGGGATCCAAAACAGGCGATCTACAGTTTCCGCGGCGCCGATCTCTACGCCTATCTGCGCGCCAGGGAGGAGACAGGGGCAAAGCACCATACCCTGGACACTAATTGGCGCTCGACCCCGGGCTTGGTACAAGCCGTCAACACCCTGTTCAGCCACTCCCGGCGGCCCTTCTTCGAGCCACGCATCGGTTTTGAACCGGTCGTGGCGGCGGACCGGGAACTGCCTGCGCTGAAAATCAACGCCGGCAATCAGGCGCCATTCCAGATCTGGCAGCTTGAGTTCGACGAACAGACGGGGATCGAGGAGATTCGCCAGAGGGTAGCCGATGCCACCGCTGCAGAGATCGCGCGACTCCTCACCCTGTCGGCACAGGATCGAGCACACATCGGAGACAGGCCCCTGAACGGTGGCGATATTGCCGTATTGGTACGCACCCATGAGCAGGCCTCACGCATCGCCCAGTCCCTTAACGCATATGGCATATCCGCCGTTCACGGCAGTCAGCAGAGTGTCTACTGGAGTCAGGAGGCGGAGCAGCTGCACTACCTGCTGATCGCCCTGCTGGAGCCCCATCGGGGGCAGCTGATTCGAGCCGCGCTGGCAACCTCGATGTTGGGATGGGACGGGGCCGCCATCGATAAGTTGAACCGGGACGATGGGCTGCAAAACAGGGTGTTCAATCGTTTTTTCCACTATCATCGCGCCTGGCGGGATGACGGATTCATCGTCATGATCAGGGCCCTGTCGATGGAGATGGGTATAGAGAACCGGTTACTCGAGTTCAGGGATGGAGAGCGTCGCCTGACCAACTTCTATCATCTTCTGGAGCTGCTGCATCACTATGACACCACATCCCATGCCGGGATGGAGGGGTTGGTCAAGTGGTTCGGCCGCCAGTGTCAATCCCCGTCCCAGGACGATGAACGCCTGCTGCGTTTGGAGAGCGACGGCGATTTGGTGAAGATCGATACCCTGCACCATAGCAAAGGACTCGAATATGGCATCGTCTTCTGTCCCTTCGTCTGGGAAGCGCGTGAGGCCAGAACCGACGACAGCCCCTTTTTGTTCCACGATCCGGAGCACGATTATGCGGCGGTGCTCGAGCTGGGATCGGAGACGTTTTATGCAAATCAGGTCTATTACCATGAGGAGGTCTTCGCGGAGAATCTGCGACTGCTGTATGTGGCATTGACCCGTTCCCGCTATCGCTGCTATCTCTCCTGGGGGTGGCTGAAGCAGAGCCGGCACTCGGCCCTTGGCTGGTTATTGCATACCGCCAATGAAGCAGATACCCCGCACACTCTGGCCCAGTGGCAACAACAGCTCAAGTCATTCACTGCCGAGCAAAATGAACAGCAGTTGCAGGCGCTGGCCGCGGCCGGTCAGGGGAGCATCGCTGTCACTGCATTGCCAGAAGCGGGAGAGGCGGCTCAACGCTCCTTGTCCCTAGCGCCGGAACTCTTGCCGACGAGAGGCTTTTCCGCATCCATCATCCTGCGACCCGGTGTGGCCAGCTTCTCCTCCCTGGTGGCGGGACAGCATGAAGACAGACCCGATTACGATGCTCCGGCAGCAGTCATGCATCAGTCACAGGAGTCCAGCCAGGGTTTCAATGTGCATAGCTTTCCCCGGGGTGCGGGACCCGGCAGCTGTCTGCATGGGATTCTGGAGGAGCTGGACTTCCAACAAGCCCGGGGCAAGGCGGTGGAGGCCCTGGTGGAGGAGAAGCTGCTGCTGCATGCCATCGATAGCCGTTGGACAAGTGTGGTGGTGGCGTGGTTGAGGGAGATTGTGGAGACGCCGATCAATGCCGCAGGTTTGACCCTGCGTCGGATTGGAGCTAGTCAGCGATTGAACGAGATGGAGTTCTATTTCCCCGCCCGGTCCCTGCGACCCAAGGCGATCGCGGCACTGGCGCAACACCACCGTTTCTCCAACCTGGATGGTATGCTCGACGGCCTGAGCAATCTCCGTGTCCCTGCGGTGGACGGCTATATCAAGGGCTATATCGATCTGATCTTCGAGGATGATGGCTGTTACTATCTGGCCGACTATAAATCGAACTGGTTGGGCAATGGATACAGGGACTATCATCCCCAGGCAATGACAGCGGCGATGATCGAACACCACTATCCCCTGCAGTACCTGCTCTACACATTGGCGTTGCATCGTTATCTCAAGCTGCACCTTCCCGACTACGCATATGAGCGCCATTTCGGTGGTGTCTACTATCTGTTTCTGCGCGGCATGCAACCCCGCAGTGGGACTCGCTTCGGGATCGTGGCTGAACGGCCCTCTGGCGACTTCATAGAGGCCCTGGACCAAATGATCGAGGCGCACAGCGATGAGCCGTCCTGATACCCTGTTACGCAACTTGCACCGGCACAAGCAGCTCAGCGATCTCGATCTGCATCTAAGCGAGTATCTGCTGACAGAGGCTGATAACCCATCGCCTGCCCTGGCGCTGGCAATTGCACTCACCAGCCGGGCCACTGGCGACGGGCATGTCTGTCTCGATCTGAACCAGGTTGCAGGGCGTATGCTTTTCGACGACCCGGAAATAAGTATCCAGGCCCCAGAATTGGCGATCTGGAAGGCCGAGTTGTCAGGTAGCGGTGTCATCGGCCGCCCCGGTGAATGGCAACCACTGATTCTCGACACCCGCAATCGACTCTATCTGCATCGCTACTGGGATTACGAGCAGGGTCTGGGGAGCGCCCTCTTGCAACGGGCCGGAAGCGTCGATTATGAGCTTGACCAAGGGGCAACCGAGCAAGCCTTGGGGCGTCTGTTTCCAACCAGCCAGTCGGGTACGGATTGGCAGCGGCTTGCCGTTGCCACCGCCATCCTGCGACCCCTCACCATCATCTCCGGCGGACCGGGCACCGGCAAGACCACCACGGTACTTCGTCTCCTGGCCCTGTTACGTCAACAGCCTGGGGGCGAGGCCTTGCGTATCGCCCTGACAGCGCCGACAGGCATGGCCGCGGCCCGCCTGCAGCAGGCGATACAGCAGGCCAAGGGCTCGGTTCCCCTTACGCAACAGCAGTTGGCAGCGATACCGGAACAGGCATCCACCCTGCATCGCTTGCTGGGGGTAAATCGATTCGGTACCGGATTTCGTCACCATCGGGATAATCCTCTGCTGTTGGATGTGGTGATTGTGGATGAGGCATCCATGGTCGACGTGGCTCTGATGACCAAGCTGCTGCAGGCCATGCCTGAGTCCGCGCGCCTGGTATTGTTGGGTGATCGTGATCAACTGGCCTCGGTGGAGGCGGGATCGGTGATGGGCGATCTATGCGCCGGGTGCCATGGACCGGATGCAGGCTTCGCGGCGCGACTGAGGGAGATCACCCGGCAACCGGTGAGGGTTGGGGAGGCGTCGAACAGTGAGCTGAGAAACAGTGTCGTCGAGCTGAAGCAGAGTTTTCGCTTCGATCCCGAGAGCCGCTTGGGACAACTGGCCAAAGCGGTCAATGACGGTGACGGGTCCGCAGCACGACAATTGCTGCAGCATGGTGGTGATGAGATTGGCCGGATAGATCCCGGCACTGATCTGGCCACCCTGGTTGCAAGCCATTTCGCCAGGTTGTTTCAGGCTCTGGAGGCAGGGGTCTCTGTAGACTCCCTGTTCACTCTTTTGTATGAATTCCGTCTTCTCTGTGTACTGCGCGAGGGTCCGTTCGGGGTCAATGCCTTGAACAGTGCCATCACCCGTGAACTGATCAGGGGTGGGTATATTGAGGATCACAAAGAGTGGTATCCGGGGCGGCCTGTGATGCTGTCGCGCAATGACTATCAGCTCAATCTGTATAACGGTGAGACAGGCATAGTCATGCCCCATCCCGAACAGCAGCATGAGCTGGCCGTGGCCTTTCAAGCTAGCGATGGACAGACCCGTTGGATCTCCCCGGCCAGGCTATCCCATTGCGAGACGGTATACGCGTTGACGGTGCACAAGAGTCAAGGTTCGGAGTTTCAGGCGGTCGCGCTGCAGCTGCCGGATCAGTGGAATCCACTCTTGTGTCGCGAGTTGATCTACACCGCGATCACCCGCTCCAAGCATAGATTCACCCTGGCGGGTGAGGATGAAATTTTCGAGGCGGCAATCGCCCACCCCTTGCAACGCAGCAGCGGGCTGCCCGATCTTCTTGCCGGCAAGCCTGCCTAGCACACCTCATGCGGCTTTTGCGGGGAGTGAGGCATCCCGTCCCATGGGGAGCAGATATTTTACTGAGCACATAAAAAATAAATAGGGTTGGATAACTCCTCGTTGTGGTAGTGTATTGCCTGTTTGAAATATGCTCGGTATGAAATATCTCAAATTAATTTAATAAAAACAGTTAGTTATAATATTTTTTCAAATTTCCTCATGAGCTTTTCAGCAGAAGCGGATGAGATAACTGACTCATAGTAAAGGCTTAGGGCAGGCTTGGTACGCTGACTGGGCCGGTCAATCTGATTAAGCGATCAACGAAGGAGACGAAACGTCATGATCAACCCAGTCGGTTCCGCAGAACTACAACCTTTGTTTGTCTACGATCCCGATACCCATCACGAGCTCTCCCGTGAGGCTGAATCCCTGCCGTCGGTGGTAATCAGTTCCCAGGCAGCCGGTAACGCGGTGATGATGGGAGCGGGGTATTTCAGTCCGTTGAAAGGTTACATGACCGTAGCCGATGCCATGGGGGCCGCTGAAAAGATGACCCTGACGGATGGCAGCTTCTTCCCGGTGCCCGTGCTCTGCCTGCTGGAGAGCGTCGAAGCCATCGGTGATGCCAAGCGGATAGCCCTCAGGGATCCGAACGTGGAGGGCAACCCGGTATTGGCCATCATGGAGATCGAGGCCATTGAAGAGGTGAGCGATGAACAGATGGCGATCATGACCGACAAGGTCTATCGCACCGACGACAGTGAGCATCCAGGTGTGGCGGCATTCAACGGCCAGGGGAAGATCGCCATCTCCGGTCCGATCCAGGTGCTCAATTTCTCCTATTTCCAGAGCGATTTTCCCGATACTTTCCGCACCGCGGTGGAGATCCGTAACGAGATCAAGGAGCACGGCTGGAAAAAGATCGTCGCCTTCCAAACCCGCAACCCGATGCATCTGGCCCATGAAGAGCTCTGCCACATGGCCATGGATCGACTCGGTTGCGACGGCCTGGTGATCCACATGCTGCTGGGCAAGCTGAAGCCGGGCGATATCCCTGCGCCGGTGCGTGATGCGGCGATCCGCAAGATGGTGGAGCTCTACTTTCCGCCCAACAGCGCCATGGTCACCGGTTACGGCTTCGATATGCTCTATGCCGGCCCCCGCGAGGCAGTGCTGCATGCCTACTTCCGCCAGAATATGGGCGCCACCCACTTCATCATCGGCCGCGACCACGCCGGGGTGGGTGACTACTACGGCGCCTTCGACGCCCAGACCATATTCGAGGATGAGGTACCCGCCGGCGCCCTGGAGATCCAGATCTTCAAGGCCGACCACACCGCCTGGTCGAAGAAGCTGGATAAGGTGGTCATGATGTGTGAAGCTCCGGATCACGAGAAAGAGGACTTCGTACTCCTCTCCGGCACCAAGGTGCGGGAGATGCTGGGCCAGGGCATCGCCCCGCCCAAGGAGTTCTCCCGTCCCGAGGTGGCGCAGATCCTGATCGACTACTACCAATCACTCAACTGAGTTTTGGGGAACCACAAAAAAAGCCCGCCTGATGGCGGGCTTTTTTTATGCCTGATAGACTACTTGTGGCTTTAAATAATGGAAAGCAATATATACGCCCATATGATGGTGATACCTAATGGAAACGCCAATAAAATTAGCACAGTGGGTGAGTGTTTTTTACTAATAGCATTGTTACTGTTATTTATGTCATCGGTTACCCCCAAGATCGCTACTCCTCCATAACTATCCAGCATGCGATCCAACTCCCTTACGACCTTTTTCTTGTTGCTCATGTAGATCAGGCCGGACCCAATAGCAATCAAAAAGCCGAATGAAGTTAAGATGCCAAATATGCAAACCAGGAATATCGGGTCTGTTTGGGTGTCGATGAAATCCACCTTGTTCTTCACAAGAAAGGATAGAAGCGCACCCAGCCCGCCGGTCATGTACAACAAATGACTTACCTTGCTCCAATTCAATGAGTCTTCATGTTTGTAAAGATCAACGGCGATATACAATTGGTTGATCAAGACGTTTACTGTTGTATCATCATCCTTGGGCAGACTCTCAATATCTATGGTACTCATAATTTCCACATACCTCTTTCAATCCCGTCTTCCGGGGTAAAACTAAATAGATTGCCAAAACCTAGATTTTCATGGAATTTGATTGATGCCAGATTGCGTGGCCTGGTGACTATTGCGGCGAAAAATATATAGCCAGGATAGATGGAGAACAAATGCTCATAGAGTGTTTTTCCAACACCCTTGCCGGCGGTATCCGCATCGACGCATATTTGTTTTATCAGTATGCATTTGTCGTGTTTATATGCAGCGATCCTCTCCTTGATTGAAATATCCTCTGTTTCGGTGCATGGGTACGAAAGCAAAAATCCAACTATTTTATTACTCTCCAGGGCGACCAAAAAAATCGACGCCGAATCTAGGTGTTTTAAATAGTCAGACGCCTGATAGTCAGAGACAAGAAACCCAACGCTGCTCTCATGCTCATAGCGGTTCATCCTGGGATAAGATCTCGCTATTCTGACTATTTCATCAATATCCCCAGCGCGGGCGCTACGAACCGCTATCGATTTCAATGTCTATGCCTGTTCAATTGATTCATGCTGTCGCCCCCGGATTTTTCGATCTATAAAAGCCACCGTCAAGACCTTGCTTCGAAAAGGCTGTGTAGTCTGGTCCGTAATCTTCGAAAGACCAGCCAAACACGTTCGAAGAAAAACTCTTTGTTGCTTCGATATTACTGGCAGGAAACTCAAGGTAATTAATTTCCTCGTTTTCGAGCATGGCGTTTCTCGATATGGTTTTTTAGTTGAAGTTGGTTGGGAGCAAAGGGATTATTTCACTAATTGCATAAACGACCACAGCGACTGCAAGGATCGCCATAATATAATAGGTTGAAAAGAATGCCTTTTGCTGAGTCGGCGAACCTATTTTCATGCCCTGATGCTTGAAGCTCAGGATTTTAACTGCCTCACGACCTGCAGTGTCCAGGTATATTGCGCCAGCAAAGAGTGCTACCAAGGGCCAGGAAGCGCTGTCTAATACCATCAGGATACCTGAGAGAGGCATCCAACCCAATGTCACCAGGTCCCAGTAGGCAGTGTAGCGTTCCGCTCTTTGTAACAACGGGTCAGTCTCTTCCGGATTCTCTTGCAGACCCAATCTCTGCGCAAGGGGGAAATTGACGGAAGATATTATCTGCCCGACATATAAAATGCCTGGAAAAATAATCAGTAACCATCCTAAGAGCTGTTGCACTTTAGTATCTGTCGCCGTTTACAGGCTGTTTATGCCCGCGGATTTAGCGGGCAAACCCGGTTGTTTTGTAAAAACGGTATCACAGTGAATCGATACCCGTACCTACAATATAAGCATAACCGAGGTAAGCATATAGCATAAGTCCGATTCCAGCCTGGAGCCCCAATACTGATAATCCCTTGCATAAGGCATGTAACGGCTTTTTTTCAACTCCGTCCAGTCAGTCTCGAAACCAGCAATATACCCAGAATGGCAACAAAAATGGATACCATTACCACCCATCCCAAGTAGGAGAGGATAAGATCGAGATCCCAGCTGAGAGGAAGAATGTCGAATGGAGCGAGCAGAGCGAGAAAGATAACCGCACACAATGCCACTGCCAAGCTTGGAATTAAGATCAAGACCCTGCCCAGGATGAGTACAGCACGTTCGGTTCGGCCATACAGGCGCCTGAGGGCGATTCGTTTGGCTCGATCCAGCAGAGGGAGTTTGAGCTCCTCGGCCAAAGCATTCACCAGACGCTCAAAAGGTTTTCGATCCTCCTGATCATGGATCTCCGTAGCTAGACTGTGGATAGTGACATCTCCCCCTTCGCCGAGGGTGAGGAGCGCCGGGGATTGCTGCAGATGCGTTTGCAACCCATTCACATCTATGCGCTGGGCGATCTGCTCAGGAAGAAACCCAGACAGATCGATTCCGGGAGGAAGCTGGGGTACAACGAAAGCTGTACGATGCAGCTTGTTCATCATCTCGACCTGTTCCAGCTCCCAACCGAGATGCCCGCCCGGCGCCCAGCGCAAGAAGACCAGGGATGCCATCGAAAGGAGTTCCCGAACTATGTCACGCCACTGCGGATCTGGGACGTAGAGCCGAAAGGCGCCCTGGGTCGGAAGCGCTTCACCCGGACGGCCTATGGCCACGAAAAGGGCATGCTCTCCAAGCCCCATGGCGATATCCTCTTCGTCTGACCAGCCCCCGGTGTCCTCATGAAAGCGACGCAGATAAACGGCGACAGGAATATGGTGGCGCTGGGCGAGGTCTGTAATTGCCTTCAGGTCACGAAACACGGGAGTCCTGCGCCTGATTCCGGCTCTTCCTAGCAGATAGGCGGCAACGCCGCAAACGACCGCAGCGGCAAACTGGAGCAGGTTGTCGGCAGAGTCCCAAAGCAGGCGTAGGCAAATGATACCCGCCACCAAAGAAAAGACTAGGTAGATGAGTCCTGCACTTTGTCGTGAGATCTTCATCGGTCCGTGCTTACGAAATACCCCCTCTAACAACCTCGTCTAATTGAGAAAGCGCATAACCGTATCTAACATTTTAATCGGACTAAACTCGGGAGGCATTCATATATACCCCAATAAATTGATAAACAAGAAAATCGCCATCAGAATATACCTGTCCTACTATCTTGTTTCCTGTGCAAAGCAGATATTCTGTTGGTCCGGTGGGCGGATTATAATCCACTTTTATAACGTTGGTTTCTACAGGATATTCCCTGGGTTCGGTGTTGTCCCGCTTGGTTTCACTAATAAACCGCCAGGCAATCTTCTCGAAATCCTTCAGTTCAGCGTCGGGATAGAATTTGCCAGTACCGTCGCTAGAGAAAATTAACTTGGACTCCCCATATTTATCTCTGTTTAGCCACTCACCTTCGGGTGATTGACAGGCATATAGATAGGGAGAGTAACTGGCGGTTAATACAAATACTAGGGTGATGAGTTTATTTAGCATGATATTGAGTCTATTTTTGATCTGCATAGATATCTATTACATGGCATGCCTTAAAATAGACGGTTTGACCACATTTAACACAATCGCTACCTGCCGGGTCATTATCGAGTGCGCCTTCATAGAACCCCTGATGGATTTTCATGATTTTGACCCACATTCTTTCGACGCAAATCTCGTCTGAACCCTTTGTTTCTTCCATACGAAAGATGAGCTTCACAATTTTACCCGGCACCAATGACTCACGAGCTTGTTTTTCAGGAATCCAGAAGGAGTCAGGATATTCACGATGGATATCCTCACCGTTGCCTAGTTCGTAATGGTCTTTTTCGTAGGTTGGTAAGTTCATTCGCCACCTGTGGGCATATAACAGTTTAATTATGGGGATGCACTTTTAACTGCTTGTCAGGTGATTGCACTGTTAATTGGAACATCACCCTTGTACAGCTCATATATCTTGTTTATACAGGATCTATTTTGCAGTACTCGCACTATGACTTTTGCTGTATCCAGCCTGGAAATAGTCTGCATCTCCTCTTCTGTTGGTCGTTTAGTGGTGATCAGGCCGCCACCTTCATCATCCGTCAAGCGGCCTGGTCTCAATATTGTGTAAGGTACCCCAGACTTTTCAAGATATTCATCTGCAAAGCATTTAGCCACTAAATAGGGTTTGATTGCCGATGGGCCATGGTCAGGATTATCCGCTCCCCTGGAACTTACCATGACAAAATGCTGTATGTTGTGTTGAATTGAATAATCGATAGCCTTTCGTGCGCCCCACAGGTCAATCAGCAAGGTCTTATCTAGCCCGGTGCTTGCCCCTGAACCGGCAGAGAATATCACTCTGTTGCAATTTTTAAAGGCGTATTCAAATTCGTCCTCGAGATTGGCTTGCAATACCTCGACGCCCTTTATCTTTGGCAACTTATGGCTGTCCCTAACCATTGCAACAATGTGAATGCCTGAGTCAGCCAACATAGGCAGAAGCTGCTTGCCTATCTTTCCACTGCTGCCAATGACTAAAGTTCTGTTCATAATATTTCTTCGGTTGTTTTACCTTTTGTATGCTTCTGTCATGATTTTATGACCAGTTAATGTCTTTTACAGCTGTTTTCTTTAGGGCGTCGGCTGCCTGAATTATTTAAAAGATTAAGCTCGATACTCATTAACTTTTGACATTACCCTGGTCCATTCAGAGCAATAAAATCGTTTGATTGGGTTGAGCTTCCAAGAAAGGTAAAGATTAAATCGGCTTTTTTCCAAGACTCGTTCTGCAACATACTCATCATCCCAGCCGGTCCAATTGCCGGCCATTGAGAAAAGATTAGCAGCAAAAGCAGGCCATACCTCACTGAACATTATCTTATCTAGTTCTTTACAGGTGTATTTTGATTGTGCGCAAACATTTGCAATATGGTCCAGATCATTATCACTTAGCTCATTATCTATATAAAATCTTGAACATGCTTGCCAAACAGGCAATCTATCA
>JBEVVS010000062.1:0-62687 GCA_040507005.1 Candidatus Thiodiazotropha sp.
GCAATTGGAGGTCAATGCCCTCCTCGATACCAGCGCCCGCGGTCTCTATGGCCTGTTTCGCCGCTGTGCCCTGGCGGTGCTCAACTGTGGCAGCGAGACTGACAACGCCCGCGAGATCTTCGAGACCTATCGCGATTTCGGTATCCACCTGATGCAGACAAACAGGGGCATACAGCTGCGCCTGGAGAATGCCCCCAGCAGTGCTTTCGTCGATGGCAGGATGATTCGCGGTATTCAAGAGCATCTGTTCGCGGTACTGCGGGACATCATCTATGTCCACAACGAGATCCAACACGATGCTGTCTACGATTTGACCGATTCGAGCCATATCACTTCCGCCGTTTTTCACATTCTGCGCAATGCACGGGTTTTGCACACCGGCATGGACCCAAATCTGGTGGTTTGTTGGGGGGGGCATTCAATCGGCAGAAGTGAATACGACTATACCAAGGAGGTTGGCTATCAATTGGGCTTGAGAGGTCTGAATGTCTGCACCGGCTGTGGGCCAGGCGCCATGAAAGGCCCCATGAAAGGCGCCACCATCGGACATGCGAAACAGCGTATCGGCAACGGCCGCTATTTGGGCATTACTGAACCTGGAATCATCGCCTCCGAACCCCCCAACCCGATTGTCAACGACCTGGTGATCATGCCCGACATTGAAAAACGCCTGGAAGCTTTTGTAAGGGTTGGTCACGGCATTGTGATCTTTCCTGGCGGTGCCGGCACCATGGAGGAATTGCTCTATCTACTTGGCATTCTCATGCATCCGGAGAACAGGGATCACATTTTCCCTTTGATATTGACCGGTCCCGCGGAAAGCGCAGACTATTTTGTCGAGATCGATGGGTTTATCCGTGCCACCCTTGGTGCAGAGGCTGAGAATTACTACACAGTCGTGATTGACGATCCTGTAACCGTGGCCAGTCGATTAGGCAGCGCCATGGAAGATGTCAGGGCCTACCGTCACGAGGGCAATGACGCCTTTTACTTCAACTGGAGTCTATTTGTTGAGCAGGCTCTGCAACAGCCTTTCCTACCCACGCACAAGGCTATGTCTGAACTGAATTTGACCAGGGATCAGGATGGCCATGAGATGGCAGCCAACCTGCGTCGTGCCTTTTCCGGCATCGTTGCAGGGAATGTAAAGGAGGACGGTATACGTGCTGTTGAGAAAAACGGACCCTTCATCATTCGTGGCGACAGCGAAATCGTCACCGCCATGGATCGCTTATTGATCGCCTTTGCCGAGCAGAACAGGATGAAGCTACAGGGTGACTACTCACCCTGTTATCAGCTGGTTGAATGAGTCGTATTACGTAGATTTACTCATCGCCATCGTCTACTTCGAGCCCCATCCTGTCCGCCCGCTTTCTCCAAAGCCGCCTGGCCAGTTTCCGCATGTCATCAATACGATCACCCTCATCGACGATTTCGATACCCAGAATAGTCTCGAGTATATCCTCCAGGGTGATTATCCCAGACATGCTGCCATACTCATCCACAACCAGCATGATATGACTGCGTTTCTCGATAAACAGCTCAAACGCTGTCTGAAGAGAACTGGTATCCGGCAGCGCCACGAGATCGCGTCGATAGACATCCAGGCTGTTGTCAGAATTTCCCCGGGCGTGGGAAAGCAGCAGATCACTGCGTAAAACAAAACCGGTTACATGATCACGATTCTCTCTGTAGACAGGGATACGGGAAAATCGGCTGCTGTTGTGTTTCTCGAAATATTCCTGGACCAGCAGCGTCTCATCCAATGAAAACACCACAGTACGTGGTGTCATAACATCTGTTACCCGGGTTTCACTAAGGAGAAACAGATTTTTCAATATCAATGATTCATGCAGGTCGAGTTTTCCCTCCTCCTCGCCGGCCTTTGCCATGGCGGTAAACTCCTCTCTGCGAAAATGGCCGTGGGAGCCTTCCCGGGAGAGCAGTCGTGTCAATAGCGCAGACATCACAACGAAGGGATAGAGTATCCAGATCAGAAACTTCAGCGTATAGGCAGTGACAGGTGCAAGTTGACGCCAATAATTGGCACCCAGTGTCTTGGGAATTATCTCTGAAAAAACCAGTATCAATAAAGTAAGAACGGCTGATGCAACCCCTACATAGGCGTTGCCGAATACCGCCGCGGCCTGAGCCCCGGCTCCCGCAGCCCCTATGGTATGCGCGGTAGTATTCAAGGTGAGAATCGCCGCCAACGGATCGTTTATATCAAGCTTCATCTGCCGCAAGATCGGTGCGGCCCGGCTACCCTGCTGATCCAGTACAGAGATATATGGATGAGTGATGCTGAGAATCACCGCCTCAGCAATAGAACAGAGAAATGAAAAGCCTAGGGCTATGAGTACATAGACAATGAGTAACAGCATCGTAAAACCATGGGTTCAGATTATGTCAATCAGTGTTTATACAGACATTTCAGCCGCTTTTCATCAATAGCGTGAGAATCCCGTGGTAAATACTGAGCTCGAAATCAAGTTGCAGCCTGGGCATGCAACACAATGCCATCCTCATCCGCGTAGAGCCACTCTCCAGGCCTGAAGGTGACACCGCTGAAATTGACTTCCACATCCATCTCCCCTTCCCCTTTCTTTACACTCTTGCGGGGATTGGTGGCCAGGGCCATGACCCCGAGTGACATCTCACCGATCTCTGCGGCATCGCGTATGCATCCATTCACCAGGACACCGGCCCAGCCACTATCCACTGCCTTCTGCGCCAAAATGTCACCCAACATGGCGCAACGCAAAGAGCCTCCTCCATCGATCACCAGCACCCTGCCCTGTCCCGCTTGATCCAACAGCTCTCGAACCAACGAGTTATCCTCAAAACACTTCAGGGTAACTATCTGGCCATGGAATGCCCTATTTCCACCATAGTGACGGAAACCGGGATTACACACCTGCAGTCTCTCTTCATGGAGATCATAAAGATCTGCCGTCTTAAAACTGTCTTGTGTCGGATTCATGCTCTCTTCCTCTTACCCTGACTAATCACTGATTTCCGTGATCTTAATGATATCGAATAATATCCTAGTATCCGGGAAAATTGGTAGAGACGGGAGCTTCAACCGGTCTTGCCGGCAAGATGGAGGATAGGTGTTTTTGCGCCGTGCCTTGTAGACAAACCGCTACTCGGCAACGGCGCAATAGCTATGTGGTCAGATCAGTCCATAAAGTCAGCAATGGCCCGACCAAGCGCAACACCTTCAACACGGTGGGCTTCAGGGGCATCGAAATCACCGCTGAGTCGTACAATCACGGTGTTCTGCTCAGGCAGGACATGCACAGACTGGCCATATACGCCGAGGGCGGTAAAGTCACCCCGGTCGCCAGTCAACGGCCACCAGTGATAGGCGAAGCCAAAAGGCGGTACATCATCGACGCCTTCATTTCTGACGCCCTCTTCAGGTGTCCATGAGGTGGGATCATCAAAGGATGAAGAGAGGCGTACCCACTCTGCGGGCACGATCTGCTGACCATTGTAGGAACCGTTGTTTAGATACAACTGCCCGATAGCGGCATAGGTGCGGCTGGTGGCGTAGAGGCAGCAAAATCCAAACTGATTGTAATCCCCATCCACGAGGATTCTGGTCTCACTGGTCACACCCAGGGGGTTGAGCAGTTTTTCGTAGAGATACTCATGATAGGGACGGTTGACCGCGGCGGACAAAGCGAGCAGCAGTGCTTGAGAATTGATACTGGCATATTGCCAGCGGGAATCGGGTTCATAGTCGCGGATCAGTTCCGGCGCCAGGGTTTTCTCCAGCAGGGTGGCGCCTTCTGTCAGGCCAAAGCCCATATTGTCGGCGAAGACGTCCATGAAAAGTTGCTCCCGGTCCGGGATTTCGTCATACAGGATACCGGAGCTCATCTGTAACGCCTGACGGAAAGAGACGCCGGCAAAACCATTCACCGCCAATCTGGAATCGTATTGATCCATCGGGTCATCAGCTGATCCGATTGCACCCTCTCCAATGGCGATACCAATCACTGCGGACAGTACCTGCTTCGAAATAGACCAGGATTGATGCTGATACCAGCGTGTATAGGGAAATTCATTGTGCTCAAAGACAATCTTGCCGTCTTTGAGGATGAGAAAGCTGCGAACGCCGGCTTCTGACATGAATTGATCGAGGGTTTTAGTTTCCCCATTGTATTCATAACTGAATTCATCGATGGCGAATCCATTACGCACTTCCTCGATGCTTACCGGCTCGGCGGATACCGGCATTGTTAACTGGGGTAAAAACAACTCTGGAAGAAACAGTTCAGGGGGTACTTCCACATTGGATAGCATGGCATCCGCTGAAAGCTCAGGTAGTCCTAAATCAACAGTAGGTAGAGCGGGCAATCCAAAGTCAGCAAAAGGTTGAGCCGTCAGTTGGACTGGGAAAAAGGCTGTAGCGCCAACAAAAACCGAAGCTAAATAGCTGGTTTTCTTAAAAAAATTGTACATTGATATCTTCTCCAAATCGATGAGAATCCGTATAGAATCATATTCTGCATAGCAAAATCAAGTTCGTTTTTTAAATATTGGGAAGTATAATCTTAAAACTCATATCCGCCTTGCTTTAACATGGTCCACAATTGGCTTAATTCCGCGCAAACGGTGCTCATCCTCTTTTTCAGATGCCCACACCGCCATGAAACCACAAGCAGCCAAACAACTAAGCTGCTTTCGCTGATCTCTCTATGTTGATATTGGGATTGAGCCCTGGCGTTATGGGAGCAGTCTGTTTGTGAAGCTGTCGATGCGACAGCTACGTGAGTGTACAGCGTCAGTCGTGTTGCGCCTCTAGTGCCCGCAAGATAGCCGGGTAATCGAAATTCTCCGCCAGCCGCTTCAGCGTGCGCGCCAGCACGGGATCGGTCTCGTTCAAATCGGCGATTACCGCCATGATGCGCTCGTTGTCCAGGCTGACGAGTGTGTCATTGAGCCGCTGACGAAGGTCTTCCGGCAGCGCGTCCAACATGGCCGGCGTCAGTTCATCGGCGGTTTTAGCCTGCTCGCCGGCCTGCGCCTCCTGCACAACCTGCCGGTAGACATATTTCACCCCCAGATGTCGCGCCATGCAGTCGTAGATCTCGCTGACGCGATAGGGCTTGCGCACCAGATCATCCATCCCGGCCTCGGACAGCTCCCGCTGCTGCTCCTTGAACACCGACGCCGTGACCGCCACGATCGGTACCTCCCGGCCGTCGGGGAGCCGCCGGATGCGCCGCGTGGCTTCGACACCATCCATCACCGGCATACGCCGGTCCATCCAGATGAGATGCGGATGCCAGGCCTGGAAGATCTTCACCGCCTCTTCACCGTCTGCCGCCACCTTCGTCTCCAGATCGATAGCGCTCATCAGGCTATGCAACAGCATCTGGTTATCGGGCTCGTCTTCGACGATGAGAATGCGCCAGGCCGGTTGACCCGGTGCCAGCCCGCAAATCTCCCCGGTCTGTGTCTCCGCTTTCCCGACACCGATCTCGGTTTCGGCCGGCAGCTCCAGGGGCAGATCGACGCTGAAAACCGAGCCCTTGCCCAGGGTGCTCTCAACGCCGATGGTGCCATCCATCATCTCGACAAAATGACGAGTTATGGCCAGTCCCAAGCCGGTGCCCTTGTACGCGTCCGTCCCTGCCTGCTGTACGAAGGGCTGAAAGACCCGATCTTGATCTTCCGGCTTAATGCCGGGACCGCTGTCCTCGACTTCTATCAGCAGACGCTCCGGTGCCTTGTCCTTGATACCCAGACGAATGGTCACGCCACCCTCGCTGGTGAACTTCACCGCATTGCCCACCAGGTTCATCAGGATCTGACGCAGGCGGCCTTCATCTCCCTTGATATAGCGCGGAAACTTCGATGACTGATCCAGGAGCAACCGCAGTCCCTTCTCCTCGGCGCGCAGACGCATCATGTCAGCGACGTCACGCATCAGGCCACCCAGGTCGAACGGCTCGATCTCCAGTTGGATCCTGCCCGCCTCGATCTTGGCCATTTCCAGCACATCGTTGATCAGGGTCAGTAGGTGCTCGCCGCTGCGATTGATGATGTCGAGCTTATCCCGCTGGTTGGCATTGGTGTGCGGCTCGTTGCGCATCAAACTGGAGAAGCCGAGAATGGCATTCAGCGGGGTGCGCAGTTCATGGCTCATATTGGCGAGGAAGATGGACTTGGCCTTGTTCGCAGTCTCTGCCTCGTCACGGGCGACGAGGAGTTCGGCGGTGCGCTGCTGTACGGTCTCTTCCAGCTGCTCCTTGTGCTGGCGCAGCTCTTCCTCCGCCGCCTTGCGGGCGGTGATGTCGGTGAACATGGCGAAGGACCCCTGGAAGGCTCCCGCTTCGTCGGTGACCGGAACGCCGGAGACGAACGTCCACACTGTCTGCCCGTCCTTGTGGCGGAAGCGGCGCTCGTAAAAGTCAGGAATGTTCTGGCGTCGCCGCTCCATCATGCGTTGATGATCTTCGGCATCCTCCTCGAACATAAAGTCGGTTGGAAGGCGCCCTATCATCGCTTCAACTTTATAGCCCAGTATTTCCGCCATTGTGGTGTTGGCGAATGTCACCAGACCCTCCGGCCCAATACCCAGAATGCCTTCTCTGGCCGTATCGACAATACGGCGGTACTTGGCCTCGCTTTTACCCAAGGCTTGATACATCTGCGCGTTTTCCAGAGAAATCGCTGCCTGGGAAGCCAGGGCATCGAGAACGGCTCGGCGGTCCGGCGTGAAGGCGCCTGCCGCCAGATTGTTTTCCAGATAGAGGACGCCGACAAGCTTGGCCTGACGGAGAATCGGCAGGCACAGAATGGATTTAGGCCGGGTCCTCTGCAGGTGATCATCGTTGGCGAAGTCCCCCGCATCCACACTGGCGTCGGCAAGAAACACCGCTTCTCGAGTCCGCTTGACATAGTTGAGAATCGTCTCGGGAATGCCCGGGAAGCTCGGCGATGGGCCATCGTCGAAAGCGATCCGTTCCCCTCCGGAGGCCACGGCGAACAACTTTGTCTCCGGTTCAACGAACAGATATCCTTTTTCCGCACCGGCGTTTTCCATGACGATGCGCAGCAACGTCTGTGCGAGCCTGTCCTGTAGGATCTCCCCCGATATGGCTTGTTGCGCCTTGACGATCGCCATCACGTCCAGTTGCTCGGGACGCGTTGCGGTTGCCTGCTGTTTTGTTGCATTCTCCACCCCAAGCCATGGGTGCAGCGCATCGAGTTGTCTGACCTTGGCAGTCGCCCGCCAAAGCATATAGCCGGCGCGTGCCTGTTGCAGATGGGCAATTCCGGTCGCCTTGAGCCCACGGTCAAGATAGAAGCGGCCCGCCAACTCATTGGCCAGTGCTGTAGTATGCACGAAACCGTTGACACGCGCGGATTGGATGGCCTTCTCGTAAAGGCTCTCGGCATCCAGGGGGCGCTCCTCAAGGCGGGCAAGCTCGGCGCCTGCCAAAGCGGCACGGCCCTCGAAATTCTGCGGGCAGTGGCCCGCCCAGGTTTCAAGCTTATTGAGGTGCGCGACCAATGCCTCCCGCTGCGGTTGCTGTTCGGTGCTCGCCAATTGGGCACAATAGGCCGCCCGGGCAAGGGCACCGAAAAAGTGGTACTCGGCCTCTTCCAGGAACGCGACTGCACTCCAAAGCAGTGGCTCGGCACGCTCCAGGGCGTCGATGGCCGCGGGGTAATCGCCAAATATGAAGTGCGCCTGTAGCTGCCGTATCCAGTGCCAGCATTCGGGAGCCGGTAAGGAGGGATTGTCCGCCGTATGGCGTTCGCGACCAGATTCGTCTAACCGCTCTGCGGCGAACGAACCATCCCCATCGGTGATTCCCCGCAGGGTGCGGATCAACTCGAGTTGAGAAACAATGATATCAACCACCACCCCCAGCTTTATCTTCTTCGCGTAGGCGATGCCGTGTTCGGCTTCCCGCAGCACCTCCGAGAGCGGATCGCCGGCAAACAGGAGATTCGCGTTCAGGCCGTTGCAGGCATAGCCTGCAAAAGTGAGATCACCGATTTTGTTACCCGCTTCAAAGCATCTCCGCAGCAGCTCACGGGCCTCGCGGATATCTCTGCTCCATGGAATCACCTGGCCCCCAAGATGTTGATAAGCTGCGGGTTGGAGGCGCTTCAAACCACCTTCTTCCACCAGTTCATAGCCGACCTGGCCGAAGCGGAAACCGGACGCATAATCCCCCAGTTGCGGTCCGGCGATCATGCCAAGGGATACATAGGCGAAGCAGGCGCCCTCACTATAACCTTTTTCCAGGCTCAAGCTGACTGCCCTGCACATGGCGAGGCAGAAGAGATTCCTGTCGGTGTTGACCGCGGGGGATGCAAGGTTGCTCAAGACGTCGAGGGTGGCTAAAGATTGGGGATCAGTCATTGAAGGCAGTTTGATAATATCCTCTATTACGCGGTCGCCGAGCTTCTGCCAAATCCGCTCATACTCTTGTCGGGCCTCCTCTTCCGTGGGGTGGGCTGGCCAGTCAATGCCCACCTGGCGCAGGTAATCGAGTCCCACGTCGATGGCGCGGTCACTCCGCTTCATGGCGTTGAACAGCCCCATGGACAAGCAGGCGACGGCAGCTTGTTCCAGTAAATCCGAGACAGGTGCCGATAGCGCTTTGAGATGCGCCTCTGCATCGTTAAGCTCTCCAGCCAGGAACTCACATTCGGCACGATTGATCTCCAGGGCGAAGGCGAGCTCATGTTGCTGCTCCCAGCGGTCATCTGGCAAAAGATCCACACCAGCGACAAGATAGCCAAGGGCCGAGGCATAAGCAGTGGACGCCTTGGCGCGTTGACCGGCAATCAGATTGAATCCCGCGAGTTGGGTGCGTTCCTCCTGCCCCTCGATCAGAGCAGCCCCCCGATTGAGCTGACTCACGATCTCGAAGATCATCTCCTCCCGCTCGTCCTGGGGTGTGTGTGCAACGAGCAGCCTGCCTATTTTGAGATGGGTCTCGGCACGGGAATCCTCGGGGACGAGGGAATAGGTGGCTTCCTGCACACGGTCGTGGACGAACCTGTATGAGCCGTCGAGTATTTCGATGAACTCTTGGCGAAGAGCCTCCTGCAAGTCCTTGTCGACTTCCGCCACCGGCATGTCCAGCACCAGCGCAAGCATCGGGATTTGGGCATTGTTGCCAAGGCAGGCAAGCTGCTGCAAAGCCTTTTGCGTCTTCTCGGGCAACCGGGTTAGCTTCCCGACCATGAGGTCGACCACGTTATCGGTGTATCCTCTGGCCTGAATACGCGCCAAATCCCAGCGCCACTGGCTTGCGTTATGATCGAAGACGAGCAGCTCTCCCTGGGTAAGAGCGGAGAGAAACTGAATGGTGAAAAACGGATTCCCCGCCGTCTTCCCATGGACCAACCGGGCCAGCGGGTTCGCCTGATCAGCATCGCAATGCAGAGAATCCGCAATCAGCAGCCTGACATCGTCGAGGGTGAGGGGCGCCAGACCAATCTCCTGCACCGCAGCACCCGCTTGACGGATGGTCTCGAGCTTGCGCATCAGTGGATGGTTTGGGTCCACTTCGTTATCACGATAGGCGCCTATCAGCAGCAAATGCCTCACATCATCCTGGGTTAACAAATCCTCCATCACATCGAGGGTCGCCGCATCAAGCCATTGCAGATCGTCGAGAAACAGCGCCAGCGGATGCTCGGCCCGCGCAAATACCCCGATGAAACGCCGGAGCACAAGTTTGAAGCGCACTTCGGCCTGTTGCGGCGCAAGCGCCGGAACCGGTGGCTGGTCCCCGATGATGAGCTTCAGTTCGGCAACCAGATCCACCATCAGCTGGCCATTCGGTTCCAGCGCCTCCAGCAGGGCCTGACGCCAGACTTCGAGTTCAGCCTGGTTCTTGCCCAGTAGCGGACGAATCAGTTTATCGAGGGACTGGGCCAGGGTGGAATAGGGTATGCCACGTTTGTACTGATCGAACTTACCCCCGGTAAACAGTGCGCGCGGGGGCACGAGCACCTTTTGCAGCTCGTTCACTACTGCGGACTTGCCGATACCGGAATATCCCGACACAAGTACGAGTTCCGGCCTGCCGCTGACCACAACCCGGTCGAAGGCGGCGAGCAAGGTTTCGACCTCCCGTTCACGTCCGTAGAGCTTCTCCGGGATCAGCAGGTGCCCATGACCGTCACGCTCACCCAGTGGAAAAGGTTCGATACGGCCACGCGCGTTCCATTCTGCGGCACAGTGCTCCAGATCGACCTTCAGACCCTCGGCGGTCTGGTAACGATCCTCCGCGGTTTTCGCCATCAGCTTCATGACGATATCGGAGAGCGGTACCGGGATGGTTGCGACCCGCTCGCGAGGCGGCGTTGGCGCCAGCGCGATGTGGCAATGCACCCACTCCATGGGATCGGAGGCGCTAAAGGGGAGCTGGCCGGTCAGCATCTGGTAAAAGGTCACACCCAGCGCATAGAGGTCGCTGCGGGAGTCGATTGAGCGGTTCATCCGCCCGGTCTGTTCCGGCGCCATATATGCGAGCGTCCCGTCGATGACCTCGGGTGGACCGAGTGCCTGGCGTTCACGGGATAGCCTCGTCGCAATGCCGAAGCCGGTGAGTTTGGCTTTGCCGTCGATCCTGGCGAAGATGTTCGCCGGCTTGATGTCCTTGTGCACCAACCCCGCGCCATGCACCTCGGCCAATGCCGCGGCGATTCCGGTTGCGATGTGAAGGAAGGGTTCCACCTCCAGCGGTGCTTGTGTTAGTTCCGTGAGAGGTGGATAGGGACAATCTTCCAGTAGCAACAAAGTCCGCCCAGCGCTTCGCTCTATTCTGAGGGGCTTCACCACGAATTCCGGGTTCAATTCGCGGGTGATTTCTAGTTCGTGTTCAAACTGGCGAGTAGCCGATGTTGATAGCTGTTCGGATGCGGGAATTTTGATCATTAAAAGCTGTTCATCCTGCGCAAGTGCGCGATAGAGACTTGAGCTTTCGGTCTCGTCGATCAGGGAGAGGTCCGTGTACCCCAAGACTGCCAAGCCTTTATGCCTAAGATGTGAATTATGCTCCATTTGCCAGCCTTTTGCTGCACATTGGAAAACATCGCTTATATATGCTTAAGAATAATCACCGCAGACTATTTTACAAACGAGCAATTCCAGTTAGGACATACGTTGTCGCAACTGCATCTGACACCTACAGCCTAATCGAGAAACTAATATCACAAGTATAGACAACTTCAACTGGGATCTGCCTCTAGCGCCTCTAAGATCGCAGGGTAATCGAAATTTACCGCCAGCCGTTTCAGGATTATCGCCAAGTCAGGTTCGGTTTCATCCAATTCTTCAATGACCGCAGAGATTTTGTCGTTATCCAGGCTGGCGACGGCATCATAGAGTCGCTGACGATAACCCTCTGACAGAGCAGCCAGCATAGCCGGGGTCAGTACGGTGACAGCTTCCATCTTCGGCTTGGCCTCCCGGTACACATATTTCACACCCAGGAGCCGTGCCATGCAGTCGTAGATCTCGCTGAAGCGATAGGGCTTGCGCACCAGACCGTCCATTCCTGCAGTGGACAACTCCTGCTGCTGCTCCTTGAACACCGACGCCGTGACCGCCACAATCGGTACCTCCCGGCCGCCAGGGAGCCGGCGGATACGCCGCGCGGCTTCGACACCATCCATCACCGGCATGCGCCGGTCCATCCAGATGAGATGCGGCTGCCAAGCCTGGAAGATCTTCACCGCCTCCTCACCATCTGCCGCCACCTTGGTCTCCAGCCCGATCGCACTCATCAGGCTCTGCAGCAGCTTCTGGTTATCGTACTCGTCTTCAGCGATGAGAATGCGCCAAGCTGTTTGTCCCGGCACCAGCCCGCATATCTCCCCGCCTGAGATCTGTTCGCTTCCAGCGGCAATCTCGGATTCGGCAGACAGCTCTAAAGGAAGGGCTACCCTGAAAACCGAGCCCTTGCCCTGGGTGCTCTCGATATCGATTTTACCTCCCATCATCTTGACGAAGTGGTTGGTAATAGCCAGCCCCAGTCCGGTGCCTTTGTAGGAGTCCGACCTCACCAGTTGCACAAAAGGCTGAAACACACGCTGCTGATCATCCGGGCTAATGCCTGGGCCGCTATCCTCGACTTCGACTATCAGATGCTGACGCTCGTTGTCCTTGACACCCAGACGAATGGTCACGCCTCCCTCGCTGGTGAACTTCACCGCATTGCCGACCAGGTTCATGAGGATCTGGCGAAGACGGCCCTCGTCTCCTTTGATGTAGCGCGGAAACTCCGAGGACTGATCCAGCAATAGCCGCAGACCTTTCTCCTCAGCACGCAGACGCATCATGTCGACAACATCACGTACCATGCCGCCCAGGTCGAACGGAGCGATTTCCAGTTGAATCCTCCCCGCCTCGATCTTGGCCATCTCCAGCACGTCGTTGATCAGCGTCAGGAGATGCTCTCCACTGCGCTTGATGATGTCCAGCTTTTCCCGCTGTCCGCTATCGGTGACTGGCTCGTTACACATCAAACTGGAGAAGCCGAGAATGGCATTCAACGGCGTACGCAGTTCGTGGCTCATATTGGCGAGGAACATGGACTTGGCCTTATTGGCAGCCTCAGCCGCATCGCGAGCGACGAGGAGTTCTGCGGTGCGCTCCTGAACGGTTTCCTCAAGGTGCTCCTTGTATCGCAGTAACTCCTTTTCCGCCTGCTTACGCTCGGTGATATCGATATTGGTGCCAATCATGCGCAGCGGCTTGCCTTCTTGGTCCATGATCGTCTTTGAGTTCGCCTTGATATGGCGTACGGAACCATCCGGTCTAACGATACGGAATTCAGGTTCATATTCGTGTTCACCGCGTAACGCAGCCTGAATCTCTCCTTCCGCGTAGGCCCTGTCCTCAGGGTATAGGGTACGTGCCCATGTATCATAGGCACCGCCAAAATCTTCACTGCGAATGCCGTAGAGTTGATACATCGACTCATCCATTTGCAGTTCGTTGTTAACCACATCCCAATCCCATACACCAACCTTCGCGACATGGGTGGCCAGTTGCAGCCGTTCAGATGTAAGAAGCAGCTCGTCCGACGTCCGTTTGCGCTCTGTCAGTCGCCACATTCCCTCCATTACCAACATGAGTTGCTGGACATCGGTTTCGCTATAGGCTGTTTTCTTGTTGCCAACGCCGGCTACAAGAACGATTTTACCATCGACGATCACAGGCAGATTCATATGCCGGGTGAGGGAAAGGTGACCCTCCGGCGTGCCTCTCTTCCACTCATTGGGAGCGTTGTAGTCGTTGGTGACGACAGGGCGGCGTTGGCGAATAGCCTCTGCCCATAGTCCGCCCGTCGCCAGTGAAAAATCTATCGGCGCCTCGGCAATGCCGCACTCGGGCATGACATTGAGGGACCATGCTTGAACACTCATGGAGGTCTCTTCTTCGTTGACGAATCCAATATATCCTATAGCGCTTGCTGTGAGATGAATCGCCTCCTCTAGGGCATACTCCATGATCTCCTGGTTGCTCGCCTCGGACATCTGGTTGATTCTCAACAGAGCGGCAGTGCCCTCCATTCGCTCTTTAAGGCCCTCATATAGGCTGGCGTTTTCAATGGATATTGCTGCCTGCGAGGTCAAGATATTGAGTATTTCAATATGATTCTCGGTAAATGCCCCAGCACTGAGATTGTTCTCCAAATAGATGATTCCAATCAGGCGGCCCTGATTGAGTATCGGGCTGCACAACACTGATTTAATACCGTTGTCTTGAATATAGCGATCCGCCGCATAGTCCCCTTCAAGGGTTGCGTCGTTGAGCATCACGCTTTTGCAGGTTCTCTCAACATAGTTCACTATGCGTACGCAAAGAGCCGTAGCTTCGTCAAGCCCTAGAGAGTCCACTTTTGATATTACTTGCGGATTATCAGACGCAGTGATCTCTATTGTGAGATTTCCCTCTCTATTTAAGATAAAAAAGCCTCGCTGGGCCCCTGCATTTTGAATAATAATGGCCATTAATTTTTCCAGCAGCACCGGCAGAACTACTTCACCTGATATGGCCTGCATGGACTTGAAAATGGATTCGTAGTCTAGAGCGAGCTTTTCAGACGATATGGTAGTGGAGGTGATTAAATTTTCGCCTGAAGTCGATATGTCTTTTTCAATCTGCATCTCACAAAACTGCGGATACTTCTCCTCCAGATGGGCAACCTTTGCCAGTGCACCCCATCTGTAATAGTGATGGCGTGCTTCCATGAAATATAATTTTGCAATCTTCTCCTTACCATTGGCCAGATAGAATTTTGCGGCGAGTTCGTTCGCAAGGGCGACGTTATTTACATAATCGTTTTTCCTGGCAGATTCTATAGCCTTGTCATAAAGATCCATTGCTTGCACAAATTTTCCATCTATACGAGCTTGTTCAGCCTGGATGATGAGATATTTATGCTCAAAATTTTCAGGGCATTGATCAGACCAGCGAGAGAATTTTTCAGTGCTTTCTTTAATTACTTGCAATACACTCTGCTTCTTTTTTTTATCGCAGTTGGCAACTATGGCAAACGCTGACAGTGCATGATAAAAGACACACATAGTCTCTTCGAAAAGCGTCGCGATAAATTGCAACCAGTCTTTTCTGGCAGATCCTACCGCATACGCTTCTTCATACTGTTCAAACAGAAATAGATTCTGCGATTTATAAGAGACGTAATACCCCAAGCCGTGACCAAATGAGACTTCCTGCCATTTATCCAGGTATTTCTTTTCGCTGAAACCTGCACAGTCGAAGTTGGTTTTGTACTCATTCGCGTTGCTCAGGTTATTCAAGAATTCCCTGAAAAATTCCACTTCGTCGGCAAAAATAGAATTGTTTTTCTTTAAAAAAACCAGACTCTTTTCATTCTCTTCCCTGGCTCTCGCAATGGTATCGCCTATATCAAGGATCGTTTTAGGGATCATCACCCGGGCATACCCGGAAAACCTGTACTCGCCATTTTCAATCCCGGCCTTGACCGCCTTGTGAAGTAATTTAAGAACCTCCTTGTTGTGAAACATCCAATGTATGGTAAAAATCGATGAGATAAAAATAGTCTGTGACTTTATTTGCTGATTGTCATAGCGCTCATTCAATGCCAGGCTCAACTGGCCCGATTCATAACCCAAGTTATAGTCATCTAATACTAAAGCTGTTATTACCGGAAACCAGCAGAATCCAACTGCAGAGTAATTATTGTATCCGTATGCAATGGATAGATTGACGATATCGAAGATCACATAGGGAAACATTGGTGGCAGCGAAATATAGGTGGCGTCGCTCAGATCTGATAGTATTCTGATCAAGTAGCTCTTGTCTCTGTCTTGGATGTCACGCGCTTTGTACAAATCAGAGAAACTTCTGTTATCCATCAACCCTTGAAATTTACTCACCGCAGCCTCCATCGCAGCACGGCTCTTTTCTGGTGTGCTGATATCAGGCAGCGAATAGTCGAATAGCCGCAGACACTCAATGCCAACTTCCAAGCTCTTTTTATACTCACCGAGCTGTGCAAAATGCGCAATCGCAATCAGGTATACCTCCGCTTTGTCATATCTATCAACAGATTTATCAAGCAGGAGGTCAATATCTTCTTCCGATTGCTCAATATTTCCTATCAAAAACAGTGCCTGAGCTCTGTGTTTGTACAATTCAAATGTAAGCGGATAGTTCTTATCCCAAGCATCTCCCGGTAACAAGCGGATTCCGTAAATGAGAAATTCAGTTGCTTGGTGATAGGCGGTAGAGTTTTTTGCTTTTATGCCGCTCTTCAAATTCATTTCTGCCAGTTCATATTTTTCTTTTTCATCCTGAATCAGTTCGATACCTTGATTCAGGTGCCCGACGATATCAAACAGATTGTTATCAATATCCTCAGCTTCAGAATTGAGTAATATATGTTTTCCGATCTGGTAGTGTATTACCCCCCTGCTCTCTTCAGGGATAAGTGAATATGCTGCCTGCTGAATACGGTCATGCTGAAATTTATAGGTTATCCGCGCATTGGCCGATGATTCCATCTTCTCATCTGTCATATTTTCTGTGATCAACCTGAGAGGTTCACTGGCCGGATATACCAATCCGTCACCGATCGGAGCATCCATTTCCCTGGAAATAGTTATCAGATCCTTGCTTCTTACGATTGAAAGTGTTCTCAAATCGAAGTCGCTGCCTATACACGCGGCGAACTTAAGTGTCTCCTGAACATTCTCGGGATACTTTTTAATACTGCTTACCAATAGCTCAACAACATTTTCCGTCATCCTTTGCTTTTCGATTTCGTTTATATCCCAACGCCACTCTTGTTCATCCAGTTTGAAATATATTAATTTTTCACTGTATAGCATTTTTGCAAACTGAATAGCGAAAAGCGGATTACCCGCAGTCTTTGCATGGATCTGCTGAGCCAGCGGGCTCGCCTGTTCAGCGCTGCAATAGAGACAATCCGCAAACAAATGCCTCAAACTGCCTAGGTTTAGAGGCGCCAGGCCAATCTCCTGCACCGCTGCGCCCGCTCGGCGGATGGTCTCGAGCTTACGCATCAATGGATGGTCGAGGTCCACTTCGTTATCTCGATAGGCGCCAATTAACAATAGGTGGCGTATATCCTCCTGGGTTAGCCAATCCTCCATCACATCGAGGGTTGCCACATCAAGCCATTGCAGATCGTCGAGAAACAGCGCCAGCGGATGCTCAGGCTGCGCAAATACCCCGATGAATCGCCGCAGTACGAGCTTGAAGCGCGCCTCTGCCAATTGTGGTGTGAGCGTCGGAACCGGGGGTTGTTCACCAATGATGAGCTGGAGTTCGGGAACCAGATCCACCACCAGCTGACCATTTGTCTCCAGCGCCCCTAGTAGGGCATTACGCCAGACATCGAGCTCAACCTGGCTCTTGCTCAGGATCGGACGGATCAGTGCTTCCAGACACTGGGCCAGGATGGAGTAAGGAACGCCAGGTTTGTACTGGTCGAACTTGCCCCCAGCGAACAGTGCGCGCGGGGGAACAAGCATCTTGTGCAGCTCGTTCACCACCGCTGACTTACCAACACCTGAATACCCCGACACAAGCACGAGCTCCGGCCTGCCACTGGCCACGACCCGGTCGAAGGCGGCGAGCAGCGTTGCGACCTCTGTTTCGCGTCCATAGAGCTTTTCCGGGATCTGCAGGTGGCCGGGAGCGTCACGGGCGCCCAGTTGAAAAGGTTCGATACGACCACGCGCGTTCCATTCCGCAGCGCAGCG
The DNA here is from genome assembly GCA_040507005.1 of Candidatus Thiodiazotropha sp. Classification (GTDB taxonomy): domain Bacteria; phylum Pseudomonadota; class Gammaproteobacteria; order Chromatiales; family Chromatiaceae; genus Thiodiazotropha. Next base: position 17,272 of record JBEVVS010000062.1, read on the forward strand.
CTCCAGATCGGCCTTCAAGCCCTCCGCTGTCTGATAACGATCCTCCGGTGTTTTTGCCATCAGCTTCATGACAATGTCAGAGAGTGGATCCGGGATCGTCGTAACGCGCTCACAGGGCGGCGTTGGGGCCAGTGCGATGTGACAATGTACCCATTCCATGGGGTCGGAAGCGTTAAAGGGAAGCTGGCCGGTCAGCATCTGATAGAAGGTCACACCCAGGGCATAGAGGTCGCTGCGGGTGTCGATCGAACGATCCATCCGCCCGGTCTGTTCCGGCGCCATATAGGCGAGCGTCCCCGCGATAACCTCAGGCGGACCAGGCGCCTGGCGTTCGCGAGACAGCTTAGAAGCGATGCCGAAGCCGGCAAGCTTAACTCTGCCATCATCCCTGGTTAGGATGTTCGCCGGCTTGATATCCTTATGCACCAAACCCGCACTATGCACTTCCACCAATGCCGAGGCGATGCCTAAGGCGATACGGACGAAGGACCCCAACCCCAGCTGTTGCTGCATCAGTTTTGTCAGCGGCAAATAGGCACAATCTTCCAGTATCAATGCAACCCACCCCGCATTTCGTTCGATTCTGAGGGGCTTCACTACGAACTCCGGATTCAATTTGCTGGCAATCTCAAGTTCGTGTTCAAACTGGCGTGAGAGCGACGCCGACTGCTGTTCGGAAGCAGGAATTTTTATCAGGAACGGCTGTTCATCGGGCGCAAGTGCACGATAGAGACTTGAGCTTTCAGTCTCGTCGATCAGGGAGAAGTCCGTGTATCCCAAGATTGCTAGGTCTTTCGGCCTAAGATATGGGTCGTGCTGCATTTGCCAGCCTTTTTTGCTGCGCCTTGGGAAGCACTGCATTTATACTCAAAGAATAATCACCACACCCCAGGAAAACAAGGTAGACCGGTGACAGGGATCAATCGACAACAACAGCCCACCCTCTCATCTTCAATTCTAAATTCCTCTTTTTTCCAGCTGAAACAGCGCTGTTGCTCCCTTTTAACAGCCGTTTGATTTTCACTAGGCGACAGTCGTCCGGTTAAATCCTTTACTGGCTGCCTGATTGACTGCGACGATTGAAGAACGAACCCTACGCCTGGCTCCGTAGCTGTGACAGATTCCTCTCCCCTCTAGACAAATCGACGCCACTTCGTCATAGTTGACGTTTAGGTTAATTACTTACCCTATGCGGCGGTCAAATAGATAAAATGGGTCTGGACAGTCAAATCGTTACCAAGCTGGAGGCCTTGCGAAAGCGGGCGCAGGAGCAACGTACGGAAGGATGGCAACCGAGGCAGAAGAAGCTGCGGGCGTTACGCCGGGCTTTGGTCAAACGCAGGGCTGCGCTTAAGGAGGCCATCGCGGAGGACTTGGGCCGGCCGGCTATGGAGACCGATCTGGTCGAGTTCATGCCTGTCCTTAGCGAACTGACTTGTGCGATTTCCAACGTCGAACGCTGGTCAGCGCCTCAGCGCACCTCGACGCCGCTTGCCCTGTTCGGGACGACCAGTGAAATCATCCCGCAACCCAAGGGGCTATGCCTCATCCTGTCACCCTGGAACTATCCGGCAAGCCTGGCGCTGGGGCCGCTGACTTCCTGTATCGCGGCGGGGAATACAGCGGTTGTAAAACCCTCCGAATACACCCCGGCGACCTCACGCTATCTGCGCGATCTCATTAACGATGTGTTCGACGAGGATGTGGTGTATCTGATCGAGGGCGGTGCCGATACCGCTCAAGGGCTGCTCGGCGAACCCTTCGATCACATCTTCTTTACCGGCTCCCCCCAGGTCGGCCGTCTCGTCATGGCCGCAGCCGCCAAGGGACCCACATCGGTCACCCTGGAGCTTGGCGGCAAGTCCCCCGTCGTGGTCCTCAAAGACGCGGATATCGACAAAGCCGCGGCTAAGATTGTGTGGGGCAAATTCGTCAACGCGGGCCAGACCTGTATCGCACCCGACTATCTGCTTGCTGAAGCCCCCATCGCCGAGCAACTTAAGGCGGCGATCGTGGAGCGCGTGCGTAAGGTCTACCCGCAGGAGACAGGAGATGGCAAGCGCGGTGCGGATTTCGCACAAATCGTATCGCCGCGGCATACGCAACGGCAGATCGACCTGATCCGCGATGCCCGGGAGAAGGGTGCCAAGGTACTGATTGGCGGCGCCAATGATGCGTCACAGCGCTTTGTTGCACCAACGGTGTTGGACAATATCTCGGGGGAGATGCTGATCGACCAGGAAGAGTTGTTCGGCCCCATCCTGCCGGTGCACACCGTTTCCGACCTGGATACGGCCATCGAGCAGATCAACGCCGGTCCACCACCGCTCTCCTCCTACATCTTCACCCGCGACAAGGCCGCTGCGAACCGCTTTATTGCCGAGGCCCCCGCAGGCGGCAGTTGCGTCAACCACACCCTGGTGCATTTCGGTAACGAAAAGCTGCCTTTCGGCGGCATCGGGCCAAGCGGCATCGGTCGCAGCCATGGCCGGGCGGGTTTCGAGGCCTTCTCGAACATGCGCGCTGTGATGCGTGATCGTTTTAGCCCGACCAAATACTTCTTCCCGCCCTACAGTGATGGAAAGAAGCAGCTGATGGCTAAGCTTTTAAGGTTCATGGGGGTCAAATCATGAATACTAGCGCAACACCCGCAGACGGCGGGACCTTCGATTATGTCATCGTCGGCGCCGGGTCGGCGGGTGCGGTGCTGGCCGCACGTCTGAGTGAAGACCCCGATGTCTCCGTTTGTCTCCTCGAGGCCGGCCCCCGTGATACAAGCCCACTGATTCACGTCCCGTTCGGGCTGGCGGTGGTGATGCGGCAGAGGAGCATCGAATGGAACTTCAGGACCGCGCCCCAGACCGAGCTGAACGGGCGCAAGCTCTACTGGCCCCGTGGGCGCACCCTGGGTGGATCGAGCTCCATCAACGCCATGGTCTATATTCGCGGTATCCCTGATGATTACAACGAGTGGGCACAACTTGGCGCCACGGGCTGGGACTGGGAGAACGTCCTCCCCTATTTCAAGAAATCCGAAGACCAGGAACTAGGCGAAGACGAGTTTCACGGCAAAGGCGGTCCGCTCACGGTCTCCAATCTGCGCTATGTAAACCGGCTGTCGAAGGCCTTCGTCAAGGCGGGTACAGAGTTGCGGTTGAACCACAATGAGGATTTCAACGCCGCGGAGCAGGAGGGGATCGGTGTTTATCAGGTCACCCAGCGCAACGGGCAGCGCTGTTCCTCCGCCGTGGCCTATCTGCGCGATGCAGAGGCGAGACCCAATCTTACCCTGTTCACGGGGGCCCTGGCGCAACGGGTGCGCTTCAAGGGAAATTGCGCCACGGGTGTGGATGTGCGCCGTGAAGGCGCTGTGCAGACCATCAATGCTCGGCGTGAAGTCCTGCTGTGTGGCGGCGCAATCAATTCTCCCCAATTACTGATGCTCTCCGGGGTAGGCCCGGCGGCCCATCTTCGTGAGCACGGCATCACCCCGGTCGCCGATCTCGCCGGCGTCGGCCAGAATCTGCAGGACCACCTGGATGTGATCGTCCAGGGAACCTCGAAATCCCGTGCCGGCTATGCCATTGCACCAACGATCATACCGCGGGGCATAGGAGCCGGCATCAACTATATGTTGCGCCGTCAGGGATTCCTCACTTCGAATGTCGCAGAGGCGGGCGGATTCGTTCGCGTCTCCCCAGAGGCGAAACAGGCCGAAGTGCAGTACCATTTCCTACCCGTGCGCATGCGCAACCATGGCCGCGAGACGGTGTTCGGCTATGGCTACAGCCTGCATACCTGTTGTCTGAAACCGAAAAGCCGGGGCGAAATCCGCCTCTCCTCCGCCGACCCCGCCGCGCGTCCCGTCATCGATCCGCGTTTTCTCAGCGACGAATACGACGTACGCACGATGATCGAGGGTGTGAAGCTTGGCCGCCGCATTCTTGCTGCACCCGCTTTCGCTGCCTATCGCGGGACCGAGGTGGAACCCGGTGAGCAGGCGCAGTCTGACGACGACCTGCTTGCCTTTATCCGTAGTCATGGGGAAACGATTTATCACCCCGTCGGCACCTGCCGCATGGGATCGCCGGATGATCCGCACACGGTTGTGGATCCGGAGTTGCGGGTTATCGGCACCGAGCGCCTGCGAGTGGTGGATGCTTCGGTGATGCCCCGGCTTATATCCGGCAATACCAACGCGCCGACAATCATGATCGGCGAACGGGTGGCCGACCTGATAAGGGGACGAACCACGGTATGACCCCCTTACCTAGGTGATGAAACAGTATCAGTTGTTATAGAGGTAGATGAACCGCATGTAGCGTCTACCCAGTGTTTGTATGGCATGCATCTATGTATGCATCATCGATTCATTTTCATCAGATGAGCACTTATCAGCTGTCAATACCATTTAAAGAAATTGTTCACAGACCCGGTTTTTCTATGAAGCGGTCCGTGTAGATATGCTGGGGAGGCACACCAGACTGCGCCAGCAGCTCCTCTGCACTGTCCACCATTGGCGGCGGTCCACACAGATAGGCCTGGACGCCGGGCTCGGCAATCTCCGGGATCAGACTGGCCGCCATGCCGCGCCGGCCACGCCAGGACGAACTCTCCTCCTCCGACAACACTGGAACGAAGCGGAAGCTTGTTTCCCATTGGCTGGCGATTTTCTCGATTTCATCTAGCGCATAGAGGTCGGCCTGCTGGCGGGCACCGAATATGAGTGTGGTTGAGCGCATCACCCTGGCGTTGCACGCTTCCTGTAACAAGGCCAGGATGGGAGCCAAGCCGCTGCCGCCGGCCACAAACAACAACGGGGTTTCTGCCGGGCGCAGCCAGAACTCTCCCTTGGGGCCCTCCACGGTCACTGCCTGACCCATCACGTCGGTGTCATTGATGTAAGAAGAAAAGACACCTCCCGGAATCCTGCGTACAAAGAATCTCACCTGTCCATTGGGTTGCGCGGGGGTGGCAAAAGAGTAGCTGCGCTGGACATGGGGCAATGCGGCGACACTGATGTCACCGAACTGCCCGGCTTTGTATGCTAAGGATTCTTCTAGCTGTACCCGCAGCTCCGTGATGTCGGGGGTGAGTCTGGCTTGTCCGATAATACGGCCCGAAACTGCACTCACGGCAGTCTGATCCACCTCTATCCGTACATCCGATTCAGGCAGGCACTGACAGGCGAGGATATACCCATTGGCGATTTCCGCGTTGGATAATGTGTAGGTGATGTCGGTCAGGTTCTTCACCTGCCCTTCCACCAGACGGCACTTACAGGCACCACAGGCGCCAATGCGACAGCTATGTGGAAACTCCGCACCTTGCCGCAAGGCGGCCTGGAGCAGGGTCTCCTCCGGTTCCACGGTCATCTGCTCGCCATTGATCTGAGCGATAACAGCCTGCTTTTTTTTTGCTCGAAAGAAGAACATCGATCTACCTATAAAAGTGTTCGCCCAGACCGAAGTCCGGGCGAACATTGACTACCTGGGCTGGCGCAGCTAACAGACGACTTAAGAAGCTGCCGCCATAAGTGCGGGAATGCCACTCTTGCGATTGTGCTCGTCAGCAATACGGCGTTCCTCGGGGCTGGCAAAGCGTTCATCCCAGTCCTTCAATAACGGCACCATCATGCGTTCGTAGAGCGGCGGGATCAGGGTGATGAGGATCGTGGTCAGGTAGCCATAAGGGAGGGTTGGCGCTTCCGGATAAGCCGCCAGGGTCCAGAATTCCGCTTCCGGCTCGGCGTGGTGGTGGGAGTGGCGGGTCAAGCTGAACAGCACCGCGCTGGACAACATCTTGTTGGAGTTCCAGGAGTGGTGGACTTCCACCCGCTTGGATGGAACGCGCACCAAGCCGTAATGCTCGAAGAAGTTGGTGATCTCGAGCAGCACCTTGCCCCAGAGACAGACACCGGCGAAGATGCCCACCGCGAACCAGCCTCCCACGAGATAGGCGGCGAAGAAGAGCGACAGGCTCATCAGATTGCCGCGCATCATGGGGCTGACGAATGGATTCCAAACGGAATGTCTGATTTTCGCAAGTCGGCCGCGCTCCAGCCGCCAGGCGTGAGCATAGGCACCGAAGATGGCGCGGGGCACAAAACTGTAGATGCTTTCTCCACGCTTGGCCGTCACCGGATCGTCATCGGTGCCAACTGTCACATGGTGGCCATAGACATGTTCCGTAGCGAAGGCCACATCACAGGTGAAAGCCAGCATCCAACGACCCAGAAACACATCGAAGGGCTTTCTGAGTCGATGGGTGAGCTCATGTCCCACAACAGTACCTGCCCCTGCGGTCAGTAACCCGCAAGTGAGTATGCCCCCGAGCCACATAGCCCAATGATCTGTCGCAGCTCTCGCAGCGAACATATCGATGCCTAGCCACTGCTGAACGAAGGCACCATAGCCGAGGGGATCGTTGCTTAGTCCGCTAAGCCACGGAACATCGATCCCAAACTGAGTATTCAGGAAAACACCGAGACCGAGTGGAACACCATCTTGTACGCTAAGCCAGAGTAGCGTGCCGTTCATCAGAAACAGCAGCGGCAGCACGCTGTAGAGGGATAGATTGAGTAGAAAGCTCATCCCGAAATAGGGTTCTGTGAGGTCTTCGGGCAATACGGCGTCAACTACGATAAAGGCGATCAAGAGCCCAATGAAGACAGACCAAAGCCACCATCCACCGACCATCATCGTGTAAGTCGCCGTGAGCATCAGCAGTGGCATCAGGGTACTTCTGAAGTATTTAACCATGGATCCGGTCCTCCGATTATTTTGCGCAGCCGATCTTGGAAAAGGCACAGGCCAAGACACGGCATGGTATTTGTGTGACCAGCTTAAATGTGCGGCTTTCCCTTGATCGAGTTCATCAATTGACAAGCAGGGGTCATTTATTGACAATCTTGGGGGATGAGCCGTCTCCCATCTGACCGGTCCACCGCGTGACTGACTTCACCTTACCAATGCAGTACATCCGCCAGATCGCCGATCTGCTCGCGGACATGGGCGTTGATCTGGAGCAATGGCTGGAGCCTGCCGGACTGAACGAAACGGTGCTGGCCGACATGAACTGGATCCTGACCTATGAGCAGTTCCAGCGTCTGATCTTCGAGGCGATCAGGATGAGCAATGAGCCTGCCCTGGGACTGCTGGTTGGCGAGCGACTGCGTATCACCTCCCATGGCATGCTCGGCTTTGCCGCCATGAACTGCGCTTCTTTGCGTCAAGCCATCGCCCTGTTCGAAGACTTTGTACAACTTCGCTTCTCCCTGATTTCAGCGCGTCTTGAGGTGATGGACGAGGAAGCACGTGTGCATTTTGAAGTAACCCAGCCTTTGGCCGAATTGGAAATCCCTGTACTCGAGGCCGTGGTATTGACGGTGAAGAACCTGCTCGATCACATATCCATGGGTTCCTGCCAGATCAGCCGCATAAGCTTCGCCTACCCCGAACCCGGCTATGGCGGACTGGCCCGCGATCTATTCAAATGCCAGCTGCACTATGATCAATCCTGGAACGGCTTAGTTCTACCCTTGCAGGTGATCGACCAGTCTTTGGAGGTGGCCGACCCGTCGAGTTTCGATGAAGCCGCACGCATCTGTCAGCGTGAACTTGAGAAGCGCGACGCACTGACATCGCTGGGCGACCGGGTGCGCCGCCTGATGCTGGACAAGCAGAGTGGATTTCCCTCTCTGTCGGTGACGGCCCGGCTACTCCACATGACGCCCCGCACCCTGCACCGGCGCCTGAAAGAGGAAGGGACCTCGTATCAGATCATCATCGACCAGGTGCGCCGCAGGCTGGCGGTGCAATACCTCCAGACCAGCAAGTTCACTATCCAGGAGATAGCGTTCAATCTGGGTTATACCGATCCGGCCAACTTTCGGCGCGCGTTCAAACGCTGGGAGAACTTGTCCCCCTCCGAGTATGTCAAGCGGCACAATGAGACCTGAGCGGTCGCTCCACGCTGCAGAAGGATAGGCGTAGAAACCCGGGATCGTCTTTCAGATGCGGTTATGTGATATTGCAGCCTGTCCCTCAGACAGCTCGCTCGGTACCGTTGCCTCGACAGGAGGCGTGAGCAGACGTCGGAGGTGTGCGATCCAGGCGTCGATATCCTCGCCGCGGACCCCACCCCGTTGAGTGCGCTCGAGCTTCCGGTCCTTGCCGACGAGCATCACGATCGAGTCGTTGTTGCAGTTGCCCAGATCCCAGGCATTCGGCAGGCGCCGGTCAGGATCGGTCAGGATGGTCGAGTCGTACTTCTCGATCTTACCGCGTATGACACCACGGATGATGAAGTTCGGTGCCTTCGAGTCTTTCAGATTGGCGATGCCGATACCCCGGAACAACGCTTGGTCGAAGTCCGCTGCTTTGATCGCATCAGCGAGTGGATCATTCAGGTCGGCCCTGTCTGCATCATTGTAGAAGATCACCAGGACCTTAGTGCCGAAGTCGGGGATGTCGGTGGGTACATCATCCACATCGGCAAGCTTGACCGGTTCGAGGATCTCACCCACTTCGGCTGCACGAGCCAGATTTAGGCCGAATGCAGAAGTGCAAGCCAGGAGTATCGCTATTCGGAACAATGTCATCGCCATCTTTACACCACCTTACCAACTGCTCTGCGTAGTCTATAACAAGTCAATCCGAATATTTTTTCAGCTTGAAACGAATGCGTCTACTTGCGGCCGAATTCATCCATTGAAAAAAAAGCCGCGCCAATGGCGCGGCCAAAGGGCAGAAAATGAGTAGTACACACGCAGCAGCACAGCCTCGGAGGGGTGTGAGTACTGATGCGACATCAGCTGCGTGTGAAAAGTGAAACTACATCCCGGCCGCGCTGTCGAACTGCTCCTCTTCCGTAGAACCGGTCAATGCAGTAACCGAGGATGCGCCACCTTGGATAACAGTGGTGACATCATCGAAATAGCCAGCGCCAACCTCTTGCTGGTGAGAGACAAAAGTATAGCCTTTGTCGCGGGCCGCGAACTCGGGTTGCTGAACCTTTTCAACATAATGCTTCATACCCTCACCACGGGCGTAGTCATAGGCTAGATCGAACATGTTGAACCACATATTGTGGATACCGGCCAGGGTGATGAACTGGTATTTGTAACCCATGTCGGAGAGTTCATCCTGGAATTTGGCGATGGTCTTGTCATCCAGATTCTTTTTCCAGTTGAACGAAGGTGAACAGTTGTATGCCAGCAGTTTGTTGGGATTCTCCGCCAATACAGCCTGGGCGAATTCGCGGGCAAAACCGAGGTCCGGTGTACCTGTCTCACACCACACCAAGTCCGCATAGGGTGCGTAGGCCAATCCCCGTGAAATGGCCTGTTCCAAACCATTTTTGACACAGTAGAAGCCCTCGCTGGTCCGCTCACCGGTGAGAAAGGGCTTATCGTTGGCATCCACATCGGAGGTCAACAGGTTGGCCGCCTCTGAATCGGTGCGAGCCAGCACCATGGTAGGCACTCCCATGACATCCGCAGCCAGGCGTGCGGCAATCAACTTCTGTACCGCTTCCTGGGTCGGCACCAATACCTTGCCCCCCATGTGGCCGCACTTCTTAACCGCTGCCAGCTGGTCCTCGAAATGCACACCCGCAGCACCTGCTGCAATCATGTTCTTCATCAGCTCGAAGGCATTCAGCACACCACCGAAGCCGGCCTCGGCATCGGCAACAATGGGCAGGAAGTAATCGATGTAGCCTTCGTCTTCCGTACCGATATCCCGTGACCACTGAATCTCATCGGCGCGCTTGAAGGCGCTATTGATTCGACGCACCATGGTAGGTACCGAATCGTAGGCGTAGAGAGACTGGTCCGGATACATGGTTTCGGAGGTATTGCCATCCGCCGCCACCTGCCAACCGGAGAGGTAGATCGCCTCGATGCCGGCCTTGGCTTGCTGCATCGCCTGACCACCGGTGATCGCGCCCATGCAGTTCACATATCCCTTTTTGGCGTCGCCTCGTACTAGATCCCACAGCTTTTCGGCACCGCGTTTGGCATAAGTGTACTCAGGTTGAACCGAACCGCGAAGACGTACCACGTCTTCTGCGCTGTACCCGCGCTTGACATCGGTCCAACGGGGGTTATCTGCCCAATCCTTTTCCAAGGCTTCGATCTGTTCTCTACGTGTCATCTGTTTCTCCAGAGGTATCATTGGTTTAGTTTTGTGCTTGCCCAGGCACTCAGTCGAGTTGCTCGTAGGCGGGAAGAGTTAGGAACTCTTGAAATTCGTCTGCAGCGACAATCTCTCTCAAGAGGGATGCCGCCTGTTCGTATTGCCCTGACTCATACGCCAGTTCGCCTGTCTCTTTTCGAATCAGCGCCAGTTCATCACTGACGGCATCATCGAATAGTTGATAAGTAACTTTACGGCCATCCGTGAACACCCCTTTGGGATAACGGACCCATTGCCAGATCTGTGAACGGGCAATCTCCGCGGTTGCCGCATCCTCCATCAGATGGTGTATGGGCACGGCACCACGCCCACCCAGCCAGGCAGCCATATAGCGCAGAGCCGCGCTGATATTGTTGCGCAGACCCGCTTCAGTTATCTCGCCTTCAGGCACCTCCAGCAGATCGCTGTTGGTGATATTCAATCCAGCCTCTCTATGATCGAGTTGGTTGGGTCCAGGCATGTGCTTGTCGAAGACAGCCATGGCAATGGGGACCAATCCGGGATGGGCGACCCATGTGCCGTCATGTCCATCCCCTGCTTCTCGTTCCTTATCGAGTCTGACCTTCTCCTTGGCTTGCGCATCCGCCTGGGCATCGTCACGGATCGGGATTTGTGCCGCCATACCGCCCATGGCATGTGCGCCACGTCGATGACAGGTGTCGATCAATAGTTTCGAGTAGGCATGCAGAAAGGGAACCGTCATGGTGACCTGGCTGCGATCGGGAAGTACGTAATCAGCATGGGCGTGAAGACGTTTGATGTAGCTGAAGATATAGTCCCAGCGTCCACAGTTGAGGCCGCAGATAGAGTCACGCAGCTCATACAGGATCTCATCCATCTCAAACACCGCGGGGATGGTTTCGATCAACACTGTGCAGCGGATAGTTCCATGTTCCAGATCCAGCTGTCTCTCGCTCCAGGAAAAGATATCCCGCCACAATTGGGCCTCCAGATGGCTCTCCATCTTTGGCAGATAGAGATAGGGCCCGGTGCCAAGATCGATGAGCGCCTTAGCGTTGTGAAACAGATAGAGACCGAAATCGAACAATGCCGCTGACATCCGGCGTCCGTCCACCAGCATATGTTTCTCTTCCAAGTGCCAGCCCCTGGGGCGAACGATCAGTGTCGCCAACTCGTCGTTCAGGGTATAGGCCTTACCTTCCGGGCTGGTGTAGGCCAGGGTCCTGTTGACGGCTTCCTGAAGGTTTATCTGGCCCTCCACAGTGGCTTCCCAGGTTGGTGCGTGGGCATCCTCCAAGTCGGCCATGAAACATTTGGCACCTGAGTTCAAAGCATTGATCAGCATCTTGCGATCAACCGGACCGGTAATCTCCACACGCCGATCCTGAAGATCCGCGGGAGCAGGTCTGACCTTCCATTCGGATTGCCTGATTCCGCTGGTGCGTTCCAGAAAATCCGGCAGCTCACCACGATTGAAATGTACTTGTCTCTCTTCCCTAAGCTTCAGTAATTCCCGCCGCCTGCTGCCGAAATGGCGCTCAAGCTCAGCAACGAAACTGATGGCCTCCGTTGAGAGGATGGTCTCGAAACCAGGACCCATAGACCCGGTAATTCGGACCTCATGTGGCTGTTGCCTGAGACTTGAAGGTGTAGTCGACATAATCTTTGCTCTCCTCGATCATCACTCTTGCCTCGCACCTTTGATGTGCGTGGATTTCACTCTCAGCTGCTCATGCCCCACTTTTGGGGTGCAACAGCTTTTTTGTGCACTGCGCTAAAGCATAGTGAAAAGGTCAAGATATTTTTCAAAAAAATATCAATAGTTAGGTTTGATAAAAAAAATAGTGCGGTGCAAAAAAATCAGCTAAACCTTAGTAAATAGCTCAAGCTTTAGGCCCAATAACCAAAGAACGCACCAAAATGTTGCAAATTCATCCACGACAGATCGCCCAATCGATCCTCACAGGGTTCGAACGACACTTCTCCTTTTTCCAGGAGATCAGTAGTGCCGCGCGCCAGCGCTTCGAAAATGCGGATTGGGAGGCGGTGCGGGAAGCTTCCGCAAAACGCATCAGTTTCTATGACTTGCGGGTACAGGAAGCGATCAACAGGCTGAATGCGAACTTCGACATCGATGAACTGGACGAGGGCTTGTGGCAACAGGTCAAACAGACCTATGCCACGATGCTGAAAACCCATAGCCGACCAGAGCTGGCAGAGACCTTTTACAACTCCGTATTCTGCCGTTTGTTCGACCGCAAGTATTATGACAATGACAAGATCTTTATCGAATCCCAGGTAGATCGTGGGGAGTTATCGGAGCGTTACCGGGTCTATATGTCTTTCCACGTCGCCGAAGGGGGATTGACCGGGACCCTGTGGGATATTCTCTCCGCCTTCTATTTCTCTCTCCCTTATGAAGATATCAAGCGGGACTGTGACCGTGTAGCTCAATCGCTGCTCGATCAGGCCGGATTCGATCAGCTTCCGGCAGATTTACGCTTCGATCTGCTGGAGTCGCCTTTTTATCGCAACAAGGCTGCCTACATCATTGGCCGTATGGTATACGGCGATAAGATCCACCCCTTCATTCTGCCCCTCATCAATAACGAGCAAGGCGGTCTGTATGTGGACACCCTACTGATTCGTGGACGCCATGTTGAAGCGGTTTTCAGTTTCGCTCGAGCCTACTTCATGGCGAAGACACCGGTTCCCACCGCCACGGTGGAATTTCTGCAGAGCATCATGCCCTACAATACCCTGGCGGAACTCTACAACAGCATCGGCTTTCATAAACAGGCCAAGAACGAGTTCTACCGGGACCTGCTGAATCACCTTGATGAAAGCAAGGATTTGTTCGTAACCGCCGCCGGTACCCCCGGTTTGGTGATGCAGGTATTCACACTTCCCTCTTTTCCCTATGTCTTCAAGGTGATCAGAGATCGTTTTCCACCGCAGAAGGAGGTTACTCACAAGCTGGTGAAAGAACGCTACCTTCAGGTCAAAAAACACGACCGGATTGGCCGCATGGCAGATACCCTCGACTTTATGGATGTCGCCCTTCCGATTGATCGTATAGAACCGGGACTACTGAAAGAACTCCAGGATACCGTGGCTTCCCAGCTCGAGTACGATGGCGACATGCTGGTAATAAGACATCTCTATATCGAGCGTCGAATGGTACCACTCAATCTCTACCTTCAAGATGCAGATCAGACAAAGATCAGAGAGATACTGGATGATTGGGGACTGGCCATAAAACAGTTGATGGGTGTGAATATCTTTCCAGGAGACCTGTTGTTCAAGAACTTTGGTGTCAATTGCCAGGGTAAAGTCGTGTTCTACGACTATGACGAAGTCTGTTATCTCAGTGAAGTCAACTTTCGTAAAATCCCCCCACCCAGGAGTTCCTTGGACCTCTACCGTGACGAACCCTGGTACAGCATCAATCCCAACGATGTATTTCCGGAAGAGTTCATCACATTCCTCACCACCGACGCGCAAACCCGAAAGATGCTGATGGAACTCCATCCAGAGCTTTTTGACTACCGCAATTGGCAAAAGGCACAGCAAAATCTTGCGGCAGGGATCCAGGCGGATGTCTTTCCCTACTCCAAAAAACTACGCTTTGAGCGCCCCCAGATTGAGCAGGAAGAGACGATGAAAATCGCAACTACGGCATAAGCAGGCCGTGCTTGAGACCTGAGTTCTATTGCGCACCCTTGCCTAGCAATACAACTTCGATGGTCTGTAACAGAATGATAAAATCCAGCATGGTGCTAGCGTTCTTCACATAGTAAAGATCATACTCCAGCTTCCGCTTGGCATCCTCTTCTGATGCACCATAGGGATAGAGCAACTGTGCCCAGCCAGTCAACCCGGGCTTTACCCAGTGTCGCTGCAAATAATAAGGGATATCGTTAGAAAGCTGCAGCACAAACTCCGGACGTTCCGGGCGCGGGCCTACAAGGCTCATATCCCCATTCAATATATTGAAAATCTGCGGTAACTCGTCAAGTCGTGTTTTGCGCAGAAAACCACCCAGCTTTGTAATGCGCGTGTCATTCTTGCTTGCCCACCTTGCCACACCATCAGCTTCAGCGTCGGTACGCATGCTTCTGAATTTATACACTTTGAACAACTTTCCATTTTTCCCGACACGAACCTGACTATACAGGATAGGATCCCTGCCACCGGATTCGATCAAGCTGGCGAGTGCAACTAAAATCATAAATGGAGCTGCGACGATGAATATCACTATCCCCACCGTCAAATCGAAAGTCTTCTTGATGGTACGGTTTAATGCCTTCTGACGATAACCATCGGTGTATAGCATCCAACTCGGATAGAGCAGATCGATATTGATAATCGAGAGTTCTTTCTCAAAGAAGGTCAATAGATCGAGGATTTGAATCCCTCTTATCTTGCATTCAAGGAGTTCATGGTTGGGTAATTTCTTTCGTCTGTCATCCACCGCTACAACGATCTCATCCACCGCCAAACGGTTTGATATTTCAAGCAGTGTCTGATCCTTTACAATTTGCCGGGACTCATCGATCAATTCGATTCTGTCACCCAGATTGACATAACCGACAACAACTATTCCCACTGTATCCTTGAACTTAACCGACTCTTCAATACGGTCTGCATTGATCCCAACACCAAGAACCAATACACGGCGCTTCAGTGTTTTGTCAGAAGTAACCCTGACAAACAGAGTTCTGGCAATGAGAATACCTAGTACCGATAGGGTAAAACCGTGGGTGAGCAGAGAGCGTTCGGTGTCGGGAAACAGCTGCAGGGTGAAAAACAAAAAGGCCATGATCAAGCCACCCACCAGAAATCCCAAGAACAGCCTGAGGAGAAATCCTGATGAGGAGGCCATAGATCCCTTTTGATAGAGACCCAATGCCGTCATGGAGGAAAACATGATGATCGCGAAAATGACCGGCAGGTTCTGCAGCGTGTCTTTATCGATAAGGTCTGAACCGGCGCCAAATTGATGCCGCAGATATATCGCCCCGATCATTGATGAAAAAAAGATAAGGATCTCTATGACAGCAAGCAGTACAACCGCCTTGGAAATGTAAATGCCAAAAAGCTTGATCATGACCGTGCTGTTTCTATCCTTCAACCGGGTATTTTGTAGAAATCCGACTTTTCAGATCCCCATAATCCGAATAGTCGATCCAGCCTACCCGTAACTAGCGTCCAAATTCTAACAAATTTTAAAAAAAATAACCGGGTTGATTCAGATTCTTGGATAGGACTGAACATTTCAGTGATGGAAAACCAATCCTGGTTTGATATGAGTTATATAATTGCATCCATATCCATCACCCTGTACCTGGCGAGGGGGAAACCGCATGCCGTATGTCAATATCAAAATCACAAAGGAAGAGGTCAGCAAGGAACAGAAGCAGCAACTCATTGCCGGCACCACCCAATTGCTGGCAGATATCTTGGGGAAAAACCCGGCTACCACCTTTGTCATTATTGAGGAGATCGATACGGACAACTGGGGAATTGCCGGCGAACAGGTCACTGAACGACGAAAAAAAGGACTCTGACACAATTCCATAAGCGCATAAAAAAACCCGCTCTTCGGAGCGGGTTTTCCCTTCACCCCCGGGATCAGGTGTTCGTCAAAGTCAGCCGCCCAGTCTCTCCTGGATTGCATTGACCACCACGTCACTTTCTGTGGCGCTAACGGTCAGCAGCATATTTTCATTTTTGTAGAAATCCACAAGTGGCGCAGTCTTGTCATTGTAGACATCAAGCCGGTTGGAGATCGCCTCTTCAGTCTCATCATCTCGCTGGACCACACTCCCACCACATTTATCACATACACCCTCGACCTTGGTGGGCATACTCTTAACGTTATAGATGGCCCCGCAGTCGACGCAGGTACGACGTGTGGTAAGACGATCCAGAATAACCTCCCGGGGTACATCAATCTCTACCGCAAAATCGAGATCTACACCGATATTTTTCAGCAGCTGCTTGAGAGCCTCGGCTTGGGGAATCGTGCGGGGAAAACCATCCAGAAGAAAACCCTTTTCACAATCAGGCTCTTGCAGTCGTTGTTCCATAATACCCATGATAAGCTCGTCTGGTACCAGATCGCCTGCCTTCATGAAGGCTTCCGCCTGCTGGCCCAGTTCGCTGCCGGCCTGAACGGCGCCCCGCAAAATATCGCCCGTGGAGATTTGCACCGAACCATCAAGCTGAGTCAGCAGTTTCGCCACAGTCCCTTTACCCGCGCCGGGTGCACCCAACAGAATCAGTTTCATTGATCGCTCCTATTCTTTCTGCTTTTAATTTATTGTGTTGCCGAGTGCTTAGGTTGAATTATTCGCCCCGGCTGAATGTCAAAACCGGCAATATTATACTGATTTAGGACTCCAGGTCCTTGCCTGATGATTTATTAACCCATAGATTTATTTATTGGCCATGCAGATACCGATCGGATCCCGTCCGGAAACGGATATTCATGAATCCCAACCCCTGGGACTCACCTTGGTACATGCCGCGGCCATCCTCTGTCTGACTGTGGTTTATGGCTGCTCCAGCTCTCCTCCCCGAAATATGGCGGATGCTTGTGAGATATTCGATGAGAAGGATGATTGGTATGAGGCATCCCAGGATGCCTTCGAAAAGTGGGGTGTACCGGTGCATGTGCAACTGGCCATCATTCACCAGGAATCCCGTTTCGAGCACGATGCCAAACCCCCAAGAGAGAAGCTTTTTTGGTTTATTCCCTGGTTTCGCAAATCATCCGCCTACGGCTATGCCCAGGCCCAGGACAGCACCTGGGAGTGGTATCAACGGGAAACAGGGAATGGCTGGGCTGACCGGGACGACTATGAGGATGCGGTGGATTTTATCGGCTGGTACGGGAGTGTCTCGCAGCGCAAGCTCGGCATCTCAAAATGGGACACCTACCGCCAGTATCTCGCCTACCACGAAGGCCATGGCGGCTACCAGCGTGCCAGTTATAAAAAGAAGCCCTGGTTGATGAAGGTGGCACGCAAAGTTGAAGGCAATGCAAAGCGTTACCGTGCGCAAATTGCCACCTGTAAAGAGAGACTTGAACGGGGCTGGAGCCTGTGGCCTTTTTGAAAGGCCAATCTCTGCATCTGGCTTAAAATCCTAATTCCCGGAACAGCGCCCAGCGCCCATTGTCATGGCCTGAGTCAAATCTGCGGCCACTGGCGATCTATACTTGAATAGATATACCCAGCTCGGGTTTACCTATAGCCAGACACAACCAAGATGGGTATGGTTGGCATCCCCTGCCGGGAATGGTGATACCCGGATAGGTCAACATGGTTGAAATTCAAACTGTTGGATATAGAGTTGATTTAGGAGCAAGAAGTCAGATGCGACTTAAAATTCAATAGTGAATATTGAAATAATCAATTCAGAATAATGTTCAAAAAAACACAATACTTTCTATTGAAACCATTCCATGGACCAATACTAAAGCCAACATTACACTATTTAAGGTTTCTCTTGGCTTACCTTTTTATGACATTCGAACAAAGGCTATGGATACTGACATTGCACTCAACGTGACGACCGCGATCCTCTTCATGGGGGTACTGGGTCTGTTGCTCTCCTCCATGCTGGCCTTTGCGAATAAAAAGCTCTGGGTCTTTGAAGACCCGCGCATCGACGAGATCGAGAGTATGCTGCCCGCCACCAATTGCGGTGCCTGCGGCATTGCCGGATGTCGTCCATTCGCGGAGGCCCTTATCTCAGGCGAGGTTGCCCCCGCCCAGTGCACTGTCAGCAGTACCGAAGCCATTGAAGAGATAGCGGATTATCTGGGTGTCGAGAGCGGCGATGTGGTCAAACGGGTGGCTCGCCTCGCCTGCGCCGGCGGCTCCCATGTGGCACGTATGCGCGCCCACTACCACGGACTCGAAAGTTGTCGCGCGGCATCAGTTGTCGCCGGTGGACCCAAGAGCTGTACCTGGGGCTGCCTCGGTCTGGCCGATTGCGCAGATGTCTGTGACCTTGACGCCATCACCATGGATAGCCACGGCCTGCCGGTGGTGGATGGGGAAAAATGCACCGCCTGCGAGGATTGTGTGGAGATCTGTCCCAAAGGTCTGTTTTCCATTCAACCGGTGGATCACAGACTCTGGGTGGCCTGCAAAAACCTGGAACATGGCGATACCGCGGAGAACGAGTGTGAGGTTGCCTGCACAGCCTGTGAGCGTTGTGTGAAGGATTCCCCGGAAGGATTGATTAGGATTCAAAATAACCTGGCTGTGGTCGATTACTCTAATAACAGTCTTGCCTCACCAGTGGCCACAGAGAGGTGCCCCACTGGAGCCATCGTATGGCTCGACGATGACAAAGGAGCAGTCAAAGGCATCTATGCCAAGCGTATCGTTCGAAGTGAAGCCCTCCCCCTTTGAGAAAAGGCTGTTGACCCTAAAACTTATACCCCTTAACTAGACTAGAGATGTGTTCAATGTTTGGTAAAAAAGACGAGAAGACCTTCAAGTATCCCGGTATCCGTATGGCAATGGACGGCAATGGTGCGGTGATCATGTGTGAGCGGGAGGCCTCGGATGCGGCGGGTGCTTACCCGATTACACCTTCCACCCAGATGGGTGAATATTGGGCGGAAGAGACGGCCAAAGGGCATGTCAATATTTCTGACCGCTCGCTGATCTTCATTGAACCCGAATCTGAACATGCCGCGGCTGCGGTAACCGCCGGCATGTCCATGACCGGCCTGCGCGCCACCAACTTCTCCTCGGCCCAGGGCATTGCATTTATGCATGAATCCCTCTATGCGGCGGTGGGAAAGCGTCTGCCCTATGTGTTGAATATCGGTTGTCGCGCCATCACCAAGGCCTCATTGAACGTGCATTGCGGTCACGACGACTTTCACTGTATCGACGACACCGGCTTTTTCCAGGTGTTCGCCAACAACGCCCAGGGTGCTGCGGATCTCAACCTGATCGGGCGTAAGATTGCGGAGCTCTCCCTGACCCCTGCCGCCGTGGCCCAGGACGGCTTTCTCACCACCCACCTGATCGAACCGCTGATGGTGCCGGAGCGGGAGCTGATCAATGAGTTTTTGGGACTGCCTGAGGATGAAATCGAGTGTCCAACCCCTGCGCAAAAGCTCCTCTATGGTGAAACCCGGCGCCGGGTGCCCATGGTCTGGGATGTGGATAATCCCATGCTCTCCGGCTCGGTACAGAACCAGGATGCCTATATGCAGACCACCGCTGCTCAGCGTCCCTACTTTTTCCAGCATATCCCGGAGATCACCGACCAGGTGATGGAGGAGTACTACCAGCTCACCGGCCGTCGCTATGAGCGTGTCGGCTGCTACAACACCGAGAAGGCCGATTACGTCATCGTCGGCATGGGATCGATGATCGTGCAGGCCCATGGGGTTGCCGACTATCTGCAGAAGAGCCGCAAACTGAAGGTCGGTGTTGTGGACATCACCATGTTCCGCCCCTTCCCCGGCGATCTGCTGGGCAGCGTATTGAAGGGCAAAAAGGGCGTCTGTGTCCTGGAGCGGACCGACCAGCCGCTGGCGGAAGATCTGCCCCTGATGCGTGAAGTGCGTTCCTCCATCTCCAAGTGTATCGAAAACGGTCAGGCCGCGGCCGGCAAACAAGCGCTGCCCTTCCCCGACTATGATAGCTATTCCAGTTTCAGTGACGCCCCACACCTCTACTCGGGCGCCTACGGCCTTGGCTCGAGGGACCTGCAGCCCGAGGCCCTGATCGCAGCCATTGAAAATATGCTGCCGGAGGGTGAGCTGCGCAAGTTCTTCTATTTGGGTATTGATTTCATCCGTGATGCAGACAATCCCAAACAGGAGATCCACATTCAGCGCCTACTGGAGGCCTATCCGGACATCGGCAAGATGGCCCTGCGCGGTTCTGAGAATCCCAATCTGATGCCGGAGGGATCGATCACGGTGCGCATGCACTCGGTGGGTGGCTGGGGAGCCATCACCACCGGCAAGAACCTGGTCATGACCCTCTACGATCTGCTCGGCTATGAGATCAAGGCCAATCCAAAATATGGCTCCGAGAAGAAGGGACAGCCCACCACCTACTATCTCTCCGCGGCGCCGACACCGATCCCGTTGAATTGTGAATACCACTATGTGGACGTGGTGTTGAGCCCCGATCCGAATGTATTTGCCCACTCCAATCCCCTCGCCGGATTGAAAGAGGGCGGAACCTTGATCATTCAGTCCAACCTGGCAACTGCCGACGAAGTGTGGCAGACCTTCCCTCGCTGGATGCAGCAGCAGATCGTCGATAATGAGATCCATGTCTTCTACGTGGATGGATTCAAGATCGCCCGGGAAGAGGCATCCGATGCGGAGCTGCAACTGCGTATGCAGGGTAATGCCTTCCAGGGCGCCTTCTTCGCCGGTTCTCCTTTGATGCAGATGGCGGGTCTGGACGAGAAAAAACTCTTCTCCGCCATCGAGGACCAACTGGAGCACAAATTTGGCAGCAAGGGACGCCGGGTGGTGGAAGACAACCTGCGCGTGGTGCGACGCGGCTTCGATGAAATCCATGAAATCACCAATAAGACCGTCGGTGCCACCGCTCAGATGCCGGCTAAGCAGGATCTCGGCATGCCGGTGATGCTGAAACAACTTCCCCAGGCGGACGGCGGGATCTCCGACGTACATCGTTTCTGGGAACAGACCGGCAACTTCTATGCAACCGGCAAAGGTAGCGACAACCTGGCGGACCCCTACCAGGCTCTCTCTCTGATCCCGGCTTCAACCGGCGTGTTTCGCGATATGACCCAGATCCGTTTCGACTATCCCAAGTGGGTGGCCGAGAACTGTACCGCTTGTGGCGACTGTTATGTGGTTTGCCCCGACAGCGCGATCCCGGGCCTGGTCAACACCCTAGCGGATATCTTCAACACCGCCATCAACCGTATCGAAACCAGTGGCAACCCGACTCAATACCTCAGGCGGGAGAGCCGCAATGTGGAGAAAAGGTTGCGTGAACTCCTGACTGAAGCCGGCGAAGCCGCCAATGTCAGAGAGTGTCTGGATCAGGCGGTACTCGAGTCCATTGGGGCTGCCGAGGTTGAAGAGGAGTCAAAACCCAAGCTTGAAGAGGAGTTCGGGCTCTTCCTGCAGGCACTGGGCGAGTTTGAATTCTCCGTTACCAAGCCCTATTGGAACAATATGGAGAAGAAGAGCAAAAACAGCGGCGGACTCTTCTCCATTACGGTCAATCCCTACACCTGTAAAGGGTGCATGGAGTGTGTGGAGATCTGTGAAGACGATGCCCTGGTCTCCACCCATCAGGACGAGGCAGCTATTCAGCGCATGCGTGACGACTGGGATATCTGGCTCGATCTGCCCACCAGCCATCCATCCTTCAACCGCATCGACGATCTGGAAGAGAAGATCGGCGCCCTGCATACCCTGCTGCTGGACAAGGATAACTACAACTCCATGTCCTGTGGCGACGGCGCCTGCTTCGGTTGTGGTGAAAAGACCATCATTCACCTGTTTACCAGTACCGTGACCGCTTTGATGCAGCCCCGGGTGAAACAGCATCTGGAGAAGATCGACCAGCTGATCGGCGACCTGGAACAGCATGTACGCCTGAAACTGGCGGCCGGGGTCGATCTCAGTGATTCGAGCGCCATCGCCGAGGCTGTCTCCAGCAATGGGGAGGGAGACCTTACCCTTTCCAACCTCAGTGACAATCTGGACGTTGGCCACGAGAAGACGGTCATCGATCGGGAATGGCTGCAGTGGGCAACCCAGTTATTGGATCAACTGCGCGCATTGAAATGGCGCTATGTTGAAGGGACCACCAAGCGAGGCCGTGCCGAAATGGGCATAGTCAACGCAACAGGGTGTACCTCAGTTTGGGGATCCACCTACCCCTTCAATCCCTACCCCTTCCCCTGGGCCAGTCACCTGTTCCAGGACAGCCCCTCGGTGGCCATGGGTCTGTTCGAAGGCCATATGCGCAAGATGGCTGACGGCTTCGCTGCGATCCGTAAAGCCGAGTTGGAGTTGGCCGGGAAATACAACCCGGCCGAACATGGCGACTACTTCAAGCAGTTCAGCTGGAGCGACTTCAATGACGAGGAGTGGCTGCTCTGTCCGCCGGTGGTCTCGGTGGGCGGTGATGGCGCCATGTACGACATCGGCTTTCAGAATCTCTCCAGAGCATTGGCCTCGGGAATGCCTATCAAGGTGATGGTGCTGGATACTCAGGTCTACTCCAATACCGGCGGCCAGGCCTGTACCTCCGGCTACATTGGCCAGGTTGCCGATATGAGTCCCTATGGCAAGGCATGGAAAGGTAAGGAGGAGATCCGTAAAGAGGTATCCTTGATCGGTATCGCCCACCGCACCACCTATGTACTGCAGGGCACCATCAGTAATACCACACACTTGATCGAAGGCTATATCGACGGTCTCAACAGCCGCCGTCCGGCACTCTTCAATATCTATGCGGTCTGTCCGCCGGAGCATGGCATCGGTGACGATATTGCATTCCGGCAATCCAAGCTGGCCGTTGAATCACGTGCCTATCCTTTAGTGAAATATGACCCGGATGCAGGCATCACCATAGAAGATTGCATCGACCTGGAAGGCAATCCTGCCATGGACGACGATTGGCCGATGTACAGCATCGACTATGAAGATGAGAAGGGCGAAGCGTGCAAGCTCGAGGTACCGATGACCTTTGCCGACTTTGCCGTTACCGAAGGTCGTTTCCGTAAACAGTTCCGCATGGCGCCCCCTGAAACCTGGAATGACAATATGGTGCCGATGCATGAGTTTATCGATCTGGACGAGGATGATCGCGAGGGTCTGTTTCCCTACATCTGGGGCGTGGACAGCAAGAACCGCCTGATGAGAATCATCTGTGCCGAAGAGATCGCCCGCTCCTGTGATGAGCGTCGCCAGTTCTGGCGTCAACTCAAGGGTATCGCCGGTGAACTCGACAAGGTTGACGTGAACGCCCTGGTGAACCAGGCCAAAGTCGATATGGCCAACAGGCTCAGTTCCACCCTGCTTTCGTTGGCCGCCACCGGCAATGCCGAGGCATTGGCTGGCTCCATTTCAGCCAACATCCCCGGAAATGGCGCGGCAGCAGCTTCCGCTGCAGGCGAAGCCATGGGTGATTACGAACCGGTATGGATCGAAACCCCGGAATGCACCGCCTGTGACGAGTGCATCGAGATCAACCCAGGTATCTTCGCTTACAACGATGAGAAGAAGGCCGTGATCGTTGATCCTCAGGGGGGACAGTTCAAGGATATCGTCAAGGCGGCTGAGAAGTGCACCGCTGAATGCATCCATCCCGGCACACCCTGGAACCCAGCAGAAAAAGACTTGGAAAAGCTGCTCAAGCGCGCCGCGAAGTATCAATAGGCATGCTGACTATCGCAATGATGGCAACTAGAAACTGCTTCTTTACATCTAGGCGGATCGCTAGATCCGCCTGCTGACCGAGTCTGACACGATATGGGACTTCTCAACCTGCTGTTTGGGCTGAAAAGCTTCACCCACGGTATTCATCCGCCCTATCACAAGGATACCGCGGGTAAGCCTATCCGACGGCTTGCCTTCCCCTCGCAACTGGTACTGCCCCTGGACCAACATATCGGTAAACCGGCGATCCCGGTGGTGAAAAAGGGCCAGGAGGTGGTGCGTGGCGAGCCGATTGCCAAAGCCGACGGCAATTTCTCCGTACCCCTGCACGCCCCGGCCACCGGGCGAATACGGGATATCGAGTTGATGCCGACCCCGAAAGGACCAAAATCCAAGGGGATCGTGCTGGATGTCTATGAAGGCTCAACCCAAGAGGTGTTGTGGGGACATCCCCGTGAAATGAGCGAGCTCAATCAGGGGGAGATCATCCAGGCAATCCAGGACAGCGGCATGGTGGGACTCGGCGGTGCGGCCTTTCCGTCGCATATGAAGCTGACGATACCTAAGGATAAACAGGTCGATACCCTGATCATCAACGGCTGTGAATGCGAGCCCTATCTAACCTGTGACCATCGCATCATGCTGGAGTACCCCAAAGCACTGATCCGGGGTATACGCTATGCGATGCAGGCATCGGGTACCAGTCGGGCCATTATCGGCATCGAAGACAACAAAATGGATGCTGCCGAGGTGCTGCGCGCCAATCTCTCCAAGGGCAACCCGATCCAGGTGGAGGTGGTTGAAACCAAATATCCGCAAGGATCGGAGAAGATGCTGATCAAGTCCCTGCTGAATCGGGAAGTACCCACCGGGGGATTGCCCGCCGATGTGGGTGTCGTGGTCAACAACGTGGGTACCCTGGCATTTCTCGGGGTGTTGCTGCCCTTGGGACAAGGATTGATAGAACGGGTGATTACCGTTGCCGGCCCCGGAATTGTAAAACCGGGCAACTATATGGTGCCGCTGGGGACACCGATACGCCATATCCTGGATCAGGCGGGCTATGAGGGTTCACGCACCGAATTCATACTTGGCGGCCCGATGATGGGTCCGGCGGTCTCCGCCATGGATACCCCCATCACCAAGGGTACTTCCGGCCTGTTGGTGTTGAACGAGCCTTCGATTGAAGATGAGAGTCAAAGAATCTGGCCATGCATTCGATGTGCACGCTGTGTCAATGCCTGTCCCATGCATCTCAATCCCTCGATGCTTGGTCAGATGGCGGCAAAACGAAAATATGAAGAGATGGCCCTGGACTATCATCTCAATGACTGTTTCGAATGTGGTTGCTGTTCCTATGTATGTCCCTCTAACATTCCGCTTGTACAATATTTCCGCATCGCCAAGGCGATCAACAGAGAACAAGCCGCATGAGTAAGAAACCCACCATTGAGCTGCGCACCTCACCCCACGCCCATGCGGGAGATGACGTGGTTCGGATCATGCGTAACGTGGTCTATGCCCTGCTGCCGATCTGTGCTTTCACCATCTGGCAATTTGGCCTGAGTGCCTTGGCCCTGATCGTCGTGGTGACACTCACCTGTCTGTTGAGCGAGCGACTCTTCAATCGCCTCAATGACCAACCCAGCAGTCTCGGCGACTGGTCCGCAACCATCACCGGCCTGTTGTTGGCGTTGACCCTGCCTCCTGGCTTCCCTCTGTGGATGGGTGTGGTGGCTGGCATCATCGCGATTGCCCTGGGAAAGGCCCTGTTCGGGGGCCTTGGCATGAATGCCATGAACCCGGCGCTGATAGGTCGCGCCTTTGTCCAGGCAGCCTTTCCAGTGGCGATTACTACCTGGACACCTGCCTTCTTTGACGGACGTTTCAGCCAGTTCATCCCAACCACACTCACCCCGCCTTTCCTGCAACCCCCGGCGCTCGGGGATTGGGTGGCAGAGGTCAAGGTTGATGCCTTCAGTGGCGCCACCCCCTTGGCCCTGCAGAAATTCGAGGGAGTACAGACCGACGCCTTGGATATGCTGTTGGGCACCACAGCCGGATCGGCTGGCGAGACTTCGGCACTCTTGATTCTGCTCTGCGGACTCTACCTGGCCGCCCGAAAAATGCTCGATTGGCGGATACCGGTACTGGTGATGCTGAGTGCCGCGATCACCGCGGGGATCTTTTTTCTCATCGATCCGGCCCGCTACCCGGATCCCCTGTTCGTCCTCTGTTCAGGGGGCTTGATGCTGGGGGCATGGTTCATGGCGAGCGATATGATCGGCTCTCCGGTAACCCCGCTTGGGATTGTCATCTACGCGGTGATGATCGGTGTGATCACGGTGATCATCCGTCTTTTCGGCGGCCTCACCGAAGGCGTGATGTATGCCATTCTCCTGGGCAACGCGGCCACGCCGCTCATCGATCAGATCACCCAGCCGCGGGTATTCGGCGAGCAGAAGGCAAGTAAATGAGTACTCCAGAAGCAGAAGTCATACAGCCATCAACCCCCGCCGGGCGCATGATCTGGACATTGATGGGCATCGCCATGCTGTCCGGGTTCCTGGTGGTGCTCACCTACCAGCTGACCAAACCGATTATTGCGGAAAATCAGCGCCGAGCCATTGAAGCGGCGGTTTTCAAGGTCATCCCTGGGGCAGTGTCGCGCAAGGATTTCGTGGTCAATGATGAGGGACTGGAACCTGTTACAGCCGATAAACCCGCACAAGGGATTCTGGTCTACGCTGGATATGATGCAGAAGGCGAATTAAAGGGCGTAGCGGCAAAGGCCGCGGCCCAGGGCTATGCGGACCTGATCCATCTCCTGTATGGCTACGACCCCGCCTGTGAATGTGTGCGCGGCATCAAAGTACTGAAACTGGCTGAAACACCCGGCTTGGGGGATAAGATCATTACCGACGCCAATTTCGTCGCCAACTTCGATGCCTTGGATGTCAGGCTGAGTGACGATGGTCAGAGGTTGGCCAATGAGATCGTTACCGTCAAGCCGGGCAGTAAACAGAATCCTTGGGAAATCGACGCCATCTCGGGCGCCACGATCTCATCGAAAGCGGTTGGAAAGGCAATCAATCAGTCGGCGAAACAGCTGTTGCCCAGTCTTGTCCCGCACCTGGACAAGCTAGCAGAGTCAGGCGAGCCTTTGCCGCAGCCTGTGGTTAACGATGAATAGAACAGAAGCGTACTGAGCATGGCAAAAGACAACCAAATCATCACCTGGGAGACATTCACTGAGGGTCTGTGGCGAGACAACCCGGTGTTTGTCATGTTGCTTGGCATGTGCCCCGTATTGGCTGTCACCAACTCCGCGATCAATGCCCTGGCAATGGGTCTCGCCACCACATTCGTGCTGCTGGCCTCCGGCACCCTGATATCGTTACTGCGTAATAGCATCCCGAAACAGGTGAGAATCGCCACCTATATTGTCATCATTGCCACCTTCGTCACCATCGTCGACTACACCATCCAGGCCATCTCCCTCGACCTCTATAATGCCCTGGGGGCGTTTATTCAATTGATCGTGGCGAACTGCATGATCCTCGGCCGTGCCGAGGCCTACGCATCACGAAACAGGCCTTTGAAGTCCATCGTCAATGGTCTGGGAATGGGCATAGGTTTCACTTTCGCCCTACTCTGCCTGGGTGTGGTACGGGAGATTCTAGGTGCCGGCAGCCTGTTTGGATTCGATCTGTTCGGACCCCGTTTCGAACCCTGGGTGGTGATGGTGCTGCCAGCGGGTGGTTTTCTCGTACTCGGCGCATGGCTGCTGCTGTTTGAGTGGCTGAAGCAACGCAAAGAGCGGGCAGACCTGGAAACAGCAGCGGAAACACGATGAATAATTTGAATTTCCAAGACCGGAGGACGAGAGTCCATGGCTACTGAATCACTCAGCTTTATCTTTTTAAACGCGGTACTGGCAAACAACTTCGTGTTGGCGTTGTTTCTTGGACTCTGTCCGTTTCTTGGTGTTTCAGGGAAACTCAACACCGCCCTGCCCATGGGCTTGGCGACCATGTTCGTGATGCTGGTGAGTTCGGTCTGTGCCTATCTGATCAATATTGTGCTGGTGACCTTTGAGATCGAATTCCTGCGTCTGATCGCCTATATCGCAGTAATCGCCAGTGCGGTACAGCTGGTTGAGATGGCGTTGAAGAAGTTCACCCCGGGCCTGTTCCGCTCCCTGGGCATATTCCTGCCACTGATCACCACCAACTGTGCGATTCTGGGTCTGGCACTGTTCCAAACCTTCAAGGAGTATAATTTCCTGCAATCCCTGATCTATGCCTTGGGCGCCGGCACGGGCTTTATATTGGCAATAGTATTGATGGCAGGTCTGCGGGAAAAACTGGAGCTTTCGACCATGCCCAGTATTACCCAGGGGGCCGCTGTCAGCCTGATGCTGGGTGGATTGCTATCACTCTCGTTCATGGGATTTGCAGGTCTCGGAGGCTAGCCTTGATAGACTATCTCATTGCCATGACAATCATTCCTATTCTGCTGCTCGGTTGGTTAATAGTACAATCGATCGCGCGGCGCTTTGCCAAGCTGCATCCAGAATTCGGCCCCCCCAGGGAAGAGGGAACGGGTTGCGGAAAGAGCTGTTTATGTAGCGGCAGCAGTTGCCAACGTCAAGGAGACAACCTCAGAGGTTACAACAATGAATGAGCAGTCCAATCAACCCAATAGCCGAGGTCAAGCGGTGAATGAGCAGATCATCTGGTTTCAGCATCTGAAGATGCAGGATGTGGATCAGGTGGGTGGCAAGAACGCCTCCCTGGGAGAGATGATCAGCGGCCTCGCCGATGCGGGGGTCAGCGTCCCCGGTGGCTTTGCCACTACGGCTCATGCATTTCGGGAATTCCTGGATCACAATAATCTCGCGGAGCGGATTGATCCTTTGTTGAAAGCCCTGGATGTGGAGGATGTGACAGCGCTGGCCGAGGCCGGCAAGACCATACGCCAATGGGTAGTGGAAGCCCCCTTTCCGGAAGCCCTGGAAAACGCGGTAACCGAGGCCTATCAACAGTTGATGGGTGAGACAGATGCCCCCCCTTCAGTAGCGGTCCGCTCCTCGGCAACCGCCGAAGATCTGCCTGACGCCTCGTTTGCCGGGCAACAGGAGACCTTCCTGAACGTACAGGGCCTGGACGATGTGATGATCGCCATCAAGGAGGTCTTCGCCTCCCTCTACAATGACCGGGCGATCTCCTATCGGGTACATCAGGGCTTCGCCCACGAAGATGTGGCCCTCTCCGCCGGTATCCAGCGCATGGTACGTTCCGATATCGGCTCATCCGGGGTCATGTTCACCCTGGATACGGAGTCCGGCTTCAAGGATGCCGTCTTTATCACCAGCTCCTACGGTTTGGGAGAAACTGTGGTACAGGGTTCGGTGAATCCGGATGAATTCTACGTTCACAAGGGCAATGTGGAAGCAGGTCGGCCCGCCATTCTGCGCCGCAATCTGGGCGGCAAGGCGATCAAGATGGTCTATGGTCAGGCCCATGAAGAGCGTGTCGTGACCGTGGATGTACCCGAGCCACAGCGACGCCAGTTTTCTCTCACAAACGAACAGGTGGAGAGCCTGGCGCAGATGGCGGTTACCATCGAAAAACATTATCAGCGCCCGATGGACATAGAATGGGGCCTGGATGGCAGCGACGGTCAGCTCTACATTCTCCAGGCCAGGCCGGAGACGGTTGAGAGCCGGGTCGATGCCTCCACCGTGGAGCGGTTTAAATTGGAGGAGAAGGGCCAGGTATTGGCCCAGGGCCGCGCCATCGGTCAGCGTATCGGTGCCGGTGTGGCCAAGGTGATCCAAAACGCCAGTGAAATGGCCAAAGTCGAGCCCGGCGACGTACTGATAACCGATATGACCGATCCTGATTGGGAGCCGGTGATGAAACGGGCCTCCGCCATCGTCACCAACCGGGGCGGGCGAACCTGTCATGCGGCGATCATTGCACGGGAACTGGGTATCCCGGCCGTGGTGGGCTGTAACGACGCCACCGAAACCCTGCAAGAAGGTCAGGAGGTAACCGTCTCCTGCGCCGAGGGCGATGACGGTTTTATCTACCAGGGTCTGCTGAAGTTCTCCATCAGCCGGGGTGATGTCACCTCGCTGCCGGAACCACCCGCCAAGATCATGATGAATGTGGCCAATCCAAGTCGTGCCTTCACCTTCAGCCGTATTCCCAATGCGGGGATAGGCCTGGCCCGCCTTGAATTCATCATCAACACCACCATCGGTGTCCATCCCCGTGCGTTGATGGAGTTTGACAATCTGCCCAGCGATATCAAAGCCAGCGTCCAGCATCAGATCGACGGCTATTCCTCCCCGGTGGATTTCTATGTCGATAAATTGGTTGAGGGAATCTCCACTCTCGCTGCCGCCTTCATTGGAAAACCGGTCATCGTGCGCATGTCCGATTTCAAATCCAACGAATACGCAAACCTGATCGGCGGCAAGCTGTATGAGCCCGAAGAAGAGAATCCGATGATCGGCTTTCGCGGGGCATCCCGCTACATTTCACAGAGTTTCAGACCCTGCTTCGAACTGGAGTGCCGGGCCCTGAAGCGGGTACGGGAAGAGATGGGCTTCGACAATGTGGAGATCATGATCCCGTTTGTACGCACCCTGGACGAGGCAGCCGCCGTTATCCAGCTGCTTGAAGAGAATGGCCTGAAACGGGGTGAAAACGGCTTAAGGGTGATCATGATGTGCGAGTTACCCTCGAATGCCGTCCTGGCCAAGGATTTCCTCGAATATTTCGACGGTTTCTCCATCGGTTCCAACGACATGACCCAGTTGACCCTTGGCTTGGACCGTGACTCGGGCCTGGTGGCAGACAGCTTTGATGAAAGGGATCCGGCGGTGAAACGCATGCTCGGCATGGCCATTCAGGCCTGTAACGAGGCCGGGAAATATGTGGGCATATGCGGTCAGGGCCCATCTGACTACCCGGACCTGGCGGAATGGCTGGTGGAACAAGGTATCCAAAGCATGTCCCTGAATCCGGATACGGTTATCGACACCTGGCGTCTCCTGGCCGGCCTGGATAACTGATCAAGGGGATCTGGGCGCACCGACGGCAAGCATACCCCCGAGGGTGCGGCCCTGCCGCACCCGCCAAGCATCGGATCGGACCGCATCGAATCATGAAACGCACCATCTTCTTTCTCGCCGATCATACCGGTATCACGGTAGAGGCCATGGGGCGTTCGTTACTCAGTCAATTCGAGGGTTTCACCTACGAGACGGTTCACTGGCCTTTCATTGACAGCCTTGACAAGGCCAGGCGGGTTGCAGAGCGGATCAATCAGACAACCATCGAGTCCGATCATAAACCGATTGTCTTCACCACCCTGGTGGACCCACAGATCCGTGACTATTTCAAGCAGTTGGATGTCCCGGTAATGGATTTTTTTGAAACCTTCACCGCGCGGCTTGAAAAAGAGTTACAAATACCTTCATCCCATGCCCTGGGCCGTTTCCACACAACAGACAATAACCGGGCCTACGATCGACGTATCCATGCTGTCAATTTCGCCTTGAACAATGACGATGGGGCTATCACCAAGAATTACACCACTGCAGATTTGATCCTGATCGGTGTATCCAGGGTCGGCAAAACCCCCACCTGCCTCTTTCTGGGACTGCAACACAGTGTTCTCGCGGCAAACTACCCCCTTACGGAAGACGATCTGGAAAATGATCAGCTGCCAAAAGTGCTGAGCACCTACAGGGAAAAGCTCTATGGATTGACCATCGATCCACATCAACTGCAACGCATTCGGCAGGAGCGGCGACCCGACCGCCGCTACTCATCCTTAGAACAGTGTAGAATGGAGATCAAGCTGGCTGAAGATCTCTACAAGCACTACAGGATCCCCTATCTGGATACCACGTCAATGTCCATCGAGGAGATTTCTGCAAGGCTGTTACAACACATCAATCGGGCCGCCAAGATTAGCAACGAGTAAGTCTCAGTTTTAGACTGCCTTTCCCTAGATAATCAAGAGATCCGCTGGATCGTTTTTTTGGTTGTAATTATTCATGAAAGCATTCAGCTATCTAATATACTATGCGCCTATCTACCCCATCCCGTTTCATATGGGCTAGTGGTCATAGCCAGGATAAGATAGAGACTGGTTTGGCCCTAGAATGATAGCAAAAGGTCCGTGTAAGCAGCGGCAACCGGAGCAGAGGCTCAAACTGTTCCTTGCAGGAGCAGAGCACAACTTAAAGTATATTATGATATTTACTTAATATATTACTGATTTATAAGACTATATACGTGTTAAACTGGCTTGTAAGACTGTTTAGGAAGGCACCTGTACCCATCGCCATCAAGTGGACGATCTACATCGGCACATTGATAACACTGGTTATGGGTGTTCTCGGCTGGTTTCTCATCACCCAACAAACCAGCTTCCACATGCGTGAGGTAAAGGGATTCGGTGAAGTCCTGGTGGAGCAACTGGCTCACTCCGCCAGTGAACCCCTGCTCGCTGATGACCAGTTCAATCTACAAGGACTGGTAAGCCGTCAGACCCAAAACGAGAAGGTGGTCGGTGCTGCGATCGTGCCGAGTGAAAAGCCCTGGATCACATCTGGCAGCGTGCCCCATCAGCTGCCCGGCTCTGAAGAGCTGTTGCCGATGATCTGGTCTTGGCGCGATGAGGATAATATCAGGCACCCGGCAATCACTTTTTTTAGTACCATAAAATTCCGCGATGTCACTGCTGGCCATGCGATGATCACCCTGGACCGGCAATTTCTCGACCGCAACCAGCAACGTACCATCAGCATCATCGGATATGCCACATTCGGCCTGATTTTGATTGCCGGCATACTCTCCTATGTCTTGAGCAAACGCCTGAGTAGACCGATCACTCTGCTTGCCCAGGCGGGAAAGAAGCCTGAAGCGGGCCTGCTGGTCAGCCCAATGGAAACGGACCGCCATGATGAAATCGGCCAGGTGTATGCCCATTTTGACCGCATGAGCGCAGGACTGCTGGAAAAACGCCAGGTTGAAGACGCCCTCTCCCGCTATGTCTCACCTGTAGTGGCGGAAAAAATCCTCTCGAATCTGTCCCAACCGCGCCTCGCCAATCAGGAGATGGAGGGGAGTATCCTGTTTTGCGATATTGTTGGTTTCACACGGCTCTCAGAGGATCTTCCCGCCGATGAGGTGGCTTCCCTGCTGAATCTCTATCTGGGTGCGATTGCCGATTCGGCACACCGCTGTCGAGGGGTCGTGGATAAATTCATCGGCGACAGCGCCATGATCCTGTTCGGGGTTCCCGAAGCAGATAAAGAACACGGGCAGCAGGCAATTCGCTGCGCCTGGCTGATTCAGGCCATGGTGCGCCATATCAATAAAAAACGCCGCCAAGCGGGCAAAGAGCCGATCATGCTTCGTATCGGTATAAATAGCGGTACAATGCTGGCCGGTAATATCGGAATTCCCGACCGACTGGAATATACTGTAGTTGGCGATACCGTTAATCTCGCCTCCCGTCTATGTGGCGCTTCTCCGGCTGACGGCATCATGATGAGCCAGGCAACGGCCGAGTTTCCCGGGGTGGCTGGAATGGTTGAACTTCACAAACAACCCACACTGAAGATTCGGGGCAAGAAAAACCTCGTTACGCCCTATATTGCGGGAACACCGTCTCGGGAATTTGGTCAATGGTTGATGCGTACCATGGCCCATATATTGAACAAACAGGTTAGATGAAACTGCTTTTGAAACTACTCTTGGCCTCTCTATCACTCATAATGATTGCAGGCTGCCAGTTGATGGAAAGCAAGAAATCCACGCCTGCCCCGGTTGACGATAACGCCCTCGATAAGAGCCGGCAACTAGCGGCCAAGGGACGCTATGGCGAGGCGATCACTCTGCTTGACCGTGCCAGCGCCAACAGAAATCTGAGCACAGCCTATTCCAAGGAGCTGGAGAGCTTCAGAAATCAACAAAAAACCTTGGAAGAGGAGCTGAACGATCAACTGCTGATCAGCAACACCTCTGCATTGAAGAAT
This sequence comes from Candidatus Thiodiazotropha sp., assembly GCA_040507005.1. Classification (GTDB taxonomy): domain Bacteria; phylum Pseudomonadota; class Gammaproteobacteria; order Chromatiales; family Chromatiaceae; genus Thiodiazotropha. The sequence continues at coordinate 50,921 of JBEVVS010000062.1, forward strand.
CAATTACCGATACTTACCAAGCTCACCCAGGCCAGTCCCGATAAGTCCCACTACAAAGATCTCTTGCAAGAGACCCAGGAAACCCTGCTTAGTCTGCAAAAGGCGCTATCGGAGTGTGCATGGCGTCATTTTAAGCGAAACAATGCCCTGTCCAAGGACTGCCTGACTCTTGCCCTTTCATTGAAACAGGATAAGGCGGACCAAAACCTGATGGAACACCTGCTGAAAGAGCAGATCCAGTACAAGAAAGCGGTTGCAAAGGAGGAGATGGCCACGCGAGAGCAAAAGTGGAAAAAACGCATCGATAAAAACCTGGCAGAGGCCAAACGACTGGTTGAGAGCGGCCAACTCAAGGAAGCCAGGCGCGCACTCAACCTCGTGTTAAAGGATTCACCCAAGAACGAAACGGCTAAAAAACTGCTTGCAGACGTTAAACGAACGCTGAAAAAATATATTGAGAACCTACTGTTGGCAGGTGACCGGCTCTATCGGGATGGTGAGATCGAGAGTGCCAAGGCAACCTGGCGGGCGGCCCTGACCCTTGATCCCCTCGATCTTCGGGCACGGGAAAAGATTCAGCGCGCCCAGCGTGTACTGGACAATCTGGAAAATCTGCGGAAAACCAACGAGGACGACACAAAGAACCCATAACTCTGTGTTTTTCCTTCATTTAACATTCCTTCACCCACAACCATATTATCCATGGTTTTACCCGTCACGCTGAAGTCTGGCTGAGGGATATCAAGAATCTCACGAAAAGTACTGGCTCCAGAGTGACGATCCGCTATAATCGCGGCCGGCGAACCCGGTCTACTCACGATCCAGGGTTGAAGAATCAGACTTGTCTGTCGCCACAATCCAAGCCAGGCAACAGATAGCAGCAGATGATCAGAGATACCAAACAGCGCAACACACAGAGAGGGCGTTTTCTGGGACGACTCCTGTTTTATCTCATGCTATTGGCCATCACGGGACAAGCACAATCCACCGACTGGCTGCCCCTGAGCCCGGTCTCGTTTTATGAAACACACTCTGTACAACCGCTATTCCCACGACAATTCCCTGATCTCTATCCCGGCATCTCTGACGCCCTGGAAACAGCTGCTCCCGTCAACCCTGCTGAGAGGCCGTACGGCTTCGGCAGAGAGCTAAACGACACCAGCCCGGTAGACTACTCAGGATTGAGGCGTGATACAGCCTATTTTTTCGGTTATCAGTTTTTTATCGTAGGGCTGCTTTACGTCATGCCGGAAGATATCTCCTCCTGGTCTGAGGAGGACAAGGAGGAGTACACCTTCGAGAAGTGGTGGGATAACGTCTCACACCCCCGGTGGGACCCCGACGAGTGGTATATCAACTATATTCTGCATCCCTATTGGGGTATGACCTACTACACCCGAGGCAGGGAACGGGGGCTTTCCGAAACAGGTGCATTCTGGTTCTCTTTCACCCTATCCTCAATTTATGAGTTCGGGTTGGAAGCCCTGTTTGAACCCGTTTCCATACAGGATGTCATATTCACCCCTACCCTTGGTGCCTGGCTAGGCTGGTACTTTGAAGATACCCGACGCAGTATCAAACAGCAGTCGAGTTTTAGCGCCTGGGACAAAACCATCCTCATCGCTACCGATCCACTCGGCACATTGAATACCATGGTCGACAACCTTTTTGGGGTCGGTGTAGAGAGTGAACTGGCATTGCGCACCTTTTACCAGAGCCCGAACCTAAGCCCTATTGAAACAGCACAACCCCGCTGGAGCGATCCTCACAGGGCCCACACGGATCCCATGGTAACTGACTATATCGGCATCCAACTTACCCTGCATTGGCACTAGGGATAGTGAGACCGGTGCTGTGCATCCTCTCCTGAGCTCGAATCAGTAGACGCGTCTGTACAACCATATCCCTAATGCGAGAAACAGCAATAGGGGAAAGAAGGCGGCGAACAGTCCATTCAGCGAGTAGACCACCGCCATATATGAGAAGGCCCTATTCAAAAGGTAGAACACTATACCCAGCAGGGCGCCGACAAAGATTCTCTGCCCCACCCCGACACTGCGCAGCGAGCCAAACACAAAGGGGATACTCAGAAACAGCATCACCATGGTCACCAGCGGAGCGGCCAGCTTACCCCAAAAGGCCACTTCATAATTGATCGAGGCTTGACCGTTCTTCTGCAGATAGTCGATATAGCGCCACAAGTCCCAGGCAGCCAGCATGTGAGGTTTCACTGTCAGTACATCGAGTGCCGAGGGATCCAACTCAGCCTGCCAGGCTTGATCCGCACTGCTTGTGACCGATATAGCCGATTGCGTGAAATCTGTCTGCTCCACACCCTGCAGAACCCAACCATGCGACTGAAAACTGGCACTTTGAGCATGTATCGCCCGGTGTAGACGGGCATCCTCGCCATATTCATAGATTGAAATGTCCGCCAATTGGGCATCGGGAAGAATTTGTCGGATATTAACGAAGGTATTTCCATCCCGGGACCAAAAACCATACCGGGTCTTAAGGCTAATCTGTCCAGACAAGGCCTCGTTTTTCATCCGCTGTGCCTGCTGCTCCGCAGCGGGCGCCAGATATTCACCCATGATCACCACCACCAGCAGTACCAAAAAACCTGTCTTGAGCACAGACAGGACAATCCTGGCAATGGAAATTCCCGCGGCACGCATGGCAAGCAGCTCCGAATTCCCTGCCAGTATGCCCATGCCAATCAGGCTCCCCAGCAGGGTCGCCAATGGAAAGAGTTCATAACAGTAGCGTGGCATACCCAAAAGCACATAGGTGTACGCCATGGAGGTGGTATATCCGCCTTTCACCTCTTCCAGTTCGGCTACCAGTCCAAAGAATCCTATCAACACCAGCAGCAACCCCATGACTGCAACTATCCCGACCAGCACGGTACGGCCGATGTAGCGGTCAAACAGCGTAATCATGCCTCACCCCGCAACAGTTTACGGTGTATTCTGCGATAGGAGTGGGTATCGGGAATCAAGAGTAACAGGCCAATCAGCGCCAGAACCAAATGCACCCACCAGATACCCAGCCACTCTGCTGTCGTTCCGTCGATCATCCAGTTCTCTGCCACCCCCTGCAGGCTCAAATAGAGGGTGTAGAGGATAAATGCCAGTACCAGACGGCCGAAGGGTCCTTGACGGGGCATGGATCGGCTGAGCGGCAGACTGAGTAACGCAAACACCAATAAACCAAGTATTTGTGCGATTCTGACCTGAAATTCGGCTCGATCCCTGATCGACTCGGAATTTATCAGCGCTTGATTGGAGAGGGATTTACGATTGACCTTGGCAGCCACACCTTCGGCACCCTTGATCCGCAATCCATAGCGTTCAAACTCACTGATTCGATAGTTTGCCTCACCTGGGGAACCCTCATATCTGGCCCCATCTTCCAGCACCAAATAGCGTTCACCCGACTCTTCCTCGATATATTGGTAGCCCTGTTTTGCTGTCACGAGGCTGAGGACACCCGCTTTTCGCTGTTGTACAAAGACATTGCGCATGCGCCGCTCTTCACTGGCGATCGACTCCACATAGAGCACCAGGTCACCCTGACTGTACTCATTGAAGCGCCCAGCGCTGATCCCTGCCAATTCTGTCGCCTGCCCTCGTTGGGCACTGATCAGCTCGGTACTGTAATGACTCGCCCAGGGTTGCACATAGAGTGATAACCACCCAGTCAACAGCGCAATTGGGGTCACGACAAATATCAACGACCGGTAGAGTCTAAGATCACCGACGCCGCAGGAGGCCAAGGCCACCATTTCGCTGTCACGATACATTCTGCCGATCACATACAGCACTGCAAAGAAAAAGGCAGGCGGTATCAGGCGTGGTATATAGACCACCATCTGCAAACCAAGCAGTTGAAAAAGCAGATTGCCACTGAGTTCGCCGGATGCCACCTCTTTAAGCAGCTTGATGAAGCTGTTCGCCAGCATGATCAAGGCCAGCACCAGCAGAATCGCAAAAAGTGCCTTCAGCACATCTCTCAGAAGGTAGCGGTCAATCAGCGTGATCAAATATTTGGTCCTGTCTGTACAAAGCCGGTCGATCAGGTTAGAAGCTTAAGGTTAACGGCAATCACATGTCCACATGATGCTTAAGGTTGAGTTCGTCCAAATAGATCATACAAGGTGTCAATTGGCTGATGATTGGTTAGACTTTAGGCAACGGTCACATCTTCATGATCCTGACATTTGCCCATCCGTAGTGTATAAAAAACATTGCATCGGCTGCCTATTCTAGTCATTTACCTGCAACAAGACACAATGAGGCCATCCATTCCATGGAATACAGTATCAAAACCGGAGACCCAGCCAAGCTAAGCACCGCCTGCCTGGTAGTGGGTATCTTCTCCAAGCGCCTACTCACCCCCCTGGCGCAATTGCTGGATAAATCCAGCAAGGGTGCACTGAATCGCATACTGAAACGCGGTGACATGAATGGAGAGAGCGGACAGCAACTGTTACTCTACGATATGCCTGGCATCCAGGCAGAGCGTATACTCTTAGTTGGTCTGGGTAAACAACGTGATTTCCACAGAAAGCAGTATGCAAAATGTGTCATATCCGTTATCAAGAGTCTGAATCGGAAACATGCAATGGAGGCGGTCTGGGGGCTCAGCGAGCTCAACAATGAGGATTTCACGCTGCCTCAGGCCATTACAGAGACTGTTCTCAGTGCCGAGGCCGGCCTCTATCAATTCACCGACACCAAGAGTGAATTCACAAAAAACCAACGCCCGCTGAAGCGTCTCGCACTCCTGCTACACGACCGCCGCCACTTGAGACTCGCGCAAAAAGCACTTTCTCAGGGACGCGCCATAGCAAGTGGCATCGAGCTGTCGAAAAACCTGGCCAATCTACCCGGCAATATCTGCACACCCAGTTACCTTGCCGATCAGGCAAGAAAGTTAGGCCGGGATGAGGAGCGTCTAAAAGTAAGAATATTGGATGAGAAGCAGATGACCCGGTTGGGAATGGGTGCCCTGCTCTCTGTCTCGCGAGGCAGCCGACAGCCTGCAAAACTTATCATTATGGAGTATTCAGGGGGAAAACCGGATGCCAAACCAGTGGTCCTGGTAGGTAAGGGGCTGACCTTTGACGCAGGGGGTATATCCCTCAAACCCGCCGCGGCAATGGATGAAATGAAATATGACATGTGTGGCGGCGCTTCAGTCATTGGCACCGTGAAGGCAGCTCTGGCCATGGAGTTGCCAATCAACTTGATTGGCGTAGTACCTGCCTCTGAAAATTTACCTGATGGCGATGCCAATAAGCCTGGGGATATCGTCACCAGCATGTCTGGTCAAACCGTCGAGGTACTCAACACAGATGCCGAAGGTCGACTCATACTCTGTGATGCCCTGACCTACTGCGAGCGTTTTAATCCAGCGGCGGTGATCGACATCGCCACCCTGACCGGTGCCTGCATCGTGGCCCTGGGCAATCAGGCCTCCGGTTTAATGGCAAACAACGACTCCCTGGCAAACGAACTGCTGACCGCTGGCAATGATTCGGGGGACCGAGCCTGGCAACTTCCCCTGTGGGATGACTACCAAGAGCAACTCGACAGCAATTTTGCCGACATGGCCAATATTGGCGGCAAGGGTGCAGGTACCATAACGGCTGGCTGTTTCCTCTCCCGCTATACAAAAAAGTTTAAATGGGCACATCTGGATATTGCGGGAACTGCATGGCGCAGTGGTGCACAGAAAGGCGCAACTGGCCGGCCCGTGAGGCTGCTCTCACAGTTTTTGATAAAGCGCAGTGGTGGCTGAGCAAATCGACAATTTTCTCTCGGAGTCTCTATGACGCAAGTCGATTTTTATGTACTGGATGACCGGGCAATGGGCAATCGCTTTACCCTGGCCTGCCGCCTGTGTGAGAAGATCTATCATCAGCAACGCAGGATTTTTATTCACACTGACTCCGAAGAAGAGTCGCGCCATATGAACAGGTTACTATGGACCTTTCGCCAGGGCAGTTTCATACCCCATGGAATGGCGAATGAGTGCGATCCTTTGACCACACCGGTAATTATCAGCCATGATAGGGATAGCGGTGACGAAAAGGATGTCCTGATCAATCTTGCGAATAATGTTCCCAGTTTTTTCAGCCGTTTTGAACGCGTTGCGGAGATCGTTGACAAGGAACCACAGGTCGTAACTGCCGGGCGTGATCGCTTTCGATTCTACCGTGACAGAGGCTATCCACTAAACAAACACGATATTAAATAGATGAATAGAGACGATAAATTACACGGCTCGGACTCAGACATTCCACTCCTGGAAGATGTGGTTTCATTGGAAGAAATCGAATCAGAATACATCGAATTCGCCAATGATGAAGCAGACATAGAGGATAGCGGTATCCCCGAGTATGATGAAGAGCTCTTAAGCATGCGTGATGATATCGCCAAGCAACTCGAGGATTACCTTGAAACAATTGTTGCTGAGGCAGTGAATATTGCTATCGATGAAACAACAGCCCGTCTTGGCCAGATTCTTCATGATGAACTCGACAACACATTGACCCACCGGATTCGCAATCTCATCGAACAGCGACTGGAAAATGAGTTTGGACCGCGCCAACAGCATGCAAAAGAAGATGCATCACAGGACTCTATCGACCTCTATCGCGACGACAACCTGTAAGCCATAGCTGTCACTCGTTACAAGGGATAGCAGGCAGCTTTCCACACTCGAACTCTTCGATCTCCCTGCCAGGATTACTGATAGTTCGCATTACCCGCTGAGTCGTCGTTTCTTCTGACTGACATGGAACCATGCCCCTATGTATACACTAAATAGTGTCATCAAACTCAAAAATATATTTTCACTCACAGAGTAATATGGCAACCCCATAATCAATCCGAAAATGATCAGAATAACTGCAAATATTGCTGCAATCCTATATTCGGAATGATTTACTATCTTTGCACATAAATACCCGGTGTATGTAGTGACAAGAAAAGCTAAAAAGAGTGTTAACAGTGAAACCTTTGAAGTGAGATCCACATTGGATAGCTTTGCAGTGATCATCTCAAGTGAATCACCATTCGATGCGAGCAGAACACCATAAACAATTGAGATCACCATTCCAATAAAAATAGTGGCTGTTACATCTATGACAGTTGCAATAAGGATGGCTTTTACCGCAGACCCTTTATCGTCAATTTGGTTATTTACTTCAGATTTTGGTGGTCTATAAACATCTTCGTCCATCAATACTATTCCTATAACTTACAGTGCCCATACACGAGCCTCCATATATGCCTACTTCCTGCCTGTCTACTGCCATTTATTTTCTGACTATGATTTACTCATCCCGTATGATTCTTTCAAGATATTGTAGCTTGAGAAAAACCACTAATCACATACCAGATGTAATTATTTTTTTGCACAATATATGTATTTTAAAAAGTGTTAATTACCCTTAACATCAATAAGAATTTATTGTAAATCAATCTTATGATCTAGGCCTTGTTAGAAAGCCATATCACATTACTCTCATCGGTTTCACTGATAAATTCCTTGAAGGGTTTGGGGCGTGCTATTCCAAAGCCTTGACCCAGGCCGATACCCAGCCTACGTAATTCCTCAATAATCACATCATTTTCAACGAATTCGGCTATGGTCGTCAAACGCATTGAGTCCGCAATGGTTTTTATCGCTTCCACCATACCTTTGTCCAGGCTGTTGGTAGTTATATCCTTTACGAACATGCCATCGATTTTCAGATAATCAATGGGTAGATTTTTTAGGTAGCCAAACGAGGAGAGCCCTGAGCCAAAATCATCCAAGGTGAACCGGCACCCCAATTCACGTATCTTTCGTATCACTCTAAATGCACTTGAGAGATTTTGAATCGCTGCAGTCTCCGTAACCTCAAAGGTAAGCTTTTCAGGTTCGATCTGATATTTTTGCAATAGCTCGTTGACTAGATGCGGGATTTGATTATGACTCAGTGTTGCCCCTGATATATTGATAAAGCAATCAGGATAATTGCGGTTACAATTCGCTAACAAGCGCATCACTTCCTCAATAACCCAACGATCAATACGCTCTATTAAATCATATCTTTCGGCCGCAGGAAGGAAGGCACCGGGAGGTATCAGCTCACCATCAACTGAGTGCATCCGCAGCAGGATTTCAAAAGCGAGAATTGACTTATCATCACTATTTAAATCTACAATGGGTTGCGCATAGAGGACCATGCGACCCTCGTCCAACGCACTGTTGATGCGAGAAACCCATTGCATTTCTCCCAGTCTATGTTTTGTTTTCACACTGTCTTTTTCATAGACAATAATGCGATTTCGACCTGAGTCCTTTGCTGAATAACAAGCAGCATCGGTAGTTCTCATCAACTCAGCGATATTCTCGCTATATAGATTTATTGGTGACACCCCTATACTGACACTGATCCTGAAACTATTATTATTCCAAGTAAATTGATGCTGTTCTACATCCTTTCGCAATGAGTCGATTCTTTCTATCGCCTGAGGTAGTGGGCAATCAATCAATATTGCACTGAACTCATCCCCTCCAACCCGCGCAAGAACGTCACTCCCTCTAATGTGTTTGCGCATAAGGCGCGCCAGTTGACGTAAAAGCTCATCCCCTGCAACGTGGCCGCAGGTATCATTCACCACCTTGAATTGATCTAAATCCATAAAACAAAGAATATGTTCATGCCCTCTTTGTCTTGCCGATTCCAAGGCGCTCTCTAAATGGGTTTCAAATGCACTGCGATTCATCAAATCTGTAAGGCTGTCATGATTTGCTTGACGGTGGAGCTCTGCTTGCAAGCGGTACTCACGGGTTATATCACGTAAAACAATTACCACTCCATCTGTCTCGATATCTTGGTTGTAGATGCGTGTTGCCGTAACCTGCACCTGAAGTACTTCACTATCAGGCAACAACAATGATGCCTGTTTGCTAACTACTTGATTAGGCTCACTCATTCGACATTGCAATATCAGGTTTTCTATACTCCACTCCTTACCGTCATCCATTAGACTGACCAGTTTTGAAAAATGCTGACCGATTTGCGTCTCTGGGTCAGTCTTGAACAATTTCATTGCCTGGTTGTTGAGAAATGTAATCTGTCCATTCATATCAACAGTCAACACACTATCACCAATAGAAGCTAACGTTGTATGCGCCTGATTACGTTCCTTTCTTAACTCCTTCTCAGCATTACGTTGAGCCGTTATATCCTGGATATAGACATAAATCTCGCTTGCCATATCAATCATTTGATAATGTGCGAGCATATACTTGCCAGCGACTTCTTTTTCCGCAAAAACCTGACGTTCTCCGCCAGCAATACGCTTAATGAATGCTTCATGATCGTCCGGCAGGATTTGAATTGGATCGGTAATATTGAAATCACTCATCAATCTGGAGAGGGCAGGATTCTTGAATGTTATGATCCCATTCATATCAAACGCGATAATCGGATTGGGATTATGGCGTGGATATGCGGCTAATTGAAGATTGCGTGATTCAGTATCTTTTAGCTCTTCGACCATTAGAGAAAGAAGTTTTGCCTCATAACGACGCGCTAAAAACAGGTGCATCAAGAGTGCAAACAAACCAGTAAGCAACAGCACAGCCACTGCCGCCTTAAGTCCCTGTTTAAAAGTATGCTCATAGGCACCTTCAAGACTCATAGCCAACATTAACTTTGCTTCTCCACGATAGGAGTATGGAATATGACTTTCGACAATATATCTGCGTGCAGAAGGCTGTAAGGGGCCGTAACCCGCCAAAATGAAACCATTCTTCGACACCAACTTCAGCTCATCAATCTCAGTATGTTTAGTAGCCCATTGGTTGATCAAATTCGATAATGAAGCATAGTTACCTTTCTCAAGTTCTATCTCCGCAATCAAACTAGCAATCTTCATCTGACCCGCCGCCAGTTCTTCGGTGAACCGCACATGCCGATCATGTTCATTACTCAATACAACAATGGCTACTAAGGATAAAATCAGTAGAAAAAAAGAGCTCCCCAATACGACCCAGGCAAGGTTTGGTCGACGCAGTTTTGCGCTCATTTCACCACCCCCCTGATTCGCAGATCTTTAATGATTTTCTGTAGTTGTTGATAATCCCCAGCATCCACACTAACCAGGGCTGTTGCTGAGCTTTTGATTGGAGAGAGTACCTGATGAATTTCTGGCTTGCCTGCAGACAGACTCAATAAGTGGTGCTGAAGCAAACTGACCCTATCCGGGTCCGAGTCAGCGGGTGCAATAAACAGATGTTCCGATATTTCAGGGGTTGTGGCTATCGAGACAATCCCTTTACTGCGATATTTCTCAAACACCGCCTCTTTAACCGCACCTGCATCTGCATCGCCTGCCAGTACGGCGAGTGCCACGTTGTCATGACTGCCGAAGTGATGGTAACTGGCAAAGTCTTCGATATCGATACCTGCTTCAAATATCATTTGCCTAGGCACAAGATGACTCATTGTGGATGAGTAACTGCCAAAAGCGAAATGTCGTCCCTTGAGATCTTTTAGGCTGCGTATATCGCTGCCTTCCCTGGTAAATATTTTACCTGTGAAGGTCGGCCTCCCATTGACCTCGAGTCTAGCCAACAGATTGGGAACTGCGCCCTTGTCTATTAATTGCACAAATAGCGCGGGGCCGATAAAGGCAATATCCACCTGTCCCTGAATAATCGCATTGAAGTGGGCATCGTAGGAATTACCAATCCGAACCTCTACAGGTATGCCGGTGCGGTGACTCAGAAAGTCCGCTAACGGCATGAACATCCTGCGGATTTCCTGATGAGAGCGATAGGGGTGAATACCAAGGATCAGTGATTCAGTGCTATGAGATACTTTAGGAATAGTGACAAACAGGATCACGACTATTCCTATAAACTGCTTTAGTCTTAGACTACTCCATAGTACCTTTTGCATGCGTTCCCAATCCCGGGCTTAGGGTTTCTCCTTGTTTTCTTCCATAACCCTTATCCAGTTTCTTCTACAGGGAATATAAGCATAGCCTAGACTCAGCTCGTGAATCCACAGCTAAAACAGTGTAATTGAGGTTCAATAAGACCCAATATTGAGCAATTTTTGCTCTTTTCTGCTCCGTTTTATGATTTTGCGACAGATCTTCCTATCCAGAATCGCCATAATCTCCCTATCGATCTCGTCGGCCCTGCAAAGCTCACCGTCCCGTCTTAGCTCCGCCGCAATGAGTTCAAGTTCACGAATGCTGCCTTTTACCCGCCCACTCTTTCGATTCGCTACTGCACCACCCATCCTAATCTGAAGATCTGGTTCATCATTCATATTCAGCATATCGGTCACCCATTATGGTTATTGTATAAACACTGTTCATGGATACTGCTGCATCTGGCTAAAACGACGCTTTAAACTAACTATAAGCCTATAATTTTAAACGAAAAGTGACAAACGACGCTGTGAGATTGTGGAAAATTACACAAAAGGGGGCCAGGGACTCCTTGGCTTGGGTGCCAACTGATGGGAGGGATTACTCGGCCTGCGGCCTCGCCCTTCGGGCCATCTTCGCTACGCGAAGATGTTCTGCGGCGCTGCGCGCCTGGTCGAACGAAGGGTTTGAATCAAAGCCTCACTATCCGCCAAATAAAGAGGGGCTGAGGGACTCCTTGGCTTGGGTGCCAACTGATGGGAGGGATTACTCGGCCTGCGGCCTCGCCCTTCGGGCCATCTTCGCTACGCGAAGATGTT
>JBEVVS010000018.1:0-62017 GCA_040507005.1 Candidatus Thiodiazotropha sp.
GAAATAGATTCACCCCTGAACGAATAAAAGGAGACCACCCGTGGAGATGCAGCAAGCGATAAAAAAAGTCCTGGCCCGTCAGGATCTCACGCCAGACGAGATGACGGCGGTGATGCGCAACATCATGACCGGCAACGCCACCCCGGCGCAGATCGGTGGATTCCTGGTCGGCCTGCGGATGAAGGAGGAGACGGTGAGCGAGATCGCCGCCGCGGCCTCGGTGATGCGCGAGCTGGCCTCCGGTGTCTCCATTTCCGGTCTCGACCACACGGTTGATATCGTTGGCACCGGGGGTGATGCCTCCGGTACCTTCAACGTCTCCACCGCCTGCATGTTTGTCGCCGCCGCCGCCGGCTGTCACGTGGCAAAGCATGGTAATCGTTCCGTCTCTTCCAAGTCGGGCAGTGCCGATGCCCTGGAAGCCGCGGGTGTCAGACTCGACCTGTCGCCGCAGCAGGTGGAGCAATGTGTGCGTGAGGTCGGGGTTGGTTTCATGTTCGCCCCAGGTCACCACAGTGCCATGAAGCACGCCATCGGACCGCGCAAGGAGATGGGGGTGCGGACCATCTTCAATGTCTTGGGGCCGTTGACCAATCCGGCGGGTGTGCCGAATCAACTGCTGGGTGTCTTCGACAGCGACCTGCTCGAACCCCTGGCAGAGGTGTTGCAGCGGTTGGGGAGCCGGCATGTGATGGTGGTTCACTCCCGTGACGGCCTGGATGAGATCAGTATCGGGGATGTCACCGACGTGGCGGAGTTGAAAGATGGCCAGATCAGGCGCTTCACCGTACAGCCTGAGCAGTTCGGTCTGCAGCGCAGCTCCCTGGATACCATCCGGGTCAACGATGCCTCAGAGAGTCTCACCATGATCCGCGGTTTGCTGGAGGACAATCCCGGGCCGGCGCGGGATATCGTGGTGTTCAATGCAGGGGCCGCTATCTATACCGCGGGTCTGGCGGAGAGTCTGGAGGATGGTATTGAGAAGGCCGATCATGCCATTACCAGCGGTGAGGCGCGGAGCCGTCTCGATCGTCTGGTGGTCTTGACCCAGAGCTTTGACTGAGGATGAGCGAAACCCCCGATATTCTGCTGAAGATAACCCGGCGCAAGCGCCAGGAGATTGCCGACAGATTGTCGGCACGCTCTATCGCCGATCTGGAGATGTTATTGCCTCGGGCTTCAGAGCCCAGGGGTTTTGCCGATGCGATCGCACGCAAGCTGGCGGCAGGTGAGGCGGGCGTCATTGCCGAGATCAAAAAGGCTTCACCAAGTAAAGGTGTGTTGCGAGAGGACTTTCAACCTGCCCAGATCGCCCAGAGCTATGCCCGGGGTGGCGCTGCCTGCCTCTCTGTACTGACCGACATCGACTTTTTTCAAGGCAGCGACCGCTATCTGCAGCAGGCCCGTGAGGCCTGTACGCTGCCGGTGATCCGCAAGGACTTCATCATCGATCCCTACCAGGTCTATGAGGCGCGGGCGATCGGGGCTGACTGTATACTCCTCATCGCCGCCTGCCTCGATGACCAACAACTCAAGGATCTGAATGACCTGGCCCGGCAGCTGGGTATGGATGTGTTGATCGAGGTGCATGATGCCGAGGAGCTGCAACGGGCGTTGCGGGTGGAGAATCGTCTGATCGGCATCAACAACCGCAATCTGCGCACCTTTGAGGTGAGTCTCGATACCACCCTGGCGTTGCTGCCCATGATCCCGTCTGAAAGGATTGTGGTGACGGAGAGCGGGATTCTCTCCACTGAGGACGTGGCCCTGATGCGCAGTCACCAGGTGAATGCCTTTCTGGTGGGTGAGGCCTTTATGCGGGCCGATGATCCGGGGATGAAGCTGGCGCAGCTCTTTACCTAGGGGGTCGCGCTGATTGCCTGAGTTTGCTTGCTCGGTTATGGGATCACCGGCGCAGCAACTATTTTCACCCGGGGTTCGATGGTGGGTTTTTTATAGCCTTCTATGGCCGGGATCAACACTCCTTCTCCGTTATACAGGAAGCATATATTTGATCGGTTTGAAATCAATTCAAGATCAGCACTGTGCTATTAATAATATCCCTTTTTTTCCATGGTCTTGGTGTGCTTGATCAGGAGCCGGAGAGGTTCTGAGACAGACCATAAACCCTGAGCACGGCAGCTAAGACCGGCTCAGGGGATGATCAGGTGAGGTATCACTTACGTCGTTTGATGACTTTTATTCTCTCTTCCAAGTCATCAATGATAGATTCGTCAGACTTCCGCTTTTTCATCTGTTTCACGGCGTTTGCCAGAGTAGAGATTGCCTCATCCTTGTTGTCGATCGCCAGATGGCTGTCGGCCAGTCGTCTGATCAGTCTGCTTTCAGTCACAGGGTCAAATGCTGATTGATTGCCATACTCCTTGGGCAGTTGAGCAAAGGCTTTGGTGAAATGGTCGACTGCACTCCCATGGTCGGCCCGGTCCGCGACAATCACACGTTTGCCCTTCTTGACGGCAATCCGCTTGTGGTTTCGCACCGCGTTTCGGCCCAGGGCGGCTGCGATGTGACGTACAGCCACAGGGTCTGTTTGCGCATACTGTTCTGTCGCTTCATTGAGCTTGTCGATTATCTCGGGGTGCCGTCGTGAGCCACCGTAATAGAGAAACTTGGACGCCTCAGGTCCGGTCATGAGATGGATCAGCGCCTCGCTGCTTCTGGATGCCGGGTGAGCAATGCGGATGCGTCGGCTGGCGGTGGCAATGAAACCGACAGGAAAACAGGGGAAATAGACCTGGATCAGATACTCACCCGGTTCAGCGAACTGGTGGCCTTTGGCGCCGTAACTAAGGTTTATGCTCGTGAGTGTCGATGCGCCAGGCGCCAGCTCGAACGGCTCTGGCGGCGCCATCAGGCGTCGTACCGGAGGTATGTACTCGACAATGTCGCCATTGGGTCGTTTGATGATGACCCGCAACAGGCCCTCTTCGGGCTGCAGACGGTCGATGACATTGATGGGCTGGGTAGCGTCATTGGTCAGTTTCAATCCCAGACTCACCGGTACGCCGAGATCAAACACGCTGGGCCCCTGTAGTTCCAGGTTGACGGGGGAGTGAATCTGATCGAAGGCCGGGTTGAGGTCGGCGCTGAGGTTGTTGCCGATCCAGTCCCTGCCGCCGAAGATGACATCATTGCGGTCGGCGTGGCGCATCCAGATCAGTTCCGGATCATCGAACTCCCAACGGAAATTCGCCCAGAAGTTGGTTTCCCCGCCACCGTTATCGGTATAACCCCAGGGATAGTTCATGAAGGATTCGGAACCGCTGTCCGGGTTGACCGATCTAGACCAGGTATGGGGTAGGTTGAAGGCATGGCCGATCTCATGGATCAGGGTTTGCAGAATCAACCGGTCCTTTTTGTCCGAGGTGTCATAAAGGTTATCCACCTCTCTACCGCGGATGGCGGTTTCGGCGATGGCGCAACCCTGACGCAGATGGGAGTCACCAATCTGCCAGCCCCCCCAGTCGAACATGGTGCCGTAATAGCCGGAACTGTAGGTGGGATCGCCGAACTTAGGCACGATGACACAGTATAGATTCCATTGCAGGGAGTTGGAGAATTGGTCGAACCTGTCTTCCATCAGGTCGTGCAGTTCTACCTCGCTCCAATTGTCTTCAATATCGTCGCTGTCGGCATCATTCAATGTGTCATCATGGACGACGCTTAGGTCGATCCCTGAACGCAAAAAGGTATCGCGAATGTCCACTGAATCGGGCAGGCCTCCAGGTGAGGGATCGATATCCGGGTCAATTGTCGGTGGAAACACGGTTCCCTGAAATCGATCGACTTCAAGGGTGGCGGTACGGAAATATTCGGAAATCTTCGGGCAGACATAGGATTGCACCAGACTGCCGTTACTCAGCCAACTGACGCAGGCCGCTGCAGGTGAGGCGAAGTAATTGACTCGAGGGATGCGCACCTCGATGCTGTCCGCATTAGTGGCTGGATCGGAATAGTAGATAACCGGTCCGGATAGCACCATGGCGGTAGTGTCACCTGCTATGGTGACATCCTCCACCACAAACGAGCCGGTATAAAAGGTGATCGGGATATTGCAGAAGGTAAAGTGGGTATACAGGTCGCCGCTGAGGCGCTGCTGGGGTCGGCGATTATCCACATCAACACGTAATTCGAGGATCGATCCGTAACTGGCGGGGGTTGCATTGCGATAACTGCCACTCACCGGTTTTTTCAGAATTGATACGATCCAATCCGGATTCAATTCAGCGATCTGCTCGATATTGAGTTTGGTAAGATCAGTCAGCATAGCTTTCTCCTTTGGCTACTTTGTCTATGAAACCTGCTCGGTCTGTAAATGGCCTGCGGTATCATTAGTGCTGATTTGCCGTAACTTCCATCGGCAACTATTTATTCAGCACTTTCTTATGGCTTGTATTGAATCAACTGTGAACCGGCGAATTCAGGCCCATAGACCCGAATCCATTACAGCTTGTGCCCGATAGGGCCAGTCGGCAGTGAAAAAAGTCACCTCTCATGTATGAATAATTAACCTTACTTGTTATCTGGCGGATTACTGACACAATGGTGTCAGTAGGGGGTATACACATTTCATTGGATTCTATGGGGCCTAGGAATTGATGCGGGAGAAGAGGTATGAGTGACGACAAACGCTGCCCCTGGTGTCTGGGGTATGAAGAGTATCAACGCTATCATGATGAGGAGTGGGGCGTCCCCTCCTATGATGCTCGCCACCTGTATGAAATGCTTACTTTGGAGGGGGCTCAGGCAGGCCTTT
The DNA here is from genome assembly GCA_040507005.1 of Candidatus Thiodiazotropha sp. Lineage (GTDB taxonomy): Bacteria > Pseudomonadota > Gammaproteobacteria > Chromatiales > Chromatiaceae > Thiodiazotropha. The sequence continues at coordinate 4,778 of JBEVVS010000018.1, forward strand.
CCTGGTTGACCATCCTGCGCAAGCGCGAGGGATATCGGCGTGCATTGCACGACTTTGATGTGCAACGGATTGCCCGATACAAGGATGCTGATTCAAAACGATTACTTGCGGATCCGGGTATCGTGCGCAACCGGCTCAAGGTGGCTTCGACCATAGACAACGCTCGAGCCGTCTTGGAACTGGAGGCAGGAGAGGGACTGAGCAATTTTCTTTGGTCCTTTGTTGATGGCGTGCCGATCCAGAATTCTTGGCGCACCCTGGAGCAGGTGCCGGCATCCACACCCCTTTCAGACGTGATGAGCAAGGAGCTCAAACGACGCGGCTTTCGCTTCGTCGGCACCACTATCTGTTACGCTTTCATGCAGTCGGTGGGGATGGTGAATGACCATCTGTTGAGTTGCCCGCGGCACCAGGAGGTCGCCGGTCTATGACAGGCATCCGCCTCCCCAACGGTGCGTCCCTGTTCCGTTGGGGTTCACGCGGCATCCCTACCGCGGATGCGAAAGTGGAGTACCAACCCACTCCCTTTTCGAACATTGGTTTGTAAGTTGTTAGCCAGCCTCTGTATCTATCAAAGGCGGATTAACGTGTGCCAAAGACAACGATGGTCTTGCCTTTGACGCTAATCAGCCCCTGCTCTTCCAGATTTTTCAATACCCTGCCTGCCATTTCCCGGGAACAACCGACGATGCGGCCGATCTCCTGGCGGGTGATGCGAATCTGCATGCCGTCGGGATGGGTCATGGCATCCGGCTCCTTGCACAGATCGAGCAGGGTGCGGGCAATGCGTCCGGTCACATCGAAAAAGGCCAGGTGTCCGACTTTGTTGCTGGTCTGATTCAGTCGTTGAGATAACTGAGCCCCCACGGCATACAGGATGTCTTTGGTATAATCCTTGAGATCGTGGTTGAAGAGCTGTTCCAGGCGCTGATAGCTTATCTCCGCTATCTGACAGGAGGTACGTGTCCGCACCATCACGCTTCGCTTGGGTTCAGGGACGAAAAGCCCCATCTCGCCGACAAACTGACCTTTGTTGAGATAGGTGAGGATAATCTCCCGACCGTCTTCATCTTCGATGTAGACAGCCACCGAGCCTTCCGTGATGTAATAGAGGATGTCTGCCGGATCACCAATATGAATAATCTCGGTATTCTTGGGGTAACGTCGGCGGTGACAAAAGGAGAGGAATCGCTGAAGATACTCAGGTTCCTGTGGTGGCGGTTTTATGATCGTCATGATCTCGGGACTCTTCGCTGTTGTGGGGGAGAGACCAGCCTGCAGATTGATCCAGCTATCTGCCTGTTGGCAGCTTGAGGTGATCTTTAGTGCAGTTATTCTGAGCCCTCGACCAGTGTTTTATTGTCATCGTTCAAATATTAAGGAGATTAGGATCTAGTTTAGCAACCCTTTTCAACTTGTCGAATCTACAGGCATCAGTAGATACAACCGATACACAGTGTAACAAAAACAACAGTCCATTAATTTAACGCAATTCATACTAATCATCTATCCCTTCTGTCACATATTTGACGCCTTTGGGGTGGTGAACTGGAGCAGCCAATGAAAGCACGGGTCGTTTGGGTGGAGGATTCTGTCATGATGGGAGAGTCCGGGAGTGGTCACGGAGTGGTGATGGATGGGCCGCCAGAGCATGGTGGACGCAATCTCGGGATCAGGCCCATGGAGATGTTGCTGCTCGGCATGGGGGGTTGCACTGAATTCGATGTGTTATCCATATTGAAGAAATCCCGCCAGCAGGTTAGCCGTTGCGTGGTGGAACTCGAGGCGGAACGTTCGGATCAGGATCCCAAGGTATTCACCCGCATCCATGCCCATTTCATCGTTACCGGTAAAGGGTTGAGTGAAAAGCATGTGGCCCGGGCTATCTCTTTGAGCGCCGAGAAATACTGCTCCGCTTCTCTGATGTTGGCGAAGAGTGCTGAGATCACCCATGACTATGAGATACGCGATGAGCAGTGAGGCGGCCGATTTCGATAGGCTGATTGCTGACTACTATCGGGTCTGGTTCCGTTATCATCCGATGGCGGCTGTATACGCCTCGGTGCCTGGCTACGAAGGACTGATGACTGCCGATGGGGACGATGAAATGGGTGCCTTGGCAAGCCTGATCAGCAGTCTACTGGTCAGTCTGAAGGAGTTGGACTATGAGGCCCTGGATGCTGACCGCCAACTCGATCTGCAGCTGATCTACGGCGCCGCGCTGGTTGAGCATCGATTGCTCCTCGAGCACGATTGGCGCCACAGGGATCCGGCTCACTATCTCCCTTTGCGTCTCCTTCAAGAGCTGGTGGTGCGCCAACCGGAAAGGTTGTGCGAAGCCCTGATGGGGGTGCTGGAGAAGACCCCCAACTATCTGCGTGACGCCAGGGGACGGCTTGCAGAACTGCCGGGTCTGGTCTCCACCCTGTGGCTGGCCGATGCTCTGGAGACGTCAGAGAAGGGTGTGCCCTGGCTGAAACGCCTGGGCAGGGATCTGCCGCAGACTCACGAATGTTGTGCCGACAAGGGGCGCCTGCAGGCGCTCAGCAGCCAGGCAGCGGAGGCGGTGGATGATTTCAGACAGGTATTGATCCAAGATCTGGCCCCGGTCGCATCTGGAACCGCCGATTGCGGTAAGGAACTGCTCGCCTGGTTGTTGCGGCACCGCGACCAGCTCGATATCCCGGTGGAGGATGCCCTGGCCTATACCCGCAGCCGCTTGCACCAGACCTATGTAGAGTTGGAGCAAAAGGGGATAACCCTGCAGCGCGTCAAACAGGATGAGGGTGAGTTGTTCAGCGGTGACCGTAGATTGCAAGCTTACCGTGAGGAGTCCAATGCTCTCAGGGCTTTCCTGCAGCGTCTCGAACTCCTGCCCGATTCCCCCCAGCCCTTGGATTTCCGCATTACCGACAGCTGCTTCAGACAACCGGATTGTGGCAGCTATCTGCGCACGCAGCAGGGTGGGGTATTTTTAATACCCCATGATCAACAGGTTGGGGGTGGTGAAACCCGATCGGCGATCCGCATGCGCAATCTCTACAGCGGTTGGGCCGGCCGTCACTATCTGGCTTGGGCCGGCGGGATATCGGCCCATAGCCTGGTGCGTCAGATCAACCCCTCCGCCGCTTTCAAAAGGGGCTGGGCTCACTACATGAGTCGTCTCCTGGAGGCACACGCCTATTTCAATGAAGATGACCGTCTTGCGCTCTATCAGCGGCGCCTGGCCCTGGCCGAGCAGGCGGCCATCGACCTGGAGTTTCATGCCGGCGAGATCAACAGCCGACAGGCCCTGGAGCGCTTGAAACTCTTGTCAGATATCCCTTGCTGGGCGGAGGTTAGCCTGACGGCCATATCAAGGCGCCCCACAGATGCCTTCATGGCCCTGTTGGGGTCGGAGCTGATCGATCACCTCTGTCAGCGGCAACTCGAACAGCGGCCCGATGCCACCCTGCGTTCGTTACATGAAGAGTTGCTGGCCCATGGCGCCGTTGCGTTGCCGTTGGTGGTGCAGCGGGCCTGCGATCGGGAGACCTGGGAACAGGCCTTGAGTGAGGTGCTCTCATGAAGCGACCACCACAACACCTTGGTATGCGGCACGTGGCCCTGAATGTGCGGGATATGGCGGCCAGTGAGCATTTCTATGTGCAGCTGCTGGGGATGGAGATCGAGTGGCGGCCCGATCCGGACAATCTCTATCTTACCTCCGGGCCGGATAATCTGGCGCTGCACAAGGCCGCTGCGGAGCAGTTCGACGAGGCCGCCCAACGCCTCGACCATATCGGTTTCTTCCTCGCCGATCCCGAGGCGGTCGACGCCTGGTACGACTATCTGCTGGCAGCCGGGGTGAGGATGCGCACCGCCCCGCGCACCCACCGTGACGGCGCTCGCAGCTTCTACTGCTTCGATCCGGACGGGACCAGCGTGCAGATCATTCATCATCCGCCAATTGTGCAACATGGTTAGCTCGACAAAGAGGCCGAAAAACCGCGCATATCAGCAATCGTTGATTGTTTTATAAAGATCCTGAGCCCTCGCGCGATAACTCCATACATATGATGAGATAAAGCATCATATTCCTGTTGTGTATGTTGCCGGTCAGGACGCTGTTCAGAAGACTGGGACGATGATCTGCAGCACCCTGGACACGCAGCGTGACGGAGCTCGCAGTTTTCACTGTTTAGATCCCGACTGTAGCACTGTTCAGATACATTTCCACCCAACATTTGTGGAAAGTAGGCTAAGTTTCAGAAGTGACTTGTTCAGAAGTATGCGGCCTGTTCTATGAGGCTGCCGGATAGTAAGTAAAATCAGGATATTAAGGTATGAATCAATTTTTTAGATGGGTGTTTAAAACAGTGTTCTTGATGCCGTTGCTATTACTGGTCGCCTGTGGCGGTGGTGGCGGTGGCGGCAGTGATGATGGAGACACAACGGGCACCACCTATACCCTCGGCGGCACCCTGACCGGCCTTACCGGCAGCGGACTGGTGTTGCAAAACAATGGAAGTGATGATCTGGCACTCAGCAGTGACGGCAGTTTCAGTTTTGCCACCGGGCTTAGCGACGGCAGTGCTTACAGTGTAAGTGTGGCCACCCAGCCCACTGACCAGAGCTGCAGCGTGGGCAATGGCAGCGGGACCATCGCGGGCGCCGATGTCACCGCGATCACCGTAACTTGTGTCGATTCGAGCGGTGGCGTCTTCACCATCGGCGGCAGTGTCAGCGGTCTTACCGGCGATGGCCTGTCGTTGCAAAACAACGGCGCTGACGAACTCAGTATCAGCGCCAATGGCGCGTTCACCTTTGCCACTTCCCTGACTGACGGTGAGGCCTATGCCGTGACCATCGCCACCCAGCCCACCGGCCAGACCTGTACGGTAGTTAACGGTAGCGGCAACCTCAGCGGTGCCTCTGTCACCGATGTGCAGATCAGCTGCCCGCCGAGCGATATCGTCAGCCCCAGTGTCGCCGTGGCGGGGCCCAAGCTGCTGCGCTTCAGTTGGAATGACGTGGGTGTCGATCACTACCGTCTGTTACAGAATCCCGATGGTATCTCCGGCTACAGCCAGGTGGGTGACAACATCACCGGGACCAGCGTGGATGCGGTCCTACCCGTGCACCTGACCGACTGGGTCAATGCCAGCTACATGGTTCAGTCATGCAATGCCTCTGGTGATTGCGCCGATTCAGCAACCCTGTCAACGACTTCACTGATGATCGATGCCATCGGCTATCTCAAACCCTCGTTTATCGGCTCGGAGGATGAGTTTGGCAGCAGTGTCGCCCTCTCCGGTGATGGTACCACCCTGGCAATAGGTGTCCCCGAGGAGGATTCCACTGCGACCGGTATCGACGGTGATCCGGTGGTCGGCACGGACACGGCATCGAGTTCCGGTGCGGTCTATCTGTTCGCACGGGATGGTGACAGCTGGACTCAGCAGGCCTACTTCAAGGCTTCCAACGCCCAGGCCGGCGATATGTTTGGTCAAGCGGTATCTCTTTCTGAGGATGGCCAAGTGCTTGCCGTCGGAGCAACATCGGAAGATTCGGCCGCGAGTGGCATCGATGGTAATCAGACAGATAACTCTGTACAAGGTGCGGGGGCTGTATATCTGTTTAGCTTTGCCGGCAGCGCATGGACTCAGTCGGCCTATATCAAGGCTGCCTCGCCGGTGGCAGGCGCCAATTTCGGTAAGCAGGTTTCGCTCTCCGACAGTGGTGAGAGGCTGGCCGTCAGTGGCGGCGGCATCTTCGTTTTCGAGAATAGCAATGGCTGGTCCCAGCAGGGGACCGTGGCGGCTGTCAATGGAGAGGGTACAGACGGATTCGGCGACACCCTGCAGCTCTCCGGCGATGGCGGGACACTGGTTGTGGGGGCGCCGGGAGAGGACTCCTCGGCAACCGGCATCAACGGCGATGAGACGGACAATGGGGCGAGAGGGGCTGGAGCGGCCTATGTCTTCGCCTACAGCGGTTCTAGCTGGAGCCAGCAAGCCTATCTCAAGCCTGCCACGACCGACAGCGGTGACGAATTCGGCAACGCTGTGTCAATCTCCGCGGATGGGGATGCCGTGGTCGTGGCAACCTGGGCTGAAGATTCAAGCGCCACAGGCGTGAATGGCAGCTCCTCCAACAACTCCAGAGAAAATTCGGGCGCGGTCTATATGTTCGAACGTCAAGCCAGCGTATGGTCGCAAACCGCCTATTTCAAGGCGTCCAATGCGGATTCGAACGACAGGTTTGGCTATCAGGTAGCACTCTCAGGAAATGGCAACAGCCTGGTTGTGAGCGCGGCATATGAGGCCTCCCTGGCCCAGGGAGTCAACGGCAGTCAGGCGAGCAACAGCGGGGTTGCCGCTCCGCCGGGCGCGGCCTATATGTTTACCCGTGGCGACAGTGGCTGGTTTCAGCACTCCTATGTCAAGGCCTCGAATACGGATGCGGGTTGGCAACAACCCCTGTGTACGCTGTTCTGTCCCGATCTGAACGACGAGTTTGGCAGCAGCCTGGCCATCTCCAGTGACGGCTTGACCCTGGCAGTGGGTGCGCCCCTGGAGAATTCCGGTGATAGTGCTGATCAGGAGGATAACTCGGCGCCCTATGCCGGGGCTGTTTATCTCTATTAAGGGGCAATAAAAAAGCCCACACAGGGTGGGCTTCTATATGCTGTTGGCTGGGGATGGAGGATGATTCGGCCCTTTGGGCCTCACCCCTGCGGGGCCAGCTACGCTGTTCTCCTTCGCTTTGCTCAGTCGTCGAACCTCTGATCGGTTCAAATCCTCCATCCGGGCAGCTTCGTAGAGACAATAAAAAAGCCCACACAGGGTGGGCTTCTATATGCTGTTGGCTGGGGATGGAGGATTCGAACCTCCACATACGGAGTCAGAGTCCGGTGTCCTGCCGTTAGACGAATCCCCAGTTGCAGACTCTCGTGAGAGCCAGACTTAGCGTTTGGAGTATTGGGGGCGCTTGCGGGCCTTGTGCAGACCGACCTTCTTGCGCTCCACGGCGCGGGCGTCGCGGGTCAGGAAGCCGGCTCTGCGCAGGGTGCCGTGAAACGACTCGTCGAAGGCGTCCAGGGCGCGTGAGATACCGTGACGAATGGCGCCTGCCTGGCCGGTGGTGCCGCCGCCGCTGACGGTTACCTTGATATCGACCTTGTCAGTGGTTTCGGTGGCGTCCAGTGGCTGGCGAACCACCATGCGGGCAGTCTCGCGGCCGAAGTACTCATCGAGAGGACGGTTGTTGACCACGATGTTGCCGCTGCCTGCCGTGAGGAAGACCCGGGCAGTTGAACTCTTACGGCGTCCGGTGGTGATGTGCTTATCTGCCATGTCGGTTACTCTATATTAATGATCAGATGTCCAGTGGCTGGGGCTGTTGTGCCTGATGGGTATGTTCAGGACCGGCGAAGACACGCAGTTTCTTGAACATGGCACGACCCAGGGAATTTTTTGGCATCATACCCTTGACCGCGTGTTCGATGACGCGCTCCGGGGCCTTCTGCAACAGCTTTTCCAGATTGATGGATTTCAGGTTGCCGATGTACCCGGTATGGTGGTGATACATCTTGTCGCTGAGTTTGTTGCCGGTCACACGGATCTTCTCGGCGTTGACCACGACGATATAGTCGCCGGTATCGACGTGAGGTGTGTATTCCGGTTTATGTTTACCGCGCAGGTGACGGGCAATTTCCGTGGACAGACGACCCAGGGTCTTGTCTGTTGCATCCACGAGATACCAATTGCGGCGTACCTCTGCCGGCTTCGCGCTTACAGTAGTCATCCGATGTCGCTCCGATGGAGAACTAAAATGCCTTGAAAAAGACGGCGGATATTACATGATCCACGTTTGGGAGACAAGGCCTAATCGAAGATAATTAGGCCTGGATCCGAGACAAAAAAAAGCGCGACAGGGGGGTGTCGCGCTAAATCTCTATTTACCACCAAAGGAGGAATACTGCTACTTGATGTATCAGTATATTGAAATTATCTAATATACTAAGATTCTTGTCAAGCCAATTCCTATCGCTTTCTGCTATCATCTTTGCCCTCAGCGCCCCTGTGGCAGTTCATTAGCTAACCAATGGTAGTTGAAGAGATCCTTTAAATTCACCCATAATCCTCATAGCTTATTGAATATTAAATAAAATATTTTATGTTTCTTTTCAGCGTTGCGATCCTTGTCGGCCTGGTTGTACTGGTCTGGAGTGCCGACCGGTTTATCAGCGGGGCGGCGGCCCTGGCAGATAATCTGGGTGTCTCGCCTATGTTGATAGGACTCACCGTTGTAGGATTTGGCACCTCGGCGCCGGAGATTCTGGTGTCGACCATGGCGGTGATCAATGGCAATCCGGGATTGTCCATCGGTAATGCCATTGGCTCCAATATCGCGAATATCGGGCTGATTCTCGGTTTCACCGCCCTGGTGATCCCGCTTGCCGTCCACTCCAGTGTGCTGAGAAGGGAATATCCACTGCTGCTCGCGGTCTCGGTATTGACCTTTCTCCTGATGTGGGACGGTGACCTGAATCGTTTCGACGGTACAATTCTGCTAGTGACCCTGATGGGGGTGCTTGGTTGGATGATCTATACCGCTAAGACGGGTGCGGCTGATCCCATCGCCGGGGAGTTTGAGGCGGAGATTCCCCATAACGTACCGACCAAGAAGGCGCTGCTGCTGTTATCGGGTGGATTGCTGTTCCTGCTTGTGAGCTCCCGCTTGTTGGTCTGGGGGGCCACCAACGTGGCGGTTGCGCTGGGTGTCAGCGATGTAATCATCGGTTTGACCATCGTTGCCATCGGTACCAGCCTGCCGGAACTGGCCGCGAGTATCACCAGTGCCCTCAAGGGAGAGGATGACCTGGCGATTGGGAATGTGATCGGTTCCAACCTATATAATCTGCTTGCGGTCTTGAGTATCCCGGGCTTGATTGCACCCGGCGCCTATTCACCAGAGGTCATGAATAGGGATCTGCCGGTGATGCTGGCACTGACCCTGCTGCTTTACTTTATGGGGCACGGCCTGGGTAGGCAAGGGCGCATCAACCGTCTGGAGGGTCTGTTGTTATTACTCTGTTTTATCGGCTATCAGTCCCTGCTTTTCTTTTCACTGGTGAATGCCTGATGCATGGCGTTTCATACCGAATCGAGTAAGTTGTCCAATGACCAAACCCACGACCCCAAGCAAAGATGAGATGGCCAGGATGATCGACCTGGGCAGGGCTGTGATCGAGACCGAGGCGGATGCGGTTGCAGCACTGATCCCCCGTCTGGGTGACGAGTTTGCCCGGGCCTGCAGTTATCTGCTCCATTGCCAGGGGAGGATCGTTGTTATCGGTATGGGCAAGTCCGGTCATGTTGGCAATAAGATCGCCGCTACCCTGGCCAGCACCGGCAGTCCGGCATTTTTTGTTCACCCGGGGGAAGCCAGTCATGGCGATCTGGGTATGATTACACCTCAGGATGTGGTGCTGGCCCTGTCCAACTCGGGGGAGACTGGCGAGCTGCTTGTCATCCTGCCCCTGCTCAAGCGACTGGGTGCGCCCTTGATAGCCATGACCGGCAAACCGGAATCGACCCTGGCAAGGGAGTCCGAGGTGCATATCGATGTCAGCGTTGAGAAAGAGGCCTGCCCCCTGGGTTTGGCGCCGACCTCGAGCACCACGGCGGCCCTGGTGATGGGCGACGCCATGGCGGTTGCCCTACTTCAGGCACGGGGTTTTACCGCCAAGGACTTCGCCCTCTCTCATCCGGGGGGGACCCTGGGGAGACGTTTGCTGCTGCGGGTCGGTGATATAATGCACGCGGACAGGGCATTACCTGTAGTCGGGCTTGACGCCACACTGCACGAGGCACTGGAAGTGATGTCTGCAAAAGGCTTGGGCATGACGGCTGTGTTAGGTCCGGGGAGGAGTGTGGCCGGGGTCTATACCGATGGCGATCTGAGGCGTACCTTGAACAAGCCGATTGATATTCACCATGTCAAAGTGAGTGAGGTGATGACCCGGGACTGCCTGACTGTGACGCCGGATATGTTGGCTGCCGAGGCCTTGCAGATGATGGATGAGAAAAAGATTAACGGCTTGCTGGTGATCGATGAACAACAGCAGTTGATCGGCGCCTTCAATATGCACGATCTGCTACGAGCCGGCGTGTTGTAGGGGGGGATGGAAGGTGAAGGATATTGATACCAAGGCCCGCGGGGTGAAACTGGTTATCTTCGATGTGGATGGAGTGCTGACGGATGGAAGCCTCTATCTTGGCGACGATGGTCAGGAGTATAAGTCGTTCAACTCCCGGGATGGGCATGGCATGAAGATGTTGCAAAAATCGGGTGTGGTGATCGGTATTATCACTGGACGCACCTCGGAGGTTGTGCGCATCCGCATGGCGAGCCTGGGGATTGAGCATGTCTATCAGGGGAAGTTGGATAAGCTTCCCGCCTATGAGGAGTTGCGCGACAAACTGGGCCTTGTGGATGAGGAGGTCGCCTATGTGGGTGACGATGTGGTCGATCTGCCCATCATGCGGCGAGTTGGTTTGGCTATCGCTGTCAATGATGCCCACCCCTTCGTCCTCCAACATGCACACTGGCAAACGCCCCACGATGGTGGGCGCGGTGCAGCCAGGGATGTCTGCGAAATGGTGTTGCAGGCCCAGGGCAACCTTCAGTCTGAGTTGGACAGCTATCTTTGAAGCGCCAGTTAATAGGTCTATTTTTCATTCTGGCGGCACTGCTGAGTCTGGGCTGGTGGATGCATAGACTGACACAGCCGGAAGAGAGCAAACAACGCAGTGTTAAAATCTATCCTGACTCCTATGCTGAGGGATTGGTGGTACAGACCTATGATGAGCAGGGTGTGCTGAAACAGCGACTGCATTCACAGGGGATGGAGTTTTTTGAGCAAACCGGGATTACCAAACTGAAACAACCGACGCTTTGGCATTTCAACCAACAGGGTTCCCACTTGCAGCTGCAGGCTCAGGATGGTGTTATCAGTGACAATGAATCGACCCTGCATCTACCCGGTCGCGTGGTAATCGACCGCCCTGGCGGCGGGGATTCGGCTCCGCTGCATATCATCACCCGGGATTTGACTATGCACATTGATGAATCCTTTGCCACCACCGATGCGCCGGTACGCATCGAGAGTGATAGGCAGTGGATGACAGCAACGGGTCTGGAGGCTTGGTTGAAGGGGCCGATGCGGCTCAAGCTGCTGAATGAGGTGCGAGGCTACTATGAAGTCCAATAGCGCTACAGCCAGTATGGTGTATCTGATTTTACTGCTATGCATACCGTTTCGGTTGGCTGCCCTGGAGAGTGACAAGGAGCAACCCATGCAGCTGGAGGCGGACAGCCTGACTATCGATGAGTCATCTGGGGTGGTGCTCTATGAAGGCAGTGTCGAAATTACCCAGGGTAGTCTGAAGGTTTGGGCCGAGCGATTGTGGGTGCACCGACATCAGGGGAAAACCGAGAAGGTTATCGGTGAAGGGAACCCCGTTCGTTTTCGCCAGTTGATAGAGGAGGGGGGTGATGAGGCTCGCGGTGAAGCTCGGCGTGTGGAGATAAGCCTGGAACGGGATGAGTTACTGTTGATTGATGATGCACTGCTTGAGCAGGGGAACAACCGTTTTCGCAGTGACCGGATTATCTACAATCGCGGCAAGGCAGTGGTCAAGGCGGGTACCAGCGCCCAAGGCAAGCAGCGGGTACAGGTTGTCATCGAACCCGGGCAGCAGTCAAAACCATGAGCCAGTTACAGGCCAAGGCGCTGCATAAGCAGTATGGAAAGCGCAATGTGGTGGATGGTGTCTCGCTCAACGTGAGCAGTGGTGAAGTGGTCGGGTTGCTGGGACCGAACGGTGCCGGAAAAACCACCAGTTTCTATATGATCGTTGGGCTGATCCAGGCGGATAGCGGAGAGATACTCCTGGATGGAGAAGTGTTGACTGATCAGGTGATGCACAGACGGGCGCGTAGCGGTATCGGTTATCTGGCTCAGGAAGCATCGGTTTTCCGCCGCCTGAGTGTGGAGCAGAACATTCTTGCCATCCTGGAGACCCAGGCAGATCTGGATCCCTCCAAGCGTCGTGAGCTGTGCGACGAGTTATTGCTGGAGTTCGGCATCGATCACTTGCGGGAAAGCTTGGCAATGAGCCTCTCCGGGGGTGAGCGCAGGCGCCTGGAGATCGCCAGGGCCCTCTCCATCCGACCACGCTTTGTCTTATTGGATGAACCCTTTGCCGGTGTGGATCCCATAGCGGTTATCGATATCAAAAAGATCATTCAACACCTCAAGGCACTGCAGATAGGCGTCCTGATAACGGACCATAATGTCAGAGAGACCCTGGATATCTGTGATCGGGCCTATATCATCAACAGCGGCCGTGTGCTGGCTGAGGGCTCAACGGGAGAGATTCTTCACAATGAGGATGTGCGAAGTGTCTATCTTGGTGAAGACTTTTCCATGTAGCATTCTGAAGTGGTTGGTTTATCCCATTGATATTTAATAGATTATACGGTCTGTCCTTGATTTGCTTGGGTATTGGGCATGTCTATGGAGGGGGGAGTGGGAAAGAAAAAATTTTTTCATCTGCGGTGTTTTTTAGCTAGAATGAAATTAAAGACATACAAATAGCATACCAGGTTCATAGATAACATCTGCGATGAAGCAGGCCTTACAGCTCCGACTCGGACAACATCTAACCATGACACCTCAATTGCAGCAGGCAATACGCCTGCTGCAACTCTCCGCGCTCGACCTCAGTCAGGAGGTTCAGGAGGTGATGGAGACCAACCCCATGCTCGAAGTGGAAGAGGAGTTTGGCCAACAGAGTGCAAAAGATGGGGAGGCCGCTGACAGCGGGGTGTCAGAGCAATCCGCAGTGGTTGACGCGAACAGCAACGACATCAATAACGAACGTGAAATTCAGGCAGATGCCCCCCAAGCGACGGAGGAACTGCCGGTGGATAGCGAATGGAGCGACGTCTACGACAGTTACCAGCCCAGTTCAGGCGGTGGTGGCGAGAGCAACGATCATGACTATCTGATTCAGAACAGCAGCGCCACGACCCTGCATGACCATCTGATATGGCAGATGAACCTAACCCCATTCTCACCCCAGGATATCGGTATTGCTACAACCATCATCGACGGCATCAACGAGGATGGTTATTTCACCGGTGATCTGGAGGAGGTGTTGGCGTCCCTCAACGATGAAGAGGCCACCATCGAAGATATCAATGCGGTGTTGCATCGGATACAGGCGTTTGACCCCCCTGGCGTCGGCGCCCAGGACCCTCAAGACTGCCTGCTCATCCAGTTGAATCAACTGCCCGAATCCACCTCTCATCGGCAATTGGCGATCAAGCTTTGCAAAGACTATTTCAATCTCCTGACCGCACAGGATCAAAACCAGATCATGCGCAGGATGAAGATCAGTCAGGACGAGCTTGTGGCGGTGATGCAGCTGATCCGCACGCTCAACCCCCACCCGGGTTCGCTGATTGCCAGCAGTGAGCCGGATTATGTCATTCCAGATGTATTCGTGAGCAAGCAAAACGGTCGCTGGATCGTTGAACTGAATGGTGAGGTGACGCCGAAATTGCGCGTGAATTCAAGCTATGCCAACTTGATCAGGCGTGCGGATCAGAGCGAAGACAACACTTTTCTGAAGAACCATTTGCAGGAGGCTCGTTGGTTCATCAAGAGCCTAATGAGCAGAAACGAGACTATTTTGCGCGTAGCGAGTAAAATCGTAGAGTATCAAAGGGGTTTTTTCGAACATGGAGAGGAGGCGATGAAGCCCCTGGTTCTGCGGGATATCGCCGAGGCTTTGGAAATGCACGAATCCACCATATCTCGTGTAACAACCCAGAAATACATGCATACACCCAGGGGTACGCTGGAGTTCAAGTATTTCTTTTCCAGTCATGTCAGTACCAGTGCGGGAGGTGAGTGCTCGTCTACAGCGATTCGCGCACTGATAAAGAAAATGATCGCCGCTGAGATCCCCAACAAGCCTCTCAGTGACAACAAGATTGCCACTCTCTTGTCCGATCAGGGTATCGAAGTCGCCCGTCGGACAGTGGCAAAGTACCGAGAGTCGATGGGTATTCCCCCGTCGAACGAACGTAAGCGTCTGATATAGGAGTTAATTGAACGACGAATCACAGGTTGTGAACAGCGATCCCTTTGCGGATGCAACCAGGCACAAGGCTTATGTGGACTGCTGCACAACATACACTGTAAATATGATTGGCCGTCAATTAGTGTCCTCAGGCAGGGTGATGGGTAACCTCATCTAAGATTAGGAGAAAATTATGCAAATTAGCGTGACCGGTCATCATGTGGATGTAACCGATGCCTTGAAAAGCTATGTAGACAACAAGTTTGAACGTCTAGAGCGCCATTTCGATAATGTGATCAATGTGCACGTTATCTTGAGTGTGGAGAAAATGCGACAGAAGGCAGAAGCTACAATGCAAGTGAACGGTGCGAGCGTTTATGCGGACTCTGTACAGGAAGACATGTATGCAGCTATCGATCTGCTCACGGATAGGCTCGATAGACAGGTGTTGAAACACAAGGAGAAAATGAAAAGTCATCGCGCCGGTAGCGGCGTCAAATATGCGTCTGAGTAATGCGGGCTGATTGAACTGGCGAGGTCTCCATGTTTCCAAACGGCTATCTTGTGGAAGAACGGATTGGTTGCAAAGTGGAGGCACCCAGTAAAAAGCGTGTATTGGAACAGCTCGGTCAGCGATTGGCCGAGGCTGTTCCCGAACTCAATCAAGATATGGTTTTTGATGCGCTGTTAGAGCGTGAAAGGCTGGGCAGCACCGGCCTGGGCAAGGGCATCGCCTTACCTCATGCCCGCATGCCGCAAATCACCGAAGCGCTTGCGGCGTTTATCCAGCTTCCAGAGGGAATCGATTTCGACGCGATTGACAATCAACCCGTTGATCTTGCTTTTGCTATGTTGGTTCCTGAAGAGGCCACTGACGAACATCTGCAACTTTTAGCCAAGCTGGCGCAGATGTTCGATGATCAAGAGTTCTGTACTGCCCTGAGGCAGGCGGAAAGTGCAAATGATCTTTATCAACTGATTCAGCATCGGGAAGCTATAATCTCAGCTTAATGAAGCCAAACTATACCATTCGGGATCTCTATGACGAGCTGGCCAGCGAGCTTTCGCTGACCTGGAATGGTGAGGGGGGGGACGCGGAGATAGTGGTGGACATTGAGCTGCAGCATGGACGGCAGCCCGCTGGCCCGCTCAACTTGATAAGGCCCAATCAGATCCAGGTGATCGGGCCTCCGGAAAGGAAACATCTGCTGAGTGAGGAGAAGGATGCCTACAAAGAATACCTAGAGGTACTATTCGAGGCCACACCGGCCGCGCTTATATTTACTGATGGATTAAAACCACTTCAAGAGTGTGAGGGACAGGCCATGGATAGGAATGTCGCACTATTTTATACCCCGCAATCAGACAATCAGGTGATAAAACGCCTGGTGGAACGCTTTAGCCAACCGGTAGGTGAAAAGCTGCTGGTGCACGGAGTCTATATGGAGGTCCTGGGCAGGGGGGTGCTGTTCAGCGGAGATCCGGCGATCGGTAAAAGCGAACTCGCACTGGCGCTCATTTCACGTGGGCATTGCCTGATTGCGGATGATGCAACCGAACTCTATAAATCAGCCACTAAAACACTCATCGGTCGTTGCCCGAAGGTTTTACAAGATTTTCTGGAAGTGCGTGGACTAGGCATGATCAATATCCGAGCAATGTTTGGCAACAGTGCCATCAAGCCGAATAAAGAGTTGCACTTGATCATTGATCTGCTGCATTTCGATGACAAGAAACTGCACGATATGGATCGTCTCGAGGGCTGCCACTCTACAAGAACCTTACTCGGGGTTGAGGTCCCGATGACAAGCCTGCCGGTTGCCGCCGGTCGGAACCTGGCGATCCTGGTTGAAACCGCCGTACGTCAGCATATGCTGATTATGGACGGTTACAATGCCACGCAGGATTTTATTGAACGGCAACAGATCTATATCGATCAGGATGGTTGAAACGGCTGACATGTCTGATTGGTTCAAATTACAAATCGTCAGCGGGATGTCGGGATCAGGCAAGACCATTGCCCTGCACACCCTGGAAGATATGGGCTACTACTGTATCGATAATCTGCCGATTTCGTTGTTGGTCTCGGTGGCCGATCATCTGATCAGTGAAAAAGAGGCCATTTTCCGTAAGACGGCGGTGGGAATAGACGCCCGCAGCCAATCCAGTCAGTTATCCACACTACCGCATATGGTGGAGAACATTCGTAACAGCGGCCTCGATTGTAAGATGCTGTTTCTTGATACCAAAGCGGAGACATTGATCAAGCGATTCAGTGAGACCCGGCGTAAACATCCATTGACGAACGAGCAGTGTTCACTGGCAGAGGCAATTCGCCATGAACGTGAATTGCTGGCGCCGGTGATCGAGGCGGCTGATCTGCGAATCGATACCACCCATACCAATCTTCATGAGCTGCGTGACATGGTACGACACCGGATTGGCGGTGAGGAGGGTAAGGTCTCGATCCTATTCGAATCCTTCGGCTTCAAACACGGTCTCCCCAGAGATGTGGATTTTGTATTTGATGCCCGCTGTTTGCCGAATCCCTATTGGCAGGAATCGCTACGCTCCTACAATGGTATGCAGGCACCTGTAGCTGACTATCTGTCGGCACATCAAGAAGTGACCAATATGCTTTCCGACATGATCGATTTCCTTGCCCGCTGGATACCCGCATTCGAGGCCGATGGGCGTAGCTATCTCACTATTGCAGTGGGATGCACCGGGGGGCAGCATCGGTCTGTGTTTTTGGTGGAACGGCTGACACAACACTTTTCAGAAGCGGGTTTACATGTCATGAGCAGGCATCGGGAATTGTAATGACTATTGGTTTGTTGCTTATCACCCACAGTAGGATCGGCGAGGCGATATTGGAGACGGCTGGGAAAATGCTTGAGGGTGCCCCTCCGGCAGTCGGGTGCCTGCCTGTTGGCACGGACAGTATTCCGGAAGAGCTAATGAAACAGGCCAGTGAGATGATCAGTCAATTGGACCAGGGTCAGGGAGTGTTGGTGTTCACCGATATGTATGGCTCCACACCCAGCAACATTGCTTATAGTCTGGCGCAGAAGGGTCGGGTGAATGTGGTCTCGGGTATCAATTTGCCGATGCTGATACGCGCCCTCAATTACCAGACCATGGATCTTGATATGTTGACCGAGAAGGTGGTGAGTGGTGGAAAAGAGGGAATAATCTGCTGTGAAACCCTAAACAAATAGTAAGGTGCATGTTGAATAAAGAAATAGAAATCATCAATAAACTGGGGTTGCATGCCCGGGCGGCGGCTAAATTGGTGAGTTGTGCCAATAGTTTTTCCAGCGAAGTCTTTCTGAACCGTAACGGACAGAGGGTGAATGGCAAAAGTATAATGGGAGTCATGATGCTGGCGGCGAACCAGGGTTCCACATTAGTGCTCGAAATCGACGGTAGCGATGAACAGGAGGCGATGCAGGCTTTGACCTCATTGATCAATGAGCGATTTGGAGAAGATCAGTGACGCTATCCTGTCAAGGCATAGGCATCAACACCTCACGGGAAGTAGCAATTGGTGAGGTGTATCTGCTGCAACGGGGTATCCCGGAGGTCACCCATCGGGAAATCACCGAAGATATGATACAGAGCGAAATAGATCGCTTTGAAGACGCCTTGCACACCACAAGCAGCCACCTGCGCCTGGTGCGTGAACAGATACCGACCAATACCGCATTGGATATCAGTGAATTCATCGATACCCATCTGTTGATGTTGGAGGACTATGCCATCAGTCAGGCGACGATCAATCTTATCAGGGAGAATCTGTACAGTGCCGAGTGGGCATTGCAGGTACGCAGGGATGAGTTGGTCCGGGTGTTTGACGAAATGGATGACCCCTATTTGCGAACCCGCAAGGACGATGTGGACCATGTGGTGGGGCAGGTGCAGTTTGTGCTTGCCGGTGGCAAGCCACAGCAACAGGGTGACCTGAATGGCAGGGTTGTGGTGGCCAAGGACCTGACCCCCGCCGAGACCATCATGATGAAGAATCAGGGTGTGGTCGCCTTCGTTACCGAATACGGCGGACCACTCTCTCACACTGCGATTCTGGCTCGTAGTCTGGGTATCCCCGCGGTTGTGGGTATTCATCAGGCGACCTCCCTGTTTCGGCATGGGGAACAGCTGGTGGTGGATGGGGCTCAGGGTGTCGTGCTTGCGGATCCCACAGACCGGATCCTTGCCTATTATCGTCAACGCATCGAGAACAGACGCCTAAGAGAGGAGGAACTGCGGCGTCGTGTGGATCTGCCGGCATTCACTACCGATGGTGAACAGATCTTTCTCCACGCCAATATTGAGTTACCGGAAGATATCGAGACTACGCTCAATAACCGGGCGGACGGGGTGGGGTTGTTCCGTACCGAATTTCTCTTCATGAATCGGCCGGCGTTACCAACCGAAGAGGAGCAGTTGGAGGCGTATCGCAATGCGGTCAGGGGGCTGGGAGGCATACCTCTTACCATCCGTACACTCGATTTAGGCATGGATAAGACTACCGGGAACATATCTGATTCGGGTTGTATGCCGGCTATCAATCCTGCTCTTGGCCTGCGTGCTATTCGTCTCTGTCTGAAAGAGCCAGAGCTTTTCCTGCCACAGCTCAGAGCGATTTTGCGCGCCTCCTCCGAAGGGCCGGTGAGATTGATGCTGCCGATGTTGTCAGGGCTGAAGGAGCTGAAACTGGCGTTGCAGATGATTGACAGGACCAAGGAGGATCTGCGCAGTTCTGGTTTGCCTTTCGATAACCAGATTCCCATAGGGGGCATGATTGAAGTGCCGGCGGCGGCCCTGGCGGCTGAGAGTTTTGCCCGTCACCTCGATTTTCTCTCAATCGGTACCAATGATCTGATTCAATATACCCTGGCTGTGGATCGTATGGATGAGGAGGTGAATTTCCTCTTTGATCCCCTTCACCCTTCGGTGCTGTTTCTGATACAGCATACTATCGACGCAGCGAATAACGCGGGCATTCCGGTGAGTATGTGTGGTGAAATGGCCGGTGAACCGCGTTATGCCAGGCTGCTGATCGGTATGGGGCTGCGCGAATTGAGTATGCAGCCAAGCGCTCTCCTCGAGGCCAGGGAGCTGGTGAGGCAGTCATCACTCGCTACGCTTAAGCAACGCACCGCTGATTTCTTCCGCCAGCTTGAGGCGAGTGGCGAAAGCGGGCACTTCGACGCCCTCTTCGATTGATTCCACGATGTATGCCCGGCCTGTGTAAGAGACTGTTTCAGGATCAGTCGGGTCTTTCGTGACATAAGGTACAACTCACCGCTGTGCCCTTGGCAACGAAGCGGGTACGCTCCCCGTCATCATCGCGAAGAAATGTACGGTCGGCAGCGGTCACGGAGAGGACTGTTCCTTCCAGGTTCTGTCCGTGACAGCTCTTGCAGGCCTGTGGATTGTCTTCATAGAAATCTTCATGTTCAAGGTTCCAGCCGCGGCTGTTGACGTTGTGCATGCCATGGGGGCCGTCGAGGGTAAGTGGCAGGCTGGTATGGCAGCTGCTGCATTCACTCAGCGTGCCGGCATGACCCTGAAGCTGTATCGCCGCCAGGTTGTCGTTGGAGGAGGCGACCGGGTTTGGCCAGATGGCATGGGTGGAACCGTGGCAACCCTCGCAGGCTACGCCGCCATGACCGAGGCTGTTGCGATAGAGGGCGTCGCTGTTTTCAGCAAATCTCTTGTTGCTGGCCACACGGGGCGTGGCTGTATCTATATCATCCTCCCAGGCCTGGGTCAGGCGCAGGTTATTACCCAGGTGGCTGACCGCATCACCGGTGTGGCAGGATTCACAGCGGGGTTCATCCAGCCAGGGTTGACGCTCATCGCTTCCCACAGCAAGCATGCTGCCGTGACAATCCTGGCAACTTATGCCTGCAGCACCCATTGCACCCCTGAGGCATTGGGTTGTCTTGCCGGGATGGCACTGGTAACAGGTCTCCTCCAGGCTGCCATTGGTGGGGAACAGGGGTTGATCGGTGTCAGGATCGGTTAGCTGGCCATGGTGGCCATGCATGACCTCAGACATGGTGTCCATGTTGAGTTGCTGACCAGTCGGGCCGCTGCCGGTCAGGTCGAGTGCTGCGGAGTAGTGGCACCCAGCACATAGGATGGGGGTTGCATTGATGAGATCGGTGTCGTGCTCGGCGTCGTGCAGGAGCAAGATATTCTGCTTCGCCGCCTGCAACACACTGTTGGCATCGTTGATGTCCTCAGGCAGGACGAAATCGATGCTGCTGTCGATGGGCGCGGCGACCTCTCCCGCTGCGTGACAGTTCTGACAATCCGCTTCAGAGGCCACCGGTAACACCACATCCAGACTGGCAAGGGGAACCGAGCTACCCGGTTCGGTGGCGCTGACCCGCATCAATGGATAGGCGTTCAGCTGTCCTGTATCGTCGATGGGAACAATTGGCACACCATCGGCGGCAAACCACTTTTTTTGCGGATCGAAATGGTTGAAGGCCTGGGCATCGTTTGCCGTGTAGGGATTGAGGATACCGGGCATCGACTGGCCAAACAGCAGACCTTCGTCCGCTGGTGGGTTGAGCCCGAACAGGTCGTTGACAAAGCTGTTGCCGCTTGCAGGATTGGTGTCCCAGAAGTTTGTTTTATTCACGCTGCCCGCCAGATTCTGGCTGGTGCTGTTGATGGAACCGCTGCCATCCGCACTGGCCCGGTAATTCACATTGACACTCGATGCATCGAGGATGCGGGGAGTTGCGCCACGTTCGATGATCTGGGCATGTATGACATTGAAAGGTGGCAGGATGACAAAGGTTGAATAGTCCAGATCTGCGCAGTGCATCCCCAGATCGTTGAATGCCAAGACGCGGTGGCTACCCGTTGCCTCTGACACCCCCGGTCCATCGTTATGGTCATCATCATCATGGTCGTCGTCATCGTCACCCCCACCACCGCCACAGGCGGTTAACAGCAGCATGATGAGTAGAACGGTTAGCCATTTCCGGTGCAAAGACAATGTGTACATTCCCTGGACCCAAACCCTTAGTGTATATTTGGGAATAATATCCAAAATATTTGCCAGCTGCATCCAGTTTTGTTACCCGCCATGATCCTTTTTTATGCGTTGAGCTGTCGTTAGGCCCGGAACCCTGAACATCTATCTTATTGGCTTAACATGCCAAATTTTTTCGGCATATTCCTGGATGGTGCGGTCACTGGAGAAATAGCCCATCCGGGCGGTGTTGAGGATTGCCCGCCTGTTCCACTCAGGGGTGTCGAGGTAGACCTGGTCTGCCTGGTCACTGGTTGACAGGTAACTGTTGAAATCGGCGACTACCTTGAAGTGATCATTGTTGAGGAGATTGTCAGTGATGATCCGGTAGCGATCCGGTTCTTCGGGTGAAAAAAAGCCATTCGCGATCATGTCGATGACCCGTTTCAATACCGGATCGGCATCATAGGTACGACGGGGTTGGTAGCCCTGTCGATTGAGTCTCGCTATCTGGTCGGTGTTCATGCCGAAGATGAAAAAATTTTCGCTACCGATATTCTCCAGCATCTCTACATTGGCGCCATCCATGGTTCCCATGGTCAGGGCGCCGTTGAGCGCAAGCTTCATATTGCCCGTACCCGAAGCCTCCATGCCGGCAGTGGAGATCTGCTGGGAGAGTTCCGCCGCAGGGATGATATCCGATGCGGTGGTGACATCGTAGTTGGGGATGAAGATTATCTTCAAGCGATCACTCACGGCCGGGTCGTTATCGATGACGTCGGCCACGTCATTGATCAGGCGAATGATCAATTTCGCAACTGAATATCCAGGTGCGGCCTTACCGCCGAAGATGATGGTTCGCGGTACGCATGGAGTGTCAGGATCGTCAAGCATACGATTATAGAGGGCGATGGCGCGCAGCAGGTTGAGCAGCTGACGTTTGTATTCATGGATGCGTTTGACCTGGACATCGAACAGGGTATCCGGGTCAACCTTGGTGCCCAGGTAGTATTGAATCAAATTGGTAAGACGTTTTTTGTTTGCCAGCTTGATCGCACAAAACTTCTCCTGGAAGGCCCTATCCCCGGCAAAGGGCTCAAGCTGTCTGATTTGGCTCAGGTCTCTGATCCATTTCGGGCCAATGGCGTCGCTGATCAGTGTCGAGAGTCCTCGGTTGGATTGGTAGAGCCAACGACGGGGCGTGATGCCATTGGTGATATTGATGATTTTGCCGGGATAGAAGCTGTTGAAATCCTTGAAGGTGGATTCCCGCAGCAGTTCACTGTGCAGTGCCGAGACCCCATTCACTTTGTGACTGCCGATGATCGCCAGGTGGGCCATGCGAATACGCCGCCCATTAGTTTCATCGATGATGGAGAGACGGCGCAGGATATCCATATTCCCCGGGTGGAGGTGGCCGAGCATCAGCAGGAAACGACGATTGATCTCGAGTATCAATTGCAGGTGCCTTGGCAGCAGCTGTTCAAAGATATCCACCGGCCATGTCTCCAGGGCCTCCGGCAGAAGGGTATGGTTGGTGTAGGAGAAGACCCGGGTGGTGATCTCCCAGGCTGGCTGCCACTCGAGATGGTGTTTGTCCATCAGCAGCCGCATCATCTCTGGGATGGCGATGGCGGGGTGGGTGTCATTGAGCTGGATGGCAACCTTGTCAGGTAGCTCACTCAGACTGCTATGATCAGTGAAGAAGCGGCGTAATACATCCTTGAGTGAGGCGCAGACAAAAAAGTACTGCTGTTTCAGCCGCAGACGCTTGTTCATTGTCGAGCTGTCGTTGGGGTAGAGTACCTTGGTGATATTCTCAGACAGGGTCTTGCCGACGACGGCCTCGGTATACTCACCCTGATTGAATCGGTTCAGGTCGAAGTCCTCATAGGCCTTGGCGCTCCACAAGCGAAGATTGTTGACGGTATCGTTTTTGAAGCCGGGAATTGGAGTGTCGTAGGCTTGAGCGATAACCACGTCTCCCTCGATCCAATCAAAATGGCGCCGGCCTGCTGTGTCCTGGTATTCCATGACCCGTCCGCCAAAGCGTACCCTGTAGGAGACCTCGGGACGGGGAAACTCCCAGGGATTATCATGTATCAACCAGTTTTCCGGCAGTTCGATCTGGCAGCCGTTTTCGATCTTCTGCCTGAACATGCCATATTCGAAACGGATACCGTAACCGTAGCCTGGGATATTCAGGCTGGCCATGGAGTCGAGAAAGCAGGCTGCCAGGCGTCCGAGTCCGCCATTCCCAAGCGCGGCGTCATGTTCCAGGTTGCGGAGTCGTTCCAGTTCCAGTCCGAGTTTATGCAGGGCCTCGGTGCAAGCGTCGTGAATATCCATGTTCAACAGACTGTTAACCAGACTGCGCCCGATAAGAAATTCCATCGACAGGTAGTAGACCCGCTTCGCATCGTGCCTGTAGTAGTTGCGTTGCGACTCCATCCAGCGTTCGATGAGCCGATCGCGAATCACATGGCTGAAGGCCATCATCCAGTCGTGGTCCGTGGCGGTGTAGGGATCCTTGCCTATGGTGTAGACCAGGTGGTTGGAGACTGAACGTTGAATGTCCTTTGGCTCTGAACCTAGAAAATCATACTTGAATGCGCTGTGTTTGACTTTGCTCATGACAGACGAAGTTATGTTTTTTGGTTGGGTGTGATTACCACTTTCGCTTAGGTTAAATATAACCCAAAGCTATGCTGGGGGGGGAAACAGACGATGTTATGTAAATGCGACCCGATCGGCTGAGGATTCAGCTCATAGAGTAGGGTCTTTACGCAATCTCTTGAGCATGGGGATGTGCAACAGCAGTGGCAGCAGCAAAGGGTATATGAGCAAGCCCAGGGCATCTGCCAGCAAGTCCCAGGTTGAGAATATCCGATGCGGCATAAAGGCCTGGACTACCTCGATGAGAAGTCCATAGGCGAAGAGTGGAATCAGCTTGGCTAGACTCCAGGGTGACCGAGGCCAGGAAAAGTCCACCAAAAAGGCAAGGGCGATGAAGGCAACTATGTGGGAAAACTTGTCGTTGAATTCATCGACGACAGGGGTGCTCATGGGGGTGAACGCAAGATAGCTGATCAGCAGCAGCGCAATCGCCAGCAATAGCCTAATGGTGGATGTGCTTACTATGGTGGCAGTCACGCCAACGACCCTAGGCTTCAGTCGCCATCTTCCCTGGCAATCGCCCGATATGCGATGTCGTTGCGGAAATAGACGCCATCCCAATGGATAGTGCGGGTCAGGGCATAGGCGTTTTGCTGTGCCAAGGTAACGGACTCACCCAGGGCAGTGGCACACAACACCCGTCCTCCAGCGCTGACCACACTCTCCCCCTGCAGCTTGGTACCGGCGTGGAAGACCTTGCACGAGGGGTCGTCAGATTGGGGTAGCCCGCTGATGATCTTGCCCTTCTCATAGGGGCCGGGATAACCGCCGGCAGCCAGTACCACGCCTACCGATGCCCGGGAGTCCCATTCGGTCCGCTCCTGATCCAGCTTGCCTTCCAGTGCGGCCAGGCAGTGGGCAACCAAGTCGGAGCGCATGCGCAACATGATCGGTTGTGTCTCGGGATCGCCAAAGCGACAATTGTATTCAATCACCTTGGGCGAACCATCCTCTGTAATCATCAAGCCTGCATAGAGGAATCCGGTATAGGGCATGCCCTCTTCGGCCATCCCTTTGACGGTGGGCAGGATCACCTCCTGCATGATCCTCTCATAGATGACCTCATCGACTACCGGTGCAGGGGAGTAGGCACCCATACCCCCGGTGTTGAGGCCGGTATCCCCGTCACCTACCCTTTTGTGGTCCTGACTGGTTGCCATCGGCAGGATATGACTGCCGTCGGCCATGACGATGAAACTGGCTTCTTCCCCCTCGAGAAACTCCTCGATGACCACACGATGGCCTGCTTCACCGAAGGCATTACCAGCCAGCATATCCCGTACAGCCGCTTCTGCGGTGGCGAGATCCATGGCCACGATGACGCCCTTTCCGGCAGCCAGTCCATCGGCCTTGACGACGATGGGGGCGCCAACCTGGTGCAGGTAGGCCAGTGCTTCATCAACCTCAGTGAAGGTCTGGTAGGCGCCGGTGGGAATATTATGCCGGGCGAGAAAGTCCTTGGTGAAGGATTTTGAACCTTCCAACTGCGCCGCATCCCGAGTTGGTCCGAAGCAGTTTAAACCGGCAGCTTTAAAGGCATTCACGACACCGTTAACCAGTGGTGCCTCGGGACCGACGATGGTCAGGCCGACTTGATTCTGCTTGGCGAATTCAATCAGCTCATCGATGGAATCCGCGCTTATGGCCACATTCTCAAGCTTCTGCTCCAGGGCGGTACCGGCATTTCCGGGGGCGACGAATACCTTGTCCGCCTGATCTGATTGTGCGGCCTTCCACGCCAGGGCGTGTTCCCGGCCGCCCGATCCGATGATAAGTATGTTCATGGTGCTGGGATACTTCTTCTGCTGGGTGGGTTATAACGCAAAGCCCGCAATGAGGCGCAAAGCACCCTGAGTACGTTTAGCGCAAAACAGAGAACTGCTTTGCGTTTCTTTGCGTTCATTGCGATATACAAACCTGATATAAAATTCTAGTGACGGAAGTGGCGCATGCCGGTGAATACCATTGCCATGCCGTGCTCATTGGCGGCGGCGATCGCTTCATCATCGCGCATCGATCCGCCTGGTTGGATAACGGCGGAGATACCCGCTTCGGCGGCGTTGTCGATGCCGTCACGGAAAGGGAAGAACGCATCCGATGCCATGACAGAACCCTTTACCTCCAGAGAGGCATGTTCTGCCTTGATCGCGGCGATGCGGGCGGAGTTGACTCGGCTCATTTGGCCGGCGCCGACGCCAATGGTCATCCCATCCCTGCCGTAGACGATGGCATTGGACTTGACGAACTTGGCGACACGCCAGGTGAACAGCAGATCACGCATCTCCTGTTCCGTGGGCTGGCGTTGGCTGACCACCTTGATCTCCTGTGTCAGTTGCAGGTCGGCATCCTGCACCAACAGGCCCCCGTTGACTCGTTTGTATTCGGTACGGTGGATCGCCTCGCTGAGCCATTCACCGCACTCCAGCAAGCGCACGTTCTTTTTGCTGCTGACACTTTCAATGGCTGCCGCCGAGACCTTAGGTGCAATGATCACTTCCACGAACTGGCGTTCCACAATGGCTTTCGCCGTTTCACCGTCCAGTTCACCGTTGAAGGCGATGATCCCGCCAAACGCCGATTCGGGATCGGTGCTGTAGGCCCGATCATAGGCCTCCAGCATATTGGCGCCATAGGCGACCCCGCAGGGATTGGCATGTTTGACAATCACGCAGGCGGGGCCTTCATCAAAGCTTTTGACGCACTCAAGTGCGGCATCGGTATCCCCAATATTGTTATATGAGAGCTCCTTGCCCTGCAGTTGTTTGGCCGTGGCGACACTTGCCTCTTCTATCTTGTGCTCCACATAAAACGCTGCATTTTGATGGGGATTCTCCCCATAACGCATGCTCTGCGCCTGTCTGAACTGAAGCGAGAGGGTGCGAGGAAAGTCGCTGATCTCACTTCCCAGACGGCTGCCGAGATAGTTGGCGATGGCGGCGTCGTAGCGGGCGGTATGCTCGAAGGTCTTGACCGCAAGATCGAAACAGGTGGCATCACTCACTTGATTGTTGTTATCCCCCATCTCACGCAGCACTCTGTTATAGTCGATTGCGTCGACGACCACGCAAACGTCCTTATGGTTCTTGGCTGCCGCGCGAAGCATGGTGGGACCGCCGATATCGATGTTTTCAATCGCTGTGGGAAGGTCGCAGTCGGGATTGGCCACAGTCTCTTCGAAGGGGTAGAGGTTGACCACGATCAGGTCTATGCCTCCTATGCCATTTTCCTTCATGACGCCATCGTCGGTGCCGCGCCGACCGAGGATTCCACCGTGAATCTTGGGGTGCAAGGTCTTCACCCGACCATCCATCATTTCCGGGTAACCGGTATATTCGGAGACCTCGATGACCGGGATGTCATTTTGGGTCAACAATCGTGCTGTACCACCAGTGGAAAGGATCTCAATTTTTTTCTCGACCAGACTCCGGGCGAATTCCACAATCCCGGTTTTGTCAGAAACGCTTATCAGGGCGCGCTTTATGGATGCCATGTTGTAGATTCCAAATATGTGTATACGGGATCAGTCGAGATCGTATTGGGAGAGTTTCTTGCGCAGAGTGCTTCGACTGATACCCAGAATAGATGCGGCTTGGGATTGGTTGCCGCCGGTGTGCTTCATGACGCTCTCGAGCAATGGTGCTTCAACCTCATTCAT
The DNA here is from genome assembly GCA_040507005.1 of Candidatus Thiodiazotropha sp. Classification (GTDB taxonomy): domain Bacteria; phylum Pseudomonadota; class Gammaproteobacteria; order Chromatiales; family Chromatiaceae; genus Thiodiazotropha. Next base: position 32,247 of record JBEVVS010000018.1, read on the forward strand.
CACCAGGCGGTAGAGATTGTTGGCGCCATGCCCGTCAAGGTTGTTGAAATAGCGTTGCATTGCATCGCTGACACACTGGCGTAAGGGTTCTGATTTCTTACTGTGTGTGACTGTCAGGTAATCTTGGTTTTCTTTGCTTGTTAGAACAGCTTCAATCATCATGCCGCCAAATCCCCATTGTTTTGTAGGCATTCAAAATAGTTTCGGATGGCCTGCATCTGTTGTTCCACAGAATCCGAGTAGTTTATTTTGTTCCTAAAAACTGCGCCACCAAGGCGCCCCTTGCTGTACCAGGCAATATGTTTTCGCGCGATGCGTATGCCAAGGTACTCCCCATAAAAATCATATAGTTGCCTGACGTGCTTGGTAACGACGTCAGCAATCCATTCGAGATCAGGTTCCGGTAATTCGCTACCGGTCAGTAGATAGTGGTTGATCTCTTTAAAAATCCAAGGGCGTCCTTGCGCGGCTCGACCGATCATCAGGGCGTCGGCCCCGGTGCGGTTCAGTACATAAGCGGCTTTTTCTGGTGTATCGATATCTCCGTTTGCGATAACCGGTATCTTGACTGACTGTTTGATGTCGCGGATGGTTTCATACTCCGCATGACCCGAAAATTTGCATGCCCGGGTGCGTCCGTGAACGGCAAGGGCTTGGATGCCCGCCGCTTCTGCGATGCTGGCGATACGTATACCGTTGCGATTTTCAGGATCTGTGCCGGTGCGGATTTTCAATGTTACTGGTACCTCGACCGCACTGACCACTGCTTCCAGTAACTTGGCTACAAGATGTTCATCCTTCAACAGGGCAGAGCCGGCAGCACGCTTACATACCTTTTTCGCTGGGCATCCCATGTTGATATCTATAATCTGTGCACCATTGGCGACATTGGCCCGAGCCGCTTGTGCCATCTGCTCCGGTTCGGAACCGACAATCTGTACACTGACGGGTGGTGTCTCCCCTTCATGATCGAGACGTCTCACGGTTTTTTTTGTGCCTCTTAGTGAGGCATCTGAAGAGACCATTTCCGACACGGCAAGTCCAGCCCCCATCTCTCTGCAAAGTTGCCGAAACGGTCTGTCCGTGACGCCGGCCATTGGCGCCAATAGCAGATTGTTCTCTAATTTATAGGGTCCAATTTGCATCCAGAATGCCACTCATCAGGAGGTCCATCATGGGAGAAGGAGGGGATGGGATACTACCGCTAAATGTTGGCGGAATCAAAGGCAATTTGAGCATGAATTGATCTGGTACAAATGGCGTTTGTGGGTCGACCTGCGAATCGGCTGGAAAGGTGCTAAGTAAGCTCTTAAATCTTAGGCAGATATGTGACAGGAGGTATGTGGCGGATGGTCAGAGGGAGAATGTAAATTCTTTTTGTAGAATTTAATTCCTTACTGATACTAACCAATTGCATAGTGTCGAACTTTTTTACACTTGCCTATTTTATTACCAACATCTTTCACTCTGTTATTACTCTTCGTCCATTGCATGACGAGTGCTCAATGTGGTGTGGCATTATCGTTTGAACCGAGTCGGATCGATCGACGAGTAACCTTTGCAGTCGGGGTTATCAGTTCTGCATGCAGGTTGGTTTGACTATAGAAAGTCGAACTTGAAGCCTGTGACATCATTGCCTGGGTCAAGCAGTTCGAGTTCTACCTGCACGGCCTTTAGTTTCGGCATCATTGTTATTGATTGGTACTGTTCGCCCTTGTACTGATCGGGATGGAATGTACGTCTTGCCAAAATTTTTCCCATATCGTTAAACAGGCTCAACTGCAGTTTTGGAAAAGGTTGCTCGAAGGCTGCAGCATTCACCATTTCAAGTTTGAGAGATAGGATCTCATCCTTTTCAGGGTGGGCGGTGAGGGTTCTTTCACTGATAATTATCTGTTCGGTGTCCCGGCGCAGGGGTACCTTGCAGCCTGTGAGGCTGCAGAGTCCCTGAAGCAGCTGTCTTCCCACATCGTGGTTAATGAGATTGTCCCTTAAATGCCAGGTGATCTGCCCGCTGAGGGGCAGCAGCAGGAGCAATGAACCCACAAGCCAGTAACGCCTGGATTGACTGGGTTGGGGTTTCTGATAGTCCTCCTCAAAGGTGAAACGACTCTCCTCATCCAGCGGCTCCTGGGGTTGGAAGGGCTCTTCCGCGCTAGGGATGGAGTCCTCATCCAGTGGAATCGGCTCCGAGGATGACGCTTCATCAGACTCATCCTCAGTGTGTGTGGTTACAGCGCTTGCAAGGGGCTCTTCTTCTGCGGGTATCGATACATCTGCAGCAGCTGGCTCCTCGTCTGGTTGCACAGCTTCATCTGCTGTTTGAGACTCCTCCTCAAGCGGGGTCGATTGATCTTGCGCAGCGCCTTCCTGGTCATGATTTTCGAGTGCTATGACATCGGCTAACTGTTCGCCTGCGCCCTTCTCTTCGAGTAACAGAGAGGCGGAGTCTCTATCCAGCAGTTCGGACATTTGCGACTCTGTACCGGCTGCAAAATACTCGGGTTCCGTCTCGAGTCCATCGTCCTGTTCAAGAATGAACTGGTTTTGGCTATCGTATTCTGAGCTACTCTCATCCACTTCCAGGATAGATTCTTCACTCAATTGCTGGATAGGCAGCTCTTCGTCAGCGAGGGCATCGAGGGATTTCACAACCTCACTGTCACTCACCAAGCTCGATTCAATCCTGAGTCCATCCGAGTCCGCTTCGTCATTGCTTGTTTGTGCCGGAGTGGCGGAGGCCCCACTATTCTGTTCGGCTGTTGTGGATCTTTCCCGGATATCGTCGTCGTTTGTAAAGGAGGCAGGGGACTCTATAAGCTTATCCAGGGCATTGAATACACTGTTGCATTGGCAGCAGCGTACTTTTCCGTCAGCAACCTTGAGTTGCTCCGGTGTGATGCGGAACATGGTTAGACAGTGTTGGCACTGGGTAAACATCGGGCGGATTTCTTTCTATCTGTACTTCAAGTGTATGTGGATATAGAGCTGGCTTACGGATTTACAGCAATCTGTTCACACCTCTACGTTAGACCGAAGCCAAACCACAGGCAAGCCCTTTATGGAAAATAGGGACCGGTGGTAATTGTTTTAGCTTCTAGTGCCGCTCAGCAGCAACCAATCCTGCTGCTGTTTGGGTCTCTCCATGGCCGCAAAGGATTGGTAGGCTTGCATCAACGCCGATTCCTGTTCCGCGAGAATCCCGGAGAGGGCGAAGTGGCCACCAGGCCGGATCAGGCGCGCCAGCGTAGGGGCCAGCTGAATCAGCGGATCAGCGAGAATGTTTGCAACCAACAGGTCATATCGTCCCTGGGGTAAATCATCTGGCAGGCAGGTGGTGAGGCGGCTGGAGACGGCGTTTTTCTCTGCGTTGTCTCTACTCGCAATCAAGGCCTGCGGGTCATAGTCGAGGGCCACTGCCGATGCAGCCCCGAGTTTCAGTGCGGCGATTGCGAGGATGCCGGAGCCACAGCCATAATCGATAATGGTCTTCCCCTCCAGCGCTTGGGCGTCCAGCCATTCCAGGCAGAGTGCGGTGGTGGGATGGGTGCCCGTACCGAAGGCCAGCCCGGGATCGAGCTGAATCACAACGGCATCTTGCTGCTCGATCGATTCCCCTGCCGGACAGACCCAAAGTCGCCGGCCGAACGACATGGGCTTGAAATGATCCAGCCAGACCCGCTCCCAGATTCTGTCTTCGATGCGTTCCCAGCGCAATCGTGCAATCAGTTCGGAATCGAGGAAGGTGAGAAGGGCGTTGCGCAGTTCGAGCGGGTCCTGATCTCCCTCAAATAGCGCGGTGACTTGGGTCTGCAGCCATAATTGGGTCGAATCCGGTGGTGTTTCCAATAGCGGCTGATCACCGGCGTCTCCCAGGGTAACGGAGAGTGCGCCGAGGTTTTCAAATACCAACTCCAGTAGAGGGGCCTCGGTCTCGCTACAGTCGATGGAGAGTTGCAACCACATTGCTTCGAGTTTCGAGTTTTTAGTTATAAGTTTGGTGAGAGATGCCTTCTCAACTCAAAACTCATAACTCAAAACTCTTCAGCTATAGTCCTAGTTTCTTTTCCAGATAGTGGATATTGGCGCCCCCTTCCCTGAATGCTGCGTCACGCATGATGTCCAGGTGAAGCGGTATATTTGTCTTGATGCCGGTGATGACCATCTCCTGCAGGGCGATACGCATCCTGGCGATGGCTGATTCACGACTCTCTCCATGGGTCACCAGCTTGCCGATCATGGAATCGTAATAGGGTGGCACTCTGTAGCCGTTATAGATATGGGTATCCACGCGCACGCCTGGACCGCCGGGGGTGTGGAGTTGACTGATGGTGCCGGGGCTGGGTAGAAACTTGACCGGGTCCTCTGCATTGATTCTGCACTCCACCGCATGGCCTTGTAGCTTGATATCGTCCTGCTGGTAGCTGAGTGGCTCCCCGGCGGCGATGAGAATCTGCTGTTTTACGATATCGATACCGGTGATCAGTTCGGTGACCGGGTGCTCCACCTGTACCCGGGTATTCATCTCAATGAAGTAGAACTCGCCGTCCTCGTAGAGAAACTCGAAAGTACCAGCGCCGCGATAACCGATCTGGCGGCAGGCTTCTGCACATCTTTCACCGACCTCTTGACGCTGCTGATCCGTGATGCCGGGTGCAGGTGCCTCTTCCACCACCTTTTGATGGCGGCGTTGCATGGAGCAGTCACGCTCCCCCAGATGGATCGCATTACCATGTGTATCGGAAAGGACTTGAAACTCCACATGGCGAGGATTCCCGAGGAACTTCTCCATATACACTGTGCCGTTGCCGAATGCGGCTTCGGCTTCGGCCTTTGTCATCGCAACTGCGTTCAGCAAGGTCGCTTCCGTATGGACCACCCGCATGCCTCTGCCGCCGCCGCCACCGGCCGCTTTGATGATTACCGGATAACCGATTTCGTTCGCCACCTCTCTGGTGCGTTTGGCATTGTTGTCCAAGGGGCCGTTCGAGCCGGGTACCGTCGGGACCTTGGCCTTGCGCATGGCTTCGATGGCCGCCACCTTGTCACCCATGATGCGGATCGTATCCGCCTTGGGTCCGATAAAGATGAAACCACTGTTTTCCACCCGCTCTGCGAAGTCGGCATTCTCCGAAAGAAAACCATAACCGGGGTGTATGGCAACTGAGTCGGTTACCTCGGCGGCACTGATGATGGCCGGTACATTAAGATAACTCTCGCTCGAGGGGGCAGGACCTATACATACCGATTCATCGGCAAGCAACACATGCTTCAGGTCGCGATCAGCCTCCGAGTGCACGGCGACTGTCTTGATGCCGAGTTCCTTACAAGCGCGCAGGATACGCAAGGCTATCTCACCACGATTGGCGATTACGATCTTGTCTATCATGGTTTTACTCAATCAATGATGAATAGCGGTTCGTTGTATTCGACGGGTTGGCCGTTTTCAACCAGAATTTTCTTCACGGTACCTGCTTTGTCGGACTCAATCTGGTTGAGGATCTTCATTGCCTCGATGATGCACAGGGTGTCACCGACCGCGACTGTCTGACCCTCCTCAACAAAGGGTTTGCTGCCGGGAGAGGGGGATCGGTAGAAGGTGCCTACCATGGGTGAGTTTACGCTGTGTCCCTGAATCTCCTCGGCTGCTGCCTGTGGTTCCGGTGCTACTGTTCCTGGGGCAGTGGCTGTAGGTACAGCTGCAGGAACCACGGCTGCTTGAGGCTGCATGCTTGGGATGGCTATGCTTGAGGGTATGGAGCTTTGACGGCTAATTCTGACCGACTCCTCGCCTTCATGAATTTCGATCTCCGCGACGTCCGACTCCTCAAGTAGTTCAATCAGTTTTTTTACTTTGCGAATATCCATGTTGACCTGTCTCTAGGAATTATTTGTTGAGCCGCTGGATGGCGGCTTGCAAGGCGAGTTCATAACCCTGCGCACCCAGGCCGGTGATAACACCTTCGGCCTTGTCAGAGAAATAGGAGTGCTTACGAAACTCCTCTCTGGCGTGCACATTGGAGAGATGAACCTCAATGTAGGGTATGTCTGTTCCCAGCAACGCATCCCTCAGCGCCAGGCTGGTGTGTGTGAATGCGGCCGGGTTGATGATGATGAAACAGACATCAGATTGGTTTGCCTGATGGATCCATGTCAGGAGTTCATGTTCCGCATTGCTTTGACGGAAGTCGATATCGAACCCCGACTCTCTGCCGCTGTTTTCCAGGCGTTGGCGAATGGCATCCAGTGTCTCATGGCCATAGTGGTCGGGTTCCCGGGTGCCAAGCAGATTCAGATTTGGGCCGTTCAGTACCAGGATGGTTGCCATTTTCCAATATTCCAGGGCAGAGAAATACGTCTATTCCCCCATTGCTTTTATTGCTGATGCCAATCCCTATAGCTAGGGAACCAGGGGGGTGTTGGTGAATCGTTAGATTCTGCAAGATCAGCGCGATTTTGTCCAGTTTCAATGCAGTACATGCCATGATCGTCGCATATTACTGTATCGCCCTGGTTGCATGCTGGGTGAATTCCTTGGCGGGTTTGAAGCCTACAAGCCGGTAGTTCCTGCGTTCCTGCCCGTCACTGCCGTAAAAAATGATGGCGGGCGGGCCGGGTAGTCCGAAATGTTCTTGCAACAAGGCCTGGTCCACGTCGTCATTGGCTGTGACATCGGCCTGTAACAGGTGTGTATTGGCGAGTGCCTTGACCACCTGGGGATCTGAAAAGGTATATTTCTCCATCTCTTTACAGGAGACGCACCAGTCGGCGTAGAAATCGAGCATCACAGGCATCCCCTGGCTGCTGGCAAAGGTGACCTCGCGCTGCAGGTCATCGAGACTCTTGATCCGCTTGAATTGCAGCTCCTGATGGCCCTGGGCGCCGCCAGCACCGCCGGCGATGGCAATCCCGCGCAGCGGCTGCAGGGTATCCTTTCCGCCGGATGCGGCGCCGACCAACATCAGCGTTCCATAGACCAGAAATACAAAACCGAGTCCTTTCCAGAGTTTCTGCCAGCCGCTCGCCTCGATCTCCAGGTGGCGCAGGGCCCCCATGTAGATCGCAGAGACTATCAAGAGGATGCCCCACAGCAGCATGGCGACCTCTTCCGGGATGATACGCTCAAGCATGACGATGGCGACGGCCAACAGGGCGACACCGAACACGGCCTTGACCGCATCCATCCAACTGCCGGCCCGGGGCAGCAGTTTACCGGCGGATGTGCCGATTGCGATCAACGGTGCCCCCATACCCATACTGAGGGCAAACAGGGCCAGGCCGCCCAGCAGGGCGTCACCGGTCTGGCCGATGTAGATGAGTGCCCCCGCCAACGGCGGCGCCACACAGGGGCCGACTATCAGGGCTGAGAGGAAGCCCATGATGGCGACCCCGGTGAGGGAGCCGCCCTGTTGTCTGTTACTGACTTCGGACAATCGGCTCTGCAGACTGCTAGGGAGCTGCAGATCGTAGAAGCCAAACATGGAAAGGGCCAGTAGCACGAAAACCAGGGCAAAGCTGCTGAGTATCCACGGGTTTTGAAAATGGGCTTGCAGATTTTCTCCGAACAGTCCTGCCAAGACCCCTGCGAAGGTGTAGGTGACCGCCATCGCCAGCACATAGACCAAGGACAGGGTGAAGGCCTTGCGGGTGGTGATCTTGTCACCGTGGCCGGCAATGATCCCGGAGAGGATAGGTATCATCGGGAAGATGCAGGGAGTGAATGCCAAACCCAGACCGAGGAGAAAAAAGAGACTCACGATGAGCAGGGTCGAACCGCCCTTGAGGGTTTCTGTAATCTCGTCCAGTTCTGATAGTGGCTCAGTGGAGGGTTCGGCCGGAAGAGCGGACGCTGCGGCTGTGGTGGACTCGCTTGCCTGGGCCGCTGAGATGATTGGCAGCGATAGGGTGAATTGCTTCTTTATCGGCGGATAGCATACGCCAATCTCAGCGCATCCTTGATAGCCGACATTCAAGGTAAAGTCTTGCTTATCGGTGGTGCTCCTGAGAAGGGGGACGACCAGGTCGATCTCATTGTGGTATACGGCAACTTCGCCGATGCTTCCATCAGGTCTTACCGAGTCCTGTTTGATCTCCGGTTCGGGCAAGCTTATCTGACCCAGGGTGATTGTTTGATTCTCTGCTGCCGTGAGCACAACCTTGTCGTGATAGAGATAAGTCCCATCGGCAATGCTCCAGTAGAGACGCAGGTGGGTGCCATCCTCCACCGTGACCGAGAGCTTATAGGCCTCTTCGGGATCCAGCAGCTCATCTTCTGCATTGTTGTCAAACAGGGGGGGTGGCGTTGAGTCCGCGACATCCAGTAGCGGATCTCCAGTCGCCTGAATCTCATTGGCAGCCGCAACCGGTTCCAGTGCCAGTCGAATCTCCTGCACATGGGGCGGAAAGCAGATACCCTGATCGGCGCATCCCTGGGAACGTGCTTTTATCAGCAGGGTCTCCTGGGATCCCTGCATGCGACGGATTGGTATCTCGGCAACGGCTGTATTCCGGTAGACGGCCACTTCGCCGAAGAATTCGTCGTTTTTTATCTTGGCTTGCGAGAGTGTCGGTTCACCGATTTCGATGCCGATGGTATCGCTGTCGAAATGGATCTTATCGCGATACATGTAGTAACCATCCGCGATACGCCATTCAACGACCAGTTTCTCCGCGCCATCCGTACGGCCGGAGATCTGAAAGGCCTGGTCGGGCATCAGCAGATCTTCCTCGTCCCAGACTGCCTGGCTTAGGCTGGAGATCGCCAGCAGCGCGAGGAAAATGATCATCAAATCTATTCTTTTGTGCATCTCTCCACCCAGTCGAGGTAATCACCCAGCCCCTGTTCTACAGGGACTGCGATGATTTCCGGAAGTTCATAGGGATGTTGTTCCCGGAGTAGAGCCTCCACACGTTGATATTTTTTTTCTACACTTTTGATTAGCAGCAGAATCTCATCTGATTGCTCAAGTCGTCCCTGCCATCGGTAGACGGATGTAACCGGCGAAGTGAGATTGACGCATGCTGCCAGCCCCTGGTCCAGCAAAGACTTGGCCAGCTTGAGCCCTGTCTCCCTATCGGGTGCGGTACAGAGAATCAAAAGGAGTGGTGTTGGCATTGGCGGAAAATACACTATCCACATGCAACTGGCAAAATGGAAATGGCTCGGTCTGGTTCTGACTCGGCAATGAAAAAGGCGGCCATGGGCCGCCTTTTGGGATCAAGCCTCTGGGTCAGAGGCTGTATATTGGCCTACTGTCCGACTTTCAGGCGTCCACCCTTGCCCAGACCGCCCTTGACCTGCTGTGCTTTGTAGTTTCTCAGGGCCTTGACCATATGGTTGAAGGAGTCGGCGAAGGCGGCGGTGATCACCTTGCCTTCCGGTGTGTTGGTGAAGGCACCCGCGCCGCCGAAAGCGCCGCCGCCGAAGAGACCGCCAAACAGGTTGTAGTCGAAATTCTTCGCGTTACCCACCGAGGAGGAGATCTGAACGCCAGAGCGGTTGTCTATCAGCAGCAGGGTGGTGGCGGCCTCGTTGGACTTCATCCCCCCTGCCAGTGCGCCGGCAACGGATCCGAACAGACCGCCGACAATACCTTTGACGCCGCCGGTACCCTTTTCAGAGAACTGGATGCTCGGATTCATGGTGTAGTCGGCGGCTACCATCTGGCCCTTGCCGAAATTACTCCCTTGACGCATCTCCCCGGATTGCATCAGGGCGCGTTCCTGCATCATGTTGTTCATCGCCCTGCCGCGCTCAACCACGACGAAGCAGTTGGACTGCTGGATCATGGTGCGCAACACCGGGACAGTGGTGCCCAGGGTTGGATAACGATGTCTGTAGGTGGCCCACCAGGGCGCAGACTGGTCTTCAACCACGGCCAATGTGCCGAGTGTCTCATCGCAGTTCTCCAGGGCGCTGTTGGCGCCTTCGGAGGTTTCACCGCCGGCGGCCCCGGTGACCGTGTGCCCGGATGATCCCCCCATCTTTGGCATGGTGGCCTCACAACCGCTCAGGCCGATAAATGCGGCTGCTATCACCGCTGTCAATGCGGTGAGGCCTGGTGTTCTTCGTAGATTGGTTGATGATTTCATTTTTTACCTTTCCCTTAAATGAACAGTCAGTAAATAGATCAAGAGTTGCGTAATTGCACTCTGGTTTCATTATTTCGTCAAGTTTGATAAGAACATGAATTATTTTCGAAATCAATTACCGCCCACCCGGCGGCCCCCCAGCCGTCTGAATTCTTGTGCATAGCAGCAAATGTGGGGAGGCGGGTGTAATCCAATCATGATTTGGCTTACTTGTATGGGCCGATAGCCCGGCGTAAGCTCTCCGGTTATGAATCCCCTGTTGCTGTTTTTGTTGTTATTTGTCGGTGTTCCCCTGGTGGAGCTCTACTTCCTTATTAAGGTCGGCTCCCAGATTGGCGCCTTGCCGACAATTTTCCTCACTATCTTCACTGCATTGCTGGGGGGGTGGATGGTGCGCGCTCAGGGGTTCTCCACCTTCGCCAAGGTGCGTGGATCGATGGATCGCGGAGAGGTGCCCGCCTTTGAGATGATGGAGGGGGCGGTATTGCTCGCGTGCGGTTTCCTGCTGCTGCTGCCGGGATTTATTACCGATGTGGTGGGTTTCGTGTTTCTGGTTCCTCCCCTGCGGCGCTGGTTGCTTACACTTGGCTTGCAACAGGGGGGTGTTATGGGCCCGCTGGGGTCATCTCAGGAGGGGTCAAACCGAAGTCAGGAAAGGCGGGTGATCGAGGGGGAGTTTAAGCGCGAGGAGGATGAAAAGTAGCCGGCAGAGGATTGAAACCGATACCTTCTCAAGCCCCCCGATACCCTAGCTGAAGTAGCAACTGACCAGATCATCCCGGGGTACACCGGGATGCATCCGGGTTGACAGCTCAAGGATAGATTTCCGGCACGAATGTCTGGTCCGTGATCGGCGGTCTGACGTAACCGGTATCGGGGGCGCGGTGAGGCAGCTCGATGGGCTCGGGGGTCAGATCCTCATAGGGGACCATGCTCAACAAGTGGGCGATACAGTTGAGTCGGGCATGTTTCTTGATATCGGAGTTGACCACATACCAGGGCGCCTGTTTGATGTCGGTGTGGGCGAACATCTCATCCTTGGCCTTTGAATACGCCAGCCAGCGGGAGCGGGACTCCAGGTCCATCGGGCTCAGTTTCCAGCGTTTGTGCGGTTCTTCGAGTCTGCTCTGAAACCTTCGCTCCTGCTCCTCGTCCGAGACGGAGAACCAGTATTTGATCAGGATGATGCCGGAGCGCACCAACATGCGCTCGAATTCCGGGCATGAGCGAAGGAACTCCTGGTACTCCTCCTCGGTGCAGAATTCCATCACCTTCTCGACGCCGGCCCGGTTGTACCAGCTGCGGTCGAACAGGACCATTTCTCCGGCGGCGGGTAGATGGGGTACGTAGCGTTGGAAATACCACTGGGTCTGTTCCCTTTCCGTGGGCGCTGGCAGTGCGACGACGCGGCAGATGCGCGGGTTCAGATGTTGGTTGATTCGCTTGATCACCCCCCCCTTGCCGGCCGCATCACGCCCTTCGAAGATGACGACTACCTTCAAACCCTTGAATTTGATCCACTCCTGTAGTTTGACAAGCTCCAGTTGCAGCTTGAACAGCTCCTCTTCATAGACTTTGCTATTGATTTTTTTTGGCTTCTTTTTGCTTACTTCTTTTTTTATCTCGGCCATTGCAGCCTCCCGGTCTCACGCTTATTTTTTAATCAGTGAATCGTATAGGTGTCGCGTTTTAAGCCTTATATAATTATACGATTTCAAGCAACTCCAGGTCGAAATTCAGTGCCTCTCCCGCCAACGGATGGTTGCCGTCTATGGTCGCATCATGCTCTGACAACTCGGTAACAATGACATTGAAATGTTCACCATTCGGGCTCTGGGCCTGAAGATGCATGCCTACCTCGAGTTTCAAGTCGTCGGGGAAGTGTTCCCGGGGAACCTTCTCAATCAGGGCGTCGTTACGCTGTCCATAGGCCTCGTCAGCGGGGATGTGGATGGTCTTCTGATCGCCGACCTGCATACCCTCCACGCCGGACTCGAATCCGGGAATAACCGCTTTTTCGCCAAGGGTGAATTCGAAGGGCTCACGATCCACGGATGAATCGAATTGGGTTCCGTCATCCAGTGTGCCGGTGTAGTGGATACGCACAGTATCCCCCTGTTTGGCTTGACTCATGATTGGCCTCTTGTTGTTCAGCTGTGGTGTAAATAGATCATTATCACACAGATTAAGAGCGCCGTGCTGGGTAGTCACCATTTATATCGAAAAAAATTATTGGGCAGTCTTGACTAACGGCTTTTTCCCTCTATTATTAGCACTCAGTTCTGGCGAGTGCTAACAGCCTTGCCTTTAATGCAGAACCCAATATCGATTTTCAGAAAAACCATTTATTGAGGAGAATCAGTCGATGAATATTCGTCCGCTGCACGATCGCGTGATCGTTCGTCGTAAGGAAGAGGAGCGCACCAGCCCCGGTGGCATCGTGCTGCCTGATGCAGCTACCGAGAAGCCAGTTCTTGGTGAGGTGCTCGCCGTCGGCAACGGAAAGGTCACCGATAAAGGTGAGGCTCTGCCGTTGGATGTCAAGGTCGGAGATAAGGTGCTGTTTGGCAAATACTCCGGTACTGAAGTGAAGTTGGGTGGTGAGGAAGTTCTCGTCATGCGTGAAGAAGACATCATGGGTGTGATCGAAGACTAACCCCTGGCCTTTTGATCACAGAACGAAACAGGCAAGACCTGGTGAAGATTCTCAACATTTACCCAAGGAATTAAGACATGAGTGCAAAAGAAGTACAATTTGGTGATGACGCCCGTCAACGTATGATCAAAGGCGTCAATGTCCTGGCCAACGCTGTCAAGGTCACCCTAGGCCCGAAGGGCCGAAATGTGGTGCTGGAGAAGAGTTTCGGCGCCCCCACCGTGACCAAAGACGGTGTCTCGGTGGCCAAGGAGATCGAACTCTCCGACAAGTTTGAAAATATGGGCGCGCAGATGGTGAAAGAGGTCTCTTCTCAGACCTCGGATGTGGCCGGTGACGGTACCACCACCGCGACCGTATTGGCCCAGGCCATGGTGCGCGAAGGCCTGAAGGCTGTCGCCGCCGGTATGAACCCGATGGATCTCAAGCGTGGCATCGACAAGGCTGTGTTGTCTGCAGTGGAGGAGCTGAAGTCGGTCTCCCGTCCTTGCTCCGATGACAAGGAGATCGCCCAGGTCGGTACCATCTCTGCAAACTCCGATGCGGATATCGGTGACATCATTGCCGAGGCCATGCAGAAGGTAGGTAAAGAGGGTGTCATCACTGTCGAAGAGGGTTCCGCCCTGCAGAATGAGCTGGATGTGGTTGAAGGCATGCAGTTTGACCGTGGTTACCTCTCTCCCTATTTCGTGACCAATCAGCAGAATCAGTCGGCCGAGCTGGAAGATCCCTATATCCTGCTGCACGACAAGAAGATCTCGAATATCCGTGATCTCCTGCCGGTGCTAGAGGGCGTAGCCAAGGCCGGCAAGCCACTGTTGATCATTGCCGAGGATGTTGAGGGCGAAGCCCTGGCCACTCTGGTGGTGAACAACCTGCGCGGTATCGTCAAGGTGACGGCGGTCAAGGCACCCGGTTTCGGTGATCGGCGCAAGGCCATGTTGCAGGATATCGCAATCCTCACCGGCGGTACCGTGATCTCTGAAGAGGTTGGTCTCTCCCTTGAGAAGGCCACCCTGGACGATCTGGGTAACGCCAAAAAGGTGACCATATCCAAAGAGGAGACCACCATTATCGACGGTGCCGGCGTGGAGGGTGATATCAAGGCTCGCGTGGAGCAGATCCGGGCCCAGATCGAGGAGACCTCCTCCGATTACGATCGTGAAAAGCTGCAGGAACGTGTGGCCAAGCTGGCCGGCGGTGTAGCCGTGATCAAGGTTGGAGCCGCCACTGAAGTGGAGATGAAAGAGAAGAAAGCGCGGGTCGAGGATGCCTTGCATGCCACCCGTGCTGCCGTCGAGGAAGGTATTGTGCCCGGTGGCGGTGTCGCACTGGTTCGCGCCCTGCAGTCGATTGAGAAACTGACCGGTGAAAATCACGACCAGGATGTGGGCATTGCAATTGCCCGCCGCTCCATGGAAGAGCCGCTGCGTCAGATCGTTGCCAATGCGGGCGGTGAGCCCTCTGTGGTGCTCGACAAGGTTCGCAGTGGCGACGGCAACTTTGGTTTCAATGCCAGCAATGATGAGTACGGCGATATGATGGAGATGGGTATCCTTGATCCTACCAAGGTAACCCGTTATGCATTACAGAACGCCTCCTCCGTTGCAGGCTTGATGATCACCACCGAGTGCATGGTGGCAGAAGAGCCGAAGGATGATGTCGCTGCCCCGCCGATGGGTGATATGGGCGGTATGGGCGGTATGGGCGGAATGATGTAATCCACCCCGCTCGGCTGTGATAGGAAAAGCCCCGCGCCGGTTAAGGCACGGGGCTTTTTTTATGCGCCATATAACTTAAGTATGTTGCTGTAGGTGCCGCTAACGGCTTTGAGACGGACTTATATAAATACTAATTTGAAGGGATCATCGCTCAATCGGGGAAAATCTCATGTTTAGGAATATCGGTATCTCTCTGCGGTTTGTTATTGCAACAGTCTTGGCTGTCACCATCGTGCTTGCGATTACGCTCACAATCACTTTCAAATACATGGGGGGTGTCCTGCAAGCAGCGGAAGAGAATGAGATGGCGGAGATCTTTGAGACCGTGGTAGCGGGGATCGAGTCGGAGGGTAGATTGGCCCGGGCGATGAGCGCTCTGGTAGCCGGTATCCCTGTTGTGCAGGAGTACTTTGCCGCAGCCGACCGGGAGGCCCTGGAAGCACTCTTCGTGCCGGGGTTCCAGGTGCTCAAGCAGGAGTATGGGGTGCGACAGTTTCAATTTCATCAGCCACCGGCAACCTCATTTTTGAGGGTGCACAAGCCGGCCAAGTTCGGCGATGATCTCTCCTCATTCCGTTTTACGGTGGTGGAAGGTAATCAGAGTAAGCGTCCGATACAGGGTTTGGAAGTGGGCGTTGCCGGGCTGGGTGTCAGGGGATTGGTGCCGGTCAACAATGCCGGAGCCCATGTGGGCACCGTGGAATTCGGCATGTCCTTTGGACAGTCGTTTTTCGACGAGTATGCGAAACAGCATGAGATCGACCTGGAACTGCATATCGATCGAAATGGCAAGATGGAC
The DNA here is from genome assembly GCA_040507005.1 of Candidatus Thiodiazotropha sp. Lineage (GTDB taxonomy): Bacteria > Pseudomonadota > Gammaproteobacteria > Chromatiales > Chromatiaceae > Thiodiazotropha. The sequence continues at coordinate 47,515 of JBEVVS010000018.1, forward strand.
CGGTTTGCATCGACCATGCTGGACAATAATCTGGTTTCAGCCGAGCAAATGAGGGGATTGGCCAAGGGTGAACATCTGTTTGATAGCGGTGAATTGGCTGACAAGCCTGTCTCCTACTATGCGGCACCAGTGGAGAACTACTCGGGTGAAATCATCGGCGTGTTGGTGGTGGCAAAGGATCGCAGCTATTTTACCGATTCCATATCCAACCTGCAGCTGATTGTGATCGGATTGGGACTGCTCTCCGTGTTGCTGATCGGGGCCATGGTGTGGTTGATCAGCCTCGGCGTGGTTAAGCCGATCAGTGGTGCCGCCAAGGCGATGGAGGGGATTGCCTCCGCCGAGGGTGATTTGACCGTACGCATGGATGAGTCGGGTTCTGATGAGGTTGCGCGGTTATCCCGGGCTTACAATCGGTTTGCTGAAAAAACCGAGCGCATGATCCATAAGGTTTTCAACGCCACAGGAAATATCAGTCAACAGATCAGTGAATTCGCAGCATTGGCGGAACATGCCAAAGATGGCATCAGTAAACAGCATGAACAGACTACACAAGTGGCGACGGCAATGACAGAGATGTCCGCCACCGTCCATGAAGTGGCGCAGAATACCACCCAGACGGCAGAGGCCGCGAACCAGGCCGACACACAGGCCAATCACGGACGAGAGGTGGTGAAAGACGTTACCAGCAGTATCGATGCCCTGGCTGCGGATGTGGGTAAAGCCGTGGAGACAGTGCAGCACGTCGAGCAAGACAGCGAACGCATCGGCTCGGTCCTCGATGTGATACGCGGGATAGCGGATCAAACCAACCTGTTGGCCCTGAATGCCGCTATCGAGGCTGCCCGTGCAGGTGAACAGGGGCGTGGTTTTGCGGTTGTGGCCGATGAGGTAAGAACCTTGGCCAAACGTACCCAGGACTCTACCAAGGAGATTCAGGAGATGATCGAGAGTCTACAGAGCGGGGTGCGTGAGACCGCAACGGTAATGGAGACCAGTCAACAACAGGCTGCCGAGAGCGTGCAGCAGGCAGGCCGCGCCCATGACTCCCTCGAGGAGATCACCCGGGTCATCGATACCATCTCTCAGATGAGTTCCCAGATTGCCACCGCGGCCGAGGAACAGAGCGCCGTTGCGGAGGATATCAACCGCAATATCGTTGAAATAACCCATGTGGCGGAAGCTACCTCCGAGGACTCGGCCAAGAGTTTTGAGGCCAGCGAAGTGATGTCCAGGGAGATCGATCTGTTAGGTGATTTGCTCTCTGAGTTCAAAGTGAGCGGGGCCGATTCCAGCTAGTTTAAATGGCTGTTGTCTGCATCTTTGATTAGCGAGGCCAAGCCCATCTGATGCCCGGGTCGGGGTATGCTGTCAGTCCGGAAGATACTCGGCGAGTGTCTGTTGATTCGGATAGAGCCGGTCGAGAGGAATTGGCTGAGTGTTCGCCTGGATGATCTGGCAATGGTTACGCGCCAGCGCTCTGGGATGGGGTACCCCGCAGGAGTGGGCGATCAGTCCGCTGCCATAGTGTATCTTCTCCACAAAGTTCTTGATGCGGATTGCCTTGCGTTGCGGGTTAAGTCCCTTTTGCAGACGTTTGTTATGGGTGGTGATGCCTGTGGGACAGCTGTTCCTGTTGCACTTCAATGCCTGGATACACCCCATGGCGAGCATGAAACCCCGGGCCGAGGTGACAAAGTCGGCACCAACGCAAAATGCCCACGCGGTTTCTGACGGGTTGATCAGCTTACCGGAGGCGATCACTTTGATGCGGTCCCGCAATCCGTAACGCTGCAGGATATCCACCACCTTGGGTAGCGCCGCTTTAATGGGTAGACCGACACTATCCATCAGTGGCATAGGTGCGGCACCGGTTCCACCGTCTCCACCATCGATGGTGATAAAGTCCGGGGCACAATCGATACCCCGTTGATGTATCTTTTTGCACATCTCCTCAAGCCAGGTGTGGGTGCCGATTACGGTCTTGAAACCCACCGGCTTCCCGGATAGGTCACGTACCCTATTGATGAACTCAAGCAGTTCCGAGAAGTTGGAAATCTCGGGATGACGGTTGGGCGAGATGGCATCCTCGCCGACCGGGATTCCGCGGATCTCGGCGATCTCTTGAGTGACCTTGGTGCCCGGCAGGATGCCCCCCTTTCCCGGTTTTGCGCCTTGGCTGAGTTTTATTTCAAACATCTTCACCTGAGGGATGGCGGCTATCTGTCGCAGCTTATGCTCACTGAGGCGGCCTTCTGGGTCACGCACCCCGTATTTGGCGGTCCCTATCTGGAACACCAGATCGCATCCGCCCTCCAGGTGATAGGGTGAGAGGCCGCCTTCACCGGTATTCAGCCAGCAAGCGGCTAATTTCGCGCCCTGAGAGAGGGCGCGTACCGCCGGAATAGAGATCGCGCCGTAGCTCATGCCGGAGATATGGATCAATGAGCTGGTGGTGTAGGGGTGTTCGCAGTTGGCACCGATCACTACCGCTGGGGCACGGGCTGCGTCCGCGGCCAGGGTGGGAAAGGGGGTGTTGACGAACAGGGTTGTGCCGGGTGTATTCAACGATTTAGTGGAACCGAAGGCGATGGTGTTGTCGATACCCGCAGCTGAGTGGTAGACCCAATCCCGCTCCGCCCGGTTAAATGGCATCTCCTCCCGGTCCATGGCGAAAAAGTATTGTCTGAAGAACTCGCCCAAGCGATTGAAGAGTGAGCGAAAGCGGCCGATTACCGGAAAATTGTGTCGAATGGCATCCTTGGTTTGAAATAGGTCGATAATGAACAGAATAATGACCAACAAGACAACGCATCCGATGACAAAGATAAACAGGGCTGAGAGTGCCGCTACGCCCTGCATTGAAAAGAAGCTGATCCAGTCCATACCGGGTACCCGTCAAATTGAGTTATGCCTGAATGTGATACGTAGCGGTTGGGGGATTGGATGTGGCTGGGTTACAGGGGCTCATGGCTATTCCCTGGTGCATCAATTTATAATTGGCATAGTCCCACCCTGAATCAGACATGGGTATCTGAGTGAATCTGCAACAAGAGACAGAAAAACAGTGGCAGCAGTGGCAGCAGAAGCTTATTGAAGCAGAGCTGCCGATACCCCAGGAGGCCGAATTTCACCAGGCCGCATTGAAGGTCTGGGAGGCAAGCGATTATGTGGTCCAAGCCGCGCTGCGCGATCTCGAACTCTTGCCGGAGCTGTATCGAGAGGGGCAGCTGAACAGCTCCTTGGCCGAGGGGGATTTGGCGCAGCGACTTTCCAGCCTGCTGCAGGGTGTCGACAACGAAGCGGCGCTCTCCCGGGTGCTGAGAGATTTCAGGCGGCGCCAGATGGTGCGCATCATATGGCGCGACCTTGCCGGCTTGGCGCCATTGGATGAGACCCTTGAAGATCTCTCCGCATTGGCGGATTGCTGTATCGAGGGGTCGCTTGAGAAACTCTACACCTGGTTTTGTGAGCAGATGGGCACCCCGCGAAACCAGGCGGGCGAGGCGCAGTCCCTGGTGGTGCTGGGGATGGGGAAGCTGGGAGCCAGGGAGCTCAACCTGTCATCGGATATCGATCTGATCTTCGCCTATCCGGAAGCGGGCCACACCGATGGCGCACGGCAATTCACCAATGAGCAGTTCTTTATCCGTCTCTGTCAGCGTCTGGTCCAGGTGCTCGACAATCACACGGGTGACGGTTTCGTATTCAGGGTGGATACCCGGCTGCGTCCGTTTGGCAACGCAGGACCCCTGGCCATGAGTTTCAGCGCCCTGGAGAGTTACTATGGCTCCCAGGGACGGGAGTGGGAACGCTATGCCATGATCAAGGCGCGGGTGGTGGCGGGCGATCCCCAAGCGGGCGACGAGCTGATGGCCCTGTTACGTCCCTTCGTCTATCGTCGTTATCTCGATTTCGGGGCGATAGAGTCCCTGCGTGAGATGAAGCAGCTGATCAGCAATGAACTGCACAAAAAAGGCATGTCGGCAAACATCAAGTTGGGTCCCGGTGGCATTCGTGAAATCGAATTTATCGGCCAGGCCTTTCAGCTGATTCGCGGTGGCCGTGACAAGGCACTGCAGATTCGTCCCATCCTGCTTGTGCTGCAATGTTTGCAGGAGCGGGAACTGTTACCGGCCTATACGGTGCAGGAGTTGAGTGAGGCCTATCGTTTTTTACGCCTGGTAGAGAATCGTCTGCAGGCATGGCAGGACAGGCAGACCCATCTGCTGCCTGATGATGAACCGGGTAGACTGCGCTTGGCCCGATCCATGGGGTTTGTCGGTTGGGATGAGTTCTCGCTGCAGCTGGAACAGTACCGGAAGCGGGTCCAGGGGCAATTCGATATGGTCTTTGCCGCGCCGCAGACATCGAGTGATGAAACGAGTCAGCCACTCACTGGGGTGTGGCATGAAAGTGTCGACCAGGAGCAGGCGGTCAGCGCCCTTGAGGCGGTGGGCTTTCGCCAGGGCAAGGCGGCTTTGCAGCAGTTGCATGCCTTTCGTGACAGCCATGCCTACCGACGCCTCAGCACCAAGGGCCGGGAGCGTCTGGATCAGTTGATGCCGCTGCTGCTGGAGGCGGTGGGCCGGTCGGATTGGGCTGACGATGCACTGCAGCGGGTGATCGGCCTGCTTGAGGCGATCACCCAGCGAACCGCCTACATAGCGCTCCTGGTTGAGAATCCATTGGTGCTGTCCCAGTTGATCAAACTGACTGCGGTCAGTCCCTGGGTCGCCAATATGCTGACCCGCCATCCTATTCTGTTGGACGAACTGCTCGATCCCCGGCGGCTCTACTCTCCCCTTAAACGGGATCAGCTGAGTGTGGAGTTGGCCGATCAAGTCTCCCGCATCGATGCGGATGATCTGGAGAGCCAGATGGAGTTGCTGCGTCTGTTTGCCCAAAGTAACAGGCTGCGGGTGGCAGCGGCGGACATTGCCGATCAGATACCCTTGATGGTGGTCAGCGACTATCTGACCTGGATCGCTGAAAGCGTCATTGAGCAGGTGATTCAACTCACCTTCACTGAGTTGCTGCGACGCCATGGCAGGCCCCCGGGATTGAACCAGGACGAGACCGGGTTTGCGGTGCTCGGCTATGGCAAGCTGGGTGGCATCGAGTTGGGTTTCGGCTCTGACCTGGATATGGTTTTCCTGCATGGCTGCAGGGACAGGAATGCCTTCACGGATGGCGAAAAGCCGGTCTCCGTGGATGTGTTCTATGCGCGCATGGCGCAACGCTTCATCCATATCATGACCACACGCACCCCTTCCGGCATTCTCTACGAAGTCGACATGCGCTTACGGCCCAACGGCAACTCCGGGATGATGGTCAGCTCCCTGGATACATTTGAAACCTACCAGCACAATAATGCCTGGACATGGGAGCATCAGGCCCTGGTTAGGGCACGTGTGGTGGCGGGGGATGAGCGGGTCAAGGATCAATTCGAGGCGATTCGTCGGGAAGTGCTCAGTGAAGAGAGGGATCCTGCCCAGTTGCAGCGTGAAGTGATCGAGATGCGGGAAAAGATGCGATCCAGCCTGGATAAGAGCAATCAGGATCAATTTGATCTCAAGCAGGGAACCGGCGGTATCGTCGATATAGAATTTATGGTTCAATACACGGTCCTCCGGTGGGCGCATGAGTTTCCCGATCTTCTGGTCTGGACAGACAATATTCGTTTACTGGAGACCATGAGCAAGCTCGGCCTGCTGAACGATTATGCGGCTGAGCGCATGATGGGGATCTATAAAGTATTGCGTGCGGCCTACCACCGCAGCGCGCTGCAGGATCTGCCGGCTCTGATCGAGGTCGAGAAACTGGCTGAAGAGCGGGCACTGGTGCAGGACATCTGGTCCTGTCTGATGCAAAACAAGAAAGAGTGAACGAGAGATGTTCCAATGATGTCGACAATGGCAGACCGTGACGGTGTCATCTGGCTGGATGGCAAGATGGTTCCTTGGCGTGAAGCCAAGACCCACGTCCTGACCCATACCCTGCACTATGGGATGGGAGTCTTCGAGGGGGTGCGGGCCTACCATGCGGAGAAGGGCACTGCCATCTTCCGCCTGCAGGAGCATACGGATCGATTGTTTCGCTCCGCACATATCCTGAGCATGCCGATGCCCTTCGATCGGGAGACCCTGAATCAGGCGCAACTGGCAGCGGTGAGGGAGAATAATCTCGATTCCGCCTATATCCGGCCGATGTGTTTCTACGGTTCCGAGGGAATGGGATTGAGGGCCGACAACCTGCAAGTACACTGCATGGTGGCGGCCTGGGAGTGGGGCGCCTATCTGGGTGCTGAAAACATGCAGAAGGGTATCCGTATCCGGGTCTCCTCGTTCACCCGCCATCATGTCAATATCACCATGTGTCGGGCCAAGGCGAACGGTAACTATATGAACTCCATGATGGCGCTCCAAGAGGCGCTGCATGACGGTTATGATGAGGCCCTGCTGCTGGATGCCGAGGGGTATGTGATGGAGGGTTCCGGAGAAAACATCTTCATTGTAAGAGATGGTGTTATCTACACCCCGGACCTGACCTCGGCGTTGGATGGCATTACACGCAAGAGTGTCATCATGCTGGCAGAAGAGCGAGGCTACAAAGTGGTGGAGAAGCGGATAACCCGGGACGAGGTCTATATCGCGGATGAGGCCTTTTTCACCGGTACTGCAGCCGAGGTGACACCGATTCGCGAGGTGGACAATCGTCCTATCGGCAACGGTGGACGCGGTCCGATCACGGAAATATTGCAAAAAGACTATTTCGATCTCGTACACGGCCGCCTTGCAACCCATCCGGAATGGCTGGCGTATGTCTGATCAGGGGAATTGAGGATGATGCAAACAGAGACCCATTCGACCCAACAGGAGCCGCAGAAGGTGGCGCGAAAAGATTTACCGCTCTGCTGCCCAAGGCCAGGTGAGACCTTGGCCGGGCTGCACCCGCGGGTCTATTTGCCGATCGAAAAAACCGGTACTGCGGTCTGTCCCTATTGCGGCGCCCGCTATCAACTCGACGATTAGCTTAGAACAGCTTCCGCACTGCGGCTGGATGCACTTCCAGCATCTTGATTTACTCACAACTCACAAGTCTTTATTGGATTTTGTATAGCACATAGTGGGCTATACTCGATCCCTCATATGCCATTCAGGCGGCGGCTTCAATCAGTATCGATCTAATGGGGAAAGGCTATGGTTCTCACGGCTATCGGTGGCATGGGTCAACGGCTCTCATCAGGTCTGCCGCTGCTCCTGTTTTTGGCGGGCTGCCAATCGGACACTCCCGAGCAACAAGTTGTAGCCAGCATTCCAGGGGATGGTAAAGGAGAGGAGATCCAGGTAGCCGAGCGTCGTCATGCACAACCTGTTTCGGTCAATTACCCCGAGACCGGGGTCGATGTGGGGTGGGGTTGGGATTCGGATCAAGGCATACCCCAAGCCAATGTCTGCATCGAATACTCCATTGAAGAGGACCAGGGACAGACCAAGTATATGACCATGTCTGAAATCTCCGACAGTCGCGAGCTGATGCAGAGTATGAATGTGTCCGCTGCCGCCTCGGTCAAGACCATCGCATACAGTGCAAGCGGTAGCGCGAAGTTTGCGAAGAATACGAAAATCAACAGTTTCAGTTCGAATTTCGTACTCAATGTGTCGGTGGACAACGGGGTGCGTTATGCAACGCCCTTGCTGCCCGGCAGCCGCGGAGAGATCAAGGACCCGGAGACCAGGAAGACCCTGCCCGATGCAGGCTCCATCCGTTTGACTTCAGAGGCCTTGCGGCTTGCCAAGAAGCGTGACCTGACCAGCTTTCTGAACTATTGTGGCGACTCCTATGTGGCGGCGCTTTACGGGGGTGCGCGCCTGACAGCGCTGATTACGGTAAAAACCAACAGTAAGAAGGAGCGTCAGGATGCCTCCGCCAGTTTCAGCGGTTCAGGCTGGGGGGCGAATGTGAAGGCCAGTGCCAACGGAAGCAAGGTGGGATCCATCGAAAGTAAAAGTGTGAGCATGCGCTTCTACCAATCTGGCGGGCGAAAGGACGAGATCCCGGCTAGCAAAGAGGATCTGCTAGAGAAGCTCAAGACGATCACCACCGAAGCCAGTGACTACCCTGCCTACTATCGCATCACATTGATGCCCTACACCGCGTTGGCCAATTGGCCGGAGAAGGCTATTCCCCTCGATCTTTCAGAGCTGGATCAGCTGGCCGATTATTGGGCCGGCTATGTGAAATTGTATGAGGACCTGGAACATATCTTCGATCAGCCGGAGAAGTTTCAGGTGTTGAATGCCCAGGGACAGCTGATACCCCTGGGGGGTAAGGATGACAGTATAAAAAAACTGCAAAAGCTCCAGGACCAGGTGCGAGGGGTGTTGAGTCGCTTACAGGAGGATGCCTTGCAATGCAGCGAGCCCGAAACGGAGTGCAGTTTCAACGAGGAGTTGTATCTGTCACCCTATGCCTATCGGATTCAGATGCCCCTGCCGGTGGATATCACAGCAGCGAACAAACAGTGTCCCTGTGCTGATAAGCAACCCAAAGGCGAGCTGGCAAAGAATGCAGCCACCCTGATCGATTACTATATTCGCATACCGGTTAAGCGGCGTTGTCTCAAGAATCCGGTTGACCCTGGTTGCCTGAGCAACGGGGATATGGATCGCTGGGAAAAACGAGTGGGCAGGCTAATCGTCAAATTGCCTGATGTTGAAAGCGCGAGCCGGCTGCGCAATCTTATTGGCAAGCAAGATGGTGACGACTACGGCTGGTTGGAGGTAATCGAACATCCGCCCCATGCCTGGCTAGATCGCAGCAAGATCGAAGCGGATAAAAAGCCCCTCGATACCCTAATGGCCCTACTCAAGCAGTGATTGTTATATTGATCCCTATCACATTGTGCCCAGGTTTGCTTTCTTTGTAAGTCCAACGCGAAGTAATATCCTCGATCTTGTTAACCCGGTTGCATTATGCTTATGCTCTGGGTAGAGGAAAGCCGATTACATGATCTTTGAAATAAACTTACGGTTTGATTGATATGCCTAAATTCAGTGCCTTGGCTTGGGCGGTAATAGTCGTCGCCCAAATTACTTACGGTTTGTTGGTGTATGCCATAACCCGCAGCTACTATCAGGATAACCGGGCCGTAACCGCCCAAGTCCCGGCTGCCGCGCCTGAGGTACCGGCCCATCCGAAGATGGCTCCATTCGATGCCAGTTTGCAACCTGCGGTGAAATACCAGCCTTCCGCTGAAGAGCTGGCGACAGAGGACCCGGCCTTGATTGCGCGCCTTGCGGATGACTACTTCATGAAAAAGGACTATCCGCAAGCGATTGAATTATACGAACGTGCATTGAAGATCAACCCGGATGATGTGGAGACCTACAACGATCTCGGTTTGTCACTGTTCTATATCGGTCAGTCCCAGCGAGCTGTAGAGATATTGCAAAGCGGTGTTTCCAAGCAACCTGATTTTCAGCGTATCCAGTTGACTCTGGGATTCGTGCAAGCTCAGGCGGGAGACAAAGTGGCGGCTGCCACCGCATTCCAAAAGGCGATAGAGCTGGGTCCTGAGAATACGGTGGGACGAGAGGCCAAGCGCATGTTGAGTGAGTTGGATTGACCGGGCTATAGGGGCCTAGTATCCAGAGGCCACAACTGGCGCCGATTGCTATTGCCTGATTTTTGTCTCCGGATGCATGTTGATTTCCCCGTTACTCTCCAACACGCCGAATTTACTGCCAGACGGGTTTGTGATCACGGGAAGGACCTCCTGAAACAGAGGTCTACGCACGAAGTGCAGTTTCCAACCGAATCGTTCCGCCTTCTGAAGCGCCATGAACTGGAGATTGTTCAGCACTTCTTTGAGGTTGTCGGGGATCGGTTTGTCTCCTTTGCGGTTATCCAGAACCATGGGGTTGCTCCTTGTGATCCTATGCACGTGCGGGTCCAGGGTGCACGCAGCTCATTAAGGATGATAAATTATATGTCGTCCTTTTGTATATGAAATAATCACGTTTGATTAAAATACAGTGCTCTGCGTCTGATAGATTCCCTGATATGCCAATAATGACAGCAATTTTCCGCAACTGGCTTACTGATGCCTGAAGCAAGCCCGCGCAGGCCCCATGTATGCCTGTTTATCCTCAAGTTTGGCGATGGCGGCGTGGAGCGCATGATGGTCAATATCGCCCGGGGATTGTCACTGATCGGTGTGCGGGTGGATTTCATTGTCAAAGAGACTGAAGCGCCCTATCTCCACCTGCTGCCGCCGGAAGTGCGGGTCATCAGATTCCAGGTGGTGAAGCAGAAGGCGGCGTTGCCGAAACTGATAGACTATCTGAAGCGCGATGATCCCGATATTCTGCTATCGGCGAAGATATTGGATGATCAGCTGGCACTCAAGGCGAAACGTCGCCATACCGGCCGGACACGTTTTTTTCTGCGACCCGGTACGGCACTGTTATCGAGGATGCGGGCGCGTGGTACCCATCCGCTGCGCCGCTGGCTGAAGCAGAGACAGTTGCGCTCGTTGTTCAATCATGCAGACGGAGTGATAGCCGTTTCTCAAGGTGTGGCGGATGAAGTGATGGAGCTGAGTGCCATCGATGGGGAGAAGATCAATGTCATCAGGAATCCAACTATCACCCCGGAGCTCTACCGGCAGGCAGAAGAGCCTGTCGACGAACCTTGGTTGGCAGCAGGTCAACCGCCGCTGATTCTCGGTATCGGGGGATTGCGCCGGCAAAAGGATTTTCCAACCCTGATGCGCGCCTTTGCCTTGGTAAGGCAGCAGTTGCCCTGTCGATTGATGCTTCTCGGTCAGGGCAACAAGGAGGGGCAGTTGCTGAAATTGGCTCAAGAGTTGGGATTGCAGGATGATTTTCGTCTTGCCGGTTTTGTCGCAAATCCCTACGCCTATCTGAAGGGAGCGAATCTGTTTGTTCTATCTTCACTCTGGGAAGGATCACCCAATGTGCTGACCGAGGCGATGGCCTTGGGCACCTCCTGTGTGAGTACGGACTGTCCCTCGGGGCCCCATGAGGTTACCCGCGCTGGAGAGGTGGCGCCCTTGGTGCCCATGGGCGACCCGGAGAGATTGGCAGCGGCCATGTTGCAGACCCTGAGAGAACCGTTGGATCCACAGCGCCTCAAGGAGGCGGTCAGCGAATACACCTTGGAAAAGAGTGCCCGCGGCTACCTTGGGGCATTCGGTTTGACCATACCCCAGACCAAAGATGGATAACAAACCACGTATCGCCTGCTTTCTGGCCACATCGGGACACAGTGGTGTTGATCGCCTGGCGCAAAATCTGCTGCCCGGTTTGGCCCAGGCCGGATACCCTGTGGACCTGCTTAAAATCGCTAACCATGGTCCCAATCTCGATCCTCAGCGGCCGCATAACCTGCGGGTTATCGAATTCAATGCCAGACATGTCTATACGGCCCTGCCGGAGTTGTTGAGATATCTGAAGGGTACCCGTCCAGAGGTGTTGCTGACCGACAAGGACCGGGTAAACAGAACCGCCATCCTGGCCCTTGCCTTGAGTCGTGCCAAGCCCCGCCTGGCAGTGCGCAGCGGTACCACGGTGAGTGCCAATCTGGCTAGCAGAAGCCCACTCGATCGCTTCATACAGCGCAACTCCATGCGCTATCTCTATCGGCGGGCGGATGCCATCCTGACCCCCTCCAGGGGGGCGGCTGATGACCTCGCCGAGACTGTCGGGCTGCCCCGGGAGCGTATTACAGCCGTGCCCAGTCCGATCGTCACCCCCGGTTTTCTGCAACAGCTGGAGCAGCCCCTGGACCATCCCTGGTTCCAGGCGGGAGAGCCTCCGGTGATTCTGGGGGCCGGTGAACTCTGCCGGCGCAAGGACTTCACCACCCTGATCCGGGCCTTCGCCCTGCTGGCAAAGAGTCACGATTGCCGCTTGATGATACTGGGCAAGGGGCGCGCCCGGGATCGCTTGGAACAGGAGATCAAACGACTCGGACTCGAGGATCGGGTCACGCTGCCGGGCTTCGTGGCAAGCCCCTATCCCTATATGAAACAGGCCTCCCTGTTTGTGCTCTCCTCCCTATGGGAGGGTATGGGGAATGTGCTCGTGGAGGCGATGGCCGCCGGCACACCGGTAGTCTCCACAGACTGTCCCAGCGGCCCGGCGGAGCTGCTGGGTGGATTGTCCGCTGATCTGTTGGTTAAGCCGGGCGATGCCTCCGCGATGGCGCAAGCCATGGCGGGACAGTTGGATAATCCACTCTCAAAAGCGGAACTGATGACGGCGGTGGAGGATTATCGTCTGGAAAATAGCGTGGCCGGGTATCTTGCCGCCATGGGACTGCCTGCCGCGGACTCCTAGGTCGTAAGTGGAGTTCGCCGCGCAATATTTGATCAGAGACAGGCACAGGACAACCTGCTAAAGTTCGTTCTTCTAAGTCGTATTAATACCCACTTCGAAAATTTTTATCAGATCGGGGGCAATCCATGTCTGAGACACCGAAGATAGTCGTTGTCGGCGGCGGAGCCGCTGGCCTGGAACTCGCCACCCGGCTCGGCAGGAGTCTCGGCAAGCGGGGCAGGGCGGAGATCACCCTGATCGACGCCACCCGCACCCATGTCTGGAAGCCGTTGCTGCATCAGGTGGCGGCGGGTACCTTCGATCCGGACCAGCATGCCCTGGGCTACCTGGCCCATGCCCGCTGGAACCACTATCGTTTCCGTCTCGGTGCCATGACCGGCCTGGACCGGGTCGAGCGCAGGGTTATCCTGGCCCCGCTGCTCAACGACAAGGGGGAGGAGCTGATACCGAGCCGCAGCTTTCACTATGATTATCTGGTCTTCTCCATCGGCAGCGTGAGCAACGATTTCGGCATTCCCGGGGTCAAGGAACACTGTTTGATGCTCGATACCAAGTCCCAGGCCAGCGCCTTTCAGCAGCAGTTGTTGGAGGCCCTGATCCGCGCCAATACCCAAAAGGAGCCATTACGGGAGGGGCAGCTGGACGTGGCCATCGTCGGCGCCGGGGCCACCGGTGTGGAGTTGGCGGCCCAGCTGCACCAGGTCACCCGTCAGATCGCCCAGTACGGTTTCGAGACCATCGAGCCTGACCACCATATCCGCCTGCATATCCTCGACGCCGGCCCGCGCATCCTGCCCGCCCTGCCGGAGAAGCTCTCCGGCCAGGTTCAAGAGGAGCTGGAGAGCCTGGGGATCCAGGTGCATGTCTCGGAGAAGGTCACCCAGGTGACGGCGGATGCGGTCCATACCGCCTCCGGTCTGGTGATTCCCGCCACCGTCAAGGTCTGGGCCGCCGGTATCAAGGGTCCCGATTTCCTTGGTGACCTCGGTCTCAGTATCAATCCCATCAACCAGCTGAGGGTCAATCCCGACCTGACCCTGGAGGACGATGAGCGTATCTACGCCATCGGCGATTGCGCCGCCTGTGTGATGAACGAGGAGGGGGATCTGGTACCGCCGCGGGCCCAGGCCGCCCATCAGCAGGCCTCTTTCGTCGCCAAGGCGCTGGTAACCAGGCTCAAGGGGCGTAGTTTCGATAAACGCTATATCTACCGGGATTACGGATCACTGGTTACCCTTGGGCGCTACAGTACCGTGGGTAGTCTGATGGGGGCGATTACCGGCAGTGTTCGAGTCAGCGGCTGGATCGCCCGTTGGGTCTACCTCTCCCTCTATAAGATGCATCAGCTGACCCTGTTTGGTTGGTGGCGCACCGGGCTCACCACCCTGGCCCGCATGTTACGGCGCAGCATCGATCCGGCAATCAAGCTTCATTGAGGCCATCAATGTGCTGGGTTGCGCTGAAAACGGATTAGTTCAGCTTCCGGTTTCAGCAAGTGAGCGGTGCTGGTGCTGAAATCCAGATTCAGCAAAACGGGTAATCATTCTTTCGCGTGATGAGAAGTTAATACATCAAAAAAACATTTGCGTTTATTAGCATTCACTTGCGGACTTCTTAACAATAAGCATTGGCCAGCTTTCATTCCCGGCCGGCATCTGCCGGCGGATCGAAGCTGTATCCCAGCACCTCGATATCCTTGCGAAAGTGATCACCCACCAGTGCCGCCAGCTCGTCGCTGTAGTAGCTGCGGTAGTCTTTCCCTCTGTCGGTGGCCTTGCGCTTGTGGGGGAGTTGCAGATGCTTGACGCCGATGCGTTGGGTGATTTCGTTGAAATCTCTGCCCAGGGTTTCGTAGTGGCCGATGAAGTCGACCAGGATATTGCCCTGCAGGTCGATCAGGTAGTCGAGCTGGGACTGGATCGAGGTGTCCACATGGTATTGGTAGGGGCGTTCCGCATCGAGTTTCCAACGCATGAACTGTTCAAAGTCGTTGAGATGGGCAATCAGGTGTGGACGCTCGCGGCGAATGTGGTGGTAGGAGCTGACCTGCAGGTCCCATGGATTGCGTACTATCGCAAACTTGAATAGGTCATTGAAGAATGTCTCAGGCAGCATCTCTTTGGCGGCAACGATGC
>JBEVVS010000019.1:0-59478 GCA_040507005.1 Candidatus Thiodiazotropha sp.
GGGTTGCGCCGCCAACCGCAAGCACCTGCATAATTGTCTACCCGGCACCTTGTTTGGGCAGTCTATTTCCTGCGAAACAGACGTCCCAGGGATGTACGTTTGGAGTCTGGTCCGGTACCGCTCTTATCTCTAGGCGACTGCCGGGTTGTCTCTTTGTGCATCACGGAATCGTCCGCCAGATGGCTGTTCTCATACTGCTCCGAAGACTGTTCCAAACCGCCTGCCTTTCTCAGTAACAGTTCCAGCTTACGTTTTAGTTGATCCACCTCTTTGTCCCTGTCCTCGATGGCATCCTCCAAAGAGCGGCACTGACTTTGCGACATCTTCAACAGGTGATCCTTCTCATTCAGGGATTGTTGTAATGCGACCTGCTCCTGGCGACTGGCCTGAAGTGCTGCCACTTCGTCAACATCGCGATTTTCCGATGAACCCAGACGGGACTTGGCGGCATGCAACTCGCTACGCATATGCTCCAGATCCGCTGCCGCCTGACGGCGCACCATATCCAGCTCCGTACGCAGCGCGTTCACCTGTTCGTCCACACCGAAGGACTGGACATCCTGAATCTGCTCCACATAGGTCTCGATAACGCTGCGCAGCTCGCTCACTTCCCGGCGCATCTTGCTTGCTTCAGCCTTGGCGCCATCACGTTCGCGCTCATATTTCTCGGCCTTGTGCCGCAATTCCTCCATCTGACCCAGCAGATCATCTGCCAGACTGGAATCGGAGACCTGCTCTCGCATACCGCTCATTTCAGAGTGGAGATGGTCATTTTCATTGACCATGTCGGTATATTGATTGCGCATCTCCGTAAGCTGTCGGGTCAGGCTCTCCTTCTCCTTGGTAAGCGCCTCGAGATCCTCGCCCAGCATCTCAATCGCCGTCTCCTGGACATCGCGCTCACGTCGCAAGACATCCGCCTGGCGCGCCATTTTTTCCGATTTCTCACGCTTTTTCTGTTCAGCTTCCAGTTCTACCCGAAGCGCATGCACTTCGTTTTCCACGTCGTCACTGAGCTGACTCTCCATCTCCATCTGGACTTCACGCAGACCCGCTACCTCACGTTGTAGCGTCTTGATCTTCTCTTCCGCCTTGTGCAGCGCGTCCTTGCTCTCTTTCAGCTTGCGCTTGTCGACCATCTGTTCCGCACCCTCCACGGAAGCCGCCAGAGCGATATGCAACTCATCCATTTCAGCCTGCAACTGCCCGACAGACTGCTTCAACTCCTGCTCGCGCTGCCGGTGACTCTCGGTCTCTTCCTGGGCTTCCCCCTGGAGGCGCTCAAGCGCCTGTTCACTTTCCTGTAGCTGCTGTTGCAGTGACTCAATATCCTGCTCTTGCTGGACCACGGTTTGAGAAAGCGTCTTCTCCTGCTCATCGTGTAGTTCGCTGCGCTCGTTAAATCCCACGAGCTCTTGCCGCTGTTGTTCAAGCTCACTATTTAGATCCACCAGCTGCTGCTCTAGGGAGTGTTTTGCCTCCAGCAACTCCTTGTGATTCGCATCCAGTTCACTAAAGGATGCCGCCACGGACTCGGCAGCGGTCTTCTCAGCTGTCAACTCTTGCTGCAATTTCTCGACGGTTTGTCGCTCTTCCGCCAAGCTCGTTTCAATGCCTTCCCGGTATTCGTGCGCCTCATTGAGCTGCTGCTCCAACTCACTCTTCTCAGAGGCCAGTTGTTGTTGGTTCGTCTCCATCTCTGCGCAGACCTTGTCCATTGACTGCAGGTACTGCTGCAGTTCGGCCTGAACCTCACTCAGCTGTTGCTCCAATTCACTCTTTTCCGTGGTCAGTTGCTGCTGCCTGGCCTCCAGCTCAGACCGAGCCTGATCCATTGAATCCAGGGACTGCCGGGTCTCCTCCAGTGTCTCTCCCAACTGCTCTGCCTGTTGAGCCTTTTCATTGAGCTGTTGTTCCGCAGCCTCTAGACGCTCCTGCCACTCAAGCTGCTGTTGATCCTGTTGTTGCTGTAAATCGTGCTTTGCCTGCTCGGCACCCTGCAGGGTTTCTTGCAGTTCAGTCAGTCGTCCTTCAAGGGTTTGCTGCAACTCTTTTTGCTCTTCCAACTCGACATTGGTCTGACTCACCGACTGTTCAGCGCTCTCAAGAGACTGCTTGAGGAATTGAGCCGTCTGATGCTCCTGCTCAAGCAGCGCCTCAAACTCAACCCGTTTTTCATTTTGCTGCTTGGTCTCCGCCTCTGCCTGCTGCAACTGCTCTTTGAGTGATAGCAGCGCCTCATGTGAGCGGGATGTGATCTCATCCTCATGCAGCTGCAGTGCCTCCAACTCCTGCTGCAACTGTTGCTCTCTCTCCTCTGCCTGTTGCTGTGCCTGCTCGAAGGCTTCCAATTTCTGCTGCAGCTCAGTTAGCTCACCGCTATGACGCCCTGCCTGCTCATCGAGGGAATCCTGCAACTCCCTGGCCCTAGCTTCCGATTTTTCAAGATCCTGTTCGCGACCCGACAACTGCTCGTCACTGTGCTGTTTCTCTTGCCTGAGCTGATCCAGGGCACTTCGAGCCTCTTCAAGATCACCACGCAGGGAGTCCATGGCGTTGGCATATTGGGCATCAGCATCATTGCCAGCCTGGCGTACCGCCTCGAGTTCCTTCTCCAGACCGTTTCTGCGGTCTTCCAAGGCCTGCAGTTCCTGCTGTAAGGAGATGACCTGGTCATGCTCTTTACCATATCGTTCCTGCAGTTCTTCATGTTCGTTTTGCAGCGTAACTTGAGCCGAATCGGCGCTTTCCAGTTGCTGTTTCAGCTCCTCTTGAGTCTGTAATAGGCCGTTGACCTGGCTTTCTGCCTGTTGTGCAGATTGCTCTATCCTCTGATTGGTCTCCTGCAGTTGATCCTGGAGTTCGGCAACCACCTGCTGATGCTCGGCCTGCTTATGCTCCAACTCCGACTGCAGCTGAGATAATTCATGTTGGGCCTGCTCCTGTCTCTGCTCATGCTCGGCCGCCTCGGCGGACATCTTCTGCTGGGTCTGCTCCAGAGATTCGGTCAGCCGGTCACGCTCCTCACTCCTCGTCTGCAACTGATCCGCCAACTCCTGGCGCTCTGCTTGTTGCTCTTCCAAGGCCGACCTGGCTTCTGACAGTTCGTACTGAGTGGCCTCCAGCTTCTGTTCAAGCTCAGCGGCCTCAGCTGTCATATTCTGGTGGGTCTGTTGCAGGGATTCGTTCAACCGGTCCCGCTCTTGGGTAATCGTCTGCAACTCGTCTGACTGCTGCTGATGAGCGGCTTGATTCTGCTCCAACGCCGACTGCACCTGAGACAGCTCTTGTTGGAGCGACGCCAGCCTCTGCTCGAGTTCTGCCGTCTCGTCGGTCATCTTCTGTTGCGTTTGCTGCAGGGATTCAGCCAATTGACCTCGCTCATCCGCAAGGGTCTTTAATTCGTCCGCCTGTTGTTGGCTCTGAGCTTGTGCCTCCTGAAGATGCTGTTGTAATTCATCCCGCTCCCCGAGGATAGTCTCATGCTCCTGGCTCGATTGAGCATGCCGGGTTTCCACCTCTTGTTGCAGTTGGGAAAGCTCACCCTGCAGCGTCTCGATTTCCCCATTCAGTTGCGATTCCCGCTCTTGACTCTCCTGCTGGCTCTGAACGGTACTCTCAAGCTGAAGCTTGAGCTCGGTTATCTCCGCCTTAAGCTGCCCCTCGTTGCCTTCTTGGCTGGATTGCAGCTGCTTGAGCTGTTCACGCAGCATATTACTCTGGTGTGACGCTTGATCATGACTCTCCCTGGCTTCCTTCACATCCGCTCGAGTCGCATCAAGTGCATGTTCCAGATCATCGATCCTCTCCTGCAGCACCTGCCTTTCAGCCTCCAGGCCTTCTCCTTCCGCTAGCCTGGATTCCGCCATCGCCAGGGATTCACGCAAGGAGATGACTTCCTGCTCCAAGGCATGGGCGTTTTTTGCCCCCTCCTCGCCGGTTTGCATACGGTTCTTGGCCACGGCCAGGGCCTGGCGGAGGAGCTTTATTTCGGTATGCCGCTGTTCCAGCTCCTGATCAAATTGGTGTTGGGCATCCTGCAACTCCTTTTGCAGACGATCTACCACCGATTGCGGTACACCGACAGCCTCGGCGGGATCGTCAGCCTCATCCGATTCCCGGTTGAAGTCGATGACATTGTTGGTTGCAGCCCCATCCCCTGGTCTATTGAAACCGGCGATCTCAGCGATCTGATCCCAGTTGCTTTCCACAACGAAGACCTCTGCTCCACGCTCAGTCAACAGATATGCGGCTGTGGCGGATTGACCGACCTCCTCACCATACACCACATAGGCACGATCGAGGGTAAGGCTGGAGGCTTGAAAGCGTAAGGAGAAGAATGGCAGGTTAATCGCACCGGGAAGATGCCCCTCTTCATACTCCTCCGGGGTACGCACATCCAACCAGAGCGCCCCCTTTTCGATCATTCCGGCTGCTTCCTTGAAATCGATCGACCTGGAAAGGGGCTGTTTGACCAACTCGATGAAATCATTTTTGCTTAAGCGTACCAGCACACCGTCTGTGGTCATGGTGACCGAGCTGCCGCGGGGTTTGTTGGAGATCAGAGCCTCCTCGCCAAACCCTTTTCCGGCACGCAAAATGGCCAGCTCTACCGGGGCATGCCCGGCTTCAGGGGTACGCGAGACGTTGCATTCTCCCTTACTGATGAGATAGAAGTAGTCTCCCTCTTCCCCCTGGGTGATGATTTCATCCCCTGCTTTGACCTTGATCTCCTCCATCCGCATCATGACACGCTGCAGATTTGCCGGAGGAATTTGTTGGAAAATCGGTGACTGCAATAACAGGGTCATCCAATCGTCGCTGCTCGGCTGCTCGATGTCCTTCACCTCATAGCTGGCGCTATGGCTTCGGGCCAGCATATCGCTGAGTAAACGGCTGTCGACACGCACAAAACTGACGTTGGTCCTCGCCTGTGCGGAGTGCTTTCTCGGCAGCTGGTGCGCGAGGGCGAAACGGGCTGTAGGCGTTCCGCTACTGATCAGGTCCATCTCCTTCTGCCCAGACAGCAGGGCCACTGTTCCGGAGAGCAGATAGACGTTCTGGTGGTCAGTATCCCCTTCGCGAAAGAGGTAATCACCCTTTTTGGCCTTCTCAATGGCAATCTGGCTCAAAAGATGTCCGAGCTGCTCCTCTGAAAGCGTATTCAGAGGCACCAGATTCTTGAGTAGGACGTCATCGTTTTTACTATCGGGCACAGCCATTCTTAATATGCTCAGGAATTTTGATCCTTAATGGAGAGGTCACGTCGCTCCTCTATGTAACGGCACATTTTTTTAAAACTGAACGAGTATATTAACCTTATTATATGAGCGAATCTCGACCCGGTTCGCACTAAAAGTGCGGACCCAAAACCATAGCGGGATCAAGGTTATGATGCAACGACCCAGATCAATTAATTTAATATCACAAGGGTGAAATGTGAAACAGTTTAAGGGCATTATTGCCGCCGGACATTACGAAACCGTTAAGGCAGGGTGTGAAATCCTCGGGGCGGGGGGAAATGCCTTCGACGCGGTAGTGGCCTCGATGCTGACCGCCTGTGTGGCAGAGCCGGTACTCGCATCCCTGGGAGGAGGGGGATTTCTCACCGCCAGGCCGGTTCAATCTGACCCGCTGGTGTATGATTTCTTCGCCCAAACCCCGCAGCAGAAGCTCCGCGAGGAGGCACTCGGCTTCTATCCGATTGAGGCGGATTTCGGCACTGCCAGCCAAACCTTCCACATCGGCATGGGGTCCATTGCCACACCCGGGTTCATCAAGGGCCTCTACGCCATTCATGAAAATCACTGTCGGTTACCCCTGAAAACCCTGTTTCAACCGGCGATCGAACTGGCCCATAAAGGTGTCACCATCAATCCTTTTCAGCACCTGATATCGACCATTGTCGCGCCAATTCTGCGCGCAACCCCGGAGGCCCTTCAGATCAATGCCTCGCCAAAAAACCCTGAACTCCTGATCTCTGAGGGTGAACGGCATCGTTTGCCCGCCTTAGCAGATTTTCTGGAGGTCCTTCAACACGAAGGGGAGCGGTTATTCTACGAAGGTGAGGCAGGCAGACAGTTGGTCAATGACTGCCGAGACAGGGGCGGCCATCTGCAAATGGATGATCTGCTTGGTTATCGGGTAGTCCAGCGCACGCCTCTGCGGTACAGATACCGCGGTGCACAGATATTGACCAATCCATTGCCTTCCCTGGGTGGCACACTGATCGCCTTTTCCCTGGGTCAACTGGCCTCCCACACTATCGATCCGAACGGTCCCGGTGAAGAGGCTCATATCAGAAGACTCGCACAAACCATGCAGATAACGCAGCTGGCAAGAATGGATCACCATTCATCCATGGAGCGCCTACTCGACCCCGATATCAGTGAGCAGTTTAAAAAACGACTGCGCCAGGGAGGGTTGTCCACCCGCGGCACCACCCAAATCAGTATCGCGGACCGGGATGGAAATCTTGCCAGCATGACCCTCTCCAACGGCGAGGGCAGCGGTTATGTGATACCGGGCACAGGGATTATGATGAACAACATGTTAGGGGAGGAGGACCTGAATCCTAAGGGTTTCCATCAATGGCCCCTCGACCGCCGCCTCGCATCGATGATGGCACCCACCCTGATCCTGACCGATGACGGCCGCTCGATCGTATTGGGTTCCGGTGGTTCCAACCGGATTCGCAGTGCGATAATACAGGTAATCATCAATCTGCTCGATTTTAGTATGCCTCTGGATCGGGCCATCTCATTCCCCCGCATCCACTACGAAAGCGAACTCCTAAGTATGGAGCCAGGGATCGAGGCCGCAATCGGTGACAGATTGATGGGCGAGTTCCCGAAGCAACAGCATTGGCAAAGCAAAAATCTGTTCTTCGGTGGAACCCATTGTGTGCTGCTGGATGATAAGGGGAATCACATAGGCATTGGTGATGAACGCCGCGGCGGCGTCAGCCTATCCGTCTAACCCATCCCGATCATCAGCCCGAGCCAAGCAACTCCTTCTTCAGGGATTTACTGATCGGCGAGTCGCCCAACCACACCAGAAGCAACGCTTGATAGAAATCCACCCCTGGTATCACCCCTTTTTCCATGCCATTGATGGTTACATGGGTGCCCTTACCGGGTATATAGTCGAGGTCTATCAGGTCACCTTCCCGCATTGTCTGAAACATGGCGTTGAATTGATCGAGTCGATCACGCACAGCCTGTAACTTTTCAGCGTCCAGATTGGCGCTGAATCCATCATTCCAGGCCGCCACCAATTTCTCTTTTTCAATCTCCGAGTGGATAATCTGCATCTGAACCCGGGCTGGCCCGTCAACATTCAGCACTTCGGCGATGTCACTTGTCGCTTGCCCCAGATAGAGCGATGCCAGATAGACTTTGACGAAGAACTTCTTTCGAATACCCGCGCCGTTCAAGACCAGTGCAGCATTATCCGCCTCTCTGACAATCTGCTCCGGCAAGGTTATACCTGCAATTTCTCGGGCTTGGCTGGCCATCATGCTGAGGGCTAAAAGAGAGGCAACAACTATTTTTCGCATTTCTTGTTTATCCTTCATTCAATTATTCAATCGGAGTGCCGCTAGCTTTACGGGCTGAATAGATCGGCTTGGTGTGGATAGTACTATAACCTGAGCTGTAAAACATCGGAACCGTGGATCAGATTTCTGAAAACTCGTGATTAAAAATCAGTCTATATTTGCTTCTGATGAGTGGTATTCCGACAGCAACCAAATGGGTGTCAATCATAGCTCAGTAACCACCCTAAGCACCAAGCACTGTTAGCCGGCAACTCAGTTTAGAGGGAAATAATCAAACAAATGGGAGAGAAATTAACCGAGATCATGAAAAAACTAGTTAAAAAACTGGTTTTTCATATTTAACTATTTAGAATCTGTGTTACTTTTAACACGCACAATCATGTTTATCAGTAAGGAGCAAACTCTATGGCCCTCAGAAAAACCGCCAAAAAGACTGCAAAAAAAGCAGCGAAGAAAAAGGTAGCTGCAAAGAAAGTGGTAGCAGCACCACGCTTGAAAGCCATCGCAACCAAGCAGACAAAGACCCAAATCATCAGCGCTATTGCCGAAGACACGGGCCTGACGAAAAAGGAAGTTTCCTCAGTTTTCGGAGCGTTGGATTCACTCATCACGCGTCATATGCAACGCAGGGGCTCTGGTGAGATAACCATTCCTGACACCGGCGTCAAGGTACGCCGGGTTATCAAACCTCGCACCAAGGCGCGCATGGGCAGAAATCCTGCTACCGGCGAAGCAATCAAGATTGCAGCAAAGCCAGCCAAGACCGTGGTCAAGGTAACCGCATTGAAAGCCTTGAAAGACAAAATCGGCTGATCAAACCCACTGCCACTACCATCAGTAGTGGCAGTTTCAACCAACTTATTGGGGCATAATCACCAACTCCCCGCCCTGCTGCCTGAGGGAGAGATGTTTGAGAAAACTCATACCGAGCAGCACCTCCCCATCCGGCATCGACGGCAGAATGGTAGCCTTCACCTCTCGCATCTCAATCGGCCCTAACTGCAGCCGATCGATCTTCGTCAACCAACTGCGCACCACACCGTTGGCAGTCCTGCTCTGAGTTGGCATCCCCCGCCGCAGTCCCGCCCGCTCCGCCAGGCTGGATGACACCGCAACATAGGTCGCCCCGGTATCGAGTAAAAACCTTACCCCTATCCCATTGACGCGGCCGGGGGCCACATAGTGCCCAGCTCGATTTCTTTGCAAGACTACAGCTGTTTTATCACCGTCAATCGTTGTGACTTGCAACTCCCGGTTCGGATTGTTTCGCTTATCGAGCCATTGTGAAAACAGCAGGGTCAAAAGCAGCAGCAACAGCACCCAGGCCGAAAGGATCATCCACCGACCGAACTTCTGTCGTTCACTCATATGGCAGATTCACCCAACGGCCCGCAGACACTGTTTAAATTATATTCCGCTTATCGCAGGTAGTTTCTGCTGCCTGCCTGAGTACGGGTTTGGTTGGCGAAGTGGCGGCGATAATAGGCCAATGCACTGTTGCCATTAGCCGACACATCGAACACCTTCCAACCCGATTCACTACGATAGAAACGAAAATCCAGGGTTGCCGGATAGCCGCCGGCCCGTAGAATACCGACCCTCACTTTCACCTCATTATCGGCGACTCGGCGTGGCCGAAAGAAACGCACATCCTGGTTGTCGTAGCTTGTCAGTCTCTTTGCCAGCGTTCCCAACAAAAGCTCTTTGATCTTCTGCCCCAACTCCATACGCTGTTGATCATTCATACGCCGATTCATGGGACCGGCCGCCCAGGTCGCCATGTAGGCAAAATCGAAATAGGGTGCCACTTCACGTTCAAGAAACCCGGAAATCTGTTGTGGCCGGAGATTGTCAGAGGTACGCAGGAACCTCAGTAATTTGGTCATCCCTTCACGCAACAGTGTATCGGGCCCTACCTCCTGGTATGCAGGCGCCTGCATCCGCGAGCTAGGATAGTTGTAGCCAGGGGCTGCCAACAGGGATGTGGTAAACAGGCTCATGCTGGCAATGGCAATTAACACTCTTTTCATAACTCCTCCATTTGGGTTTTTAGTTTGCGTGGATTGACGCGTACATATTTCAGGTGGTTATTTTTTTATAGATATCAGAAACCTTCAAAGGCAGTTTTTCAACCTCATTGACAACTGTATAGTTCGCCGCACCGTACATATGTGGCAGGTAATCCTGCCCCTCTTCATCGATTGTTATGCAGAAGGCGTGTATGCCTTGGCGTCTCGCCTCGAACAACGCTTGCCGCGTATCCTCAATACCATGTTGGCTACGGTAATCGTCATTGTAGTCATCCGGTTTGCCATCTGACAATGTGATCAGCAATTTGGTTCTAGCCTCTACTTCACCGAGCAGATGACTCAGGTGGCGGATAGCTGCGCCCATACGTGTATAGTCACCGGCCCGCATACCGCTGATTCTGGCCTTCACACCAGCATCGTAAGGTTGATCGAATCGCTTCACCGGAAACACCTCGCAACGCTTGCGGCTCATCCCGGTGAAGCCATAGATCGCATAGCGATCCCCCAGAGTCTCCAGTGACTCAGCCAGTAAAACCAGGGCTTCTCGCTCGGCCTCATTGACCCAACCCTGAGTCGAACCGGACATATCCACCATGAACATCACCGCGATATTTCGCTCCTCTCGCTGCATACGCGTAAACAGGCGGTCTGTCATCTCCAATCCTTTGTGCATGTCAGCCCAAGCCTCGACAAAGGCATCGATGTCCACGCTATCACCCTGAGCTTGACGCTTGAGCAGCCGATCTTCATCCCGCAACGCCTCAAATGTCTTGCGCAGACTCGACAATAAGCGTCGATATTTGACCATCACCCCGGCCACAAAATCGTCGTGCACCTCCTGCACGGGCATCTCCCGCACCACACACCAATTCTTGCGATAGTGCTTGCGCCGATAATCCCATTCCTGGTAGAGAAACGCTCCATCTTCATGGTAGGTACCGCTCCACACCTCTTGCGGCTTCAATGTCTCATCTTCCAATTCTTTCAGATCGTACTCACCGGGCCCCGCTGGGGTCAGATACTCTTCGGGAATATCCCCAAGATCCTGCACAATCGATACCGCGAGATTCTTAATCTCTTCGGAGAATGGCACGGTTTTTCCATTCACCTGCAATTCAAACTGCATCTCCTCCCGCGACGCCTGATCATCCGGCGCCGACATGGAAAACCGCTGAATCGGCTCCTGCTCATCATTGGACTGTTTCAGATCGTCGGCAATCGCCTTCAAGGCCACTCGCAGCTTCACTTTTTCCCTTTCGATCCGGCGTTGCATAACCGCCTCCACCAGGGCCGGTTTCAATTGCCCATGGAATGGAAGTATCTTCGGCAGCGGCTCGCCGAGGATGCGTTTACTCAGCTCAAGGGAATCCTGTGCGGTGGCATCCTGCTCTCGCAGATAGGCCAGCTGTTGCTCCCAGCCCGGGGGTTTTGATGCAGGGTTCAATTTCCTCTCCAGCTCACCCATTTCCCGAAACAGACCTGGCAGTTCGCGTTCGATGCAGGCATTCAGACGCACGCTTTCAACCGCATGAAAATAGCGCAGTGCCCTGTCCGGTTGGGGATGCTCCTGCAGGTAGGCAATCAAATCGGCGCGAAAGGTGCCGAAACGAACCTGCGCCCAATGATAGGCCACCGCCGCTTTGTAGAGTAAGAAATTGTCCCGCGCATTGGGCAGATGGGCCATGACAGCGGGAAGGAAGATCACCTCACCGTCGGTATAGAGCGTATCGGCCCGCTCGAGTTTCAACTTTCTCCCTGACAATCCCTGCACGAACGGGAGCAGCACGCCAACCTGTTCATCGAAGAGCGATCCGGCAGCCCGCTCCCGTCCCTGATCCACAAATACGTCCACGTCCCGAATCGTCGCCAATGCCGGATGCAGGCCGGAAAGATCGTATACATCCATTGCCTGCACCAACCAAGCTTCTATCATTGCCCTGTCCATCAGGCGCATCACCCCAGGCGCCTGTTGTGCAAATTGATAGGCAATCTCGATATGGGTACTGGCGGTGCGCTTTATCCAATCAAGGATGAATCTCTGGTCATCGGCTTGCAGACCAAGCAGTTCCTCACAGATCTTCTGCGTGTTGCGGAAGCTGTACTCGACTTCGAAGTAGTCATCGAGCAGTGTCTGAATCTGCGCCTGGTTGAGTTCAGACCTCATGCCGGCGATTGATCAGAAGAGTGAGGCACTGAGTTCATTAACTGCCACCAGCATATCCGCATCGTCTGTCAATGCCTGGGCAACACAGGCCCGACATGCGATCACCGGATCAACCCCGCTGGCAATCAGTTTTGCAGCATGTACCAGCAACCTGGTTGAGGCCCCTTCATCCAAACCGCTGCCCTTGAGGTTTCGCGTCATATGGGCAAACTTCACCAGTCGGGCCGCCATCTCCCCATCCACCGCCGCCTCATTTTTAATGATTTTCTTCTCCAGCTCGACTTCCGGATAATCGAATTCCAGGGCAACGAAGCGCTGACGCGTACTCTGCTTGAGATCCTTGAGGACGCTCTGATATCCCGGATTGAATGAGATGGCCAGGCAAAAATCCTCAGTCGCCTCGAGCAACTCACCCACCTTCTCCATCGGCAAGACCCGCCGATCATCAGCCAGTGGATGGATCACCACAGTGGTGTCCTTGCGTGCCTCCACCACCTCATCCAGATAACAGATGCCGCCAGCACGCACGGCGGCGGCCAGTGGACCGTCCACCCACAGGGTTTCGCCGTTCTTGACCAGAAAGCGGCCCACCAGATCGGAGGCGGTCAAATCATCATGACATGAGACAGTGATCAGGGGACGTTTCAGCCGCCACGCCATGTGCTCCATGAAGCGGGTTTTGCCACAACCGGTGGGTCCCTTCAACAACACCGGCAATTGATTGCGATAGGCGGCCTCAAAAACCGCGATCTCATCCCTCACCGGTTCGTAATAGGGTTCTTTCTCGAAAAAGTACTCTTCAGGTTTCAAATTTTGAGTCTTAAAGTAATTTAAGTATTGGACGTCAACGCTAACCGGGGCTGATGATGAGCGCAACTCCTTAAACCACGGCCTTGCCAGGGGCTTTTATATGCCACTTAAGCAGTTCTAGAGTGTTAAACAGTCAGCAAAACAGGAGTTTTTGGCCCGTCAGAACCAGGCCTACTGCAACTTAACTCAACAACAGATAGCAATAGTGAATTATACTTTACTCGCTGGGGCAGTCGCTAAACTAACGCCATAGCTCTATTTAAGGTGAGGCTGGTGACAATAGCAAATAGGAACCTTTGGTCGTATAAAGGAGATCAAATCACTTATCTGCCATTGTCGTATGTAAGAAACATTTCAGGGAATGTTGATGTCAGGACAACTGCGGGCTCTTGTTATAGAGGAGTCCGAATATGAACATGATCTGTTGTGCAACACGCTTCTGCGTGGCGGCCTGGACCTATCTACCCTGCGCATAGATTCTTTAGAATCCCTTAAGAACGCCCTGCAAACCGAGAGTTGGGACCTTATCCTGTCGGCCACTGATGTCGCAAACTGCGCCCCGGAATTGAGCCTTAAGTTCCTGCAGAATCAACAGCTGGATATACCTTTCATCCTGGTTTCCGACCATATCGGCGAAGAGAAGGTCGTCACCCTACTAAAGGCAGGTGCCAACGATTTCGTTAATTTTAAAAATCTCACCCGGCTGGTACCCGCAATTGAACGGGAACTAAAAGAGGCCGCGGTAAGGCGCGAAGCGGAGCAAACCAAACAGGCTCTGCATCGCAGTGAAAATCGCTACCGTCAGTTGGTCGATGACTCGCCCACCCCGATTCTGCTGTTGCAAGACGAGAAGATCGTGTTTCTCAACAAGGCTGCAAAACAAACCCTCGCCGTCTCCGAGGGGAAGCAGTTGATCGACGAGCCTATCAGCAAACTGCTGCATGAAGGCCCACCCGAACTGCAGAAATCGCAACTGAAGTTACTGCGCAATCACAACAGCCGACCCTATCAGGCCGCATTCAACCGGGCTGACGGGGCCATCATCATGGTCGAGGTGTTTGTCAGTCCGGCAGAGCATGAAGGGGCACCTGCCACCCAGCTGGTCTTCACCGATGTCACACAACGCAAGGATTCAGACGCCAAGTTGCAGCAGGCGGTACAGATCATCGAACACACCATGGAGGGTGTTTTGACTACCGATAGCCAGGGTATTATCGATTCAGTCAATCCAGCCTTTACCGAGATTACCGGCTATAGCGAGGATGAGATCATCAATCGGCATCCACGGCAGCTGATATCCAACAGGCACTCACCGGATTTTTTTGACGAGATATGGGGCGAGGTCAATCAGGTCGGCTCCTGGCGCGGCGAGATCTGGAACCAGCGAAAAAACGGTGAAACCTATCCTGCGTGGATGACGATCACCTGTGTAGAGGACGAACAGGGGCACAGCCAACGCTATGTGGTGGTCTTCTCCGATATCACCAGTATTAAGCAGACTCAATCCCAACTGGAGCATCTGGCCCACCACGACTCCCTGACCAATCTGCCCAACCGCTTGCTCTTCGAGGATCGTCTGGAACATGCCATTGCCCAGGCCAAACGCCAAAAGCGTCAACTGGCCGTGCTGTTTCTCGATCTCGATCGCTTCAAGAACATCAATGACAGCCTTGGCCACGCCATGGGAGATGAACTCCTGAAGGAGGTTGCCACACGACTGCAGAATATCTTGCGGGATGACGACACCGCCGCACGTTTAGGCGGTGACGAATTCACAGTACTGGTGGAAAATCTGGAGGATCCCAGCCAGGCGGCGGTGGTCGCCTCGAAGATCCAGGAAAACTTCAAGGCCCCCTTCAAGATCGCCGGACGGGAGCTGCATGTCACCACCAGCATCGGCATCAGCATCTTCCCCGAGGATGGCAAGGACGTGGCCGACCTGACCAAGAATGCCGATGCCGCCATGTACCAGGCCAAGGAACAGGGACGCAACAGCTACCGTTACTACACCTCGGAACTGACCAGAACCGCATTCGAACGGCTGCTGTTGGAAACCGAGCTGCGCGGTGCCTTGAAACAGAATCAGCTGTTGCTCTATTACCAACCGCAGATCTCCCTGCACAACGGTGAGATGACCGGTGCCGAGGCGGTGCTGCGTTGGCACCATCCACGGCTCGGGATTATCCCGCCGGCGCGTTTCATCCCCCTCGCGGAAGAGTCGGGCCTGATCCATGAGATCGGCAACTGGGTACTGCAGGAGGCCTGCGATCAGACACGCTACCTGCACCGCCAGGGGCTGTTTCAAGGACGCATGGCCATCAACCTCTCGGTCAGGCAGATCATGCAGACCGATCTGATCCTGCGTTTCGAACAGATCATCGCCGAATCGGGCTGCCCCCCGGACATGCTGCAGCTTGAGGTCACCGAAGGCATCTTCATGGGGCAGATGAAACACTCGGTGCCGGTGCTCGACGTGTTCAAGAAGCTCGGGGTATCGATTGCCATCGACGACTTCGGCACCGGCTACTCCTCCCTCTCCTACCTGAAGCAGCTGCCCATCGACAAGCTCAAGATCGACCGCTCCTTCATCCGCGACATGCCCCACGACAGCGACGCCGTGGCCATCACCCAGGCCATTGTCTCCCTGGGCAAGAACCTGGGATTGAGGATCACCGCCGAGGGCATCGAGACCATGGCGCAGCAGTCGCTGCTGCAGAAGATGGGCTGCCAGGAGGGTCAGGGCTATCTCTACAGCCCCCCCGTCCCGGCAGAGACCTTCGAAGAGATGCTGCTCGAGGGCAGAAGAACCTTCCATCACCACTTTTCCAACTATGGCAGGTAGGGCCTGGCCCGAAAGGTGGCAGAGGGAATAATCCAGTAACTCATTGATCTCTCTGGACCCCCGGTATTCGCCGGGATGACGTGGTTTTACAAAAAAACCTCTGTCTCCTGATGGGATACTGACTGGTGTCCGTCAAGAAATGCCTTGGACGCTGGTAGGCGCCTGGCGGTTGTCTTTCGTAGAAGCGGCATGGACGCCGCGCAAGCCCCGTCAGCACAGGGATGCGCCCGCAGGAAGTGCCCTTGGGGTATGCTGTCGGGGCGTCGGAGAAAGACAATCGCCAGGCGCGGTGGGGGTAGGTTGGGACTCATTATTTCTGGGTGGACATAAACCAAGAAAATCTACGTGTGTTTACAACGGATTTTTCTGGCACAAGGTCTCATCCAAATAACATGCTTACCACAGAACAGCCTCGTACCACCTACCAATCCCCCCTAACTTTTAGGTGTCATTTGGACCAGTATTCATTAGCAAAGGCTTATAGACCATAACCCAACTCTATCATCTCATTGAAAAATTCGATGGACTATTCCCAGCTGGGATATAGAAGGCGCGCCGGAAGACGAGTAAGGTATCGGGTCCAGAATCTAAAGCCATTCCGCAACGGAGGAAGATCCATGACGGAAGTAATCGCAACCAATGAGACTATTCTCGTGGTCGGTGGCGGCATCAGCGGCATGACCGCTGCCTTGGAGGCCGCCGAGACCGGGAAACAGGTCGTACTGGTTGAAAAGCGCCCCTATGTCGGCGGTCGCGTCACCCAGCTGTACAAATACTTTCCCAAGCTCTGCTTCCCCACCTGCGGGTTGGAGATCAATCAGCGCCGGGCGAAGATGAACCCGAACCTCAACATCATCACCATGGCCGAGGTTACGGATATCAAGGGTGAGGCGGGCAACTACACCGCCAGCGTCAAGATCAGCCCCCGTTATGTGAACGAGAACTGCACCGGCTGCGGCGACTGCGCCAAAGCGGTGGAGGCTGAATTCGACGACGAATTCAACTACGAGATGGGCAAGCGCAAAGGCGCCTACCTGCCCCACCGCATGGCTCATCCCCAGCGTTATGTCCTGGATCCGGCGATCATCGGCACCGATGACGCGCAGAAGGCCAAAGACGCCTGCAAGGTCAACGCCATCGATCTCGATATGCAGGAAGAGACCATCGAATTCAAGGCCGGCGCAGTGGTCTGGGCCACCGGCTGGAAACCCTACGATGCCAACAAGATTCAGCCCTACGGCTACGATCGTATCGCCAACGTGATCACCAGCGTGGAGTTCGAACGCATGGCCGATCCCAACGGCCCCACCGGCGGCAAGCTTACCCGTCCCTCCGACGGCAAAGAGGTCAAATCGGTAGCTTTCATCCAGTGTGCCGGCTCCCGTGACAAGAACCACCTGCTGCACTGCTCGCGCATCTGCTGCATGGCCTCCCTGAAACAGGCCACCTATCCGGCGGACGAGGTGGACATCTCAATCTACTACATCGACATCCGCGCCATCGACCGCTTCGAGGACTTCTACCAGACGGTGAAGGCGAAGGATAACGTCAGCTTCATCAAATCCAAGGTTGCCTCCATCGTGGAGAACAAGGAGAACGGCAACCCCACCCTGCACGGTGTCGATACCGAGGGTTACAACCGCTACGCCAACGAGCACGACCTGGTGGTCCTGGCCGTGGGCATGGAGCCCAGCGTGGACAAAGAGAGCTTCCCGGTGGAGATCGTCATCAACGAGGAGGGCTTTATCGAGCCTGCGCCTGAGAACGGCGGCGTCTTCGCTGCCGGCTGCTCCTCCGATGCACTGGATGTCAACCGCGCCGTTCAACACGCCACTGGCGCCGCCCTGCGCGCCATCCAAGTGGTCAACCGCGTAGCAGCGACGGAGGGTTAAGAGAGTGGCTGACGAGAAAAAATTTGCTGGATATGTCTGCACCGGCTGTGGTCTTGGCGAACGCCTGGACGCCGGTCAGCTTGAGACCACTGCCACCCGCGACGGTAAGATGCAGAGCTGCAAGCAGCACGAGATGCTCTGTAACGCTGAAGGCGTGCAGATGATCAAAGACGACATCGCCAATGACGATGTCACCCATGTCATGATCGCCGCCTGCTCCCGCCGCGCCAAGGTGGAGGCCTTCAACTTCCCCGACGTGGCCCTGACCCGCGCCAACCTGCGCGAGGGTGTCATCTGGGTGCGTCCCGAAACTGATGAAAACACGGAAACCACCCAGGAGATGGCGGACGACTATATCCGCATGGCCTGCGCCGAGCTCAAATCCATGAGTATTCCCGCCGCCTCCGGTGAGCAGTCACTGAACAAGAACATCCTGGTGGTGGGCGGCGGTGTCACCGGCATGACCGCGGCCATCGAGGCCGCCGCGGCCGGCTACCCGGTCCACCTGGTGGAGAAGAGCGGCAAGCTGGGCGGCGCCCTGGGCGGCTACTACAAGGTCATCCCGAACCGCTCTCCCTATGCTGCGCCAGCCGAGAATCCGGTACCGGCGATGGTCAAGCAGATCGAGGAGGAGAGCAACATCACTGTCCATCTCAACAGCACCTTGGCCAAGACCGAAGGCGCACCAGGCCGTTTCAACGTGGAGGTTGCCACCGAGTCGGGCAGCAGCGAGACCCTCACCATCGGCGCCATCGTCCAGGCCTCCGGCTGGAAGCCCTACAACGCCGAGCAGCTGCCCGAGTTCGCCTACGGCAAATCGGCTGACGTGGTCACCAACCATGAGCTGGAGGCCCTGGCGGTGGCCGCCAACGGCGGCCCCATCAAGCGTCCCTCCTACGGCAAGGAAATCAAGTCGGTCTGCTTTATCCAGAACGCGGGCCAGTGTTCAGACAAGGAGGGCCACCTGAGCTACTTCTCCGGTGTCACCGACCTGGTCTCCATCAAGCAGGCGATGTATTTCAAGGAGCTCAACGGCGATTGCGATACCACCATCCTGTTCGACAACCTGCGCACTCCGGGCGCCGGCGGCGAGGATTTCTATCGCACCGGTCAGCAGGCGATGGTCACCTTCTCCAAGGGTATCGCCTCCGAGGTCGTCGCCGGCGACAGCCTGACGGTCAAGTTCGAGGACAAGATCCTCAATGAAAATACCGAGATGGTCTGTGACCTGGTGGTCCTGGCCACCGGCATGGAGCCCAACTCCGGTCCCGATCCCTACGCCCAGCTGATGGTGGACGAGGCGGAGGATGAAGAGGAGAAGGCGAAGGCCCAGGCGGCATTGGAAAATGCCCCGCCCTCGATCCTCAACCTGCAGTATCGTCAGGGCACCGACCTGCCCCATCTGAAGAATGGCTTCAACGACTCCCACTTCATCTGCTTCCCCTACGAGAGCCGCCGCACCGGCATCTATGCCGCCGGCCCTGTGCGCCGTCCCATGGACGCCCAGCAGGCCCGCGACGACGCCACCGGCGCGGCATTGAAGGCGATCCAGGCAGCGGAGAACGCGGGCAAGGGTCGCGCCGCTCATCCCCGCTCCGGCGACCTCTCCTTCCCCAGCTTCCGCAAGGAGGGCTGCACCCAGTGTAAGCGCTGTACCGTTGAGTGCCCATTCGGCGCCATCAACGAGGACGAGGAAGGCTACCCGATGTACAACGAATCCCGTTGTCGTCGCTGCGGCACCTGCATGGGCGCCTGCCCGGTGCGGGTCATCTCCTTCGAGAACTACTCGGTGGAGACCGTCAACCAGCAGATCAAGAACGTGGAGATCCCCGAGGAGTGGGACGAGAAACCCCGCATCCTGGTACTGGCCTGCGAGAACGACGCCTACCCGGCACTCGACCAGGCCGCACAGGCAGGCGTGGAGATCAACCCCTGGGCAAGGGTCATACCGGTGCGCTGCCTGGGTTCGGTGAGCCTCTCCTGGGTCACCGACGCCCTGAACAACGGTTATGACGGCATCGTCATGATGGGTTGTCGGCGCGATGACGACTACCAGTGCCACTTTGTACGCGGCTCGGCCATGGCAGCGGAACGCATGAGCAAGGTGGGCGACACCCTCGATACGCTCAACCTGGAACCGGAACGGGTAATCCTGCATGAGGTTGCCATCACCGACGTGGAGCGTGCGCCTCAGTTGATCAACGACATGGCGGAGACCGTAGAGAAGATCGGCCTGAGCCCGTTCAAGTTCTAAGGGGATAGAAAATGAGTGATTTGAATACCGCAATGATCGAAAAGTATCGCAGCAACTTCTTAAAAGAGGTTGAGGCGAATGTGGAGGAGGGAGAGTGGGTCAAGATGTGCATGCAGTGCGGCGTCTGCTCAGGCTCCTGCCCCCTGGGCAAGCACTGGGATCATCCCCCCCAGGAGATCTTCATGATGATCCGCGCCAATAAGCGCGACGAGGTGCTCGGCACCGACTCCATGTGGATGTGCACCTCCTGCTACAACTGCATCGCCCGCTGTCCCCGCGGCCTGCCCATCACCCACATCATGCACGGCCTGGCGGTCTACTCCAAGCGCCTAGGCCTGACCCAGAAGAAACAGCCCACCGCTGAGTTCTCGCAGATCTTCTGGGACAACCTGATGAAGAAGGGCCGGGTCAACGAACTGAAACTGGGTCTCTCCATGTACTTCAAGGACGGTTTCGGCCAGGGCATCAAGAACGCCATGGCGAATCAGAAACTGGGCCAGAACATGATGAAGGCCAAGCGCATGAACGCCATGGAGTTCTTTGGCGGGCACAGCGTGAAGGATCTCTCCGGCTTCCAGAAGATGGTAAAGAAGGCCCAGGAGATCGAAGAAGGCAACCTGAAAGACGCGAAGTGAGGAACGACCGACATGGCTAAGATAGAACTCTCATTCTACCCGGGTTGCTCCTCACAGAAAGGCGCCACCTCATCCAACTACCTGGTCTCCGCCCAGACCATGTGCGAGGAGCTGGACATCCAGCTCAACGAGATTCCCGACTGGAACTGCTGCGGCGCCTCCATCGGCTACGGCGGCGGTGGTGAACTGCCCCGTCTGGCACTCTCCGCACGCAACATCGCCCTGTCCGAGGAGCACAACAAGGGCCAGGAGATCGTCGCCACCTGCGCCGCCTGCTGGCTCTCCACCCGGGAGGCCAAGGAGCGCCTGCACGAGGACGAGCAGATGTTCAAGGACGCCAACGCCGCCCTCTCCGAGGCGGGCCTTAAATACCAGGGCGAGGCCAACGTGCGCCACATGGTGGAGGTACTGGTGGAGGACATCGGTTTCGACGGCATCAAGTCGAAGGTCAAGAAGCCCCTGGAGGGCCTCAAGATCGCCGGCTACGTGGGCTGCCAGACCAACCGCCCCTTCGGCATCGCAGGTGAATCCTTCGAGAATCCCAAGTACCTGGACAACATCGTCGAGGCAGTGGGCGCCGATTCGATCCCCACCTATGAGAAAAAGGTCCAGTGCTGCGGCGGCGCCCTGGCCTTCTCCGAGCCGGAGAAGTCCCAGGAGATGATCAAGGGCATCATCGAAGCGGCCTACGACAACGGCGCCGACATGATCGTCACCCCCTGTCCCCTGTGCCAGGCCAATGTGGAGATCTATCAGGACAACATCAATGATACGTATGGCACCAAGTTCAATATGCCGGTGGTCTACTACTCCACCTTGATGAGCGTGGCATTTGGTCGTAGCGCCAAGGACGCCGCCCTCGACGGCCAGGTGATCCCGGCCAAGCAGCTTGAAGAAATCGCTAATAAATAAGGCGGTACAACTTCAGTATTGAAAGCCCGCTTTGGCGGGCTTTTTTTTGCTTTGGGTAATTCCGGCGCGGTGACTCTGATCCAGCATTGTGGCAGTGCGTTGAAATGCCGCTTAAGGATCAGGAATAGGCTCGTCCGAGTCGGTGTGCTGACTACCTGGCCTCGAACCGCAATGCAGTCGGTGTGCCAATTGCATTGCCTATCAGCTTCGGCGCCGTCATCAGTTCTGCCTTCCAGCCTGTCACGCTGGTATCGAAGCGAACGAATAGCATTTCATCGGCCACGTTGAAACTGGGTTCTCCCCAGACCTGGGCGCCATTTGCATCCACGAAGTTCTGCAGGCTGACAGACAGCGGCGCCTCCCATTCCGAACCGTCAAATATCGAAGTCATCAATTGGGTTTCCCCTGTCGCCGGATCGCGTCGGTTGTAGTAGATGGTGCGTTCGTCGGCAGAGAGCCAAGGCTGCGAATCAATCAAAGCCGGGTCCTGCAGCACCGCAGGCATCTGTATTGGCTGTGCCCAGCTGTTTTCACCAGTCTGAATTGACTCAAACATCGCACCATCAGTTGTGGGCGAAAGCTCACTCCAGCCAATCAGTGTCCCAGTGGGCGTCATATGCAGATCATGATAACCGGTCGTTCCATAGCTGCCGATCTCCCCAGGCAGTTCCACAGGATCCGACCAGGGCGACGCCGCATCCGCGCGTGTTGATATGTAGTTTCGGCCATCGGTGAAGGCATCCAGATCACCCTCGCGGGTGAAGATCATCGTTGTCTGCGTGTCATCAACCCAGACACAACACTCAAGATTGGAAGTGTTGATTGCTGGTCCGAGGTTTTCAGGGAAGGTCCAGGTTCCATCTGGGTTCTTGGTACTGACGTAAAGATCTGTGTTCCACCACAAATCAGTGCCGACACCTTGATGGCCAGGCAGATTGTCGACTTCTTGAGCGGCCGTCGATGGGTCATTCAGAAGATCAAGCATCACGACTGGTGAATGCAAGAAATAAATAGTCGTACCATCTGGCACCATGAACGGAGAATCGATATAGCCTTCGGTCCA
Source organism: Candidatus Thiodiazotropha sp. (assembly GCA_040507005.1). Taxonomy (GTDB): domain Bacteria; phylum Pseudomonadota; class Gammaproteobacteria; order Chromatiales; family Chromatiaceae; genus Thiodiazotropha. The sequence goes on from JBEVVS010000019.1 coordinate 22,161, forward strand.
GGGCAGAAGGTCGACCACTTCGGGCACTTCCGGTTCGGGTGAGCCACCTGAGCCGGAATTGCAGCCGCACAGATGATAAGCAAGCAACAGCACTGATGGTGTACTAATGATGCGCTTCAGTTTCATCCGGCCAATATACGCTGGCGATCACTCGAGACAATGACTGGCATCACATCGCGCACGTATTTCTTAAAAGATTCAATTGCAGACTCTGATCTGTTGCTGGTCGTCATCGGTCGTAACTGGTTGATGTCAATGTCAGGCGGTAGTAAATCCAGGTTTTTTGTTCCCGCAGTTTGGGTCAATTCAAAGTTGCCAAAGCATGGGGCTCGTAGGATCACAGAAAACCAAGCAGGCGTGATGCCAAGCGGTACGGTAAGGCGTCGAATGCGATCTTGCCAGTTGTGGCAATCAATGCGATGCACGGGATATCGCTATCGACTTGTTGAGTATGCTGGGTGGTAGTATCCGCTTCACTGAAATCGCCTCTCGCAAAGCAGGTATCTGCATCGGTGTAGGAGCCCTGCAATACCAGGGTGAACTCCTCGCCTGCGTGGTGGTGGGATGGTACACGGGTACCGGGTTGAAAGCGGAACAGACGCATCCACTGCTCATCATCACAGAGTTCAGGTACTTCAAACATCTCGACTTTTGGTGTAATCCGCTGCCACGCTACCTGCTGCAAGCCTGCCGGGGAGAATCGATCAAGGAAGTCGGGTGTGTCGGTGGTTGGCAATGGTTGCCGCCTGATTCTGCGCTTAACCATAGCAAGACTGTGTTCCATGTCGAACGCAGACGAGGTCTCATCGGCGCCTTGTGCAAACAATGCGGCACCCATCTGTGCAGCGAGTTGTTGCTGTTGCCTGCAGTGTTCACAGTATGCCAAGTGTAGGGATACCACAGGCATCAGTACAGGATCCAGGGTTCCGGCCGCGTGGGCAACCAGGGTTTCGGAGCGAGGATGGTGGAAGATGTTCATTCGCTTATTCCAAGCGCACGCCGCAGCTTATGAAAGGCAAGGCGGGTGCGCGATTTCACCGTGCCCAGCGGCACCGAGAGGTGATCACTGATTTCACTTTGAGACATCCCGGCGAGGTAATTGAGCTCGAGAACTGCGATTTGATCCTGTGACAGCTTACTGAAACGGTCCACGACCAGTGATGCATCGACACTATTCTCCTGGCTGCTGCTGTCGGGATGGATTGGGTAGAGGGAGTCCAACGGTAGGGCGTTCCTTCGGCGATGCTTGAGAAAGTGATCTGTGCGCAGGTTACGCGCTATGGTGTAGATCCAGGTGTGTGGAGCGCCCAGGGATGGATCGAAACTTGCCGCATTGATCCAGATCCGTGTCATGGTCTCCTGCACCAACTCCTCCGCTTCCTCCCTGCCCACACCGCCGCGTATCATGAAACGGTGGATCATCGGGCTGAAATGGCGAAACAGCTGTTCGAATGCATTCATGTCCTGGCTCCGGGCAATCTTCGCCAACCACTCACAATGGATGGCGCGATCGTCCCTGGTGTCGGGTGGTGTCGGTGGCGATTCGCTCACGGCGCCATTCCGGGACAGGGCCGGTGTCCCTTCATTCGCTGAACTCACCATCGCATGCACCTCCCTGTGCACGCGGGAATTCACTGTGAGTCCTTGAGGTTCGTCGGCCCGGCATGGGGTGTCGCGGCATAGGGGAACACCAGATGATAGCTCTGATCGTTACTGTCGATGTTATCACCGACCACCGTCACGGGTGAATAGCTGGGACCGCTGGCGACCGCGGTCAAGGCGATATCGACCACATCGTCGCCAAGACGTCGCCCGTTCGGCCAACCTGCCGACACCACCCGCCCGTTTCCGCTGACCACCGTGTCACCGCCAGCAAAACCGAAACGACTGAATCCTGTCTCTCCCGCCAGGGTGACAGGCCCGGTCGTGGTATCGACGCGGATGACGTCGGGTAGGTAGACCAGTGCCAGATCGCTGCGACCCGTGTCAGCAAATGAGGTGCCGAATACCGTATTGATCAGGGTGGCAATTTCGGGATTTTCCGCATAACGGCCGAACCGGGCGGAATCCTTCTTCGGTGAAGTGGCGTTGTAGCGGTCTTTGTCAGCGACGGCGACCAACACTTCATTGAAGAGTGGATTGCCCATACGGTTGACCTGAACCCAACGTCCAAAACCAATACTACGGGCGTTGTCTGACAAAAGGCGGAGTTTCTTGCGGCTGACCGACGCATAGACCCCTACGCCCATGGCATCAGCGACCGACGGCAATGGGCTGTCGCCCAGGTCGGCGAAGGCCGCTGTGTAGGGTGCCTGCGACAGCTCGCTGATCGGGATCTGGATCCCATAGCTGAGGACATTGAATCCCTTGAAACCGTCAACACCGCCGCCATCCTGGCCCAGGCCGTCGCCGAGGTTGCCATTGTTATCGAGAATGCGTGCGTCCAGCAGGTCGAAGATGGCGGGGGTATCGGCATAGAAACCATCTTCCCGTGGCCCGGCGTAAACCACTTCGCCGCTCTCCAGGTCATGCACTGTCTGCTGGGTGTAGGGATCGAGTTGCGCGAACTCGGTGGCCCCGGAAACGGCTCGCCCGTTGCTGTCATTGTAGGCCGGTGTCGTGTTGCCGCCGACATTGGGTGGTGCGATCAACAGGTTGTTACCGATTACCTTGGGTTGGCCGGTATCCTTGTGCGCATACCTAGCCAGGGTACGTGTGACCTTATAGGTCTGGGTGTAGTTCTGGCGCCCGTCGCCCACCGTCTGGATCGGGCCGAGTTCGGTGCCTAACCCGTAGTTGAGAGTGGTGTTGCTATTCTTGTAGCCCCGATCCACCGACGAGAAGCGAAAATCGTAGCGAATGTCGGTAACGCCTGTGACTGGGTCCGTGATGTGGATGCTGTAGAGCGCATCGTCGGCAAAACGGTCGTAGATGACACCGTCGCCGGGTTCGGAAAAGGGCCGGACGCTGACGATCACATTCAGCACCTGTTCGCCGGAGCCGTCGTAGCGTTCACCGACAAACGCATAAACGTCCGTGAGATTGGCCTGTGGATCCTGTTTGATCAGCGGCGCGTCGCTGTGGCTGGCAGCCATGGTATGGGTTGTCAATCCTCCAGACAGGATGGCCGTAAGGACCAAATGCAGTGTTCTTTGCTTGATGTTCATTTTTGCCTCCTCTGGCAATGTTGTCGAAATGAGACGTGTTGTGTACGGTCCGGCATCTCTATACGCTGCCCAGTTCGCCTGCCGGTTCCGTGATATCTGTTTGCTCGATTGGTTTCTCCTCCAGGTGGAGTTCACAAGGTGGTCAACCTGGTATCGAAACCGCGTTCGAACAACCAGACTAGGGCGATGATTGCGATCACCGCGGACACGCCACGTAACGCCAGGATGCGATAGAGGTGGGTGTTGCGGTAAAGGTAGAGTGGGGGTACCAGGACCATGGCCAGGGCCAGTTGACCGAACTCGATGCCGAGGTTAAAGCCCGCCAATGCCAGCAGTGCGGTCTCGGTGGAGAGGGTCAGGCCGGCCAGGTCCGAGGCGAATCCCAGCCCATGGAACAGTCCGAGCGTGAAGGCGATCGCCCAGCTGCGCCCGGGCAGAAACGGGTAGAGGTTGTTGACGGCTGCCAACAGAATGCTCAATGCGATTGCGGATTCGACCCAGCGGCCAGGCAGAGTCATCAGATCAAACAGGGTGATTGGCAGGGTCAACCCATGGGCCAGGGTGAAGGCGCCGGTGATCAGCAAAAGCTCTTTCATCAGACTCTTGATCTGTGGCACTGGATGTGGGACGCGAGTTGAACGCACAGGAACCGTGGCCAGTAACAAGGTGATGAGGAACAGGACGTGATCCGGTCCCGAGAGGATATGCTTCATCCCTTCAGCGATACGTTTTACGAACGACGTCATAGGCGAGACTGGGGCGCTAGTGTCGAATGCGATTTCCCGTTGCTCTGGCGACAACGTGTGCAATTGCTCTCCCTCCGGCAGTCGCAGATTGAGCAGACCGCGATGGGTTGGATCCCGTTCGAACAGCAGATCGTAGCGCAGCTCATCGACCATGCCGGCAGCGCAATGGACGTCGAAGATCATCGCCGCATAGGTACCGTCCGTGTGGTCGGCGAGCTGATGCTCGCGCGGCGTTGTCGTGCAAACTGAACCGCTGGCGCTGAGCCCGATCTTTCTTTGAGCGAAGGCGACGATGAGCGGATAACGCTGTTGCACTTCACCCCAGCTGATGCTGCGATCACCGTTTTGGTCGATGCCGACCGCATACTCCAGATCACGCAGTGCGATATCCCAGCGCATCCAGGCGGTTGGGCCGGTGGTGTCCAGGGTTAGGTAGCTGTCGCTCGGCTTATGCGCAAAGGTTGCTGTTGGCAGCAGACAGAAAGTCCACAGCACGATGGCGGTCAGCACCTCAAGCCGGGTTTTAAAAAACATCGTCGTGATCCTCTAACATTGCGTGGCGCAGCCGGTCGAGGCGCGGATCCATAACCTGCATTTCGTCCAGCCATGCCAGTTGCGCCCGGACGCGCGTGCGATTACCACTGACCAGTGCCGCCGACAATAGGATCTCGATATCGGCGAACTCCCTTTGGTCCTCCCAGTTACTGAGGGCCAGATCCAATGCCCGCTGTGGATCGTCGAACAGGTATAGGCTGGCGATAGCTGCATCGCGTTGGTGCAATGGCCGCTCGCGTCGTTCGCCTGCGGCGAAATGATGTCGTAGCCAGGCCAGTTGGGTCTCGTCGACCTGGTCCCCCGCCTGCTGCAGCGCCAGCAACCGCCGTAGTCGCAGGGCGGGCAACGGGTTGTCGGGGGCGATCAGCGTGAGCAGGGCCCGGCTATTGCCCTGCCGCAACAACAGGTCCGCCAGGGAGGTCAAAGGCCGGGTATCGTTGCCGCCACGCTGAAGCGCTGTGTAGAGCGTCTTTTCTGCGATGCTGACGTCGGCATTGATCTCGGCAAGCTCTGCCAGCACCAGCAGTGACCAACCCAGTGTATCGGAGTCGGCCGCGGTCGCATTCTCTATCGCGCTGCGAAGCGCTCTATAGGCGGTTGCAGCATGAATGGTGTAACGCTCGGTGCCCGTGGTGCAGGTGACAACGACCAGGGTCGAGGCTCGTCCCAGGAGCTGTTCGCAACTGCTCCGTGCCGCCGGGTAATCTCCCTGTACTTGTTTGATCACCGCCTGTGTCAACCAGGCCTGGATGTCATCCGCTTGACGAGCCAAGTGGATCTGCAAATTGTCCAGCGCCATATCGAATCGATGCAATGCCTGTTGCGCCATGGCCATCGGCAGACGCAACGCTTCGGGATATGGATCCGTATCCTGCCACTGCAGCAGGATACCGAGTGCATAACCGAAATACCGTGCATCTCCGCTTCGTTTGCCATGTTCGATGTATGCCAGGGCCTCTTCACGGGCCTGTGTGATATCTTCGGCGGGTCCCTGCCGGGTTACTCGAGAGTCGACAATTACCGGCCCGAGCCTGGCAACAATGGACTCCGCGCTGTTGGGCAAATAAGGCGTTGCCGCATCGGCGCCTGGGATCCAGATCAGCAGGCTGGCGATGACCCAGTGGACTGCCCTGGTAGTAGGATGGATTCGCATAATCGTCTCCGCAGCGGATGTTGTGATTCAACATCTTCTGTAGCGGGTATACCGGGACGGGAGCGAATCGGATCAGTTTTTTTCCGGGCATCTAGGGAAATGGGTGCAGTCAGCGTGACAAATGAACGCCAATCACCACAAAATATCGCAAAATTAGTGCAGTCACTCTCTTATGCGTTTTCGGTTGATCTCATAGGGAAGCGCTATCAAATCGCGTATAGAGAAGCTCGAAAAGATTGACTAGGTGACGATCTCCATGTCTCTGGTTCCCTAACTAGATGGAGCAGGTTGAATTGAAGATTCTGTTCCACCGGGTTGTTTTCCTGAACAAAACACATAGCTCTCTTCTCGCCCGTTTTCATCTTCATCTGCGAAGACCGCCGCTAAGGTTGGGCTGTAATTCTCCAACAATGCTTTGAGCTGAGCATTGAGCACCCATTCCTCCGCGTGTTCCGCCTCCATGATACGGGTTAGCTCTGCCCAGATTCTAGGGACACTGTCTGCGGCAGGTGGCAGGTCCTCAACGATATCGATTAGTAGTTCGAGGGCATCGAGTGCGGCAGTGTTTGAACGATCGATGAGTGTGTTGAGGGACTTACCGTATGCATCTATCCAGTCTCCTGATTCGAAAGATTGGGCTAGAGTATGATCGAAGGCCGCTGCCCGCAGTCTCTCCACGAGGCCTTTGGGGTTCGAGTTGCGAAAACTAAAATGTAGTGTAATGAACAGGGCCAGGTGATCTGCACGTGGATCGAGTAGGTCATAGTCGGGGCGAATCATGGTGCCCGTCAACCGATTGGTTTCTCGTAACTGCTGTTCGAGTGGAGTGCCTGCTAACGGCATTGTCTTAGCGAATGAGATCGGTACCCCACCAATTTCTGCTACTAGCCGGAGGAAGTTTACATTCTTGCGCATGCTTTCAAGCGAGGAACTCGGATCGATCAACATGAATCCCATGTCATATGCCAGACCAATTTTTTTCAGCGTCCGCAATGCTGTAAGGTTCTGTTCTACCGTGGTGCGCTTGTTGAGCGTAGCCAATCCTTCTGGATGGCCCGATTCTACTCCGATGTATACACTATTCAGTCCGTGGGCCTTGGCCCGCTCGAGGAGCGAGGCATCCACATCATCAGCCCTACAGGAGATTTTCCAAGCAACTCGTCGATCCAGACCGGTCTTGTGCAGATTTTGGAGAAATAGATCCATCCATCGACGCTGTCTAGCAGTCTTTGCAGCGAAATCGTCGTCATGAAATACAAAAAGGCGAATTCCCTCCGATTCGTTCAGGTGACACATCTCGGCAACTACGTCTCCTGGTGAGCGAACCCGACGAAGTGAACCCGGTGCGCTCCCGTAGAACTGCCTTATACTGCAAAATGCACAATCGAAACAGCAACCGCGACTGGCCAGCATAGAGGCGGTGCGGATTCCACGCATCACCGTAGGAGTACTCCGAATCGGCCAAGGAAGCTCATCCAAGTCTGCGATCAAGGGGTGCGGTGGATTGACTGTTTTTTCACTACCGTTGCGTAAAGCAAGTCCGGCAATGTCTCGCCAATCACGATCATGCTCAAGCCGTACAAGCAACTCAGCGGTGGTAATTTCACCCTCAAAACGTACGATAGAGTCAAGTTGAGGTAGTTCCAGGAAAGTATCTATAGGACGCAGAGTCGGAAAATGTCCACCTGCGGTCAGGTGGCTATCGATGCCGGCACTGCGAAGCATACTGAGGACTTTTTTAAAGTCCTCAATGGTGTATTGAAAGATAATTGAGAATCCGATTAACTTAGGCTCGGTGCGAAGTGCGATATCCACTACTCTGTCGGGCATATTCGGATTAAAAGGAATAAGCCGGGAGGAAAAATTCTTGCGCGCCAGATACGCCATTATATAACGGAGGCCAAGATTCTCTTGGCTCTCGAAGCCAATGAACAGAGCGTCAAGTTTATCAGACACGATGATCGAATCCGTCGAATTCCGGTGCGCCGACCGTGCAGGAACACGGCCGGACTCGACGGGGCCGCACTAGAACTTCATGGTCTCCATCTCTTTTATGACCTGTTCCTGTGCCTGGGCATATGCTTGGATGGCTGCAAAGTTTGCTCGCATAGCAATAACGGCAATGTCTCTTATCTTGTCTTGCGGCAGGATCTTGAGCATTGCTGGATCCTGAACAAGACGACCGGGTTCGAGCATCCTTCCGGTTGCCATATAAGACATGATGTCTTGAGGGACTGACATTGTCTGTTTCTCCTTTCCTGATTGATGACTCAATGGTTAGTACCTTGCCACTGCTTATACTAACCGGCTCCTTGTCTTTGGGATGCTGCTGGAAGTTTGACGTTCTAGGTGGTTAACTCAAATTTGTTCCCTTTTTCTAAAGTCCGCTGTTACGAGGCGGACAAAAAGGATACATACCCCCTCGCGTCCTTGTAAGGCAACTAATTCCCACAATCTATGTATAGTTGTTATCAGTGAGCCTGTCAAAATGATCTGGTGAATGGGAGCTTTCCTGAGGAATCAATCGTAGTCTTCACAGACCTCGAACAATCGCTCCACCCTATCGCGATCTTTGCTGAATCCGCAGGGGAGCTCCCGACGATGTTCGAAATAGCGTCCTGTTGCACCGGCTCCCGCGCCGCCGACGGCCAGCCAGACAGGGGTATCCGCCCCCTGATCCGGGGTCTGGTGTCCGCCGAAGCCGAGACTGTTGCTGAGGGTCGAGTTGACGTCGCCGGGATGACAGGCGTTGACGCAGATTCCCTTGTCAGCCAGACGTTGCGCAAATGCTACGCTGAGCATCCTGTCAGCCTGTTTCGATTGACGGTAGGCGGTGTCGTTGTTATAGCGCCGGCGACGAAACTCCAGGTCGTCAAAGTCCAGTCCACCCGCCCAGTAGCTCGCCACGTTTACCACTTGCCCCCCCTCGGCTGCGCTCAGGTTTGGGATAAAGGCACGGATCATACGAAAGTAGGCCAATACATTGGTGGCGAACTGCAGTTCAACACCCTCCGCTGATTCCTCCCGCCGGGGCGGCGTGATGGCGGCGTTGTTGACCAGGATGTGCAATGGACCATGCCAGTGCGATGCGAGGTCGCGTATGGCATCGCCCCGGGAAAGATCGGCCAACTCGAAGCGCACATGGGCATTACCCGTTTCACCCTGGATGCGTTGTACGGTGCGTTGCGCCTTGTCGCGGTCGCGGGCGATCAGCACCACCTCCCGCGTGACGTCCACCGCCAATCCCCGGGCAATGGCCTCACCGATGGCGCCTGTGGCGCCCGTTACCATACCTGCAGCAACCCTGGATGTGCAGAACGGGATATTGATGGGTGCGACGAAGCAACCGATTTCACATTTACCGACCAGATCTCTGCATTGCATGCCAATTACGCACTGTTTGAGCATGTTTTTGTTGATTCTGATCTAGGAAACTTTGATACTCACCCAGGATTGACGAATGGTTGCCAGTACCAACTCATTTGCCACAGTCACACACCGTACATCGTTGGGAACCCGGGAAACGTCTATGGTTCATACTATGCAAGGAATAGTGAAGAAAATCCTCTCGACACAACCGGCGTTGCAGCTGATTACATTGATGTAGATCTTACTACACAATATCAACATACCTTTGCAATATGGAATGGTGGAACTCCCGATCCCATACCTATACCTAGTGCTGCCATACTGTTTGGATCCGCAGTGATCGGTATTTTCAGTGTGATGCGTAGAAAATAGAGACGACGTCATCAGAGAAACTAAACCCACTGTTATTTGCCACGCTTGTGATAATTTAATCCTAGCAATCCAATAAATCCTGAAATAAATAACCAAGCAGCTGCCGGTATGGGTACAGGCCGCTGCGACCATACGCCAGGCACATTGGCTACTGCGGATTCCAATTGGGCTGAATACACTAAGCTTGATACAATCCCGACATCGCCGGTTGTCGTTGTGTGAAACTCGCCACCCAGCAGAAAACCACTTTGCTGCTCGTGATTACTGTCTTGATAGGCAAGTATATCCCAACCAATTATATCGCCTGCAGAATCGGTCGATAATTCCATCCTGACTAACCTGCTATTTGTATCATCAAGAGTAAATCGGCCATTAAAAAAGCTGTAACTGTTGTATGCTTCACTTGAGTTGGTCAAATTAGGCGCGAGCGCGTTTTCAAAAGTAACCTCTCCCGTGAGATTCATGCTGTCATTGAAATAGAATGCTGACGGTTCCAGTTGATCATAGTTATTACCCGTATAGCTATACACAACCGCAGAATTCACTGCCGTTGAAGCCACAAACAGTAAGATTGAAATACTAATTGTTCTTATCATGTCACCCCCCTTGATATTAATAACTCCCCCATATTTTGTTCATCACATCCATGGACCTGATTACTACCTGAAGCGGAACCCATTGACGGCTTGACCAATGAAATTCGACTATCGTCTTAGCCTAGTACGCGTTATCTTAATTTGCTTTGACGGATTCATCATATGTATCCAAGGCATCCTTTGTAGCTTCTTTTGCAGCAGCACGATATTGCTTCAGTATGATCTGAGGCTTGTGAACCAAATCGTAGTTGCTATAACTATCGGATACGGATGAAAACATGGTAGTGAGGCTGTTCGATTGCCATATGACCTTATTATTATTTGTCAGTCCGGACAATCGCACACTAAGGCTCGGACTCAACTTTGGTGAAAATGGACTTGGCGGACCAAACCCATATTGTGTAATTTCTGTTTTGATTACAAGATCACCATCCGTCTCTGCATATCGCAGTTTAAAATTTGATTTAATATGCTTAATCAGTTCTTCATAGACTATCTGTGTGATGTCGATCTCGTTATCAAGGTAAACAGCCTCATGAAGCGCATTTAAATCAGTGTATTCAATACCGTTGTATTCACCAACCCAGGTAAATGCGCACAGGGCACACCAGACACGCAAATTACCACTAATGACTGGATACTCCAGACTGACTGTTTTTAGAGAGTCTATCTCCTGCTTGCTCAGTTTTTCAGTCGTTACGGTTGTACAGCCATTGAATACAATCAAGCAAGATATTAAAAATAGAATTATATATAATTTCTTCATTCTCTATTCACCCAGTCCCTATACGTAGAACACAATAATTCATCCAATCATCGTTCCAAATGATCTAGTAACCATTAAAATAGGATGCGGACACGAACTTTTTAGACCAAGTAGCGCCTTGGTTCCTTGTTACCTGTACATCTCTTTCTCCACAAAACAGCTCAATATGGTTGGCTTCTTCGTCCAGTATGACCATTTTGCTACACAGGTTTGTAGGCACTTCGATCACTTTCCATTGTTGGCTGGAGAGTGACATATAGTGCAGCTTGTCATCAAAGATGTCTGTCTTCGACGGACCGATGAACAGCCTATCCCCCTTCTCTTCCACCTGCATTATATTCTCAACCGTATCGGGTAAGTTCATGCTATGGTGTTTTCCACCACTATAGTCCGCGTAGACAATCGGGCCATCACTGTTTTTTTCAAAAACATAATAGCCTGACTCACCCAGATAAATGCCAAAGCTATTGACGTCAATCGGCTCATATTTACTTCTTTCTATGGGCTCTTTTTTCTGCATACCCGTATATTGCGTCCACGTGGATCCGTTGTCATAACTGATATGCAATCGCCTTGAATCGTCTATCAAAAGTATTCCTTTTTCACCGAACGCTGTCGCTGTGTTTATAGGCTTAGCATCCGGCAAGGTGCGCCACTTTATTTGATCATCATCGATAAGCAAGATAATTTCAGGTGAGACGACACACACCGCTCGACTTCCACTCACGCCGCAATTGGAATAATCAGCAACACTGTAAGCATCAAACAACTTTTTGATCTGTGCACTACCCTCACTGCCCATTACTATTCGTGCCAAGGTACCGTTTTTGCCTGTAACGATCACATCATTGGGATGATGGTAACGCCACCGCTTGCCGCTGACTGTCTTCTCTGTGACATAGCGGCGTAATCTATTCAGTTTTTCCGCCGACAACGACACCTTGTAACCATTTATAAAATCTTTACTCTCAAGCGAATTAAATATCTTCGAATGGCGATCTTCCAGGAAGGTTGTCAGTTCGTAGGTATTATCGAGAAAAAATGGCTCAAGCTTCTTCTTGCTCTTCTGCATGAACGGATCGATAACAATCATCCCGAGATTGGTAGCCCTACCGCTATGAATGGTAAATTTCTTTTTTACCGGGTAGGTTATGTAACTATTTCTCGAATAGGTACCTGCGGGAGTTGAAAACGACTCACCGCCTACAAGCCGTTGAAAGCCTTCAAGGGTATATTCACCTGGAGCCAGAGGCAGCACTATCGTATTTGCACGTAGCCCACCAATATATTTTTTCTTAACAACATTCGGTGAACCTGACTTTGTAACCGATTCGTCTCCTGCATCTAATTTTCCAACATCAAAGCTGATAAGCGGATCTGACAGACTAATCTCAGGCCAGGTAATAGATGAAACCTGTCCCACCAGCAAACCGTCATTTCCCACATCATCCGGAAGTAATACAAGGGGTGCTGAGCAGCCGGTCAGAAGCAAATAAATGGCTGGAATTATCTGAAGAAGTGATTTCCGTATGCGGGGCATATCCGTAAAACAGTTAATTAAACGCTAATCAAAAAATATCACTTTAATAATTATCTGTAAAGCAGAATGTTAAACAAAAAAGTAATGAAAATCTTAAGAAAACATTAACGCGGAATATGCCCAGTAGAAAGGTCACCGGTTACACCACAGAAAACCGATAGCTTTGTTAGCAGCCATTGGACACATGACAAATCTGAATATACTAAAGCAAAACCAATTTGCCCTGAGCTATTGCTCTATCCATTGGAGTGCAGATCCGGTATTGAAATGGAGAATGACCCTATAGCAGTTACCAGCACGGTACTCTTAATCAGTAGGTTATCACTTCATACCTAGAAATAATCATTGAATACTCGATATACTTGTTTTATCCGATTCAGCACTGAGATCTGGTTTATCTTGTTTAACCGGTTTATCCTTTGAAATATGCATACTTCACCTTGTAATGCTTTATCAATATGTATCTAACTTTGCAGAAGCATCTCTTGAGGATCGTTTCTATTGCCATACTTATGAGTCTTGCATCTTGTGCACGTGTACCTAAGAAGGCGGAAAGCACTGGAGAGATCCTTCCGTTTATCAGTGATCGCTGCAGCCTCGCACCTGAGGGCACTCCGACAGATAAATATGCCTGGTGTCACTGCTGTGTTATACACGATCTGGACTATTGGATGGGAGGTGACCAGAACAACAGGTCGCAGGCAGACACCAATTTTAAAAATTGTGTTTCAGAGTCCGGGCACCCATATTTGGCCGGGTGGATGTGGTTGGGTGTAAGGCTGTGGGGAGGTCCTTACTTTGCGACGAAGTTTCGCTGGGGCTACGGTTGGCCCTATAAAAGAGACTATACTAGTTTATTAGACGAGGAACAGGAGCGGCTCAGGAGCGAGCGCAACAATCTTAATAACTATATCCAGAAATATTGCGATCCTAAATAACAGCTGCCAAACAGGGAACATTCGGGAGTTGTGCATGCAAAAATGGTCACATTACTTTCTCTCCATATCATTGGTTACAATATATGGCTGCTCCGTTCTTGAGCACAAAAATGCCAGCTGGAATGACCCGCTAGACGATCAAGACGACATAAGAAAGGCAACAAAAGCCAGTTTCAACGTCGAAGGACGAGGCAAATATCCAGAGACCCTGTTTGTAATTGCCAGCTCAGGAGGAGGAAGTCGGGCTGCCGTATTTACAGCCAATGTATTTCTCAAGCTGGAAGACACTATTATCAATGAAGGAAGCGACAGCTCTAATCTTCTTGCCGAAGTGGATGCGATATCTGCAGTCTCTGGAAGCACCCTGCCAACTGCCTATTACGCGATTTCCAAAGCTGAGGGAGAAGTATGCCAGGCGGAGTTGGATGATTCATACGCTCGACAAAAATGGAGCAAAAAGCAAGTACGTAAAAAAATGCGCAAGAATTTCCAGTTGCAATGGTTGGCCCGATGGTTCCTACCGCAAAACATCGTTCGCTTCTGGTTCACCTCATATGATCGTTCGGACATTATGGCACAAGTCTTTGCCAATACACTCTACGATAGAAGGTTCAAACTAGGCACTTATACCTTCGGCGAAATCTGCGACGATCGTCCGAATATTATTCTCAATGCAACCAATGGGACCACATCTGTCTTACCGGCCTATACCAACCCAACCCCATCTTGCCCCGATGTAGAAGTGGAAAAGAGCTTCGGCGCTCTTTTTACATTCACCGATTGTGAGTTTAGAAGACTGGGGTCTTCAATCGCCAGTTATCCGATTGCCAATGCTGTCATGTCCTCATCGGCATTTCCCGCTGCTTTCAATTACACGACCCTGAGAAACTTTAACCTGCAGAAACGGGCGGGTACCGACAATGCTTATTTACATCTATTTGATGGAGGAAATCATGACAATTTGGGCCTTGAGTCTGCCTGGCGATTAATAGAGAAAAATATCATTGAAGAGAATCAAAAGAGTTTCAAGCGGATTGTCGTATTGCTCATCGACTCCTACATAAAACCTAAAGGTGTAGATAACACATCACCGGAAGCACGAACCGGTTTTGACTATCTTGTCGATAGCAATTTCTTTGACAGCTTCGATTCCCTGCTGGCCAAGAACCGGTTTTCTCTTATAAAGGGGTTTTCAGATAAGATGGCAAATCTGAATGACACACATCCCGAACTCACGACCTTTTTCTATCATCTTGCCTTCAACGAAATACCTGACTTGGATATTAAAAATCAAATCAACTCGATTGGAACCAGCTTTAAAATAGATAAGAAAGATGCAAAAGCGCTAGAACTTGCAGTGGATCTATTACTGTCAAAAGAAAATAGATGCTACACCACACTAAAGAACACTATTATTGGAAAGGAGCCCTCTTCCAACAATTGCCTATCCTCATTCGATAATTAGCGTCGGTATTACAGTGGACTTCTTCCCAGTCATTTAATTCTTGTTGTCGGGTCATGATTTTCCCCCCCTGCCTGAAACTCGGCTAAATCCGCAACTCGAGAGTATGAGATACTGCAAACTCTAAGTGATCTGAGATCAACTTCACATCAATCACAGCATTGATAGGATAATAATTTCAATAAGCATGTTTCTTTGTCGATACGTCAGGGACGATGCGATAACTATTGAGATCCCTGATGAAAAAGATTCCCAAAACAAGCAAACGTTTATTTTTAAGTCAGTTGTTGTGGAACAAACGCATCAACCAGAAATATATGCCCCATGCAGGCTATATGGGCAATGGCGGGGATCTTCATTTGATTCTCGGCGTTAACGGCAGCGGCATCACTCATCTGACTCAACTTCTTTCACAGTCATTACCTAAAAGTAACTTCATTCATAGCCCACTCGAAAAGTTTGAACCTAAATTTACCCTCTCTAGTCAGGGTGACAGATTGGCCATTCCCTATCAAAAGGAGCTGACAGCAGATCATCCCTTGAATCGTGTTTATCGGATCTACGCCGAAAGGAATCTTCCAGAAACCAAATATGACCTGTTGCAGATGGAGAACGAACCGACGACTCGTGGTTTACTTATTTTAAAAGAGACGCATGGCCTACTCGCCTCGGAAGCCCTGTTAAGGGAATTACAGTGTCATGCACTTTTCTACATAAGTGATCCCGTCATACTTGCCGAACAGATCTTTTCTCGGCAGGGACTAAAAACATCCTATCTCGATTTAGAGAGTGAAGCTGTTATGGAGTCCCGATTTCTGAAACGATTTCTATATAACGATCTTCGCAAGATACTGCACACCTATAAATTGATACAACGGCTCACTTCTAGCCGTCAACGCTACGTCCAGATGAAGATCCTTACTATTGCACTTATACAACACATGTTTCGTATGTTGACCGCCCGTTATCCTGAGTTAGCCACCATCGTGGACTTTGCATCCATAGAGAATGAGCCCAAGCACCTACAATTTCCAATCGTGAATTGGCTGGGTTCGGACAGCCTTGATCGCACCGAGCGTATAATCAATGCCGCTACTTTCAAACCTGACGGACTAAACTCCAAACGCTGGACACGCTCTTGGCCTGAGACCATCAACACCTTTGATGCACTTTCAGCTAAGGATGTAAACCTGGCATATCAAATCCTGATCGACCTCGAATTAATACGTGATGAGGGTAAACTTAAAAACTGGGAAAGTAATGTGGCTGTATGAAGCAGTAGAAAACAACATTAATAACACCAGGCAAAGAATATAGATCCATATCGTCTGGCATACCCATTGACAATATCCATTGCGTTCGCCTGTCCTTGCCCAAAGGGACACAACCACTGATCGGAACCCTCCTACCGCTCATACACTTACATCTTGTTAATCAATCTGTCATACATAAAACTTGCGAAGCGATTATTGAGATGATTACACGACGAATCCTGTCGTCTTAGGAAGTTAAGCATCAAAACTGATGCCAAACTCCGAAAATGACTATTAAAAACAGATATTACAAACGCGCTCGAATTGCAGAGAAAAATTTTAGGCGAATTATCCGTTATTTTTCTCTCGATATTTCAGCCACCAACACCGCTAAGTTATCTGGCATTTCTGTCCGGTCAATCAATTCCATATATATCAAAATTCGCTATCGTCTCGCTGAAGAATGCGAGAATTATGCACAAAATGACAATGCTGGCAGGCGTAGCGTTGCAAAACAAAACCCTAATCCACCTAAACATAAAAATAGTACTGCTTATACCATCTTCGGTCTTTTCAGTGAGAATGGAAGGATATACGCCGAAATTGTACCTGAATCGATAAAATGCTCTTTACAGAGCGTGATACGTGGCAAAATGAGTATTGATGGCGTTATCGACTCCAATGATTGGCACGGATATCACGGTCTACTCGACATGGGCTACTGGAAGTATTATCGCGTGGAATCTAACCATCGGGGACTTATCAATAAAACGCCTACTATCAATGGCACTGAATCATTCTGGGCATATGCCAAGCATCGTCTGAGCAAGATGAAAGGCATTCGCAAAGGGATGCTTTATTACCATATAAAAGAGTCTGAGTTTCGCTTCAACCATCGGCATGATGATATTTACCTACTCGTGTTAAAACTGCTTCGTGAGAAACCTATTTGACTGACTTTCCCTTTTAGCTTGCCATAAAACAAGCTTTCCTTTATATGCTCTGCCCTTAACAATTTACCACGAGACATTCTTTGAGCGCCGTCCGTTAATAAACGATTATATCCAGACTTATCAACCAGCCAGTCAGCGGTCAGATACTCCGGCGCTTAGTTGTTAAGGGTCTTGGGAAGCTAAACGAGCTGAGTGGACTTCAATCGACACAAACGTGCGGCCAAATAGATAGAGATATTTAACTGTACCTGCAATCCTAACCCTGTTGCCCGCTTTGGCCGTCTCATTGTATAAATTCAAGAAATTACCATTCAAATGCGCACTTGAGATCATGACAGACCAGGCACTTGCCAACCTAAATAACGGAAATAATTATAATTATATTTTCTTTAATTTTCTTAGCTTTAAATTAGTCACGGAGTGCAATCTTCTTTCTTTAGTCAACACCAGAACTTGGCATGTTGTAATTGACACCAGACTTCCTAAGACCCTTTACAATGAATAATTATCTGACCCAAAAGATACTACCATTATTCGTTTTTTCTCACCTTATCATTATCTTTCCAAACTCAACCGCTAATCCGCTTCGTACTACCGTTCATATACTTACATCTTGTTTGGCAAATTGCTTTACATAACACTCTCAAAGCACGATACAACTGGTTACTCAGTATATATCAACATTTAATTAAAGCTGTTGGTGTAGATACAGGCCAGACTGAATCAGGAGCGACGAGCTTAATTGAACAATCGTCAATGTCTCAGGGTTGAAGGATTATCTGTAAAAATATCTGCAAAGCACTATCTGCAGCTGTTCCTATCTTCCAATCTGTGACCAATACCTAATTCATTATGTGATAAGCATTAGAGAATTTACTTAACAATAAAATATTCTAACAAGCACTTAATCGGACGTTGGCAATATCTACAGGGAGACCGAAAGCTGGGTATCCCCTGTTATAGGGATTGTTCAATATGTGTACAGGTCATGCTTTCATCATCAGGGGCCGTTTTTTTATCGCCGGACCTATTGTCCAGTCATGACAGCATGCGCGGATATCGCATCAATAAAAACAAGCGAAATAAGGAGAGGTTTCGATGTTTTCAAAGCATATAAAAACGTTTTTCTCTTTCTCGGTTTTTTTTAGTTCACTTCTGTTCATTGGAGCACTAATCCTCTCCACCCAGGCTCAGGCAACATCCAGACTGCTCAATAACTGGCGGGCAACTTACCCCAATTCGTTAAGTGACGATAATCTCTCCGATCCTTGTGCCTTATGTCATACCGACAGTAGCTATAGTGAACTCAACGGCTACGGTTGGGACATGGATCGAATAAGTAATGATTATGCAGTATTGGAGTCTTGAACTCAGACAACGACCCCAACAATATAAGCAATCTTGATGAGATCAATGCCAATACCCAACCTGGTTGGACGGCAGGTACAAACAATGTCATCAATGGCGGTACAGTATCCAGTAATGCATCACCTGCCCAGATCATCTCTGGCCTGCATGATCCTGAAGTGATCAACCAAGCACCTGTAGCGGATATAGGCGGACCCTACAGCGGCACTCAGAATGTTGAACTGAACTTCGATGCATCAAACTCCTCCGATGCAGACGGCATGATTACCAGCTATGCCTGGGACTTTGGTGATGGCAGCAGTGGCAGTGGCGTGCAGGTTTCCCATACCTATACGGCAACAGGAAGCTTTGATGTCACATTGATCGTGACAGACGACCAGGGTAATAGCACGACTGCATCTGCAACAGTGACCATTGGCGCCGGCAATCAACCTCCTGTCGCCAATGCCATGGGCCCATATACCAGTCAAGTCGGTGAAGTAGTCAATTTTGATGGCAGCGGTACGACCGACGCAGACGGAATGATCATTAGCTATGATTGGAATTTTGGTGACGGGAGCTTCGGAACAGGTATAGCGCCCACCCATACCTACACAGACAGTGGCACCTATAACGTCACCCTGACTGTGACCGATGATAGCAATGCAGTGGATTCCGACGTCACATCGGTCAGCGTTGAACGGCCCAATCAGGCACCATCAGCCGATCCTCGTGGTCCTTATGCGGGCACAATCAATGAAATTATTACATTTGATGCGTCTGCCTCCCGTGATGCAGATGGACAGATCAGCAGTTATCAATGGGATTTTGGCGATGGTACTACTGGTACAGGAGTTACTCCGACACATAGCTATGCAAATGCAGATGTCTATAACATTACCCTGCAAGTGACCGATGACGACGGTTCCAGCGCAACAGCCTCCACCACTGCCACGATTGGCGAGGTGATTAAGGAACCGCCTTCCGCTGTTGCCGGCGGTCCATATACCGGAACTGTCAACCAAACCCTTAACTTAAGCGCCAGTGGCAGTACCGATCCCGACGGCCAAATCACTCTCTATTCCTGGGACTTTGGTGATGACAACTCTGCCAACGGTGCCGATGTATCTCACACCTACAGTGATGCCGGGACCTTCAACATCACACTTACTGTAACCGATAATGATGGCATCATGGATACCGCAACAACCACAGCGGTTATCGGTTTGGGCAACCTTTCACCAACAGCTGACGCCAACGGCCCCTATACGGCAACCACCGGTACATCCATAGAATTCGACGGCAGTGGCTCTGTCGATCCTGATGGCTCCATCGTTGCCTATGATTGGGACTTTGGCGACAACTCAACCGGCACCGGAGCAAGACCATACCATTCTTATAGTGTTGAAGGGACCTACAACGTTACGCTTACCGTCCATGACGACAGTGGCGCCATTGACTCGGCAGCCACTACAGTTACCGTTACTTCCCAAGACGACCCTGAGATTTCAGGCTCCGCCGAAATCATCAAGAAATTTAACTGGGGCGGAGGTTTTCTCGGGATCGGCATCATCAGCAATGATTCAGACAAGCCCATCGATAAATGGGAGATCAGTTTCGATGCGGAATTCGATATACGGCGCATCTGGGCAGCAAAGATCCTCTCTCACACCGAAGATGGTACCTATGTCATTGAAGGTAAAAGGAGCAATCAGTCCATTCCTCCGGGCAAGAAGGTGAGATTCGCTTTTGCCGCGGGCCCCGGTGACAGCACACTTCCTGACGAGATCACGGTGATTGACAGGGGTGAATCAACACCAAGCGACAACAACCAGGAGGTCCAGGCCGAAGTCACCATGAAGTCTGTCAATGACTGGCGAAATGGTTTTCAAGGTATGGCATCTATTCAAAACACCGGTGATGAGACGATCCATGGCTGGACCCTGAGCTTCGATGCCGACTTTGAGATTAAGAGATTATGGAATGCGAAAGTCGTCTCACATTCAGGGAGTACCTATGTATTGTCTGGCAAACGCAGGAACCGAATCATAAAACCAGACAAAGCGGTGACTTTCGGTTTCGTTGCTTCACCCAGCGGGTCTTCTATGCCCACGCGTTTCTTGGTGAACGACCACGAGAGCAGTGTAAACCACGCACCCAGCGAGGAGGATGATTCCGATCCCGAAAACCAGACCGAAACCGAAGACGAGACCGATAATGATAATAAGCCCATTGGCGGCAACGAATCCGAAGAGGATGAATCAGATTACGAGGATGAAGCCAACGACGACTCCGAAGAGGGTGAGTCTGATAACGAAGACGAGGCCAACGATGACTCCCAAGAGGGTGAGTCTGATAACGAAGACGAGGCCAACGATGACTCCGAAGAGGATGAGTCTGATAACGGAGACGAGGGCAACAACGACTCCGAAGAGGACGAGTCAGATAACGGAGATGAGGCCAGCGGAGACAATGAATCCGTTGGCGGTGACGATTCCGACGACAACAATGGTAATGACACCGGGAACGACGCCGGGAACGACGCCGACAATGACACCGGGAACGACGCCGGGAACGACGCCGACAATGACACCGGGAATGACACCGGGAATGACACCGGGAATGACACCGGGAATGACGCCGGTAACGACACCGGGAATGACGCCGGGAATGACGCCGGTAACGACACCGGGAACGACACCGGGGCGGATACCGGCAATGACACCGGCAATGACACCGGGAACGATTCCAGCAACGACACCGGGGCGGATACCGGCACTACGGTCGGTGGACTCGACTGCTCAGGGGCAGTGTTTGGCTCCTCAGGCGCGCCGATTAGACGCCTGACTCAAGTCGAATATCAGAATACAGTCGCGAGCCTGTTCCCGGGTGTCTCTTTGCCGGGCCTGAATCTTCCTGTTGATCAGCGCATGAATGGATTCACCAATGCGGCCGAGGGTCAAGCGCCGTCGGCATTAGGTGTCGAACAGTATGCTACAGCTGCGGAGTCCATCGCGACGGCAGCAGTCCAGTCCCTGGGCAGCTGGGCGCCATGCAGTGACAGCAGTGATGCGACATGCGTACGTCGTGCGCTAAGCGCTATCGCACCTCACATCTACAGGCACCCGTTGTCAAACGAGGAAAGCACTGCAATTGACACCTTGATGGATGGCGCTCTGAATGCAGCCTCGCCACAGGAGGCCCTAGGCCTTGCACTCGCCGGCCTGCTCGAGTCACCAAACTTTTTGTATCGTCCCGAGTTTGGAACCTCCAGCACCCTAGGCAATGCCCGGGCGCTGGATGCCTATGAGCTTGCTTCACGCCTATCCTACTTCTTCTGGAGAACCATACCTGATAATGCGCTGCTGGCAGTAGCGGCAGATGGCAGCCTGCTGACAGACAGCGTCCTTCGCGCCCAGGCCAATCGCCTGTTGAACGATCCCCGCGCCAGACCGGTGCTGACGGATTTCTTTGTTCAGTGGCTTGGCCTGTACAAGCTCGATACCATGTCCCTCGACTCAGCCGCATTTCCTGAATTTGACAATGCACTTCGCAGCGACCTGAAGGCTTCAGCTGTGAGTTATGTTGAGCATGCCCTGTGGAACGCGGACTCCTGGTCTGTTCTCATGTCCGGCAGTTACGGTTATGTCAATGACCGCCTGGCGCCGATCTTCGGTGTGCCTGCCCCGAACAGTGACCAACTGGTTCAATTGGACCTGAACATGGCCGAGCGGGCGGGTGTCCTGACGCAACCAGGCACCCTGGCCTCCACGTCCCACGATGCCCGCCACTCGCCGATCTTGCGCGGTGTGCAGTTCCTCACCGGGATCGTGTGCGCTCCCCCGCCAGCGCCCGCCGCGGGTGTCGGGATGCCTGATCCAAATCTTGTTGTCGATGAGTCCCAGGTGTGCACCACTCGCGATGAGGTTGCGATGAAGCACAGCGCCTCGGCCGGTTGCGCGGCCTGCCACGATGCAATCGATAGCGCTGGATTCAATTTCGAAAATTACGATGCACTGGGCCGATACCGTAGCGTGGAAAACGGTTGCCAAGTGGATGCCACGGGCAGTTACGCGGGCACCGACATTACCGGTGTCTTGCAAAATGCCGTTGACCTGGCAGTGCAGCTACCCACGAGCCGAACTGTAAGCAGCTGTATGACAGATCACATGTTCCGTTTTGCGCTTGGCCGCAACAGCAACAGTCAGGACGCTTGTGAAATCTCAAGCCTCAGTAACCAGCTGACAAGCACAGACAGTATGCAATCATTGGTGATCGAACTTGTGATGTCACCTTCCTTCCGCAGCCGTCCAGCCATTAACTAAACAGGAGAGTGACATGACTAAAAAAATCAACCGCAGAACCGCTCTCAAAATGATGGCTGGTACGACTGCCGGCGCCTCGCTTCCATGGCTGTTCAGCCCCAGTGCACGGGCAGACGTAGGCGTACCGCTGCGCATCCTTTTCATCGAAGTGGAATGGGGCGCCCGTCGCGGCAGCTGGGAACCGACCGTTGCCGGTCCACAGATGGTACCCCAGGATCAAGTCGATACCGCATGGACATTCCGGGACAAGATGCGCATGCTCGATCCCTATCGAGACCGGACAACGATATTCCAGCACCTGGACATGCTGAGCGCCAAAGTCGATCCGACAGGGCCTGCCAACGCCCATATAGAGGGGCTGACGCAAATGCTGACAGCGGATAACCGGGTTTCTGCCAATCTTGGTAACGGGCCATCCATCGATCAGTTCATCGCCCAGCAACTGTCAGTCAACGGGGTTGCCACTCGTCTGCAGTCACTTGAGTTGCGGGCGACACCCGACGCCAGTCAGTATTCCCGTAGCCAGAATTATCATGCCTATTCGGCACCCGGTCAGCAGGTACCCTTCATGACCTATGTGCCGGACGTATGGGATCGCTTGTTCCCGGAACCACTCGACCCCAACGCGACAGCACAAACACCGGCCCAGACCCGAAGAACCCTGCTGCACACATTTGTTCGTGGTGAGTACGACCGCTTACTGAACAGTGTGAGTTCTGAGGATCGTGTCAAGCTCACACAGATGCGTGACCTGCGCAGTGATCTCTACAATGCCACGAGCGTGGTTAGTGGACACGACGCAAACCGCCCATTGCAGTCTTCGATCATCGATCCCTGGTCGCAGTTGAATGAGGGCTATCAAAGAGGCAGTCCAAGCAATCCGACTTGGCGGGTGCATTGTGAGCTGATGGCGCAATTGGCAGCCGCTGCACTGCACACCGACACAACACGGGTTGTCAATCTGTCGTTCACCCTACCGCCGGACTATGAGTTTGGCTATAACAATGGAGACTATGGCACCTCTGACAGTCACGACCTCTACCATCAGGTGTCCGGCGATAACCCGACGCTTACTAATTCAGCAGCCGTTGCCACTGTCGACGCATCTGATATGCGCGTCTATGACCAAGTTCGATACACCCTAGATTTCCTTGACGGTCTACAAGAAACCGATGGAACCACCCTGCTCGATAACACCCTGGTTGTGGTCCACTCTCAATTGTCAGATGGCAGTCACGACCTGTCACGTCTTCCCTGGTTGGTAATCGGTGACGCGCAGGGCTACCTCAGGACAGGTCAGTATATCCGCTTCCAGGCGATAAACTTGAGAAACGGCCAGACGGTTACAGATCAAGACGCCGGATTCCCTTACCGATGGAATGGTGCCGGCCGCCCACACAACGACCTGTTTGTGACCCTTGCCAATGCAATGGGAATATCGATCAACAGCTTCGGCAACGGCAATATCTCACTGGGGGGGATGACAATGAACAGGGGGGCGATTACGCAAATGCTGGCTTAACCTCTATACTCGCTGACCCAAACATTAACCTTATAACCATGTCAGGATATTCCTAACCATGGGAGGGCATTTCGAAACCTGCTGTGTTTATGAGTACGGGTCCATCCAGACAAAGCAGCAGGAGGGAACAACCAAATAATTCCTTGCCCCAAAACAGCCATTTAAAAAGCCACCATAAGGTGGCTTTTTTTACTCGCGATTACCAAGGATTTCCGTTTTGATGTTATTTTGAGATTAATCGAGTCGGCTCAAGATATTACGTGGCACGAGGGCCAAACAGAGTCGAAGAAATAAACCGGATGTGGCCCATTAGAGAAGCCTAGAATCTTAAAAATACAAGCAGCTGCATATTCTTGATTGCACCATACCGAACTAGCACATGTGAAAAGCATGGCGTGTAAATTCCCTAATCTGAATCCGCTGAAAATGACACCCGTGTCACCTATACTTAACCTATAACATTGACTATGCGGCTGTCCCGGAATGCCAGGGCCCGTGATGCTGCGCACAGAGTCATTCGAAATAACCACTGGAAAGCTGCCTTTGTCACAAAGGTTCTTTTTTTACATTGGATAGTATGGCACAGGTAAACATCACTATGCCTTAATGTGGATTCCAAATGGATACAGAATTCATAATTCGCAAGTCACAATAAACTCCCACTTGCGTGTCAGATAAATTCAACAGGATCAGAAGAGACTAACCAATACGGATAGGGTGTCTATATTTATCGTTTTCACAATCTGCTTGTCAGACTGAGGTTGAAGTGAAAGAACAAACCTTCAAAGCGAAAACCAGGCGAGCCCACCGTAATCGCTCCATCTCTTTAGATTATGGTTTCTGGCCAAAGACTTTAAGAATAATCCAGTCTGAAACCCCAGCTAACTCGATTCTCTCCATACTAATCTTTGCCCTTTTCGTAATCAGCACCTCATCGGCAGCGGCTGAAACCTTGAGATTTCTAGCCTGGGGCGGATATGTCCCCCAACATTTCCAGGAAAAATTCATCAAGGCAGTGAAAGAGAAACACGGTATCGACCTAAAGATGGAAGTCTCCGCGGTCGATAGTACCGGCGATTTTTTCAACGCCTTGCGATACGAAAAAGCGGATGTCATATCCCCCTCACATACCCACTTCAAGGATCAACGATACAAGATGATCCAATACAACATGCTTCTACCCTTGAACCTGGAGAATATCCCTAATCACAAAAACGTTATCCCGGGCCTGCAGAACCTGGATTTTTGGACTGAAAACGGAAAAGTTTACGGAATCCCACTAGGTACAGGTCCTTATAGTCTGGCCTACAACAGCGAGGTGATGGAGGACCCCAAGAGCTTGCTTGCTCTGTGGGATCCTAAATATAAAAATAGATACACCCTGGGCAGAGAGGAGTATTGGGCAAACGTCTTTATCACGGCCCTCGCCATGGGATACGACAGGAACGAGATTCACGACTATAAAAAACTCAATACCTATGAATTCCAGGAGAAATTGAAACAGCTGGCTGAAAATGCCCATCACATGTGGGTGGGGGTAGAGAGACCGAAGGATTTGAAAGGAATGGACATGGCGTTGATGTGGGGTGTCGCCCTGACTGAAAAAAACCTGGCGGCGCCCTGGCAGTGGTCAGATGCGAAAGAGGGGATGACTTTCTGGATTGATCTTTTCAGTATCAGCCATACCCTGGAAGACAAACCGAAACTGAAACAGATCGCTGAGGAGTGGATAAATTTTGTATTGAGCGATGAATACCAGGCGCACTTTGCCTTGATCCAGGGAGGCACGCCGATCACCACGACAGTCAAGGACGTGCTCCCTGAGGAGGCCGTGAAATGGTACAGGCTCGATGATCCTGACTATTTTAATGAACGGCGGATTTTGTGGCCGGTACTCAACAAAAAGAATCAGAAAGGTCTTTTACGGCTTTGGAAAAAGGCCCTCAGAAGAGCGGCCTCGGCGCAACAGAGTGAGTGACACATATTGGAGAAAACTTGCATCGCATGAGCTGATGCAATCGATGATGAATCCTGGAACATGAAAAGCATACGCACCAAGGTCACCCTGTTCGCCGGTATCTGTTTGCTGGTCACCGCCGGCGCCATCATTGCCTATTCTGCACTGGCCATGAAACGCAATACAGAGGCCGTGCGCGAGGAGGCTATCGCGGAAGCCCGCAATCACGCTCTGGCTGTGGCACGACAATATGCGAGCCAAATTCGAGGTGAATTGAAAGAACCCCTCGATACGGCGCTCACCCTCGCCAACACACTATCCGGCATCAAGGACAAAAATGTCGGATTGGATCTCGATCGGGACGTGGTGAATGGGATTCTGAAGAGCTTACTGGTGAGAAACCCTCAGTATATGGCCGTCTATACCTCATGGGAGCCTAACGCTTTCGATGATATGGACAGAGGCTTTACCACGGATGAGGGGCATGATGCGACAGGCCGCTTCATTCCCTATTGGCACCGAACCACAGTCACTGATGAGATTTCAGTCAGGCCCCTGACAGGTTATGAAGAAGCGGGCACAGGCCTCTATTACCATTTACCGAAAAAATTGAAACAGGAGATCATTATCGATCCTTTCATGATGGAATTCCTTGGAAAGTCCGTCCCGATTACATCACTGGTGGCGCCAATAATATTTGAGGATCGATTCTTCGGCATTATCGGCATCGATTTACGCATTGACACGCTTCAGCAGCTGGTTGATGAGGTTGATACCCTGTATGACGGTGCCGCGGAAATCCGCGTGATCAGCCATAACGGGATAGTTGCCGCCGCCACGGGTAAACCAGGGATGGCGGGCAAACGCCTGGATGATGTTGATACGGATGTCATGAAGGATTTGCCTATCATAACCAAGGGGGATGAAACAGTTGAGATCCGGAAGGATCGTTTAATCCTGTTCACACCATTGAGCATAGGCAGGATTGCAACACCCTGGTCGATCAACATCATTATACCCATGGCCGTAATCACCAAAGCCGCGGATCAACAAGCCGAGGAGATGGTGAGGGATATGTGGAAGATGATCGGTATCGGCGTGCTTTGCACCATTATCGCTCTTGCTATTGTGTGGCTGGGTGGGCGGATTACCCTGATGCCGCTGAACGACCTGATGGGAGGCGTAAGACATATTAAAGAAGGCAACCTGGCGTTCCGAATCCATGTCCAAACTCATGATGAACTTGGAAAACTCGGCAACTCATTCAACGCCATGTCAGACAATCTTTTGCAGGTGAATGAAGAGCGCAAGGTGCTTATCGACGAGCTCAGACAAAAAAACACAGAACTTGAAGCTTACCGCCTTCATCTGGAGGACAAGGTAAAGGAACGTACCGCCGAACTGGCCGCAGCCAAAGCACGGGCAGATGCCGCCAATAAGGCGAAAAGCGTTTTCCTCGCCAACATGAGCCACGAACTGCGCACCCCCCTGAATGCGGTACTCGGCTTTTCCCAGGTGATGAAGAGTTCACCGGATGTCACACCTGCCCAGATAGAGAACCTGCAGATCATTAACAGAAGCGGCGAGCACCTGCTGAACCTGATCAACAATGTGCTCGATATCTCCAAGATCGAATCCGGCCGGGTGGAGCTGGAGGAGTCGCCGATCTATCTGCACCAGTTGCTGGAAGAGATAAAATCCCTGATGTGCGTACGAACATATGAGAAAGGATTGGATCTCTCTCTCGAGCCATCTTCAAATCTACCTGATTATATTCTTGTCGACGCCGGTAAATTGCGACAGGTGCTGATCAACCTGACCGGAAACGCCATCAAGTACACACCTAGCGGCGCCGTGATCATACGCGCAATGGTCGCTGAAAAGTCCGACTCCGAACCCATACGATTGCGCTTCGAGATTGAGGATACCGGGCCCGGCATGCGTGATGAAGACAAGGAGCGAGTCTTTATTCCTTTTGAACAATTGGCTGAGCAGTCCACATCAGAGGCTGGATCCGGACTCGGACTCGCCATTTGTCAGCAGTTTGTCAGGTTGATGGGTGGTACGATCGGTGTCGGTGGCGAGTGGGGGAAGGGTTCAGTGTTTCACTTTGAGATACCGATAGAGGTTCTTCCTGCTGAGACCAGCCACACAAAACCGCAGCACGGCCGAGTCATCGGTTTGGTTGAAGGGCAACCGAGCCCGCGTATACTCATTGTTGAAGATCAAGCCGATAACCGTCTACTCCTGCACAAACTGTTCGCACCTCTCGGCTTCGACTTGCAGGAGGCCGTGAATGGGCAGGAAGCCGTGGACCTGTTCACCCAGTGGCAGCCCCAGCTGATCTTTATGGACATACGCATGCCTGTGATGGACGGACTCGAGGCAACCCGCCGGATCAAGGCTACCGATGCCGGCGCCCGTACCGGAATCGTCGCCCTCACCGCCCATGCGCTGGAAGAGGAGCGGCGCGAAATCCTGGCGGCGGGCTGTGATGATTTCATACGCAAGCCTTATCGAGATTCCGAGTTGTTCGATGCCTTGACAAAACACCTCGGCACCCGTTTCATCTACGAGGATGAAAAACTCCCGACCAGCGGCGCTGTAACGCCCCTGACAGCGGCCGACCTGTCCAAGTTGCCCAAGGATACCCTGACTGAACTGAAACAGGCGGTAATAAGACTCGACACCGCCGCGGTGAACCAGGTGATAGAAACCATACGACCCCACAACTCGACCGCCGCAGAAGCGCTAACCGAAACCGTCAAGGATCTGCGGTTTGATATCATTTTGCAACTGATCGAGTCCATTCAAAATGAGACAACGAATTGACGAGTATGGGCACCAACTATTTAATGAACCTCGGTATCATCCAACCGCTCCCCCGGGTCGTCCACAGACTCTTCCGATAGCGCCCGCTCGATGAGTTGCATTTGCTGCCGGGCATGCAGGCGCGCGTTACCGCAAGCGGGGGATGCAGAGGGCGGTCTTCCCGAATATCCGAGTATCATGGCCTTGGGTTTACTGACGCGCAGATGGTGCTGAATCTGGTACCAGGCGCCCTGATTGCGAGGCTCTTCCTGGCACCACACCAGTTCATGGGCGTAAATGTATTTTTGCAGGATATCCATCAGGATCCTGCGTGGAAAAGGATAGAGCTGTTCTATGCGCAGGATGGCTATATCGTCTATCCCCCGTTCCCTACGCGCCTTGAGCAGGTCGAAATAGACCTTGCCACTGCACAACACCACACGTCGGATCTCCGTGACCTGATGCTCGTCTATCTCTTCGATCACCAAGGAGAGGCCGCCCTGGGTAATCTCTTCCAGCGACGATGTGGACAATCGATGCCGCAACAGGCTCTTTGGGGTCATGATCACCAGGGGACGACGGAACGCCCGCTTCTGCTGATCCCGCAACAGATGGAACATCTGCGCCGGGGTGCTCGGGTTCCACACCCGCATGTTCAACTCTGCACACAGTTGCAGAAAGCGTTCCAGTCGCGCTGATGAATGCTCCGGGCCCTGGCCTTCGAAACCATGGGGCAGAAACAGGGTCAGCTGACAGAAGCGCCCCCACTTCAGATAACCGCTGGAGATGAACTGATCGATCACCACTTGGGCACTGTTGCCGAAATCGCCAAACTGGGCTTCCCAGATGACCAGGGTCCCGGGGCTCGACGTGGCGTAGCCGTATTCGAAGGCCAGCACGGCGAGTTCGGAGAGGGCGGAGTTGATGATCTTGAAACTGGACCCATCCCGGGTGATCTGCTGCAGGGGTATGTAGCGTTCATCGGTCCGTTGATCGTGGAGGATGGCGTGACGGTGAGAGAAGGTGCCGCGTCCGCTGTCCTGTCCCGAAAAACGCACCGATTCCCCTTCGCTCAACAACGAGGCATAGGCGAGCAGTTCCGCCATTCCCCAGTCGAAGTTTTGCACGCCGGCTATCATATCTACACGGTTCTCGAGCACCTTTTTGACCCGCGGATGGGGACTGAAGGATTCTGGCAGATGGAGGAGTTTTTCCCCCAAAGCATTCAATTGCTCGAGGCTGATGGCGGTATCGACCACTTCGCCCGGCCTGGCATCGAGGTAGCGCTTCCAGTGGCTCAACTGGTAGCCCGTGGCAGAACCTTGCAGAAACTCGTGTACCGTGACCTGACCCTTATCAAGCATGTTGCGGTAATCGCTGATCAGTTGTTCCTCTTCCCCCTGCTGAAGAGCGCCTTCGGTCAACAGGCGCTGGGCATACAGGGCACGGGTCGTTTTCATCTGCTTGATGCGTTGATACATACCCGGCTGGGTGATCATCGGCTCATCGGCCTCGTTGTGGCCCTGTCGGCGGTAACAGACCAGATCGATTACCACGTCGTTGTGGTAGGTGTTGCGGTACTCGATCGCCAGGCGGGCGACGAAGACCACCGCATCGGGATCATCGGCGTTGACGTGAAATATGGGCGCCTCGATCAGCTTGGCCATCTCGGTGCAGTAGCGGGTCGAACGCGCTTCCTGGGGCAGGCTGGTGGTGAAACCGATCTGATTGTTGACCACCACATGCACCGTGCCGCCGGTCTGATAGCCGGGGGTCTTCGCCAGGTTGAGGATTTCAGAGGTCACCCCCTGGCCGATGAAGGCCGCATCCCCATGAATCAGCACCGGCATCACCCGGCTGCGGCCGTTTTCATCGATACTATCCTGCCGCGCACGCACTCCACCCTCCACCACCGGTGAGACAATCTCCAGATGGGACGGGTTGAATGCCAGCGCCACATGGACCGGCCCGTTCGGCGTCTGGATGTTGGAGTAGAATCCCTGATGATATTTCACATCCCCCGAGCCGGTTGATCGCTCTTCATCGAGGCTGCCCTCGAACTCGGAAAAGAGCTCTTGGGGTGATTTGCCCATCAGGTTGACCAGCACGTTGAGACGTCCGCGATGGGCCATGCCGATGACCACATGGGTCACGCCGAGCTGGCCACTGCCCTGAACCACCTCATCGAGCAGTGGAATCAGGGAATCTCCCCCCTCCAGGGAAAACCGCTTCTGCCCGATGTAGCGACGATGCAGGTATTGTTCGAGCCCTTCCGCCGCGGTCAGGTCCCTGAGAATACCGATCCGCGCCTCCTCGCTATGTTGCCCCTGCCAATCCCCATGGCTGGATTCCAGGCGCTGCTCAATCCAACGCCGCTGCTCGGTTGAGCTGATGTGCATGTGCTCGGTGGCCAAGCTCCCACAGTAGACCCTCTCCAAGATGGCGATGATCTCTTGCAACGGGATTTTACGCTTGGGATCTATGGAGACGTGGTCGAAGCGCTTTTTCAGCGCCTCCTCCTGGAGGCCATAGTATGACGGACTGAGTTCAATGGGCCGTTCTGGCGGATTGAGTTGCAGGGGATCGGTAGCAGCGCATAGATGGCCCATCATGCGATATGCGGTGATCAGGCGTTCCGCCGCTGCGGCAACACCTACCCCGGGGGTGGGGACGGACTCTGCCTGGGGTGTGACACTGCCGGGTGTCTGCCCCTCGGTATGAGCGAGTTCAAAGCCGTAGAAATAGTGCCTCCACTCGCTGGAGACACTTTCAGGATCCTGCCTGAAGGCTTCGTATAGTTGATCGATGTACTGTGCGTTTTGTGGGTTAATCCCTGTCTTGTTGTAGGTATTCATCACTACTCGATATTGGACTGCCAGAGGTTTCCAGTACGCCACCCGGATCTATATAGATTAAGGGTAATATATTATTGAGAATGATGCTGTACTGGTAGGATCAGATGATCCCTGACATAGGGACAGAGAGTCAGCCGGCGATAGAAAGCGAATCACGCTTCAGAGATTACTGTATAGGTTGACCCTTACACGCTGATTTTGGGCCGCGATCTTGTTCCACTCGGAGACTGTTTTTACTTCATAGATTGACGGATAGGGGATTAGCGGGTCACTGAAGCCGCTGCTGAAAAGCAATATTTCCAATTCGCCGCCACTCCTTGCCGACTCAACATTCATATAGTTTGCAAAGGCAACGGACTGGCCATTGATAAAATCGTTGCTGCCGCGGTTATCAGCCGCAAAAAGACACTCACTGACCTCTATGCCGTCCTTTGCCAGAATCAGCTTATCCCCCTCGGCCTTTTGCAGACAGTAGTTGCCATGAGTCGCGCGCAACTCAATGGTGCCGCTGAAACCCGCCTCTTTCAGTTGGTCGACAAGCTCTGATAACCACAGCGCTCGTTGATCATTGAATGGTCTTTCACCATACGCAAACTCGGTACCTTGATTCGCCGCCCATTCAATCAGGTTGACCGGGATCAGCGCTCCAGCGTTGTCCGTATTGACGTAGCCACCCTCATCCAATTTCTGTGCAAGACGCTCAATTCTGTCACCCTGGTCAGTGATCAGTGCGTAGAGATCATCACCAGTCCCTGCAAAACCGGTGTTGGCGACCTGATTCACTGGAGAAAGAATGAGAAAGTAGTAGGTAAGGGTGAAACCCACCAAGATAAACAGAAGGCTCAATATACCCAGCAATTGCGCCCTTTTAGCCTGATTTTTCGATGCTTCCTGCATCGCTTCAAGTTCGTATAGCTCACCTTGGGTCTCGGCAAAGTGCTTTTCCAGGCGTTCCTGCAATCGGCTCTCGCTAAGACTCTGCTCTTTACGGATAAACCGTTTCAGGGAATCGTCACCTGAAGACATAGAGCTCAGAATATCTTCCATTGGCAGGCTGACCGGCTCAACAGCCGCCGGCCTGCGACGCTCGTGTTCATTGATGGAATGGATATTACTCTGGCCACGAACAGCTTTCACACCACTCAACCCGCTGTCCTCGAAACCGTGTACCAGTGACTCTTGATCGGGCATCAGATGCAGCGAGTGGAGCACATCTTCCAGGTCATGGGCCTCCAGCTGTTTCGGCAGTACCCCGACCGCCCCCAGCGCCCTGGCCTGACTAAGCTCCAGTCCTCCCGCCTTTGAGGTATACATCATGACCGGTATCACGGCGGTGTTGGGATTGGACTTGATGACCTTCAGTGCCTGGAATCCATCCATGCCAGGCATCTCATAATCCATGAAGATGGCATCCGGTGCATTGTCATAGAGAAAATCGATTGCCGCTGCCGCTGACTCTAGCGACACCACCGAAATTCCATATTGCGAGAGCTTGCCCGACAGGACCTGTCGAGCGGTTTTTGAATCATCGACGATGAGCGCGCGTTTAGTCACTTAATCCCTAGGCAGCACTGGTGTACCGCTTTCCCCTATTGATTCTGTGTATGCTATCTCGACTATCTGCATGATAATCCTATCATGGTGCCTTGCACAAATGGCTGAGGCACCTTCCTTGACTAACTATATCCGACATATTCGAATAGAGGAAACACCTAATGTTAGCGTTGACAGAAGAAAAGTGTGAGGCATGTCGCGCTGATGCGCCAAAAGTCAGCGACGATGAGCTCGCGGAGCTGATCCGCATCATACCCGACTGGAACATCGAGGTACGCGACGGCATTATGCAGCTGGAGAAGTCCTACAGCTTCAAAAACTTCCTGGAGAGCCTGGAGTTCACAAACAAGGTTGGGGTTTTGGCCGAGGATCAGGGACACCACCCCGCCCTGCTGACAGAGTGGGGCAAGACCACCGTCACCTGGTGGTCACACAAGATAAAGGGGCTCCACCGCAACGATTTCATCATGGCGGCGAAGACTGATCGGCTCTACGGTGGATGAAAGGGATTCAGTCCACAAATGAACGCTAATAAACGCAAATGCTTTTTTTCATTCCCATGTTTTTGGTATGAACTAGAAAGTGTCACGGTGGCTGGCGTAGCTCTTTCTCCGCCGCCCCAACAACACCTCCTTGCGCCCGAAGGAAGTGCCCTTGGGGTATGCTGACGGGGCTATCGCGGCATCCCTGCCGCTGCTGCGGAAGAGCTACACCAGCCACCTCCGTTCTGCCGGTTTGATAGGATAGCTATAGTGTGGGGTTCTACCCCACGAAGCGATCTTAAATATCGAATATTTAGCTCACTCGCATGATCCCGCGTGGGAACAAAAACAAAATTATTTGCGTTTATTAGCGTTCATTTGCGGACTGAATCCTTAAACAAATCAGGACATGGCGTCCTTCATCTGCTGCTCCTGCTTCTGCTGATGCAGCTCGGCTTCGGCCTTTCGACGCATCTCCAGGATCTCCTTGCGCTCTTCGACACGCTGCTCGGCGGCATTCTCCTTCACCGGAATGGTAACATCACCGAACAGCACCTGTTTCAGCAGACGGACACCGAACTGCATCAGGGCGAGATCCTCTTTTTCCATGGTTTCGTAGAACTTCTCATCCATGTCATAGGAGGCCTTGAAAGAGTCGCTCAAGACAAAGCGACGCAGACGATCGGTATCGTAGGAGCACATGAAAAAGAACTGCAGGCTTGTATCGGAGGGACGACCGATGGTGGGGCCGGCGGATTTCTTCTTCAGCATCAGCTGCAGCCATTCCCGATTGATCTGGTCGTAGACCTCGACCTCCTGCTCCTTACGGTAGTCATCGACGCTGATCTCCCGCTCCTCTTGATGTCCCTTGCAGTGATCCTCCTGAATCAGGAAATAGCGCGCCTCGTCGTCGCTGGCACCCGCTTCGCGCATCGCCATGTGGCCGATGGGATAGTAGCGGCAGGCCGTAGGCCGGTCCTTGTAGACGCTACAGCCTTCGTCGTTGACGAACAGGCAGGCGCCTTCGTTGTCGGTACGCAGCTTGACCCCGGGCAAACCATCCTTGTCCATCTCAAAGGGGACGGTATGGTTCTTCAAAAAATCGGTGACGCTGATGCCCAGATTATCCTTCAGACGCAAAATATCGTAGGGCGTCAGCTGAATGTCGGCATGTTTACAGCAAGCATTGAAACAGGAGATACCCTTATGGCAGTTGAACTTGATACTGGCGCCAGGCTCCAGCACCGCGGGGACGAAACTGCTTTTGAAGGGGATATCGAATTTTTCACTCATGGTCTGTCTCCGATATAGGGATCGGCCTGTGGTTAACAGTTTGTAAATGGGCACAGCATATAGAGTATAGACATACGCCTGTGTTCATTTAAAAACTGCACAATTGGCATGCATTAAAGACGGAAAAGTCCGGGCACCTTACGGTACCCGGACCCTCCTAAGCCACTAAACCGTCAAGGATTACTTGAACAACTTAGCCTTATCCACGATATCCACGTGTGCCCGCTTGAAGCACTTGTAGGTCTTGGTCTCTTTATCGTAGATGGAGTTCACGAAGCACTTCCAGTTCTCTTCGTCGACAAAGTTCTTATCCATGCGGTAGTAGAAACCGGGATAACGAGACTCTTGACGGAACTGAATGTGTTTCATGTGAGCTTCAGCAGTCAGGATGCGGTGATAGTTCTCCCACGCACGCAGCAGTTCGTGGAGGTCCTTGGCGCGCATCTTGAGAGCATCTTCCTTGAGCATTTCAAGCTTCTGCTCAGCCAGGTCCAGCATGTGCTCGTTGGTGGTGTAGTAGGTGGCAACACCGGCAACGTACTCATCCATAACCTTCTGCAAACGGAACTGCAACATACGAGGTGTGATGTAGTTGGGGTTCACATCGATCGCGGTTGAGTAGTCCTTGTGCTCAAGGTAGTTGCGGACTGGACGGTAGATCTCTTCGATCAGGGAATCAACGTCGGTATCCAGCTCGGGGCTGAGGTCTTTGTTGTCCATGACGTACTTGACCATGGCCTTGGCAGCCATCCGCCCTTCGGCATGGGAACCTGACGAGAACTTGTGGCCGGAAGCGCCAACGCCGTCACCGGCGGTGAACAGACCGGAGACGGTGGTCATGCCACGGTAGCCCCAGTTCCAGCCCTGAGGCAGATGCTCAGGCACACCAGCCTCGGTCTCCTCGGTGGGTGCGCCAACATCTTCAGGACCAGAGGTCCAGATGCCGCAACAACCGGAGTGAGAACCCAGCAGATAGGGTTCGGTGGGCATCAGCTCGGAGTTCTTCTTCTCCGGCTCGATGTTCTCACCGGCCCAGATGCCGCACTGGCCGATACACATATCCAGGAAGTCTTCCCAGGCTTCCGCTTCCAGATGCTTAACCTCACGGGGAGACAGGGTCTCACGCAGGTTGGCAAGGGCGGTAACGGTGTCCATCCAGATAGGACCGCGACCTTCCTTCATCTCTTTGAGCATCAGGTGGTTACGCAGGCAGGATGCAGGAACCGCAGCCTGACCATAGGGAGGATAGTCGTCCAGCATCTCCTTGTTGCGGTCCATGTAGACCTCACCAAAGGCGTTGGTAGCCTTGGATTTGAAGAGCAGGAACCAGGCACCGACAGGACCGTAACCGTCTTTGAAACGGGTAGGTACGAAGCGGTTTTCCATCATGGTCAGCTCAGCACCGGCCTCGGCAGCCATGGCGTAGGTGGAACCGGCATTCCAAACCGGGTACCAGGCACGACCCTGACCCTCACCCACGGAGCGGGGACGGAAGATGTTTACACAACCACCGGCCGCCAACAGGATGGCCTTGGCCTTGAAGACATACAGCTTGTGCTCACGTACAGAGAAACCAACGGCACCGGCGATGCGGTTGGGATCGTTCTTGTCGTTGACCAGCTTGACGATGAAGATACGCTCTTGGATGTTGTCCATGCCCAGGGCTTTCTTCGCCGCCTCGGCGACGATCCACTTGTAGGACTCACCGTTGATCATGATCTGCCACTTACCGGAACGTACGGGCTTGCCGCCGTCCTTCAGGGGAGTCATGCCTTTGGAGCCATCGTGACGCTCACCGTTCTCATCGGTCTTCCAGATGGGCAGACCCCACTCTTCGAACAGATGAACGGATTCGTCAACGTGACGACCCAGGTCATAGGCCAGATCGTCACGGGTGATACCCATCAGATCGTTGGAGACCATACGTGCGTAATCAGCAGGATCCTGCTCAGAACCGATGTAGGTGTTGATCGCAGACAGGCCCTGGGCCACAGCGCCAGAACGGTCCATTGCCGCTTTATCAACCAGCTTAACTTTGATGTCGCCACCAGCGGCTTGCACCCAAGGACCAATCTCGTAAGCAGCACCACTACAAGCCATGCCACCGCCGATCAGGAGGATGTCTACCTCTTCTTGGACGACTTCCGGATTTCCGAATTCAGCCATTTTCTATTCCTCAAATATGATTAGTTTCTAAATCTGTCTGAAACCGCTTATTTGCGGATCAGCTCGCTGGCATCACCGGCGCGGTAGCCGTTCTGCTCATTGTGATTGAAGAAACCGGGCTCACCGATCTTCGCAA
>JBEVVS010000112.1:0-58456 GCA_040507005.1 Candidatus Thiodiazotropha sp.
GATACTGGCCGCGGTAAAAGGTATCGAGGCCGAACTCTATACCCGCTCTGTCGACATTCTGGTGAGCCGGCTGCGTCAAAAGCTAAGACCTCTTGACTACATCAAGACTGTTTGGGGCACGGGATATCGTCTGCTAGGCCCAACCACATGACCAGACGGCATAGCCTTAGCGGTCGCCTGGTGATACTGTTTATCTGTATCAGTATCCTGATCGCACTCACCGTGCGAACCGGTTTCCGCTATGGTATCCAAGGTGAATTTCGCTCCCTTGCCGAACCTCACCTGACCGAATATATCGAACATTTGCTGGCAGAGATCGGTTCTCCCCCGGATATACTGGCGGCAACAAGACTGGCACAGCGACTGCAAATCAATATTCAGATTCAAGGCAAAGACCTGGCATGGTCAAACCGGGGTGAAATCTTGGATACCCGGAAGTTGAGATTTCATGCCCACCGACTCAGCAATGGTCGTCCGATCGAGTTCAATCATGATGACCACCGTTATATATTGCGCCTCAGCAACGACGATAGCACCATACTGCTATCGACTCGGGATCGTCTCGATAGTGGCGCACTGGCGCTTGTCATTGTCGGAACCATTGCTACCATTTTGCTGATCATCGCCCTCACCTACCACCTGGTGAAGCGTCTGTTTCATCCTATCCAGGATATACGCCGGAGTGTCGCCCGATTCGGATCAGGTGAGTTGGACCATCGCATCACCATCAAGCGACGGGACGAATTGGGAGAACTGGCGAACAGCATCAATACCATGGCTGACGAGATCGAGGCCATGATGGAGGCAAAACGCCAGTTGCTATTGGCCATCAGCCATGAGTTGCGCTCTCCCCTCACCCGAGCGCGTCTGAATGCCGAGCTCATGCAGGCCAGTGAGCCTCGCGATCGAATCATCGCGGATCTGCAGTTACTGGAACAGGAGTTGGCGGAGCTGCTGGAAACGGAACGCCTCGGAAACCGGCACGCCAAACTCGACCTGCAACCGGTCGAACCGGGACTGCTTATCGATTCAGTGATTCAACAACACTTTCCCACGGCAGTCATCGACATTAAGCACGAGAATGACAATCTTGCCATGGAGCTGGATGCGGTACGCATTCGTCTGCTGATAAAAAATCTATTGGAGAATGGCTTGAGGCATACGCCCGATTCCGCCCCCCCGGTACAGATCAGCAGTCGCATTACAGAGGGAAAATGGCAGGTCAGGGTAAAGGATCATGGAGAAGGGATTCCCCGGGAACATCTGCACCATCTCACGCAGCCCTTCTATCGGGTCGACAAGGCGCGTCAGCGTGAGACCGGGGGGTATGGCCTGGGACTCTATCTCTGTAGGGTCATCGTTGAGGCGCATCGCGGCAGCTTGGACATTCAGAGCGAACCGGGCGAAGGCACCCAGGTCAACTTCTCGCTGCCGGGTTGATAGAACAGGCTCAACTTTTGTTGAATGCCTACTTACTGAAGTTCATACGAAAGACCTTGCCATGCTGCTTGTTCTGGTACATCTCTTGATCGGCAGCCTTCATCAGCATGTCCATATCGTCCCCATCATCAGGGAACAGTGCCGCACCCACGCTTGCATGCAGTTCAAGCCGATGGCCCTCCACATAGACATCGCCCCTAAGGCTCGACAGCAGGTGATCGAACACCTGTTTTAATCCACCACTGTTTTTGATGTCATCGGCCAGGACGATGAACTCATCGCCGCCGATGCGGGCGACCGTGTCATAAGCACGAGTACTGGCTTGCAAGCGTTTCGCCACCTCAAGCAAGAGTCCATCACCCACCTTATGTCCAAACTGGTCATTGATCCCTTTAAACCCATCCAGGTCGATGTAGAAAACGCCAACCTTGGTTGCCTTGCGCTGGCTGCGAGCCAGGATATTTTCAAACCTGTCCTCGAGCAGACGCCGGTTCGGCAGTCCTGTAAGATGGTCATGTAAAGCCAACAATTTATTGATAACACGCGCCCGCAACAGGGCGGCAATCAGGAACCCGACCAGCAGTGCCGCCAACCATCCGGTAAGCCGCATCGCCCAGTACCACAGCTTGTTCACCTGCCATCCGCCAACCGGTCGAGCTCCGATCTGCCAGGATCCATTGGGAAGCAGCACCGGCTGCACCACGGAGTCTTGTTCAAACAACGCCAAATCACCAAAGATCAGTTCACCGCTCTCACCAAGTGAATCCCTGCCTCGCAAGGCATACTGGATGCCGTCCTTTTCCTCTGCGACACCAGCGGCAACGAACAGTGTAGGGATATCGATAACAATGGAGGCCAGTCCCCAGTAAGAAGGCTTATGATCTGCCAGATGTCCACCCAGTCCACTGCGTGTATAGATGGGTGTGCGGGCGATAAAGGCCTCTCCACCCTGAACCAGTGATACCGGACCGGCAACAGTGGTGCCGCCCGACTCGATGGCGCGTTTGATCGCGGGCCATTGCTGCGGGTTTTTTTCATACTCCAGACCCAGGGCGGCCTCGTTCCCGGCCAACGGAAAGAGGTGGGTGATGATATTATCCCTGGCAAGCCCGATATTACGGATATTACGGCCGACAGAGGTGATTTCACTGGACAGCAGATCGAAAGTATTGCTGTCCAGATCCGGATTGATTGCCACGTAGGCAATCAATCCCCTGGTGAGGTGAAGCGTGGAATTGATTTCTGTTTCCAGACCCGCACGCATCATCGCCAGTTTGTTAACGACTTCGATCCGCTGATGTTCCAGTTGATTCATTCGCATCAACTCTACAATCACTTCACCAGCGGAGATCACGAGTAAAAAAGTGATCACACCACCCGCGATATGACTACGTAGAAAAGTCTTCAACAGTTTCATCAACCGCATGCTTGAGATTTCGCTCATGTAAATATCTAAATCTATATAACCTAGCCAGTGCCATACCAGTCACAATATGGACAGCGGAAGGCGCCGATTGCATCACCCTGGCAATGAGATGCCTGTGACTTTTTTATACAGGGAAACCGCATAAGAGTCGGTCATGCCCGAGACAAAATCGGTCAGTCTCAAAAGCCTAGTGTAGTCTTCTTCTGCGGGCATCGCCTTGGGACCGATAAACTGTTCCGGAATCAACCGGATCATCATCTGGCTGCGAGGACTGGCACGATCCCCATGGGCCGCCACATCATCGATGATAGGGATAAAACGCTCCAGCAGTTCACTGATCACCTGGAAACCCGCGGTCTCGATTTCAATCACCTCCGGGGCGATATAGATCTTTTCATGGGCGACCTCAATCAGACGATCCATCTCTCTGCGATGGGGGATCTGACTCATCAACGGCTGATCGAACTGGCCCGCTAGAATCGCCGGCTCATAATCGAGAAAACAACTCAGGATCTCGCTGATCGCCTGGCTGATTACCTTGGCCCTTAAAAACTCGATCTTCTCTTTAGCCCCGGTAATACGCTTCAATCGATCGTGTCGGGCGGGTGAATCGGGCAACACGGCACTGAACAGCTCCATCGCCTCCTGGAAGCTTAGATGTCCCAGGCGATAACCATCCTCTATATCGATGACCCGGTAACAGATGTCATCTGCCGCCTCCACCAGGAAGGCCAGAGGATGACGATGCCAGATAGCCAACACCGGATCCCGGCGCATCAATCCCACTGTCTCGGCCACCTCACGAAAGAGGGCCTGATCCTCCGCCGTGAAACCGGGTTTTTTCGCACTCACCCCCTGAAAGCGCCCATTTCCGATACAGGATTCCCGGGGATACTTGGTGAACGCGGCCAGGGTGGCGCAAGTGAGTTGCAGACCACCGGCATTGTCCCTGTTCTGCAGACGGGTCAAGACACGGAAGCCCTGGGAATTGCCTTCAAAGTTGAGGAAATCCTCCCGCTGGCTGCCTTGCAGCACCGCAACCCGCTGTTTGCCGTACTCTCCGGTCTCCGCCCAGTGACGAATGGCATCCTCTCCAGAGTGGCCGAAGGGAGGATTGCCGATATCGTGGGCCAGGCAGGCCGCTGCGCAGATATCACCAAAATCGGAGGCCTCGTTGTGTTGCAGCTGGTGGCGGGCGATGATCTGCTCTCCAACCAGGGTACCCAGGGAGCGGCCGACGCTGGATGACTCCAGGCTGTGGGTCAAACGCGTACGCACATAATCGACCTTGGAGAGGGGAAATATCTGGGTCTTATCCTGCATGCGCCTGAATGCGGAGGAGAATACAATCCTGTCCAGGTCACGTTGAAAATCTGTGCGAGAAGTGCTGGCGATTGAGTGATCACTCGAACCTAGGCGCTTGTGGGAGAGTAATTGGGACCAGTTCATCGACATGGGCGCATTCTACCCCAGTAGCTGTTCAGAAACAGCCTTTGCAGGTAAACCGGGAAGAAGAAAGGTCCGCAAATGAACGCTAATAATATTTGTACAAACTGCTTATTTCTAAAACCTTAAGCATCTAGCCTGAGACTGATACCTTGCCGGATGCGAAGCACACAGGAATGGCTGAGTAGAATCGAAGCCACTGAATATTTGCGTTTATTGGCGTTCATTTGCGGACTCCTAAAAGTCATACGCTGGAGGTCAAGGCCGGGTCGGGTCGCTCACCAGGGTGTCATCGATACGTTCACGCAAGCCGATTGCCAGGAGACCGGCAACCGCAATCAGCAATGCCCCCATGATGAACTGCCCGGTCAAGGTCTCCTGCCAAAAGAGATAGCCATACCCGGCACCGAATAACACCGAGGTGTAGGTCATGGGACTCACCGCAGCCGCCGATGCAATCGCATAGCCGCGGGTCAGCATCAACTGACCGAGGGTACCCAAGAGACCGATCAAAGCCAGCCAACCCCATTGCGCGGAAGTGGGCTGCTGCCAACTCCAGAACATGGGGATGGATGAGATAATGGTGCTTAAGAGGGCAAAATAGAACACCACCCGTATCGAGGGTTCACTACGCCCAAGACGTCTTAGGGTGACCTTAGCCAGGGAGGCCAAACAACCTCCCAGCAGGCCGACCAGGGCAAAATAACTGAACTCCCCCTGGGGATTGAGAACCAGAACCACACCGATAAAACCTATGCCTATGGCCAGCAGAATCCTTTGACGCAAGGGCTCGCTGAGCCAGAACCAGGCAATCAGCGGCATGAACAAGGGTGCTGTCATTTTCAGCAACATCCCGTCAGCCAGTGGCAGGTTGGCCAGGGCATAGAAAAAACAGTACATCGCCGAAACACCTGCTAGCGAACGCAGCAGATGCAGATGAAAGATCTCGGTGCGTAGACTGACCCAACCGTTACTCCAGACCAATGGCATCAGCAGTGCCAGGCCGAACAGGTTGCGCATGAATACAGCCATATCGCTGGGCAGGGTTTGTGTGACAAACTTTACCGTCGCCCCCATGGAGGCAAACATCAGTTCCGACAGGAGTATGAACAGCGCACCCAACAGGAGATTCTGCTTATACAGCATGCCTGTACCCTGCACCGAGCTGCCTATTACCAATTTCGACCATTGAGCACCCTAAATCTCTCATTACCCTTGCATCTGCATAGCTGTTCACTGATCCGGGAGTACCTGGATAGTGTCAGGTCATAATTGTTGACAGACCAAAATATCGCAATATCCGATCACTCTATGGCAGAATTGGTCAATCTAACAGATTACGCGGGGATTTGTTCACATGCTCTCACTACGTCATTACACGCTGTTCGCTCTGATAGTGATTATTTCCGGTTGTTCGAGTGTCTACTACGACACCATGGAGAAGGTTGGGATCCACAAGCGGGATATCATGGTCGATCGGGTGGAATCCGCGCGTGATGCCCAGGCAGAGGCGCAAGAGCAGTTTCAATCGGCACTGGATCAATTCGCCTCTGTCATCA
Organism: Candidatus Thiodiazotropha sp.; assembly: GCA_040507005.1. Lineage (GTDB taxonomy): Bacteria > Pseudomonadota > Gammaproteobacteria > Chromatiales > Chromatiaceae > Thiodiazotropha. The sequence continues at coordinate 5,872 of JBEVVS010000112.1, forward strand.
ACCTGGAAGAGAGTGATCTGAAACGGGCTTACGACAGCCTGAATCACGAATTTGAAGCCAGTGAAACAGCTGCCGCAGAGGTTTCGGAACGTATCAGCAAGGTGGAATCTGTGGCTGAGGATCTGTTCGAAGAGTGGCAGGAGGAGTTGCAGCTGTATGAGAACAAGAGCCTGAAAGCGACCAGCGCCAAGAAACTCACCCAGACCAAGCAGCGTTACAAATCCATGCTCAGCTCGATGAAAAAGGCGGAAAAGAGCATGCAACCGGTACTCAACACCTTTCGTGATAACGTCCTGTTCCTGAAGCACAACCTGAACGCCCAGGCGATCGGCTCCCTGCGAGGTGAATTCGGCAACCTGAAGGCGGATATCAATAACCTGATCAATCGGATGAATCAATCCATCAAACAGTCCGACGAGTTCATTCGCGGTATGCAAAACACCTAAGATATGTCACAGGCCCGGGATTTTGCACGCAACAGCGTGAATCATGCGCTTGCATTTCTGTTTCTACTCGCGATTGGCCTCGGCTATCACTATCTCTACAGCAGCGTAGACAGCAGTCTATACATGATTCTGGCCGCCGTGCTTGGCGGTTATCTGGCCCTGAATATCGGTGCCAACGATGCTGGCAACAATATTGGGCCCCTGGTGGGCTCCGCGGTGATCGGCCTGACCGCGGCCATGTTGTTTGCCGCGCTGTTTGAAGCCGCCGGTGCATTTCTTGCCGGCGGCGAGGTCATCAGCACCATCAAACGAGGCATTATCTATACCCACCAGTTCAGTGACCCGACAACAGTTACCCATACCATGCTTTCCGCCATGCTGGCCGCGGCAATTTGGCTGAACATCGCCACCCTCACAGGCACCCCTGTCTCCACGACTCACACCATCGTCGGTGGTGTTATCGGGGCAGGCATGACCGTGGGCGGGTTTGGCATTGTCAACTGGCACACCCTGACGACGATCACCATTGGCTGGTTTTTCTCCCCAATACTGGGTGGCGTCATCGCTGCTCTGCTGCTCTATCTGATCAAGCGTACTATCACCTATCAGGAGAAGATGTCACAGGCCGCGGGTAAGGTCCTGCCCCTGCTGGTGGGTTTTATGGCCTGGAGTTTCGCCACCTATCTGATGATCAAAGGGGTCAAAGCGAGTTGGCGGGTGGATTTCTGGACTGCCTTGCTGTGCGGTTTTGCCATCGGCCTGGGTGTCTACCTGGTGACAAAACCCACCCTATTGCAGCGTACCGCCCTGCTTCCAAATACTAAATCCGCGGTCAACCGCCTGTTCAATATCCCGCTCATATTCGGCGCCGGCCTGCTGAGTTTCGCCCATGGTTCAAATGATGTTGCAAATGCCATAGGCCCTGTTATCGCAATCAATGAAGCGCTGCTCGTCAATGGTGACTCCGCAGCCGCGAATTTTACATTATGGGCATTGCTGATCGGTGCAATCGGCATTCCCCTGGGATTGGTTTTATATGGAAAACGCCTTATCAAAACGGTCGGTAACGAGATTACTGAACTCGATCAGGTAAGGGCATTCTGCATTGTCACGTCAGTCACCATTACCGTGCTGCTGGCGAGCCAGTTCGGCCTCCCTGTCAGCAGTACACATACGGCTGTCGGCGCAATCTTCGGCATCGGCTTCTTACGGGAGATATTGAAGACAAATTATGCCATCCTGCTGGAAACCCTGAGGCGTCAACAACAATACCAGGATCAGACGCTGGTCGACTCGTTTATCCATCAATTCGATAACGCCAGCTTCAATGACAAAGGACGTCTGTTGGCAGCATTGAACAAATCGGACAGCCGCATCAAACTCAGCAACAAGGAGCGCGCGTCCCTACAAAAACTCTACCATCGGGAAATTGTTAAACGCTCCACTTTTGTACGTATCATTCTGGCGTGGGTTGTCACAGTGCCTGTAGCCGCTGCCTTGGCCTCTATGATCTACCTGTTGATTGCTTGAATGGCTATTGCCGTCCCTCGCACTTAGATCTCTAGTAATTTACTTGGTCACTGCAAGTCCGGTAACAACGTTCCCATATCGATACTGCATTAAGATCAAAAATCCCATAAAACTCATTAATTTGTAAAAATGTACCAGACATAGTAAAAGTCCGATATACAGGCGGAATCGTTAGCAGCCAAATGGAATTATGTATCTAAATTGCAGTATTAAGGCCAAAGCATTTTATTTGCACTTTTGGTTATCCAACCGTCAACGCAAATCATGCGTACCTATCCTTTGGATCCGCCAATCATGAGTCGGCAGCCTACCAATTCCCCCTGTGGCGCTTCGCAATCGACTGATTCAAACAGGTGTGAGCCTAGCACCGCACAAGAAGAGATGCAGTGTTGGCACAAATCCCTGTGCCTCGTTCCTCCCGCATATGAATAGCAGCCAGCACCTCCGAGTCAGCCTTGATATGTTGGCGCACAGCCATGTGCTTGCAACTATATTCATCACTTTGGCGATAGTTCTAAATCTATTGATTTTTGCCTATTGGCAGTTCAGCCTGGAACCCCGATTGACGGCCCAAACCAATGCAATCGCTGAAGCCCAAGCTGGCATTTTGGCAAGGTTTCTAAGTCATAAAACAGAGTCCGACTCGCTAGAATTGGAGCAAGCAATGGATTCGGTAATGCTGTTGCATGATCCCATGACACATACCCCTATAGTGCAACGGCTAGAGGTCAGTATCAGCGATACGCTAGTTGACAAGAGATCTGATACCCTCTATTTAGTGCGCGGATTATCCTACTGCAAGAACTGCTTAATATCGGAACTTCCCTTGCTGAATGAACAGACAGGGCATGCTGTTGGCAGTACGCGAATCCATGTAAACAGGAACTTTCTTACGCTACTGAAAAATGATTTTCGGGAAATCCTCTGGTGGTCCGGAGCAATCGTGACATTGATTGTGTTTTTTGCCTGGCTATTGATCGAGAATTTTCTGCGTAAACTGCGCACCAACGAGTCTAACCTGCAATCCATCATAGATGGCGTAGCTGATCCACTGTATGTCTATTCCACCGATAGATCATTGGTGTTGCAAAATCATGCTGCACGGAAACTTGCCCTCTCCAATCACGGTATGGAAGAGAAGGAGTTTGAGAAGTATATCAATCCTCCAAAAACCTTATTCCGTGATGTTATCAAGAAGAACAGACCGGTCAAAAACATCCATAAAATACCCCAGGAAAGAGACAAAACCCTGCGCATGGAACTTCAAGCAAGCCCGTTATCCGATGGCAGCGATAACAACACAGGTATTGTTGTGACCTATAGGGACCTCACTGAGCATCTGGAACTTCTGGACGAATTACGCAGCAATAAAAAGCAACTCCAGCAACTTGCCGAAAAAGATACACTGACACAATTACCCAATCGATTCATGTTTAATCGCCTGTTGGATCAAGCGGTCTCGCGGGCAGCAAGAAATAACTCCATGCTCGCCCTGTTGTTTCTCGACCTGGATCGATTCAAAGAAGTGAACGACAGTCTTGGGCATGATGCGGGAGACACACTGCTCGAAGTTATTGCCAGACGACTGCTCAAGGCGGTACGCAAGGGTGATGTAGTCTCGCGCATCAGTGGAGATGAGTTTGTAGTCCTGCTGGCGGATATCAAGCGTCCTGATGATGCCACCTTTGTCGCAGAACATATAATAGAGTCGGTGCGCGAGATGGTAATCATCCAGGGTAAACGCCTGCACCCGTCCGTCAGTATCGGTATCAGTCTTTTTCCCAATGATGGCAAGTCTGGCAAGCTGCTGTTACAAAGCGCCGATACAGCAATGTACCGCGCAAAAAGACAGGCCGAAAACAGTTATCAGCTATACGACTCCAGTATGACACTGCTGATTCAAGAACGGATGAACACCATCGCAGCCCTGCAAAGCGCGGTCAATGATGACGATTTTCTATTGTTGTACCAGCCCCAATATGAACTGCATACAAGAAAACTGATCGGTGTGGAAGCTCTGCTGCGCTGGAATAAAGAGGGTCAAGATCTGGTATCGCCAACCCATTTTTTGGAGTTGGCCGATGATGTGGGCCTGACATTCCCGATCGGTCAATGGGTATTGCGCAACGTGTGCCGTCAAATTCATTCTTGGCGCAGCATGAACCTGACCCCGCCACCAATGGCAATCAATATTTCTGCCAGTGAATTGTTGCATAAGGATTTTGTCGACTCGATTAAAAACATCCTCAAAGAGACGAAGTGCCAGGGTGAGTGGCTGACCATCGAAATCACAGAAAGCCTGTATACCGATCAGGTCGAAAGTGCTGCTGAGATACTGCAAAAGATCAAGGACCTCGGTATCGCTATCGCAATCGATGATTTCGGCATCGAGCACTCATCTCTCGCCCGACTGAAACAGCTGCCAGTCGACAGATTGAAATTAGACAGGATCTTTTTACAAAATATCACCACAGACGAAGCCAATCAGGCGATTATTCAAACCGTCCAGGACTTGGGACATCGCTTGGGGATCGAGGTGATAGCTGAAGGGGTGGAGACCGCTGAGCAGGAAACCTACCTGATTCTTTCAGACTATCGCATGGCGCAGGGTTACCGTTACGGCAGGCCGATGACAGCGGAGAAGTGTGCAAAACGATTCCACTGAAGAAAACACCCTGCTCAACCGCTTTGATTTTGCCCCACGGCACCACCCTGGACAACAGATAGCGTATCCGGCGGTGGCATCCGTTTCACGATCCCATCAGGCACCTCGCCTCTCCCTGCCTGATAGATAGATCCAGACTCCAACACAAAGCAGATCATTACCGTGATAAGCGTCGGAACCACGGCAACCCGTGATATGGCGACCATCATGATATCGCCTTTGGAACTGCCGCTGGTGGCGAGCATTGCCATACCCAAGATGAGCGCGCTGATGATATAACCGATAATCAATATACGGGTACGATTGGCGGAAAGACGCCAATGCGCGGCAGCGAACCAATCCCCAGGAGGTGTTTCAGCCCCTGCGCGAAACCAGAGAAAACCAATTACCGAGAGTGACAGCAACAGTGGGATCAAAAAACCCATGAAACCGATATCCAGCACGATCGCCGCAGGTGCGGCAATCAGGTGACAACCCACCAGATTCACCATAGACAACTCATGGGGTGTCTTGGCCCGCTTGCGTAGTGACTCTTCTACGTCGAAAATCATTCTAGGCTCTCTCCAAGGCATGCGATCGATTCAAGATCAAATATGACACGATTAACTGAAATTGGCGTTGATATTACGCAAACAGAATAGGAACAGTAAATAATAGAACCATGACTATTGACACCAAGCTACTGTGTGAATTGCTCGTTGCAAGCGCTCGTTCGGAACTGATGCCGCGCTTCAATAGCTGCGAACGCCAGATCAAGCATGACGGCACTCTTGTCACCCAAGCTGACCTGGCCATGCAACATCGCTTGACCAACGAGCTAAAACACCACTACCCGCGGATTCCATTGTTGGGCGAGGAGATGTCATCTGATCATCAAATGGCGATCTTCAACGACAGCAATCAGGGGTTTTGGTGTCTCGACCCATTGGATGGCACCGCGAACTTTGTATCCGGTATGCCCTGCTTTGCCGTCTCCCTGGCCTATCTGGTTGATGGCGAGGTGGAGATCGGTATTATCTACGACCCGGTCAGAGATGAGCTTTTCCATGCCGAGAAGGGATCTGGTGCCTGGCTGAATCAACAGCGGTTGCAAATCGACACTCGTCTCGATCAACTGCATGAGTGCGTTGCCATGGTCGATTTCAAACGCCTCGACCCTCCCCTGGCAACCCGCTTGGCAACCGCCCCGCCCTACCGCTCCCAACGCAGTATCGGCAGTGTGGCCCTCGACTGGTGCTGGTTGGCGGCAGGCAGATTTCAACTCTATCTACATGGTGGCGCCAGGCTTTGGGACTATGCTGCAGGCAGGCTCATTTTCAGTGAAGCCGGTGGCCACTCTATCCTGAGCGACAAAAGCGCTACACAAGCAGATTCGTCCCGCCTCGGACTTGAGCCAAAAATGGCCGTGGGGGCGGCCAACGAGAGACTGCTTTCAGCCTGGCACAGCTGGTTGAAAGGTATGGGTTGACCTGAGCGAGAAAAACCTTAAACTATCGCGCTCTCAACTACGGAGCGGTAGTTCAGTTGGTTAGAATACCGGCCTGTCACGCCGGGGGTCGCGGGTTCGAGTCCCGTCCGCTCCGCCATTTTTCATCCCAGCATACGAACTGCCAGATAGGCTGCAGATTTCGAGCTCCCGAACAGAGTTTCCGCGCCTACTTGACCAGGCTCCAGGGGCCCAATCCCCGGGATTGTCGCCTTTGACATCAAAAATTGCATTTCAGGAACTATATTCGCTTATCCGATAGGTTTGGATATGCATAGGTTGACTGGTCGGAGGAAATTTTTCCCAGATATGAATTTTCTTCGACAGCTCAATAAGATCGAATAAACAATGTCATATTCTCGGGTGCCTAATAAATGTGCAGCTCCCGCCACTGAGATGAAATTAAGCGGGCAAAACATGAAGCACTACACAACTTCCTCCACAACAACAACCTATTCTTAGCGCCATTAAACAATCAACTACACGATTCCCGGTTGCCTAACAACCACCGTAGAATCCACTGAGCAGCGAGAAATGGAAGTGTCGAAAACTGTCTCACCCCTCCTGGCAATCCTTGCATCCCTTATCCTGACCGGATGTCTGGATGAAAACACAGCACCGGTTGCAGCTGACGATAGCACCACCCTGAATCAGGGCAGAAGCATCGTCATCGATGTATTGAGCAATGACCGGGATAAGGATCAGGATCCACTCACAGTCGTCACCGAGACTGCCCCGTCACACGGCACCATCGTCGTCCAGGACGACGGTATGATCGTCTATCAGCATGACGGATCGACCGCTGGCACCGACAGTTTCACCTATCTGACCTATGATGGGGCTTCCTACTCCGCACCCGCCCAGGTGGATCTCACCATCCTGATTCCACCCCAACCCGTTGTGAACAACCCATCCTCCCCCAGCGACAACCAAGCACCAATGGCTGTGGATGACCAGGCGACGGTGGAGCTGGGCGGCAGTGTCACACTCGATCTGCTGAACAATGATTCTGCAGCTGAAGACTCTGTGCTCAGCATCGAAGCCCTAGGCAATCCCAGACATGGGAGTGTGACATTACAGGCCAACGGCAGGGTCACCTATCGTCACGACGGTTCCGCTACAACCTCGGACAGTTTCACCTATGTGGTCAGCGATGAGGAGTCCCTGACAGCGAGCGCAAACGTCTCTATTACAATAACCTCTGTCAATCGTCCCCCCGAATTCATCCAATCCGGCAGCAATACCCAACTGCCCATCGATACACTCTTTACATTGACCGTGCGGGCCGAGGATCCCGATGGAGACGAGTTGAGATACACTGTGTCGCAACTCCCCTATTGGCTAGATTTCTCGGCTCAAACACAGACCCTGTCAGGACAACCCTCATGGGCCGAGTTGGGAAATTCATACCCGCTGACGATCACAGCCAGCGACGGCGAGTTGAGTAGCGAAAACCGATTTATCCTCACCGTCGTGGAGCAGCGACCTGTGACCGACAACATGGCTCACCGGCTATTGACACAAGCCACCTACGGGCCAACCCGGGATGCAATCGAAAGGGTTAAACAATTAGGCATGGTAGGCTGGATCGACAGTCAGCTCTCCATGAGATCCGCATACTCCCATGGGGGCGATGGCTGGCTGAGCCACCTGCAACGCACTCGCCAGATCGCCCTGCGGGCGGAACCCGACAATGATTGGCTCGACAACAGTGTCTTCAATCAGTCAACCGCAGACCGGACAACCCTGGACTATCAGATGGCCGCATGGTGGGAAAATGCCCTGGGATCATCCGGCCAGAGTAGCGAGATCGGCTCCGATCAACTGCGTCAGCGTGTCGCCTATGCGTTGAGTCAGCTGCTGGTCACCTCGGATAGCATAGAGGTGCTGAAGGCCCGCGGAGAGGCCTTGGCCGCCTACTACGACCTATTGGCGCAACACGCCTTCGGCAACTATCGGACATTGCTGGGAGAGGTTGCACGAAGTCCCGCCATGGGCGTCTACCTTTCGCACCAGGGCAACCGCAAGGCCGATCCCTCAACAGGCGCTCGCCCCGATGAGAACTTCGCCCGGGAAGTGATCCAGCTATTCTCTATCGGACTCTATGAGTTGAACCTGGACGGCAGCCCAAACCGGGATGGCAACCCCAACAGCTATCCCGATCCGGGTAACGATCTGGTGGCCACCTATACGCAACACGATATAGAAGAGCTGGCCAAGGTGATGACCGGTTGGGACCTGGCCGGAAATAGCAGGTATGAGAGACTTAGCAGCAGAGATGGCGACTTCACCCGCTCCATGGTGTTTCATCCACAACACCACGAAGACGAGGCGGCCGCGGGTGGCGACGGTTATGTCACGGTACTGGGTGAGAGCTTCGCCCTCAATTCGGGCAGTGATCACAGTGGGCTCGATAGGGCACTGGATATCCTGTTCAACCATCCGAACGTTGCCCCCTATGTGAGCAGACACCTGATCCAGCGACTTGTCACCTCCAATCCATCCTCCGCCTATCTGGCCCGGGTGGCACAGGTTTTCAACAACAACGGCAGCGGCGTGAAGGGTGACCTGAGGGCGGTGGTGCGCGCCATACTTCTCGACCCGGAAGCGCGGGACGATCGTTATCTGATCGACCCGTCCTACGGTAAGGCCAAGGAACCCCTACTGGCGTATACCCAGTTGCTGCGAGCTGTCAACACAACCCCCTTGAACGGCTGGCGCAGCCAAGGCGGGGTGACGATGAACGGCGTGTATTGGATCAGGGCGCCGCAAAGACAATTGGGGCAGGCCCCCCTGCGCTCCCCTTCAGTGTTCAACTTTTACAGTCCTGACCACATACCCAGGGACAATCGCTTTGTCGCTCAGAATCTGGTGGCGCCGGAACTGCAGATACAGACGGATCAGATGTTGATCGAATATAACAACTTGATCTTCAGCACCCTCAACAGCTTTGAAAGAAATCGTGTGATTTACCTGACCGATGAGACCCTGGCTGAGTTCGGCAACTCATTCAACACCTATTCAGAAAAGATATTGCTGACCAATTTCGATACCGAATTGGCCATTTTCGAACAGGCCCTCGAGGGTGACAGCAACAGAGACTTCGCGTCGCTCAATGACACATCTGTGGATAGCCAGGGTGATACACCCAAGGCAAATGCCATCGACGTCCTACTCGATCACCTGGACCGATTGCTGTTGGGCGGGCAGATGTCAACCGCATACAGGGCCGCCCTCAAACACTATCTTTTGGAGAGTGCCGGCACCAACCTCAGCAGCCCATTCACCGAGGCTCGCTCACTGATTCGCGACGCCATCACCATGATCGCCACCTCCAGCAGCTACATGATTCAGAAATAGAGCAAGAGACGATGGAACTAAACAGGATATTGCAATGAAACGCAGGGATTTTCTCAAACGCACCACACTGATGGGCGGCATGAGCCTGTTGGGCCCCCTCGGCCAGCTGGCATACCCCAGGCCGACACTGGCTGCCGCGCCGGCCTTTTCAGACTACAAGGCCCTGGTGTGCCTGTTTCTCTATGGAGGCAATGACACATTCAATATGTTGATCCCCTATGGCAGCGCACCGGGCAGAGGCTATACGGACTATGCCTCCGTAAGAGGGAGTCTGGCGGTTGCCGACACAGATCTCGATCTCTCCTCCGTGACAACCGGCAACAGTGATTTGAACTCGGACAACCTGGGATCGGGCAACGCCAACCCCTATAACCTGGATCAACGCCATAGTTCCGCCTATACACGAGGTCACTATCCATTGACGGGCAAAGGGATCGATCTGGCGGTAAACGGTGTGATGCCGGAACTGGCCCAATTGATTCACGATGACCGGGTGAGCATCGTGGCCAACACCGGCACCCTGGTGACACCGGTGAGCCGTGCAGAAATCGACAACGATAGCGCTGAACTGCCGAAGTTCCTGTTCGCTCACGACCATCAGCAACGAGAGCTGCAAACCGGGCGCGCGGATGATCTTGGCCATATTGGCTGGGCAGGACGTATCGCGGATGTCTGGAATGATATCAACAACAGTAATCCAATCGGTCTCAACCTATCTTATTTGAACACTAACCTCATGATGGCTGGCCAAAACAGCTCGCCGCTGGTATTGGGCACCGACAACCCACCTCGTATTGCCCACCTGAGAACGGGTGTCAGTCGTGACAGAGATGACCGGCGTGGACTGTTCAATGCCCTGTCCGGGGTGCAGGGCAATACCGGCCGACTCGATTTCAGCACTGCCAACACCCCGACCACGAGCGACTATTTCAAGGATCTCTACAATCGCCGCTTACTCAAATCCGTATCCACATTCGATTTTCTGGAGAGCAGTTGGCAGGCGACTCAGATCGATTATGCGAGCACAGATTCCTATGGCCAGCCGCTGTTTTCCATCCCCACCAATGAGCTGTTGAGCTTTTCCAGCGATATCAACGGAACACTCATCAAGCAGCTTGAATCGGTGGCGAAGATGATCCATATGGGGGCCTCTGGGGCACTGGGAGCTGGCTATAACAGGCAGATTTTCCTGGTCCAGTTGGGCGGATTCGATACCCATGCCAGTCAAGCGCAAAACCATCCCCTGCTGTTGCGGGAATTGAGTCTTGGCCTGTGGAAGTTTCAGAAGGCCCTGGAAGAGCTGGGACATGCACAGCAGGTCACCACCTTCACCATGTCGGATTTCGGCCGCACCCTCACCAATAATGGAGATGGCACCGATCACGCCTGGGCCTCGAACCAGCTCGTGATGGGTGGAATCGGCAATCACTCGGCGGGCACCCTGGACGGCGGAAGACTGTTTGGGAGCCTGCCTGACCTGCGGCTTGGGGGTGCCGATGATTACGCTGACAAGGGGCGCTATATTCCCGCCATCGCCCAGGATCAGGTCAACGCAGGGATTGCCCGCTGGTTCGGGGTCGATGACAGCCTGATGCGATCACTGTTTCCGAATCTGGTGAACTTCCAGGCCGGGGGCGATTACGACTCTGCCTTTTTGGATCTGTTTATCTAGGGGCCCCACAGAGGCGGCGAATCTCTGCGGAGATTTTAAGTGTCAGGTCTCAGACCCATATCGCGGACAGGGTGTATCCCTAAATCAGACCGAGCGGGTCATCAGGGTCCACACCCTCCATAAAGGGGATATTTCGCACATGGTGGGTAATCTGATAGACCAAACCTATCCAATTCCCGATCACTGCCTCAGCCGTATCGTGCCAGGTATTGTCCAGGGTGTCGGTAACCAATGCCTCGGGAAACGGGGGCATAGGTTCCTGGTTTGATTTCGCCACCTCGAGACGCTCGCGATACTCATTGAAAATCGCCTGATTGCGCTGAGTGAAATAGTGATCCGGGAAAGGTGGATAGTCCTCGCGCAGGCGGTTGAAATAGAGCGTAACCTCCCTTTTATACTCCTTGAGAAGGCTGATGGTGTCATATTCGGGATGCCCCTGGAAATAGACTACCCTGAAACCATCCTGGCTGACCGCCAAATGGACCCCTCCCTCTTCACTCTCCACCAGGACCTTGAGCCCCGCCTCTTGGAATTGCTCACGCGTTATCTGGTTGTAACGGGAGTGCGGCACATCGAAGCGGGTGTTGACGTCGTTCACCAGGGGATGTTTCGGCTCCATCACCCGGTGACTGTAGACACCCCACAGCTTGTCTCCCATATGGGTCCGTTTCTGGCCATGATGGGACTGTACAACCGCATGGGTAGCCAGACAGGAACAGAGCACGGAGGTGACATTCTCGTAAGCCCAGTCAACCACCTCGGTCAAAGGCTGCCAGAACGCCTCTTGAGCGAGATCCGGGTGTGACACATTGGCCCCGGTTATGATCAATGCATCCAGACCATCCTGTTTGATCTGGTCGAAGGTCTCGTAATAGGCGTCGATATGCGCCCTGGCCTTCTCACCCCGCGGCAGCTCATCAAGGGTAAACGGGTGAACAAAAAACTGCGCGATGGGATTGGCCTCCCCCACCAAACGGAAGAATTGTCGCTCCGTGGCCTCGATTGCGCTATCGGGCATCATATTCAGCAAGCCGATATGCAGCTCGCGGATATGCTGATGGGTCGCCCGGTCCGGTGAAAGGACGTTCTGTCCCTCCTGGCGCAGGCGATTGAAGCTAGGTAACTGAGTATGTGCGACCAAAGGCATGGCTACTCCCCGTCAAAGCGCTACTGAGCGTGTGTTGGATTCCCTATCGATTACCGCTTCAAGCAGCTGGAGGAAATCGGATTCGCTCTTGACCATGGACAGCTCCTGAGTCGTTACCGTATAGCCATAATCTCGAGCGATTGCCTCATAACGGGGAATCCTAGTGCGAAACAGACGTGGAAAAACCCAGCGTGTAAAGTCAAATGGATCGATCAGCGAAACATAGTCCAAGTCGTTGATTCGCATATACTCGGCCAACTGTTCATCGAGGAAGGCTTCACGATAGTAAAGAGGCTTTGGATGGGATACGGAGCGTGCAATCAGTGCCGCCTCATCCTTCTCTGAAGCCTTGATATAGAGAATCAAAGAATATTCCCCAAGAAAATCCAATAATCCCGGTTCATCAAGTTCGCACAAGCTGCCACCCACGTCATTGATGAAATGGGAATAGCCATAGATCATGCGCGACTTGCGTATGAAGCTCGGCACATCGTACATCGCGGCGATCTCAGCCTGCCGATGCAAACTCTGGCGCCGCTTGAACTCTGTCAGCGACATCCCGCCAAGCTCCGGATTGCCCAACATACCGAGAAAGGTGGAGACCGATTTCAAGTTGTTGAAGGCGATATTGTTGCGAATGAATATAGAATCCGAGCGCAACAGATCACGCAGCATGGGCACCCGCATGGCCTGCTCTTTGATGCTATCGAGGATGGGCTCGTCAAGATAGCGAGTACCGATGCGGTAGTCGCCCGAATAGTGAAACCAATCCTTCCGCCGCAGCAGATTCGATAGACGCGTCTTGCCCACGCCGGACATACCCATCAGGGTTATGCATTTCCGGTCCCAGGCTCGAAATTGTTCAACACTCAATCTCACGATAGCTACGCTCCAATGCTGTTAGCAGCCAATTCTACGGACTAGCAGGGTGTTAGGAAAGTTGCGATTCACCCGGCAGCGATTTTGCAGCTGAATGAATAGCATGAAAAAGTCCATTGCACTTGCCACAAAACCCCAACCGGCTTGCTATGATGGTAAGAAACCCTTGAATAAGGCATTTCCTGTATCTGATCGCAAGCGGATGAATATCAAAGACCTATCAGTCATCCTGGTGGAGCCCTCTCAGACCCAGCGCAAACTCATTGCCAAGCAACTCGCAGAACTGGGAATCGGTCATATCGAGACCTACAACAATGGTAGCGACACCCTGCAGGCCCTGCCCGTGAGTAAACCGGACGTTGTCATCAGCAGCCTCTATCTACCGGATATGACCGGCACCGACCTGGTGTTTGAGATGCGTGACGATGAAGAGCTCTTGTCCGAGGCAGGTAACGGTGTCGAAGCGGTAGGCCTGATCAGCCAACACTACTACGATCTGGTGATCTCTGATTACAATATGCCAGAGATGAACGGTCAGGAATTGGTCGATCATATACGCAGCGAAAGCGGTCAACCCGGCCTTCCCATCCTCATGGTAACCAGTGAATCCAATGAAAACCGGCTGGCAGCCGTGCAAAAATCCGGCGTATCAGCAATTTGCGACAAACCCTTTACCACCGATTCCATTCAACAAATCCTGCAACAGATTTTGCAGGATTTGTGAATTTTAACACTCGCATTAAAATCAAAAATAAGTTAACATTTCAGGAAGTTAATTCATTTAGGTCATGGCCATCCAGGAACCTAATTCCTATATTGTCTATAACCGATCAATTACCACTGATTTAATCTGGTTCAAGCAAGGAGCGCTGAATTTCAAAGGAACATGATGAGGGCCGACTATCAATGCAGATTGACGTGACTCACCAAGGATAAGTCAAGCATTGAACCATGATGCCGTTAACAAGCTAGGAAACTGTCCATCAACAATATATTTCTAAACAATCATAGCCACTAGCGATGGATGCAAATACGGTATAGATGACCCAAGGGTCTAAGTAATAATCAAGCGAAACCTTGTCACTATGTCTCAAGTACTAATCATTGATGACCAATCCATTACCCGTATGATTTTACAGGAGTTGGTAGGCTCCATAGATAAGGATATCTCATCTACCTGCTTTGCAGACCCGACCCAGGCACTCGAATGGGCCAAAACCCATGATATCGATTTGGTCATCACAGATTACAAGATGCCGCAGATGGATGGCATTGAATTTATCAAGTGGCTCAGGCGCATACCCCGCTGCAATGATGTTCCAGTGATGATCGTCACCTGTGTTGAGGATCAATCGATTCGCTACCTTGCACTTGAATCCGGCGCCAATGATTTCATTACCAAGCCCATCGATCATACGGAATGTCGTGCCCGTTGCCACAATATGCTCACCATGAGTCTGCAGCGAAAACTGATAAAGGACCGGGCTCTGCTGCTGGAACGGGAGATACGCAAAACAACCCAGGAGCTGCATGACCGGGAACAGGAGACCCTGATGCGGCTGGCGAGAGCCGGTGAATATCGGGACGAAGACACCGGTAATCATATCCTGCGCATATCCCGTTACTCAAAGCTGATTGCCCATCGTCTGGGCCTAACTCACGAACGTTGTGATTTGATCGCCCAGTCGGCGCCGATGCATGATATTGGTAAAATTGGCATACCGGACGCCATACTCCTGAAACCTGGTCGATTGACCCCGGAAGAGTTCAGAATCATGCAACGCCATACACTGCTGGGCTATGAGATTCTCAAAGACAGCCTCTCAAAGTATATTCAGATCGGAGCGGTCATCGCCCTCAATCACCATGAGAAATTCAATGGTGAGGGCTACCCGAACGGACTGAAAGGGGAAAACATCCCCCTGGAGGCTAGAATTGTCGCCATCGCTGATGTATTTGATGCCCTGGTAACCGACAGGCCCTACAAAAAAAGCTGGCCTATTGAAAAGGCGATTGAGTATATTAGTGAGGAGCGAGGAAAGCACTTCGATCCGGACTGTGCTGAAGCCTTTCTCAGTGAACTGCATGAGGTAGAGTTGATTCATCATGCATTGAAAGCCTCCCCTAGAAGGACCGATGCAGAAGTGTAACCAGGGATAACTTCATGCCAGCTAACGCAGAGCCATCCATATCAGGACATCACTATCACACTACGGCGCTTGTCGTAAGTTGTATCGTGATCTGCTACCTGGCAGGACAATTTCTCTGGCTGACGCCATCGGCCGATCAGTTGGCCACACTTACCCTTGCCGCGTATTACAGTCTGATACGCATGATCCAGCTGATCACAATACGTAAGCCCTTTCATTTCTCTCTGCATTTGCATGGACCGCTGGTGATTCTCGATCAAATCTATCTGGGCACGATGGTATTGTCAGGCCTGCCCGTCGCGTTGATGCTGCTGCTGAGTGGATCGCTGCTTTTTATGACAAAATCCATGGGTATGAGATATGCTTTTATCGCTATTCCTGCGGCATTCATGTCAATACTATTTGCCATAACCAGCCTCACCCAGCCGCAACTGGATATTCTAAGCGCAAGCGCTGTATCACTCTTTATAGTGCTAACCGCCAGCCTCAATTCAATCTTGCCGCTTTTAAAGGCCGCCATCCGCAAACACAGCCAAGGGACGAGCGGCGGTCCAGATAAGCGTGAGAGATTGGATTCTGAATATATACCGCAGCCTGAATCCCATTACCTGCCTCCAGTGCTGTCAAAGAGTGGGCTGAGGGTCCTCGTCATATCGAACAATGAAAAACGGCTGGATTTGTTGTCCCATCATCTCAACGAGTGGGACACCGACTACACCACCAGCAGAAACTGTGTGCAGGCATTCAGGCACATGCTCTCTCGCTTTCAAGTCAACAGATTTGTCTCCTACACCACCTTGATCGTCGATCAGCATGGTTTGGATCTCGATCCTATATCCCTGGCGCAGCTCATTAAAGAGGAGCCTAAACTCGATGGCATGCGACTGATCTGCTTCAAAGGCCCCGCCACTCTCCATCTGCCGTCACAGCAACTATTTCAAGCAGGCTATGATGCACTTATCGATAGCCCCCTGGATAAGGCTCATCTGTTCAGTGCGATCCATGGTGTAGAGCAGCACTATCCGGACTTCGCCAACGTAGTCAGCCTTTCTGAACACAGAGAGATTAAGAATAGTCAGACAAAACGGGGGATTATTCTCCTTGCCGATTCGGTCTCCTCTGAACGGACAAACCTCAGTAAAGTTCTCATTCAGGCCGGATACCAGGTGTACATGGCAGATGATGGCGATCAAGCGCTTGATGCACTCGAGGCGAAACCCATCAATCTTGCAATTGTGAATATCAAACTCTCAATCATGAGTGGTACACAGGTTCTCAAACTGCATCGTTTTACCACTCCACACAAACAGTGGATACCCTTTCTGTTCCTAAGTGATGACAACAATGCAGAAACATTGCAACAGTGCCGTTCGCTAGGGGTACATGCCTGCCTTTTTAAACCTGTAGTTGAGAACGATTTGCTGGAGTTGATTCCGACGCTGCTCACCCAACAACAGACAACTGAACGCCGCCATAACAACCGCCGTCCAGCAAGCGAGAACAATGTAAAACAACTTCAAAATGCCAGCTTATTGGATCATATGACACTGCTGCGTCTGGAACGTCTTGATAGCGGCGTATCCTTTATTAATGACTTGTTCAAAATTTTTGAGGCTGAAGGGGCTGTCATATTACGCACCATGCATCAGGCTGTCGAAAGAAAACAATTCGGCCTGTTTCTCGATCAAGCACAAATCCTATTGGATAGTGCAGGTCAGCTTGGCGCATTCGCCCTGTATGAACTGAATCGTAATGCAACCAAGCTAAGGGCTTATGATTTTGAGTATAGAGGCCAAGAAATAGTTGAGGAGATAGAGAAGACCTTCAACCTCACCTTGCAAGCTTACTCCGATTATCTCTCACAACGTGCTGCCGCTCTGCAAAAGAACCGCGTATAGCACTTTTCCTCCGACAACGCCGATTTCTGATTCATCTTTTGTAGATATCAACGAGCTATTGTTGCCTGTGTTGCAGATAGTGATGCAGTGCCTGACAGGTCACGGAATAAGTGGAGGAAATATTCGCCAACATCATTACCCCGCTGTTCTCGAATTCTGACTGCTCTAAATTGGACGCTGTGGAACAGACTGTCTTGAGTGAGAAGGCTCCCATACCCGAGGCGTTGTCTGCAATTGCATGGGCACAATCGCGAAATTGCTGAAGGTTTCCATCTTCCAGGGACTTCTGCATCCTTGCCAGCAAATCGTCGCTGTCGCGTAAAAAGCTATCCGTTATGCTTTGAATAAAGTTCGGATCACTGCTCAACTTCTCTAAATCTGTAAGCGTTTTATGGTCGAGTACCTGGAGATTTTCAACTGAGCCAGCATCTCTTAGCGGCTGTTCCATCAAGGTATCGGGTGGGATATCCATCGCTTCTATACCCAATACACGATTGACCACCTCAAGCAGATGAGATGAACGGACAGGCTTTGTCAGATAGGCGCTCACGCCAACCTCATCGCACAGAGTGATTGCTTCTTTGGTCGCATTCGCAGTAAGAATCATGAACGGCATCTGAGGCTCATCCACATGCAGAGCACGGTAGTGGTTGATCACATCGATGCCACTGACATCTGGCATTTGCAGATCTATGATCGCCAGATCGTATGTTTTTGTTTCCAGCATCGAGATCGCCTGCTCACCGTTCGCAGCAACATCAACAACATGACCCTGTAGTTGCAATATTTTTGTTACCACCTTCTGGTTAATAATGTTATCTTCCGCCAACAATATGTTGGACTGGATGGTTTCTTTGGGGGGTAGTGACTTGAATACCTTAGTCGTGATACCCCCAATGCCTCTCTGTTTCACACTAAGTACATAGTTGAATGCTTGTTTCAGCTTATCTGATGTAATGGGCGTTGAAACGACGGCACAACAACCATCGCCGTCAGTTATCTTGTCATCATCTCTGACGCAGACTATGGAAAGGCTATCCAGACTTTTTTCCGCCCTGATTGCACTCACCAGTTCATCGGTTGCCAGACCGGAGTAGTTATCGTCGATCACTGTGATATCGAAGGGAGAAGCCATCTTTTCCGCATTCAACAACTCAAGGAATCCATCTGTGGCGCTGGTGCATACCTTAGTTATGATCTGCAATTCTTGCAGACGATCGAGGATATGCACCTCGTCTGACAACAGATCAGCGAATAAAAGCACCTTCACTTCATCCAGACGCAATCCTTTGTTCTCAAATTCACCGGGAGGTACAGGTAACTCAAACCAGAAACGGCTGCCCGAACCAAGCTGACTCTCAACTTCGATAACTCCCCCCAGCAGTTCAACCAACTGCTTGGTAATCGAAGTACCTAAGCCAGTGCCGGAATAGCGGCGCGCTGTTGCTTCGTCGGCTTGACTGAAACGATCGAATATTTGCTTTTGCTGAGATTCCGATATGCCAATCCCCGTATCGACCACCTCGAACAGCAGCCATGAATCGTCACCTTGCTGTTGCTTTCCAACGCTGGGAGAGAGTTTCAATGTCACACTCCCCTTGTCAGTGAACTTGATTGCATTGTTAAGAAGATTGATCAGTATCTGTCGCAAAAGTTGAGGATCCGCACGTACTATGGGAGCAACATCCACATCGATCCAGCTGCTCAATTTAATCGATTTGGCGTCGGCGCTGGGCCGCATCATGGAGAGAATATCTTCGATAAATTGACGCATATCGAGATTTTTAAGGGAAACCTCCACCTTGCCGGCCTCGATTTTCGAAAGATCCAGGATGTCTTCGATCAGACTCAACAAAGTCTCGGTCGATGCCTGCAGCGTGCGCACGATCTCCCGTTGCTCGATGCCCATCGGGGTTCCAGCCAACAGATCGGTGATACCCACCACACCGTTCAGCGGTGTACGAATTTCATGACTCATATTCGCCAGAAAACGGCTCTTTGCCCTACTCTCAAGCTCTGCCTGCAACTTTTCATTTTCGAGGCGTTTCAATAGCAGCGTGACATACAGGGTGGTTATCAAGAGCCCGATTAACAGACCGGTGCTCATGAGTGGATGTTGAAGCCAAAACTCATTGTTCATTATTACAATGCCGAACCCCACAAGACTGAGCCCACTGGAGAGGAGGAGCGCCGGTGTGCCGAATCGAAAACCGTTACCTAAACTGATCCAGAAATAGAATACATAGAGCATCGCTACATATTCCCCAGCCACCCACATTGCCCAGGTAACCATGCCCACGTCGAAGATGATGGTCAATTGACGACGCAATTTATAACGTTGTGGATCGATGGATATGGCGGCAATAATGCAGAGTCCGATCACCACATATAACGAGCCGACCAAACAGAGCTGCTTTAAGCCCTCATCTGGTGGCACGAGGATCCGCAAGCTAAAGCAATAACCAAGCATCAGCGTGCCAAGCACCACGCGCACAATCGACTGCTCCCACTCTCGCCCGGGAGAGCTCTTAAATCGATTGATTATTGTTTTGATCTGCATGACTATTGCCACGTCCTGCTTGACTATTTGCCTGTGACTCACCGTCGATGCACCCCGCGAGGCAAGCACAGTTAATCACCATAAATAAATTATGGTTAACATGTTATTGAATTATAGGTTAGTCTAACCCCGAGGCCAGGGTAATTGACACTACCATAACAATCTATTCACCAATAGGCGACCAATACCCAGCTTGCCGCACTAAGGCGTTCATTGGAGTGTTTAACGTCCCTAAGGATACGGGTTATTTGCTTAGTGGATTGTTGAGTGATCTGAGGTTTTAGAGCTTACAGCTTAAGGGCATCGACTGGTTTTCCTTGTTATCCATCAGTTTAACCGATTTTTCCCCATTCACATGGGCCTCGTCGATCTTGCAGCAGACCGCATCCTCCATGGACGGCATCTCGAACATCACATTCCGCAGCAGACCCTCCATGACCGCCCTTAGCCCTCTTGCTCCGGTACCCCGCTGGATGGCCTCTCTCGCCACTGCGGTCAAGGCTTCCGCGGTGAACTCGAGTTTCACGCCTTCGAATTCGAATAACCGTTGATACTGTCTGAGCAGAGCATTTCTGGGTTCAGTCAAAATCTGCACCAATGCCTGTTCATCGAGATCGTGTAATGCGGTAATCACGGGAAAGCGGCCGATGAACTCAGGGATCAGCCCGAAGTGGCGCAAATCTTCCGGTTGTACCTCTTCGAACAGCTGCAGCGGATCATGGGCTGTATCGGATTGGGATGGATCCACATGGAAACCTATGCCGTTTTTTCCCTGGTTAAAGCGTTTTTCCAAGATTGCCTGCAACCCTTCGAATGCACCACCGGCGATAAACAGGATATTTCGCGTATCCATCGCGTGCTCATCATTTTGATCCTTGCGGCCTTTGGCATTCAGCTTCACCTTCGAGCCCTCGACCAGCTTCAGCAACGCCTGCTGAACACCCTCCCCGGAAACATCCCGGGTACCATGTGAAGTCTCTCCGGATCGCGCCAGTTTATCGATCTCATCGATATAGATGATACCCCACTCCGCAAGCTCCATATTGCCGTCCGCGCTGTCCAGCAGGCGACTCAGGATGCTCTCCACATCCTCTCCCACATAACCCGCCTGGGTGAGGGTAGTTGCATCGGCGATGACAAAGGGAACACCCACAATCCGCGCAAGCGTGCTGGCGAGCAGGGTTTTTCCGGTTCCGGAAGGACCCAGGAGCAGGATATTCGACTTATCGATCTCCACCTGTTCGTCAGTCGTGGTCATGCCGGTGCGCTCACTCTCCATATTGAGGCGCTTGTAGTGGTTGTACACGGCAACCGCCAGGGTCTCCTTGGCCAACTGCTGACCAACGATGTAACGATCCAGTTTGGTCTTCAGCTCGATGGGTTTGGGTATCTGCTTAAAAGGTTTTGTGGCGGCGCGGCGACGTCCCCAGCTGGAGACGACCTGCGAGGCCAGGCGCACGCAATCTTCACAGATGTGGCCGTCCACACCGGCAATCAAAGGGATCTCAGGGGTCTGTTCCTGGTTGCAAAAAGAGCAGAAGGTCTTGCTTGTGGTCATCGCACCCTCCTAGGCATGGGCAACTTTTTGCAGCTTGGCCAACCAGGCCTTCTGACAATTGCGCCGATGCCGTTCCTGCAGATGCTCGCGGATGCGTGGATAGGCCTTCGACAGGGGCAGGCGTTTGGCCGGCTTTATCTTTTCACAATAGAGGATATGCAGTCCCAACTCCGTTTCCACGATGTCGCTGATCTCCCCTTCTTGCATATTGAAGAGTACACCGTCCAGTTCCTGGTAGAGTTGACCCCGCTTCACATCCCCCAACCTGCCCCCCTCCATGGCGGTGGGACATTCGGAATGGCGTTTGGCAAACTGTTCGAAACGATTGCCCCTGCCCGCCAGCTTGTCCAGCAACTGCTGTATATGCTGGCGCGCGGCCGCCGGTGTATTCTCCGCATACTCCGGATTGATGGTCACCAGGATATGCCTCGCCTGGCGGGTTTCCGCCGACTCGAAACGGTCATGATGCATCTCATAGAAGAGATGGATATCCAGGTCGCTCACATCGACACTGTTGGCGGCGACCCGCTGCATGACGCCATCGAACACAAGCTCCCGATAGAGCGCCTTGCGCAAACTCTCTTCATCCAGGCCGTTGCGCGCCAGATCGTCCATGAACTCATCCCGGTTGCCATAGCGTGCGGCCACCTCATCCAGCGCCCGGTCGAGCTGCTCCTGGGAGACCACCACGCCCTTTGCCTCGGGGGATTCGATGACCAGGGACTCGAGTTCATAGCTCTTGCTCGCCTTGCGATAGATCGCCTGATACTGCATCGGCTCAAGCTGACTCAGGTTTTTCTGATAGTCGTTGAGCGCGTTGCGCAACAGATGGTAGTTGAACTCAGGCAGGGTGTCGGATTGCTGTTCAGCCAAGGTCATGGCTCCTCCGTGGTCTCGGGATTGAGAAACGCCAAGGCCGTTTCCGGCACCTGCAGGGTTCGCCCGCTGAAGCGCACATGGTAGGCCGGACCGCCAGGATGGTGCTGCAATACCTTTTCGATCTCACCCGTATCCCCAGGTTTGGCGATGACCTCGCCCTGGATACCCAAAGAGAGGGTCGGCGTCACCTTCTCCCTGAACTCGAAACGGGTGGGGATCCATGGATCGCTGGCCAGTTGCAACTCCTGCTCCCGGCAGCCGACACGTCGATTGTCATCGAGGAAGTCCACCGAATAGATCAGCTGATCCTGGAGAAAGGTGCCCACGTCGCGCACATAGCCCACACTGCCCCGCCTAACCAGCAGCCGGCCGGTGGGTTCTCCGGGATAGGTGCCGTCGTTGCGCAGGTTGCGCACGACCCGCACCTGCACCCCATATTCAAACTTTGGGCGCAACGGGGGCCACCTGCTGGGTCAGGTCGAGTAAGGGCACCGAGACGGTGACCGGCTCATGCATATGAAAGACCTTGAACACCTTCTCGGTCTGTGCGTCCGACTCGACGAAATCGTGATAGGCACTTTGCAGCATCCCCGCATACAGGGCGTGCTTTTCACTCTCGCTCTCCGGCATCTCTTCCACCCCGTCGAGATAGTCGTGGAAGCGTTGCAGGATATGCAGGCGATTCACATGCACCACCGAAGGATCGTAATCGATATCGAAATACTCGAGAAAATCCTCGGCGCTGCTGAGCTCATCCATATCCAGCTCGAATTCAGTCTCACTCATGGTCGTCTCCCGTTCATCATTAATGGGTTGTCACACCGCTCTCCTGGCTGAGGGCGTCACGAACTACTGTCAACAGTGCCTGGGTACCCAGGCGGTCCTTGGCATCGAGTTCCGCCACCTTCTCCAGGCGTTCCAGGGCGGGTTTATAGCGGCCCAGGCGCAATTCCAGGTAGCCGGCACCCTTCAGTGCCAGCATATAGAAGCGGATCATGGTCATGGAGATCATCACCCCGCTGCCGATACCCGGCACGCTCAGGTCCCGCCAATCCTCAGGGAACTCCAGACGTTTGCCGATCACCTTCAACACCCGCTCCGCCACCAGCAGCGACTCCTTGAGTCGATGTTGGTAGTAGTAGAAGCGATACAGGGCCACCAGCACCATCGGATGCTCGGGCTCCAGGAAATAAGCCCGCTGCAGGCTCCCTTCCGCCCCTTCCGTGCCATACTCCTGGGCGGCCCGCTCGAGACAGGCCTTGGCCTCTGTATCGATGGGCTCGTCGAAGTAGAGCTCCTCGCTGTCGAATGCCAATAGATCGAGTGTCATGATCGGCTAACCTCCGGGGTCTCTGGATGGGGCGGCTCGCACACCAGCTTGGCATCGCAGCGATTGCATTCGTCTTCCGCGGCCTCGCCCCCCGGGATGCAGCCATGCACCCCCACCTCCTGCTCCAGCAGGCGAATACGCTCCAACAGGCAAGCGATGGCGTCGGCCACCGGATCGGGTATCAGGTGGTGGTTGAGATCGATCTCGTGGATGCCGTCGGTCATACTGCTGCTCGACTTCACCACCTTGCCCGGAATGCCCACCACCGTCTTGCCCGCGGGCACCGGGGTGATCACCACCGAGTTGGCGCCGACCCGGGCCTGTTCGCCGATCTCGATGGGGCCGAGGATCTTGGCCCCGGCGCCCACCACCACCCGGTCCCCCAGGGTGGGATGGCGTTTGCCCTTGTTCCAGGAGACACCCCCCAGGGTGACCCCGTGATAGAGGGTTACATCATCACCCACAACAGCGGTCTCGCCGATCACCACCCCGGCACCGTGATCGATGAAGAAGCGGCGGCCGATGCTGGCCCCCGGATGGATGTCGATACTGGTCCAGATGCGGCCGATATAGGAGATCAGGCGGGGCAGATAGCGCCAGCCCCGGCGCCACAGCCGGTTGGCCATGCGATAGAGCAGGATGGCGTGCACCCCGGGATAGGTGGTCATGATCTCGAAACGGGTCCGCGCCGCCGGATCCCGCTCGAAGACGCAGCGGATATCCTCGCCCACCTGTTGCCAGAGGGAGAGGGGTTTGACGGGAGTCTTCACCTCGCCGATGACTTCACTGTTGATCATTGATGCATCCACTCCGACGGCTCCCGGTAGATCTCCAGATAGAAGCGCCGCAGATCCCCCACCGCCGGGGGTTGCTTGTTCTGCACCGCATGTTGCCGCACCCGCTGCAACAGGGGTTCCGCCTGCTCCCGGCTCAGGGCCATGCCCATGTCCGCATAGGCCTGGATCACCGCATGGCTGCCCGAATGCTTGCCCAGGATGAATTCATGGTCGCGGCCCAGCTCCGCCGGATCCACGCCCTGGTAGTTGAGACGGTCCTTCATCAGTCCGTCCACATGGATCCCCGCCTCGTGGGTGAAGACCCCGGCCCCAACCAGGCTCTTCTGCCAGCCGACGCTGCGCCCGGAGGCGCGCTCAACCAGTTGGGAAAGCTTGGCGTAGTTGGTCATATCGATCTCGCCGCCCTGTTCATGAAAACGACGCAGCCCCATCACCACCTCTTCCAGGGGCGCATTCCCGGCCCGCTCCCCGAGCCCGTGCACCGTGGTGTTGGCATGGCTGGCGCCGCCGCGGATCGCCGCCAGGGTATTGGCGGTGGCGAGACCCAGATCGTCATGGGCATGCATCTCGATCTCGATATCGGTGATGCCCCGCAGATCGCGGATGGTGTCGTAGACCTGAAACGGCTCCATGATGCCCACCGTATCGGCGAAGCGAAAACGCCGCGCCCCGGCCCGCTCCGCCGCCTCGACCACCTGCCAGAGAAATTCCGCATCGGCCCGGGAGGCATCCTCCCCTCCCACGCATACCTCCAGACCGAGATCCAGGGCCTCGTGGATACAGGGCGCGATCTGCTCCAGCACCCACTCCCGCGAGCGTCCCAGCTTTTTACTGATCTGCTGATCGGAGACAGGCATCGACAGATCCACCATCTGCACCCCCAGATCCCGGCAGTGGCCGATATCCTGGCTGTGCATGCGGCACCAGACCATCAGGCGGGCGTTCTCCACACTGGCCGCAACGGCCCGAATGGCCTCCCGCTCCTCATCACCCATGGCAGGGATACCCACCTCCAACTCCGGCACCCCCAGCTCATCCAATGCACGGGCGATGGCGAGCTTCTCCTGCAAGGTAAAAGAGACCCCGGCAGACTGCTCGCCGTCCCTCAGGGTGGTGTCGTTGATTGTGGCCTTGGTTACTGTCTTGGGCATTGCTGTCTCCTTGTTATAAAGGTGATAGCAATCCCTGTGCCATGGTATTTTTATTATATTTATTAATTAGTTATGAATTACATGGCGTCTCATTGAATGTCGCCTCCGGGTGGATTGTCGGGTATGCGACAAACATACCCCGGACGTGTATCGACCGATCGGCCGCAGCAGGGGACGGGTAAATCAGGGCGCATGGGAGCGCTTCTTGGCAGCGCGGAAAAGGGCTAGGGATTCCAAGTAGTTGGCGTTATTTTGCGAAGTGGATATATTATGGTGATTAAATACTTTATGGATTGATGTTCAGGACCTGCAATTTTCGGAGATAGGGATGTACCTAGAAATGGAATCGCCCCTCCCCTCAAGAGAGCCTCTTCGCGGCATAAGACGGTGTTTGTGCCGGTGTCTTAATTCATTGTTTGTGCCGTCGACATAATTCACTCTTAGATGGCACACTTGAAGTTGTAAGGAACTACTTATGGTAAAAATAAAGCCCTATAGAATATTGAGCCTAAATGGAGGTGGTGCACGGGCATTATTCCAGGCTCATTATTTAAAGATGATATCTAAAAAAAGAATCGGCAAATTCTGGGAAGATTTTGATTTGGTAATAGGGACTTCTGCCGGCGCAATAGTTGCAGCTGCGATTTCTTCTGGAATTGATCCGTCAGATATAATCGATCTTCTTACACAAAAGAAAAACAACCCCTTTCCAAGGGCTCTTTGGGTAGGAATAAAAACAAAATTTAAGGCCACACGGGGAGCGGGATTTGAAAATAGCCCTTTGAAGGCGTTGCTGAATGATGTGTTCCGTGAAGACACTGTATTAGGTGACTGCAAAAAGCCACAACTAGCTATCACAGCTACCGATTTGTGTGATTCATCTATTAGAGTGTTTTCTCCTCTTACTAAGAGCAGTGATGAGCAATTAAGAATGGTTGATGTACTGATGGCTAGCACTGCCCTACCGGGTGTATTTAAGCCATACTCAATTAATGAAAGACGCGGGAGAGGATCCAACATGGCACGTGAATATGTGGATGGAGGGCTGTGGGCAAATGCCCCTTTACTTGCTGCAGTTTCACTAGCTGTAGAAAAGAAGAATTGTTCATTAAACGATATTCGCGTAGTTAGCATAGGCACGGCCAGTAGAAATTACACATCCTCTGCGAAGGAACATATGGGGTTTATGGTTGGATCGAAAGCGTTTTATGAGCACCTTTTGAATTTATCGCTTTCCGCGGCAGAAGATACAGCGCATGAGGCAGTTGCAAGGCTGATTGGCGATATCAACGTACTTCATATTGATGAGTACCTTGACACAGAAATAAAGGCATGGGAGCTGAAAAATGCAATGGATCAGTTGCCTGGTATTGCCAAGGCGACCGTTGGTCAAAGAGCGATAACTACAAAACTTAACGCTTTAGTAACAAAATAGAGCCGTCCTTATATATGCCATCTAACGATCGCCTCCAGTTCGACGCGGCTTCTCCGCGCCTGTGGCGAGGCGTTACTGGCCCACTAACACTGCGATGAACAAGGAACAACTTCTAAAACTGATTGGATTGCTTATCAAAGCCACCGATGGCGATCTTGTAAATAACAGAAGCTGCTTTCCTTGTAAGAAAGAATAACACAGCCACTACAAAACTGTTCGTGATTGCTTTCAAAAAATGTACGACGAAGCGAATTATGCAAAATCAGGTTCATTTTTCAACGAAACAAAAGAAAAATCAGAAAATTTTCGCGACATGAAGGCACAAATATATTGTGACCCAATAAAACGAAAATCACATAGAGATGGGCTAATCGATAAGCTTTGCGACCTGAAAACGATCGATGATGCACAAATTTTCATAAATATGGAACATGAGCCATTATATTTAATGGCTCTAGAACACCTTGGCAAGTGCCATGACGCATAAATGATATTTACGAAACAGACGGACCCGTTAATGCTGCTGGCTTCAAGCAAGGAAAAATCATGAGTTGGATAAGAGATACATTCCAGGAATATCACATCGGTCGCGCTAAATCTGTTGCAAGTCAAACACAGCTCGAGTCTCACGCTAACGCCACAGATATCGGTTATATAGATAAAAAGATAGACAATCTTGTTCTTATAACACAAGCAATCTGGGAACTGCTCGAAGAAAGTGGAATTAGTGAGAGCCAGTTAGAGAAGAAAATACAGGAAATTGATTTAAGAGATGGTAGCGCGGATGGAAAGGTCGGCAGCAATCTGAAAGCATGTCCAGAATGCGGCAAGAAACCAAAAATTAGAAGAGAAAATTGTTTTTGGTGTGGCGCAAAACTTCCCGCAGGTAATATTCTTTCTAAAACCGAAACGTCTTAGCTTTTATGAATTACTCTCATCATAAAGAAGCTAATGTTCAGCTCACCCGCACACTGCATCTACAGACCTGCGCCATATATGCCAGTCACTATACATAGGACACACACATGAGGAAAATGAGGGAATATTTAGCCAGTGGCAGCCGTGATGATGCGCTAGAAAGTATCTTAAAAGACATAATAACTGCGAACAGACAGAGGGATTTTAAAAGAGTTAAACGGCTCTATGGCTATTTGGATGATGTCATTGATCTAATATATGAGGTTAGCAAAAAAGCTGCACATAAAGCCACAAATAAAAACATGAAAAAGATGCTCTATTGCTCATTCTGCGGCAAAAGCAAAGATGAGATCATTAAGTTGATTGCAGGGCCGAGTGTTTTAATTTGTAATGAATGTGTTAGCCAATGCCAGGATATATTGAGAGAAGAGTGCCCTGAATTGTATAACGAATAAAGCGGGGCATCACAATGATCATAAACACTGGCATATCTCCACGGCGTTTATATTATGCTTTTTCCGTATCGCTACGTTGCTAAATTTCAAACATTTCTACCATATGCCGGTTATTACTGGCACTAACTGTAAAGATGAAGTCCTGGGTGAGAAGCACAATCATAGGCTCAATAACACTAGTTACAATGGCTGTAATTGGTGGGTATATGTTACTCAATTTTGATTTTTCCAATATGTGTGAAAACAGTTCGACTGACGAACTAGAGTCACCTGATATAAAATACAAAGCTGTCATCTTCCAAAGAGATTGCGGCGCAAAACAGGATTTAGTACACAGTTTTCTATTCTAGGTGCGAATGAGGAATGGGAGAATGAAAAAGGTTTAAAATCCTTATCTGAAAAAAGGAGAGGGAATTTCTTCTCAATACAGAATGTTGCAATGATGAAATCGGCTGTCTTAGGTACTGTAATGCCCTTTTTTCTAATGGCTCTGAAATTATCCGTGCTTCGTAACGCCATTGTTTGGCCAAGCATATGGAAGACCGTTACGTCCTCGAACAGCGCGCGGGCGGTATCGTAGTTTTTATCATGCCTGAAAAGATGAACTATCTTTCCATATTGCTGCTGTTGCTGCCATTCACGAATATCAGTGCTGAAGAGAGGTATTACATCTTAAAAATAGAGATCAGCAAGCAATATGCGGACTATTTTTCCTTGGACAATATGGGTCGCAAAGGGGATGGGATATTCACACGGGGCAGTTTGAATGGTTTGGTCAAGGAATTCCCAGTCAGATTTGCAAAAGCCGTTGTTAACGACGACAGGTCCAAAACCCTCATATTCGATATTCCTCTTGGAATAACCGGCATCCATCAGGGTGCCTATGCCAAGGCGCTCCTATCCTTGTCTGAAGGACACTCAATCGTTGACGCATCAGCGCTTTTGAGGAAAGGATTTTTCAACAAGCCCGCTGTAATTATTACCGACGGTAAAGAATTTGTAACGACTGAAGAGATTACCCTATTGGAAAAGTATCCGGAAAACAGGTATATAGCGAAAATAGATTTCAGCAAAAAGATGTGTATTATTTCCGATCCGGAAAAATATCAGACCGAGGATAAGAAATTGAGTTTTTACCCTGCTGATATTTGTATGCAACAGAAATACTACAACAATCAAGTATGGGTTGAAGGGTCAGTACTTCTTGAATCAGTCAAATAGACCTCACAAGTCGTTAACTATCCTGTGCATATTCCTGTGCATCCCCAACACCGCCTCGGCAAATGCCGGCGTCCCCATGATTTTTCTCATTATGCCGGCGCTCGGCTTGTCGATCATTCCCATCATTCTCTTGGAGGCCTTGTACCTGGGCAGGAGACTGGGGTTAAAAGCCGCCAGGGCTGCAAAGACCGCCACCATCTCCAATCTGGTATCGACCCTGGCCGGCGTGCCATTGACCTGGTTGTTGTTGGTAGTGCTCCAAATAGTGACCGGTGGCGGCCGGGCCTTCGGTCTGGATACAGTGCTCGGCAAGGTGTTGGCTGTGACCTTTCAGGCTGCATGGCTGATCCCCTATGAATCCGACCTCTATTGGATGATACCTGCGGCTGGCCTGGTCCTTCTGGTGCCGTTCTTTTTCGTCTCCTGGTGGTCGGAATATTGGGTGTCGAAGAAAATCCTGGAGGATCATCCTGCACAAAGGGTAAAGTTGACGGTGCGCAATGCCAATCTGATGACATACGCCCTGCTTGCGCTTTGGCCGGTAGGTTTTTGGTTGTTGAACCATCCGGCAGGTGGATAGGCAGACCACGAATAACGCTGGCGATCAGATATTGCCATACACTGCAAATTCATAAATTACAGTCACTTATCAACAGGAACCAGGTTACCGATGAAAAAAATAGTCTACTTTGCCCTACTCCTCGCAGCGTCATCAATTGCATACGGTGCAATTACAGCGATCACCGAAAACGGCGACTCGGTTATTCTGAAAGAGGACGGGACCTGGAGCTATGCAGATACGAATACGGTCTTGAATGAAACCATTGAAACGAATAAGACCAACTTCACCAAAGATGAAAACAGCTCTTTCAATCTCAAGAGCAAGGTCACCGGCGCCTCTTTTTGGATAGATCCAAAGGTATGGAATTTCAAACGCGCTGAAACCAGTGAGTCCAGCGAATATGCACTCAAAGCGCCGAACACTGATCTGTACGGCATGATTATCTCGGAGGGTTTGCAAGTGCAGCCCGAGGAGCTTGCGAAGCTGGCGTTTGAAAATGCAAAGAACGCTGCTGCGGATATGCGAATCGTCAACAAGGAGTATCGCAATGTGAATGGCCACAAAGTGATACATATGATTATGCAAGGAACCATTCAAAGCATCGATTTCACCTACATCGGCTATTACCACTCGGACAAATCGGGCTCCACTCAGTTTATAACCTACACAGGGACAAATCTCATCCCCAAGTACAAGGACAAAATCTATTCACTCTTGAACGGCTTTGATCTGCAA
Organism: Candidatus Thiodiazotropha sp.; assembly: GCA_040507005.1. GTDB lineage: Bacteria > Pseudomonadota > Gammaproteobacteria > Chromatiales > Chromatiaceae > Thiodiazotropha. The sequence continues at coordinate 36,706 of JBEVVS010000112.1, forward strand.
AAGTAGGCTGCTGCAAGGCAGTTATGCCGACTGCCGCAACAGGTAAAGGAATACAATTAATAAGATGACTAAATTATTCAGCATTGCAGTCGCTCTAGTATCTATCGTACTTATTGCAGCTGCCATAATGGTGATCAATCAGGGTCAGGATAATAGGCTGGAGAACCAGGTATATCTCAATGTACTGAGCCTGGTGGGGACAGGATCGGATTTTGATTCCAAAATCATGGTCAGCCGACCTGCCGCCTGTTTATTGGATGAGTCAATATTGGATTTGATCCCTCATGACATGAGAATGGACTATTTGGATAAAAACAAAAATAGCGACGCTATTATTCGCCTTTCAGCACTAGAGGGTAAATACAATGTTTTAACCTGGGATGCAGCTCAGGAGTTTAGAGGCAAAGAAAGCGTAATCATTGCAGCAAGGTACCCGGAAAAACAACCATTATATTTATCAAGAGTAGGTTTTAACACTGAACGTACAAAAGCCGTCTTGTGTGTAGATTATCTGCGTGGCCATACATTGGATATCTATGAGCTTAAAGACAAGCAGTGGCTTCATGTTACAGCACTATCGCAAGCGGTCGAGTGAAATGGCACTTGAACAGCATACCAAGCAGGCCTATCCGTCTGTCCCACTCTTCATATGCCAACAGTTCTAGGACAATCAATGAAAACGACTAGATGGATAAAATTTAATGCGCAATATAGATGCATCTAAATTACTGGCCAGCCTACTTATATTTTCAACAGTGCTGGCCTCGTCCCCGGTCACGGCAAAGCAACAAGGCACGCTGCAACAGTGCCAGCATATAAAAAAACGCATCGAACACTTTACCGAACTGCGTCGCTCCGGCGGCTCATCCGGCACCATGGAAACCTGGAAAAAACACCGGGATCGGTATAAGGACCAATACAGCGATCTTCGTTGCACGAAATGGAGAAACAAACTCCGCTAGGCAGTAAACTGATGTAAGGAGTCAGCATGGAAACCAATCCCTATTCAACACCCAAATCTGAAGTAGTCAAAGAGTCAGATGCCATTTCAATCAATGCCAGCTTCTCTTCTCTGAACTTCTGGAGAAAACTCTATCTGGTATTCATATGGACTATCAGTATTGCAATGTCCATCGCCTTCCTTGCAACGATGACCAAGTCGGATACGGCTAATATTCCAGTCATCATCGGCCTTGCAGCGCTCATATTGGGATTCGCCTACTGGACTCACTGGGCGATTGTAAAGAGAAATGTCGGGCACATCACAATATTGGCGATCATCAATCTGATCCCTGGCGGTAACATTATAGGCTGTCTGATCATGTTCTCCATCAGGGGCACTACTGTCAACGAGTTGAAACGTTTCAATTTGAGGGATACCTAACAACTGTATGATCAAAACTCTTCACCTATGCACACTCCTTATGCTTCTGTTGCCAGGGTTTTCACCCGGGAAATCGCAAGATATACAAGTTGATAAACCAGAGGAGCAGGCCAAACCGATTGAACAGCCCGCCGAGGAACCACCCCACAGACTCAGTCAGTGGCTCACCTATTACTACAAAAACCCTCACTCCGACAGCGACATTGAATACATCAAGGAGATCTTCCAGATTGGCCTGTTCAACGCATCCAACTCAACCCCTCTGACCATGTTCCTGGCGGAGTTCTTTCGCCAAAATGAAGCGCGCATCCCCGGATGGGAGAAACAGTTGCACCAGATTCCACAAGCACAAGACCACCTCCTGCTGCGCGCCCTGTGGCAGGCCAACAGCGGAGCAACCTTGAAGGTATTGGCCCGCTGGCCTGACAAAAACAGAGAAAAAACCATCCAGACAATAAAACAGACGCCGCCGGTTGATTTGGAAACCCTCAGCATCAGTTCGCCTGAAATGCTTGATATGTTATGGGCGACATTTTTCGCCTCGGGCAATCCACGCCATGTGGAACGCATCATCAGCGTCCTCGATCTGCCAACCAACTCGGTTCAAAAGCAGGCCAGAGTCGATAATCTACTCCTGGTGGGCGCCGCCAAGTGGTCCCTCTCCTCCAATGCGGTGCAACATGAGCTGGTGCATGAAACCTGCGAGCGATTTGCCAACAGTGACAATCCTGTCATCAACAAAGCCATTGGGGAGATATTGGAACGGGTCAAAGTGATCGAAGCCCAAAAGAGCAAATCAGACACGCGCTGATCTAAAAGCGCCCTGCGCGCTTGCGCACCACAAAACAGTCACCGAGCAGAAGCTGTGCAAACCAATCTGTAAAAATCATCACGGCCTTGCTGATCTATCCGGATCATGTATCACTGCACTATCGATCATCACCCTGATCGAATATTAATAAAGTTCCCCGATCGCCCTTTTTTGATGATTTTTTGCGACCACCCTCCGGTTTCCGAATTAGATTCATATGCTGACCCACAATTGTCATGTTGCGCTGCACAATAATCCTCTATAATAGAGACTCTCTATTTTGCTCCGCGGAGGTAGTGCGATGAGCAGCCGACTGATGATCGATAGCGCTTACTGTGAGCCTATCACCCTGAAATCAGGTGAGAATATCCGTCTACGGATGGTTCGCCCTTCGGACAAGGCGGCGATGCTGCGGGCCTTTGCCGAACTATCCGGGCCGTCACGCCACAAGCGCTTCTTTATCGCAAAACAGCACCTCACCGAGGACGACCTGCGCTATTTCACCGAGACCGATGGCTGGGACCATTTTGCCCTGGGCGCGGTTATGATCCGGGATGACGGCCGCGAAGGGGATGGACTCGGGGTGGCTCGCTGCATACGCCTCACTGACGATCCGGAGTGCGCGGAGGTCGCCATTACCGTAATCGATCGTATGCAGGAAAAAGGAGTCGGCCGCGCCCTGCTCGAGCGGCTGGTCATCGCCGCTATCGAACGGGGCATCAGACGCTTCCGATTCGAGTGCCTGGCGCATAATCTGGAGATGCAAAACCTGGTGAAAAAGGTCTGCCGTGTGGTGGAGACCCGCTCCGAGGGCGAGATCATCATTGCAGAGACCGATCTTCCCCGCCAGATTCCCCAGAGCACCTTCTCGGCACCGGAACAGCTATTCCATTTTTATGGTCTGTTTCGCGCCATGGCGATCCAATCCGTGGATCTGCAGATGAGTCTTAGCCGTAGCGCCATAAAGCGCAGCATGAGGACAGGTTTCATCGGCGCCGATATGCTGAAACGGATCAAGCGTCCATCCCTGTTCAGGTCCCGCTGAGGTCCGGGTAGAGAGATGGAAACCGCCTACTCGTCAATCATCTGAAACCGGTCGCCCGGTTTTATATCGGGTGAGACCACCCGCACCCAACCTGCATCGGATCCATTGGATCGCCCGAGATAGACCACGGCAATCTCGCTGCCATCGGGACGTTTCATCCAATATTGCTCATAGCGCTGCTGCACCGCGCGCTCAGGCACCAGCACTGCGCCGGAGCGCAATGGGATCTGTAACGGCAGATCCACCCTGATACCTCCCCGGTACGCGGGCAGTCCGCTGGAGAGTTCGAGCTCAAAGTGTATCTTACGCGACTGTTCATCGAAGGCGGGGGATATCCTGATCAGACTGGCCGGCAGTTCGGCCTGGAATTCCGGCAGCTTGACCTTAAGCCCCAACTCCCGCTGGTTCTGCAAGGCCTCATACTCTGTAACACTGAGGGCGAACGGCGCCACCAGGCGGCTGTAGTCCCCGACCTCCACCACCGGTTCACCGGCGTTGACCCATTGACCCGGCTCCACATAGCGCTTGGTTACCAGCCAACCCGTCGGCGGGTTGATACATAGCCGTTGCTTACGCTCTTGCAATATCTCAGCGGCAATAACCAACGCCTTGATCTGGGTCTGGGTCTTATCCAGATTCCGTTGCGCGGTATCCAACTGGCTTTCGGATGAGCTATTCTTCTTCAACAATTTACTGTAGCGAACCACCTCCTTGCGGAAATAGGCCTTATCCACCTTTAAGGCATCACGTTCTGCTTGATTTGCCCGCAGCTCCAGGGCCAGGTAGGTATCGTCCAGACAGGCAAACGGCTCACCCTGCTTGATGCTGTCACCCACATCACCGCTCACGGTTACGATGCGCCCTGCCTGCTCTGCGGAAAGGACCAACATGGAGTGGGCACGGGTAAATCCAGACTGTATCTCATGCTGCACCGCCGGCTTGGCCTCTATCAGCGTATCCGCTGCATAGAGATCGGAGATATAGACCAATATGGGGAGAATAGAGAGTAGAACAGACAATCTCATCGTAGCGTAGATCCAATAACTCCGGCATAGATAGGGTGATAGAGCCATTATATGGCAATCTTGACGCCGCTGATAAGCGTCACGAATGAAATAGCGCAACAATCCTTAGTGCCCGGATAGTTTTTATAGGGCAAAAGAGCATAAAAAAAGGGAGGTTCATACCTCCCAATTTCGTATCTATTGGTGCTCAGTGAGGCCGACTGATATCCACCGCCTCCGCATCACCCAACAGATGCGCAAACTCATCCCCGGAAACCTTTATCAGGTGTTCGTGATCCCCAGACTCGAAATAGATCACTGAACGATTCAACAGGGATCTGTCCACAAATGTGATCAGTTTATAGGCGGTGCCCAGGGGTGGGATTGCCCCCAGATCGCAATCGGGAAAGAGTTGCGCCAGCTCGTCTTCGGTGGCCAGACCAACCTCCCTTTCCAGCAACTGATGCAGTTTGCCCAAATGGACATGGTAGTCACTGGGTACGACCACCATCATATAGTCGTCTCCCTCTTTCACAATCACCGCCTTGGCGAGATGGCTGCTCTTGATATGGGCGGTGGCCGCGCTCTCCTTGCTGGACTGGGTATGCTTGTGGGTAAGCACTTCGAAGGGTACGGCCTGTCGCTCGATGAAAGACCTTACAGTGTTGGAAATACTCATGGCTAACCTCCAAATGGTTAAGCAAATGAAAGTCCGAAATGAGATGTAGCGTATCGATCCGTGTCTACTTACAGTTTAGTTGATCCAGGATGGGGGGGGTGGCGGCTATACCAATGGGGGTTGGATGGATTCTGTACAACTGATCGGCTGATACCCATCCCCTAATAACCATTAATAAATTAATGTTTAATTTTTAGAATTAAACAACACAACAAAAAGCGTAATAATCAACCCGCTAAAACCGCTTCTTAACAATGCTCTCCCGATTCTATTAAGAGCAGATCCTTTGGAAGTATCACCCGTAAATGGAGTTACCGAAATGAAACGATTCCGAACTATTGCTCGCTCAGCTGTGTCCTGGCTCCTGCTCATAAGCCCAGGAATACCTGGCATCACTCAGGCTGCAGGCATGCCGGAGGGAAGCCCCCTGCCGGACAGCGCTGTGGCCCAGATGCTACAGATAGCCAATGAAACCAATCGCATTATCGTCAAATACCGCCAATCCACCAACGCCACTGTTGCCGTCGATTCGACCGCCCAACAGGTGCAGCAAACAACCGGCCATGAGATGACCCATCTGGGCACCACGGGCACTGGCGCACAGCTACTCGAACTGGATGAGATGCTGCCGCTCGAAGAGGTGGAGGGAATTGTCGCTGACATGGAGTTGGATCCCGATATCGAATATGCAGAAGCCGACAAGTGGGTTTTTCCACTCTACGTACCCGCCGATCCACGCTACAACGAACAGTGGCACTACTACGAAGCCCCCGCCGGCATCAGGTTACCCGAAGCATGGGATGGGGCAACCGGGGAGGATGTGATAGTGGCGGTCATCGATACCGGTTACACAGAGCATGCCGACCTGGTGGACAATCTTCAACTCCCAGGCGCCGACCTGATCACCGACATCAACGTATCCAATGATGGCGATGGGCGTGATCAGATTGCACTGGACCCGGGTGACTGGTCACCGAGCTGCGGTTGGAACGAAAGCACCTGGCACGGTACCCACACCGCCGGCACTGTTGCCGCGGTTGAGGGCAACGACACGGGTGTGGTTGGGGTCGCATTCAATGCCAGGGTGCTACCTGTACGGGCACTTGGCACCTGTGGCGGTTGGCTATCGGATATAGCCGACGGCATTATCTGGGCTGCGGGCGGCAGTTTGAGTGATATGCCCATCAATCAATACCCGGCCCAGGTGATCAACATCAGCGTTGGCGCCAACTCCAGCAGCTGTTCGCTCTTCATGCAGGAGGCCATCGATACGGCCCTGCAACTGAATAGCACTGTCGTCGCGGCTGCCGGCAATAACAATTCTGATGCCGCGGGTACCGAACCGGCGAACTGCGGCGGCGTTATCACCGTTGCCGCCACCGACAGGATGGGTAACCGCGCCAGTTTTTCCAACTACGGCAATTTGATCGATCTCGCCGCACCTGGCGTGAGTGTACTCTCCACGTCGAACACCGGTGCCACAACAGCGGAAAGTGACAGCTACGAGTACTATGAGGGCACGAGTATGGCCGCGCCTCATGTCAGTGGCGTGGCAGCCTTGCTCTATTCCATCAGACCTGACATATCGCCTGTTGAAGTGGATCAGATTCTGAAGCAGACCGTTCAACCCTTTCCAGGCACCTGCAATGGATGCGGCCTTGGCCTCCTGGATGCGGCGGCCGCCGTGGCCGCAACCATCGAGACGATACCTGACCCCGACCCCCAACCCGGGTTGGTGATCTTGGAAAACGGCGTTACCCAAAGCAACCTATCTGCGCTAGGGGATGAAAGTTTGCTGTTCGCCATCGACATACCGGCCAATGCCGAACACCTGAAGTTCAGCATCAGCGGCGGTAGCGGTGATGCGGATCTGTATGTGAAATTTGGCACTGAACCCACTTTGAGTAGTTTCGATTGCAGGCCTTACCTGCAAGGTAATGCTGAGAGCTGTCGTATATCCGACGTCCAAGAGGGTCGGTACTATGTGTTGATTCATGGCTACACCGCCTTCACCGATGTCTCGTTACTCGCCTCCTATAATGAAAGCTCGATTCCGGACCCCGACAGCAGGCGATTTGAGAACAGTGATGACTATGCCATTCCGTACTTCAGTTTTAGCGGCGTGAGGAGCCCTATCGATGTGTCGCTATCGGGTAACAGCGGTACAGTCGATGTAGCGGTTGAGATCAGGCATAGCTTGATACAGGAAGTCTATCTCAGACTGATTGCACCCAATGGACGCAGCTTCAGACTCAATCATGGCCAGTGGGGTGAAAACCTCAGTCAAACCTTTACCCTCGATCTGGGCGATACACCGGCATCCGGCAGATGGGTATTGCAGGCGACGGACTTCGGTTTTTATGGTCACGGCTACATCGACGCTTGGAGCATCACTTTCCAGTAACAGTGCCCAATGAATCATGTGTCGGCTGACAGGGCCGACACATGATTGTAAAAAAACCGCAGCCAAGGCTGCGGTAAGAACGGAGAGGAATCGCTATGGAATGAATGCATCAGGCATAGCTGGGTGCGAAGGCCTTTTCCGGTTCTTCAACCGGTCCTTCGCCACTCCAGTAGGGCGAAAGTTTACGCAATTGCGCAACGATGGGCGGTACCGCTTCGATCACCCGCTCCACCTCTTCCATGGTGTTGTAACGGGAAAGAGAAAAACGTACCGAACCGTGGGCCGCGGTAAAGGGAATATCCATGGCCCGCATCACATGAGAGGGCTCCAGGGAGCCGGAGGTACAGGCGGAACCGCTGGAGGCCGCAATCCCCAGCTTGTTCAATAACAAGAGGATGGCTTCACCTTCAATATATTCAAACGCGATGTTGCAGGTATTAGGCAGGCGATTGTTGGGATCACCGGTGACGAAGCAGTGGCTGACCTGTTCCAGGATGCCCTGCTCCAATCTGTCCCGCATCGCCTTGACGAAGGTCTTTTCGTACTCCATGGAATCCGCAGCCATCTCGCAGGCCTTGCCGAGTCCGATGACAGAGGTGGCGTTCTCGGTACCGGCGCGACGACCGCGCTCCTGATGCCCGCCACGCAACAATGGACGGAAGCGCACACCGCGACGCAGATAGAGTACGCCCACACCCTTGGGGGCATGCAGTTTATGTCCTGAGAGGGAGAGCATATCGATACAGCTGTTCTTCAGATCCATGGGCAGCTTGCCCACCGCCTGCACCGCATCGGTATGAAACATCACGCCGGCAGAGCGCGCCGCATCGGCCATCTCTTCCACGGGAAACAGCGTACCGCTCTCGTTGTTGGCCCACATGATGGAGACGATGGCTACTCTGTCTGACAACAGCGCCAGATACTCTTTCATATTGAGGCGACCCTTCTTGTCGACCTTCAGATAGTGAACGGTGTAGCCCTCTTTCTCCAGATGCTCACACAGGGTCAGCACCGCAGGATGTTCTACCACTGTGGTGATGATCTCTTTGCGCTCCGGCTGGGCCTTGAGTGCGGAAAGTATTGCAGTGGAGTCCGACTCGGTGCCGCAGGAGGTGAAGATGATCTCCGAGTCGTGCTCGGCACCCAACAGGGCCTGCACCTGTTTGCGCGCCTTTTTCAGCGAACGCCCGACCTTGTTGCCGAACTGGTGCAGGGACGAAGGATTGCCGAACTGCTCGGTGAAGAAGGGCAGCATCTCCTCCACCACTTCCGGCGCCACCATGGTGGTGGCGTTGTTATCGAGATAGATACCGTCAGTCATGATCAGCCTCCCATGGCCGCACGACGGGCCAGCTCTTCAGCGGGGAGTACCTGGATGAACTCACCCAGCCCTTCCGCAAGATGCTGCTGGATACCGCCCAGGGTGGTGGCCGCCATCTGACAGCCGGCGCAGGCGCCGATCATCTTGACGTAGATATACTTGCCGTCCACCTCGATCAGTTCCACATCCCCATGGTCACGCTGCAGGTTGGGACGGATCTCTTCCAACAGCTCTTCGATGCGTTTCATGCGCTGCAGGTTGGTCAAACCGGATTGGGGCTTCTTGATCTCACCGGCGACCGCATTGGGATCGAAGGTCTCACCCTGCTCCGCCAATACGCGGCCCAGGATATCTTCGATACCTTCGTGACAGGCGGAACAACCGCCACCGGCCTTGGTGTAGTTGGTCACCTCTTCCACGGTACGCAGACCATTGGCGCGCACCGTCTCTTCGATCATCACCTCATCGATGGCGAAACACTTGCAGACCAGGGCGCCCTCTTCATGGTCGTCCTTCCACTCCTCGCCACGGTAGTTGGCGACAGCGGCCTGCAGCGCTTCTCGGCCCATCACCGAACAGTGCATTTTTTCCGGTGGCAGCCCGTCGAGAAAATCGGCGATATCCTGGTTACTCACATTCAGGGCATCATCGATCTTCATACCCTTGATGATTTCCGTCAGCGCCGAACTGGAGGCGATGGCCGAACCGCAGCCGAAGGTCTGAAAACCCGCATCGAGTATCACCTCGGAGCCGGGATCCACCTTGAGGGTCAAACGCAACGCGTCACCACAGGAGAGCGAACCCACATCGCCCACGGCATTGGCCTCATCCACAGCGCCCGCGTTGCGAGGATTGAAAAAATGTTCCTGAACCTTTTCGGAATAGTCCCACATAGTTCTGTTCCTCGCTTAAGCTGAAAATGAATTGCCGCACCCGCAACTGGCGCTGGCATTGGGGTTTTCAAATTTGAAACCGCTGCCTTCCATGCTGTCGAGAAAATCCACCGTTATCCCGTTCAACATCGGTGCGCTCAAGGGATCGACGAAAATCTTCAGGCCACTGACCTCGACGATGGTGTCGTCTTGCTTCGGCGCCTCTTCCAGCGCCAGTCCATACTGCATGCCGGAACAGCCGCCGCCGGTTACCGATATGCGCAATCCTTGCACAGGCGACTCGGCACCTTTGATAAATCTGCCAATCGCTTTCTGTGCGTTCTCAGTGAGTGTGATCATGGTCGTTTCTCCGTGGCAAGTCTCTTGCATCGTTGTCTTTGACCTGAATTCTGCAAAGCCTGTGCCACTTACTCAGACATTGGCTTACTTGCTGAATTAGTTAGTTTTTTTATTAATCTACAGCTCGGATTTCTGTCGTATCCACGACAATCCGGGGATTGGTGATGAGTAAGGTATGCGACAAAGGAAACAAACAGTGACATTAGAACAACTCAATCCTGGAGACATGGTCTATGCGGCCAGTCATATCTATAACGATGGGGGAATTCCTGAAATACCCTACGACGCCCTGTTGGCAAAACCCGGTACCCGCGGTGTCATCATAGAGACCGGACATCTGGAAGAGGCACCGGAGAGAGCGATCTTTCTGGTCCGCTTTGAAGACAGCGAATTGAATCTCGGCCCACCCACCGGATGTTGGTCGGAAGAGCTCAGTCCGACTGAGTTGGATTTTGCTGACGGCAGCTAGCGTGACCAGCGTCGGCGCACGATAGTTTCACGCCATACGCCACTGGGTATAAGCGCCCGGTCCTTGAGGCTGCCGCGATAGAGATAGATCCATGCCCCGCCCCAGGGGGTGGCGATCACCTCTCTGCCATAGGCGTGGGGATAGCCCTCCAGACGGTCGAGGTCGGCCATCTGTTGTGCGCCAACCTCATAGACCTCCCCTTCGATGCTGGTATCACCCCGCTTCACCACCCCGGGATAGGCGCCCAGGTCTAGCATCTTGTATTGGGGGGGTGTCAGGCAGGTACCACAATAGCGCGCCCCATCGAGGAGGTAGTGGTTAACCTCGTTCCTGCGCAGGGTACCGTAGACAAAGACGCGTGATAAAAGACTCATCGGACCTTGGCGTAAATGCCTCCTTGATAGTGCAATTAAAGGCCTGTGTGGTCGATACTCGCCACACCCGATAGCCTAAGATAAAGAATTCCCTGACCAGCCTCAATATACTCCACAAGACGCTCAATCATAGATGAGTTCACCCTCGATTCAAGCAACTAAGTCTCTGTGGACCTGAGTTGTCTAGGAAAGCGTTGGCCGCAGGGATGCGGCCATCGAGCGCCCAGGGATGGGTTCACAGCGACTTTCCTAGACAACTCAAGTCTACAGAGACGGCCCCAGATTATGCACCGAATGCCAGTATGATCCGGAAATTGCAATATCTTAGATTAATGCTCGCTTACCAGTTCCATAGCTAAGAATTGTGGGTAATTAGAATAATTTACCGTCATTTGCGGCTCACCAGTTGTGTATATATGTGTGTATGTGTATAATAAGCTCATGATATCAGCGGAGTCGTAAACACCATGGCCACTGCCGAAAACCTGGTTCGCAAACAGATCATGCTGTCCAGCGACAACATTGAAAAGCTCGACAAGCTTTCCAAACAGCGCGGCACTTCCGCCGCGGAGATAGTCAGGCTATCCATTGACTCCTATGACCCCGAGGCTGTGGACATAGAGGAAAATGAACTTCTGGAGCTGGTCTCCGAACGCCTGAAGGAGGCGATAAAGGAGACAGCCAGTACCAGGAAACGTCTTAACAAAGCACTTAAGAAACTAGAATCGGATTGCAAGGAATAACAGAGTGTCAGGTTTCAAGGATATGCTGTTGGACGTGCTTCGTCTGACCGATGAAGTAAAGCGCATGAACAAAGACATCGAGCGGGTTGAGGGCATCATGCTGGATGTGGACAAACGCGTGGTTCGTCTGGAGACCATAGTCGAGATTGCAAAGGCGCAAGGCGGCCAAGCGAAACTGCCGAAAAAATAACCCACCAACCAAGCAGGGATCAAAGCATAAGGAAGCGCCGCTTAAGACTATGCAGCGCTATCCGTTTGCTGCTCACTTATTGGAAACAGCTTCACCTCGGCATCGATAGAGTCAGCATTGCCCCAAGCCTTAGCCGCTTTTACTAGACAACCCTGTCGGGTTGGATGGGGGAGCAGGATATCCTGCTCAACGAGAAAGCTGCCGTCGGCATGAAACAGAAGCTGCCCAAAGGTTGCACCCTTTTCATCCTGCCACTCTCCAATCAGGTTGTATTCACTGCTTGATCGGTCACGCTCGAGTCGGTAGTTCGCCTCGATGGGTTTTTTTAACGGTAAGTCATGCTCAACAAACCCCAGTTTGAAAAGCTCTTCATGCAACCGATCGATGACTTGATTGGCAAGCGCCCTGATCTTGTAATAACGGATAGCGATTATCTCGTCCATCACAGACCCTCTCTGGTCTTTCCTTTCTAAGCGAATAGATTTTTAACCGGATTGTGCCAAAGGTCTGTGTCAATTAGATGAAGCAATGCTTTTAGATTCTTTACAATCTTATTGAAAATCAAGAAATTTACTATAGCAGATCAGGCAGCACTGGCGCATGAGACAGGGAGCGGATTGCCCTCAACCCCCCAGCACGAACTCATAGGCGCAGCGTAACAGCTGCAACTCAATCTCCGGCAATCCCCGCGCCTGGGTCAGATCGATAAAGCTGGCGCCCCGCTTTTCCACCTCTTCAAAGGGCGGATCCACAGTGGTGATCGCGGCGAGTATGACCTGAATGGTCTGCCCGGGCGCCTCGACCCTGTGTCGATACTCTGCTTCAGCCTTCAAGCAGCCGGCGGGCAGATCCAAACGTTTCTCGGCGTCCTGTAAGATCGCCGCAGGATGGTTGACGGTATTGCTCTCCACCCTATCCAACAGGTCGGCCGGCATCGGGATGGGATCGAACAGACAGACGCTGCTGTTTTCCAGTCGCAGGAATCGAGTACGGGCGCTGGTAGCCTGCTTGTGATAGAGAATGATCCGGTAGTCCATTTGTCTAATTTTTTATTCAGGCATTGCCAATAATCTTGGCTCCGCTTTGATACTATCCCCCTTACCCCAAGCATTCACCGCCTCCACAAACCAGCCGTGCCGTTTAGGATGGGGACGCACCACATCCTGCTCCACGAAAAAACTGCCATCCGCATGGAACAACAGGGTACCGAATTTCATACCCTGCTCACTCAGCCAGTCTCCCACCAGGCTGTACTCACAGGTTGCGGGATCGCGCTCCAATCGATAGCTAGCCTCATGGGGGCGTTTGAGGACGATCTCTTCATTACCGAATCCCAGTTTGATCACCTCCTGGTAGAGCCGGTCGAAGATCTGGTCCGCCAATTGCTCGACTTTATAGAAGCGCACAGCGACAGATTCATCCATCTGAGCGCTCTTCATTCACTCACCCCCAAAACTCCTTGGCGACTTGCAGACGTTCAATGGGTTGATCGTTCTGCAGGTGTTCGTCAAAGATGGCCGCCACGTCGGTCTTATCGATGCCGCCGTACATCACCCCTTCGGGATAGACCAACACCGACGGTCCCTCGCTGCAGGGCCCCAGACATCCGGTGGTGGTCACCTGGACCTTGTCGAAGAGCTGACGCTCCTGCAGATGCCAGTAGAACTCCTCCGCTACCTCGGCACACTTCTTTTGGCTACAGGAGGGACGCGGGTGACCGGGTGGGCGATTCTGTACACAAACGAATACATGCTTCTGGGGTTTTGGCATCTTTGCACTCCTGTTCAGGCCGCAGCGGTCTGGGGCTCGTGGGTAAAACACTTCTTAGGACAGATGCGGGCACAGGAGCCGCAGCCGATGCAATCCATGGCGTCTTTGAGACTCATCACCATGGCGGTATCATCGGAGAAGCCGTCATCATCGTCATCGCCGTACATATCGTCGTCATCATAATCGTCATCATCGGCCATCAATCCCTCGACCTCATCACGTTCGATCAGGTCGAAGACCTCACGCGGACAGACCTTGAAACAGCGGCCGCAACCGATACAGTTCTGCTGATTGATCTCCATCACGAAGGCGGGGGTATATGCTTCACCACCCCGGGTTAATCCTGTAATCATCGTCATCGCTATTACCTCAACTCGCTTCGGTTTCAGCTGCCTTGAATGCAGCATCGGCCTCCGCCCATGCCACACAGGCGTCATAGGTCGCCTGGGCCATGGCCGGAATCTCTTCATAGGCGGCTGGCAGACGATCTTCCACCAGATCATGCAGCTCACCCGCCTTCTCTGTTGCAATACGCTTGGCGCGCTTGGCGGCCTTATTCAAGACCTTCAACTCTTCTGGACTCATCAATAATGCTCCCTTACATACCCGCCACTTTCGGATATTGGCCAACAATCTCCAGGGCCACCGAAAGCAGTTTGTCCGCCTCGTCCTTCATCTTTGAAAGACTCGGGAAACCAAAGCGATGCACATCACGCAAGGTCTTATCCATGACCACAAGTTTGCCGACGGTTATCAGTGAGCGACCAAACCCTTCGTGAGTCAGGTTCATCATCGGCACAGCCATCAAACCGCACTCCTTCTCGATCATTGCGGAGATTGCGTTATAGAAGGCCTTGACCCGGGACATGGTGATCTCATCCGGATCACCAACCACCGGTATATCCCGCTTCTTCTCTTTGGTGAGAACAAAGGGTTCAAGGATCTTGCTCACCGGCCAGTTGTCGTATGTGCCATAGGTATCGATGGCGCGCATCTGCCTGACCATCTCTTTGGCGAAATCCGTTTCCAGGACGGGATCGTCCTCTAACACGTCCGCGACTGCTTCACTCATTGCTCTAACTCCTCGTTAATGTCGGTACTTCCACCCGCTGGTACTGCGCAGCCGCAATCCTCAACAATTGAGGTTTATAGCGTTGCGATGTCCATCCCCGGGCTGCCCGATAGACCATAAAAAAACCCATTGCCAACCCAAACAGGGCCAGCAGACTTAACCAAATCGCCTGCAAACCGATCATTTCACCTATCGCCGCACTACCCAGCATCGCCAACAGGGGCAGCAGATAGGCAAGCAGCGATGCCCGCACCAGCAGGGCGTCGGGTATGCCGATGACCACCCGGTCACCCGCTTTGGCATTGAGACTGTTCACCAGTACCAGGCGGTTGCGCTTCACACCGAACAGCTTGGCCACCACCAATGTGGTGCAGTTGTCAGTGCTGCAGTGGTTGCATGCGCTGCGGCTCTCGGTCTCAGCCAGCAGCATGCCCTCCTTCACATCGATGACCCGCGCCGTCTGCTCCATCATTGTGCTGCTTTCGTTCATCCAATCCGCCATCTTTGCAGCCAGTCATGGTGCGGCTTGCCGCAGCGAAAACATGTGCGTTCATTCCCGTTCATTAGCGGACTCATTCCTCCCACCCATCCGCTTCCATCTCATCAAAACGCGAAGGATCGGCGGGCGATGCATTCTGGATCGCCCTCGCAAGCCAGCTGCCTGGCCCCTGCTTTAATTCATCCTGCAAGGATGACAAAAGGCCATTGATAGGCGCCCCTGGCGATACCTTCACCGGCTGGATCGATTTGGCCTTCAACTGGTTGATGGCTGAAGCGCCAACCGCCTGGCTATAGACGGCGATACAGCCATCCAGGGCATCGATCTTCACCACCAGTTTGTCTTCGTTGCCATCCATATCGAGCTTGCCGAATTCGAGCGCCTCCACAAGACAGATTTGCTCCATATCCACCGCATAGATGGCGAAGGACTGGGCCGCACCGAAGTGCTGGTCTACATGTTTCATATCACTGGTGGCGAAGGCCACCTTGAGCGCAGTCGACATCCACCGATCCTCAGTGTTGCAGCCCACCAGCTGCAGCCGCCTCGTCAGGCTCATGAGCCACCTCCCGGTATTCCGGTTTCTGTGCCAGCATGGAGCGATAGGGATGAATCTCCCCCTTCTCCAGCGTCAGCATGATATTGGCCAGATCGAACAGGGTCTGGCGTGTGCCCCGATAGCCGATCCAGGTCTTCTGATATCCACCCAGGGTGTCGTATTGGGGGAAGCCGGCGCGCAACAGCGGAATACCCAGTCGTTGGGCACTCTCGACACCGTGGGAGTTGGTGATCAATAGCTCGGCCCCATTGGCCTCCGCCAGCTTCTCCAGATCTTCCAGGTCGCCGATCTTCACCTGTTCGGCAGCCGTGTTCTTAAGCACCGGGGCATTGATCGGCGAGACCGCGGCTACTGTTTCAGCCCCCACGCCCTCGAGCATGTGGGTAAAACCGTTCAGCAGATCGGGATCGCCAGCCAGGGCGAAGCGACTCATACCCAACATGAAGTGGCTGTCGAGCATGGCGTCCTGCAGTTGGGCACGCTGACGCTCCAGCTTCGGCGGTACCGGCTCGCCGGAGATCTGATGCAGGGCATTGATGAATCGATCTACGGCCTCAAGCCCCATCAGGTGATCGAAGCGGTAGTCTTCGACACCGGTCAACTCCTTCAACAAGTCTGCCGACTTGTTCATCGAGTGGCCGATGACCAGGGTTGCAGTAGCATCCCCAAGAGTCAGTAGTTCAGAGACAGGAGCACCGCCAATAGTGAGCGGTGAAAAATCACCCTCACCTAAATGTCCATCCAGGGAGTCGGAGAGATCGGGGATAACCACCGGGCGCAGACCGAAGGCCTCCACCATCTCTTTCAGCTCTTCAAGATCACCCGGTGTCAGAAAAGAGCCCACCAGGATATTCACCTGATGGCGACGACGCCCCGGTTTTGTCCCGGCATCTTCAGCACTGGGGACGACGGTCTTGATGATCGCCTCCACCGCCTTGGCGAAACCGGTCTCAAGACAACCCGAATAGTCTGGCGTCTCCACAGGCACCACGGGGATGGCATCGAACTCCGGATACTGCTGGCGAAACATCTTCACCGCCATGCGCACATCGCTGCCCTGGGTCTCGGAGAGTCCCGTAGTAGGCACGCCTAGCAGAGAGGGCTGATTCTTACCGGCGATGGTCTTGAGACCTTCCACCACGCTATCTTCAGAGCCCATCACCGTGGTGACCTGATCCATGGCAGTAGTCTGCAAGGGAATCGGCTCACGAAAGTGTCTGACAAAGAAGACCTTGCCAAAGGCGGTACAGCCTTGAGAGCCATGCAACATGGGAATCGCCCGATGAAAACCTAAAAATGCCAATGCGGCACCGATGGTCTGACTCGCCTTCAGGGGACTGACCGAGAGGGCCTTGTTACGCTTGATGATCTCGCTCATTGGCTCACCTCCGCCTGGGATGCGGCAGAGCTGGCCCAGGGCGCCGGTGCCCTCACCTGCTGCCAGATCGGACTCTCGATGGTCAGCACCAGCTGACGCGCCAGCTCCACCATGCCGGTATAACCTGCATAGCCGAACTCACGCTCCTGGTTGATATCGAGAAAGGGAATACGTGCCTTGAGTGCGGTGTACATGTTGCGGCCGCCGGCGATCAAAACATCCACATCGTTATCCCGCACCATGTTGATCAGGGCGCGTGGGTTACCGTCTTCGATCATCAGGGCCTCCTGACCCATCAGCTCGCGGATGCGCGCCTTATCCTCTTCGGTGGACTTCTTGGTGCCGGTGGCGACCACCTGCATACCGAGATCCTGCAGCGCTGCGATCACCGACCAGGACTTCACCCCGCCGGTATAGAGCAGCACCTTGCGGCCCTTCAGCTTCTCGCGCCAGGGTTGTAAAGCCTGATCGATCTTTGCCTCTTCGCGGGCGATCAAAGCTTCAGTACGTTGGGTCAGGTCATCGTCGTTAATCAGGCGGGCAAAATCCCGCAGGGCCTGGGAGACATCCCGTACGCCGTAGAAACTGCCTTCGAACCAGGGGGTGCCGAAGGCGTCCTGCAGCTTTCTCGCCACGTTGATCATCGCCTTGGAGCAGACCATCATGTTGGCTTCGGAGCGATGCATGGTCTGCACCTCCCGATAGCGGGCGTCACCGGAGAGCGTACAGAGTACTCGCAGTCCAAGTTCATCCAGCAATGGCAGCACATGCCAGAGCTCACCGGCGATGTTGTACTCACCCACCAGGGTGATGTCGTGAATCTTGTGTCCCATCCCCTTGGCCGCTTCGGGCAGGGGATCGGGTTCCCGGGTGCCGGCCACATATTTCACCATCGCCTCGCCGGCGATGCGGTTGCCCAGGTTCTTGGTGCCGTAGAAACCGGCGGCATCCACCGGCACCACCGGCGTGCCCCAACGTTCGGCGGCCGCCTTGCAGACCGCCTCCACGTCGTCACCCACCAGGGCGGGGACACAGGTGTTGTAAACAAAGACCGCCGCGGGCTTGTGGGTCTCCACCGCCTGCTTGATGGAGTGGAAGAGACGCTTTTCGCCCCGACCCATGATCACATCCTGTTCTGTGAGATCGGTGGTCATGCCGATGCGAAATAGTCGTGAGCCGCTTGATCGGGTGCCCCGGTTGTCCCAGGAGCTACCGGCGCAGGCGATGGAGCCGTGAACGATATGGGCTACGTCGGCGATGGGCAGGAGCGCTATCTGCGCGCCGTCGAAGGCGCAACCACCTGCAGTGGCGCCGGGTTTCGGCTTGGCACAACCAGACTTCGACTTCTGGTTGTGTGAGCAGGCCGGCTCATCGAGCAGGGCGGCGATATCTTTCTGTTTCATGCTGCGGCTATGACTCTCATTGAATGGATAGAGTCTTCTATGCAAGCCACATGCCACTGGCTAGAGGCCTGTTTTCACTTAACTTTTTAGGGTAATTGTCATGTAGCAAACACGACAAAGAGGTGTGGTTGGAGGCTAAGCGACCAGATTGCGGGGATCAGGTGCGGCAACTTCACCGCATCCTGAGA
Organism: Candidatus Thiodiazotropha sp.; assembly: GCA_040507005.1. Taxonomy (GTDB): domain Bacteria; phylum Pseudomonadota; class Gammaproteobacteria; order Chromatiales; family Chromatiaceae; genus Thiodiazotropha. Next base: position 55,231 of record JBEVVS010000112.1, read on the forward strand.
GCCAAAGGAATCAGACCGCACCCCAACCTTCACGCACCTCATCGGTGGCCATCCCGTAGAGCTCATCCAAAGAGACCTTGGGGTACTTCGGATTGTAGCCCTTCAGCTCATCGTAGAGGGTGACGATCTTGTCTGCGGCGGACTGTCCCTTGAAGTCGCTCTTCTCCAGACCCAGCTCGTCGATCACCTCATTCCAGGGCACGCCCTGGCTCAGGGGAATCAGCACGATCTCAATCCCGTCCACCTCGACAATGGCAGCGCTCTCCAGATTGACCACATAGATCACCGCCTGCATCTCCGGAGAGAAGTCGCCCTTGTACTTCTGCAGGAAGGTATCGAAAAAGTCGAGCTTGTCGATGGCGCCCACCACCAGCTTCAGCTTCTCATCCGCCAGCAGGGCGACACCCCGCACCACCTCTTCCGGCGGTTTGGCGTGGCCCTTGGTATCAGCGATCTCGCCTTCGACCAATACCAGCTCACCGCGAAAACCGGAGAGTCCTTGGGCGCTGCAAGCCTCCAGAAAATTGACATTAAAAAGCAGAGCACTCTCTTTGTATTTTTGTAACAACATCACTACCTCGATCTTTCAATAAAATTCATAGGATCAAGGCAAATCCCGTACCAATACACCTATAGCCTAAATAAGCACCATGATATCAATATGTTGAGCTAACAAAACAGACAACAGAGAGCATCCTTGTCCACTCTCTGACAACGAGTAGCGTAGTAATGACGACATTGTTGAGAAGCTTAGCCATTGATTCCGTTCTCGATGTAAGCAAAGTAGTCTCTGTGGACTGCATTCAACAGTTAAATCACGAGAGACAACATTGCACAGGTACCCGGTTGCAGGTGATAGTGGTCCTTTGCGTTTGGAGCAATATTCAATCCTGAAGGATTGACCTTTAAACGCAGACCATCAACCAGGACACGCCATTCACCATCAGGCAGTGCAAAATCGACTCCACTGTGACTGCCATTGAGCAAAACAACTACAGAGTGTCTCGCTCTGTTCCAAAGTCTATATCTCCTAGGTGGCCGGATAATGTAGGCAATGGCATTGACATTGTCATGGTGTGGATAGCCCGTGGGATAGATCCAGTCGATATCCCAGTAGCGACTCTTCTGGTCATTTGCCTTGACATGACCCCGGTAGAGAAAATGACTCAGTTGCAGCCGCAGGTCTACAAGCTGTCCGACAGCTTCAACAAGATCACCGTGTTGAATTGCATTGGTCCAATCGAGTTGATTCAGGTCGGGTCGATCATAACTGTTGTCATGTCCGTGTTTTGAATAAAGGAATTCACTGCCCTCTCCCATCATCGGAATACCCTGAGAAGTCAGCAGAAGAAACAGTCCCAGAAAGGCTCTATGTTTGTTACCCCCAACCAGATCGGCCAGTGTCCTCCCATCGTGACAGGAGATGTAGTTCACGCTTTGCTGGGGCCGCAGAGCCCAACCCCCGTCCTTGATGTGGCTACCGACGATCGCCCTCATCAGAAGATCCCTGTTTTGAAAGTCGCCACTACCTTGTATGAACATCCGTGCAGGCTCGCGAAAATCATCATTCCATATGGCCCACCGGGTGTGAGCAAATTCGTTGCTCATCTCAGCCTTTCCCCATTGATTGCCTCCCAAGGCCCAGGGTTCAGCAATGAGATAAATCCGTTTCGGCAGCCGCTTGGCAATTTCCAGCATGGTTTCTTTGTCATGCAAGGCTCCAAGATCGAACCTGAATCCATCGAACCTATAAGTGTTGACCAGGTTCTGCAGGGTTTCGACTATTGTTCTGCGAATATGGCCGTTTTCAGTTTTGACAGTGGCGCCGCATCCTGAGCCATTACAGTAACTGCCCGCCTCAAGCTTACGATAAACCACATCTTTACCCCATGCCTTAACCCAAAGTTCGGCGCCATGGTTGAATACCACGTCAAGAATGACGGGTATCCCTCTACCGTGAAGCGCATCGATCAATTGCATTACTTCTGTATTGACGTTCTCTTTGTTGACTGCGAAGTCGCTGCGCATTGCACTATAGGCAACAGAATAGTATCCCCAGTCCCCTCCCAGTTCCTTATCACTGTAGTGCAGCGGTAGAAACTCAATCGCCACATGTAAACGCTGAATATGGTTAAGCAGATAATTTGATGCGGCCCCAAGATAGGTGCCTCGATATATTTCTTTATCCACAGCCGCGCTTGGATGTCGACTGAGTGCTGGCAGATGGGACTCATATATCACGATTTTTTCAATGGGTGGCGTACGAAAGCCCTTGTTTTGATATTGATAACCTATCAGCTGGAAGAGTGATTTGTACTTGCCATTCACAAGCGCCAACCGCCCTGCCAGCGGATCGGCAACCTTGCGAACCCTTTGTCCCACACGCACACGATAGTGATAGGAGAGATTATTTAATTGCTGTTTAGTAATCTCTGGCACAACTGTCCAGTAACCGCGAGCATCAGGCTTCATGGGCCAATTCTTATCATGGTTCTGAATAACCAGTGACACTTCATCTGCATCGGGGCTGTAAAATGAGAATTTATTTTTTTTAGACGAGAAAAACCGTTCCATTTGAATAGCTCACTGCGGATTCTTCAATTATTCGAACAACACTAAGTTATAAACACCCGAGTAATATTGAGAGGCGTTTATTATTTGTGAAACAGTAACATAATCTTATTGCAAGCATTACCGCAAACCACATGCCATTGAATCATAGATATTTTTTCTTGCATGGCAGCTCTAATTTCCGAGTACCCAAACAAACAGTGTGAACCCGGAAGTCCAGGCATTGAAACCAAGGGATTAGCATCTACCCGACTCATGCTCTCCAAGGAAACAACATGGGGGCAAACATCATCAAAAACTGGCTCTTCAGTAACACTCTTGTAATAATCAGGATGCAAAATCCATCCATATTATGACAATAGATCACATGATTGACGTTGATAGTAAATCGCTGCATTCGTCTTCACTTGATAAAGAGCTGCTCCGTGTCCAGGAAGCCCGACACCACGACCCTTTCAGTGTGCTCGGCCTGCACAGGAGTGACACAGATGCAGTCATTCGCGTATTCAACCCGCAAGCAGATGAAGTTGTCCTGGCGGACAACGGAGCAATTTTTAAGCGCCTTTCCGGAACTGATTTTTTCGAGTGGCGTGGCGATGCAGGCTCGATATCTGGACATTAGCGGTTGATATGGCGCGATCGTACCAACAGGGAA
>JBEVVS010000077.1:0-56533 GCA_040507005.1 Candidatus Thiodiazotropha sp.
GAGATAACTATATACACATTATAGTGCGGGTCAGAAAACATAACAAGTGGTTCGTGCCGACGCCTGACGGCGCAGCACAACCAGGCGCTATATCACAAGTGCCAATTCTTGACTTAGGTATAACCCTAGTTATACTTCTATGTTATGAAAACGGCTATCTCAATACCAGACTCGATATTCCAAGCTGCTGAAGGCTTGGCGCACCGTTTAGGGATCTCTAGAAGTGAGCTTTATTCAAAAGCTATTGCTGAATACATGAATTCTCATAAAAATCATAATATTACGAAGATTCTGAATGAGATTTATGGCGAAGAGTCATCCTCAGTGGATGAGGAGCTGGATACCATGCAAATGCGCTCTATTCCAAAAGAAGAGTGGTGATGAAAAGAGGGGAAATATGGTGGGCTTCTCTTGGTGAGCCGAGAGGGTCTGAGCCAGGCTACAGACGACCAATTGTTGTAGTTTCTTCTAACGATTTCAACAAGAGCAAAATCAACACAGTGATCGTGGCGGTGGTTACTTCGAATCTTCGTTTAGCTGATGCTCCTGGCAACTTTGCGGTTACAAAGAAAGAAACAGGGTTACCAAAAGAATCGGTAGTTAACGTATCTCAATTGATAACGCTTGATAAATCATTTTTAGTTGATAAAGCAGGCAAACTACCATTCAAAAAGTTAGTATCTCTAAACGAAGGCTTAAAGTTAGTTCTATCAATATGAGACATAACCAGATGCACCAGCCGACGCCAAAAACCGGCGCGGCAGTGCTCAAACGTTATTTCAAACCTTAACAAGAAAATTATATCGCTCAATTTCGTTCACTGGGATGCTGTCTCTATTACTCCAGCGCCCCATATTTAGTCTTTGCCCACATATTCGCGACTAGGAGAGTGGATAATGACAGAAATCAATATTCAACTAGAGCGCAGACGTGTTGAAGAACTCTTTGCCCGCTACGAAGGCATTATTGGCAGGGATTTTCCGGGCTATCGAAATCACGTTTATCGTACCATTACCTATGCCATGCATTTCCTGGGAGATGAGCCTAGTTTTGAACCACTAGTCGAAACAGCTTTTGTTTATCACGATATAGGGCTTTGGACGGATCATGAATTGGCTTATCTAGAGCCATCAGAAGCGGTGGCATTGTCAGATAATGAGCGGTATGAATGGGGGCTCGACCCAGATGCACTTCGTGGAGCTATTCATTGGCATCATAAAATCCTTCCGTACAAGGGGCCTCATGAACAAGTCATCGAAGCTTGCCGAAAAGCAGACTGGATTGATGCAACAAAAGGCACAATTCGAAAAGGGCTCAACAAGGCGGCAGTTAAGGAAGTCGAAACAGCATTTCCTAATTTAGGTTTCCATGACGCACTGTTGCGACTGGCAAAAGACTATGGTGGTTCTGTCTTGGTTGGAGGAATAAAGGTAACCCGCGGCATAGTGAAATGGTAACCAATAACTGTCATGGGATGATAGCCGTATCCGATGGAACCGGTAATCCGCGGAACGCTAATGCTGGACGTCATGTATTACAACGAGAGCGTCTGTATGTTTGGAAGCAATGAAAAGCCTACTGTAACCATTTGGGAAGAGGTACCAAGCTTCCCGACTTGGGCATATCCATCTGTCTATTACAACGGATCAGATGTTTTGGTTTGTTTCGAAACAAGAGATGAGGGTAAATACTCTATTGTATTTTTTGAAGGAGTTATTGAGTATTTGATCCAACTATTTACCGATGAGTCACTTGGTGGACACGAGTGCAGTAAATATGGTTTAAATTCATATGAGTTTAATATAGTTAATAGCTCTCCTAAGCTAGAAAAATGGAGAGTTTTAAAGCCTAAACACTGGGTTATAACGTTTAAAGATGAAACTCTGGATGTCATTTCGAAAGAGTGTAGAATTTTGGAAGCTATTCTTGAGGCGAGCGATAAGCTAGCCGCGATAAAATTGGCGACGGAATCTCATGGAATTACTGGTAATGACACTTACAAAGAGTGAATATAACCAGGCCGTTCAACAGGGACGCTTTTCCCCGGGCTTATTTTTGTACCATAAACAGCCAGTGCGCAACATCCCCTTCCAAGTACTCGATATCGTCAGTGTTATATGAAAAGACAAAGGATCAATGAATAACCGGGAAAAAGCGAGCATTGATCGTAATAATTGTAATATCTATATGTATTAGTGCTCTCGCTCTCTTTAGTGCACTTGTACAGTATCAAAACGGTAATACCCTTGTCGCACGCACGTTGATTGCTACATGGTTATCGGCAATTGTTCCACTTACATATATAATTGTCATATTACTGAAACGTATTACGCGCCTTATAGAGTCAGAAGCTAACCTTCCAGGTACATATGCTGAGTTAAAATCTGCTATTAATAGAGATAAATTAAATCTTAATTGGCATATATTATTTGCAACACTTTTGTGTATTTTTATTGTGGTAGTGTCTGATGAAATATCCACATAACAAGGATATCATATCGCCCATTCGGGGCTGGGTAATTATATGTTTGGCGTTAAAATCAAAAGGTTGTTTATGCTGCGAATTAAAGCCTACTTAAAATTTGATCAGTTTATCATGCCCTATGCTTTGCAGTTGCTATTTTGGGGTGGAATTGGAGGCACCCTTTACGGAACATGGTGGCTTTTTTCCCATGATAATTGGGCTTGGATAATGTCACTAATATTTGGGCCATTGTTGATAAGAATGATTTTTGAAAGCTTTATTATCAGGTACAAAACATATATCTGCCTCACCGATATTAGACGAAAGCTATACGAAAATGAAAAAAATTGAACCTATGACTCTTATTTTTTTGGTATTAGTTCCGTTTTATACAGGTTCTGTAGAAAAGGAGAAGATACTGGAGGTATTGGTCGATGGAACTATCCCTAACAAAGGGCAAGTTATACTTTCTATATTTGATTCACACGAAAATTACCTGAAAAGTCCACTCAAGAGATTTGTCCAGAAGGTTGCCGATAGTCATGTCGTTTTATTTGATATAAATGATCTCCGTGAGGGTAGCTATTCGGTAAGTGCAGTCTATGATGAAGATGGTAATGGTTTATTAAACACAGGCTTTTTGGGAATGCCATCAGAGAAAATTGGTTTTTCAAACAATGCCAAAAGCCATTTCGGTCCTCCTTCCTTCGAAGAAACACTGTTTGAATTTCACTCATCGATGAAAATTACGATATATCTTGATAAGGCAAACAGTGGCCAAGAAAAATAAAATTAACAAGGCGTGAAAAGGGGCTTCCAACCTTTATTACGTTTTTCGCATAGGCACCGCTCATTATATGTCATACACTATACTCCTGGCTCGAAACCCACTATCAAGGTTTTATAAAGCACGAGAAGAATATGCATATACCAAAACATTTTGAGATAACTGACAAAGATGAGATTTTCGCGTTTATTCAAGCTAATACTTTCGGTCAGCTCATCTCGAATGTAAATGGCAGGCATTTTTCTACTCACCTGCCATTTTTACTCTCAGAAGATAAATCAGAAATGATTGGACATCTGGCTTTACCAAACCCACAGCATACAGAAATAGATGGACAGGAAGTTCTAATAACTTTAGATGGCGCTCATGGGTATATATCACCAGCTTGGTATAACTCTCCTGGCGTGCCTACTTGGAACTATCAAGCGGTTCATATTTATGGGCAATGCAAAGTATTCCAAGATTCAGAAGAACTACAGAATGTGGTCAATTCTCTTACTGCAAAATATGAATCGGTATTTGAAACGCCGTGGCAACCCGAATATAGCATTTCAATGCTCAAAGCCATAATTGGAGTAAAAGTTACAATTAATGAAATTCAGTGTAAATATAAACTGAGTCAGAACCGCTCTTTACAAGATCGCACTCAAGTAATAAGCAAATTAAAGGCTATTGGTTCAATTGAATTGGCTAAGGCTATAGAAAGCAATGAGTTATGACAAAAGGTTCAGTTCGTTCATGCTATACAAAGGGTAGCCTCCTCTGGGACAGTCTAGACGTTACTCAGTCTACCCGTTAACATGGCGAAACATTTCTGGAGTAAAAAAAATTAAACTACTTTGGGCAACAATATTTTTGGCGACCTTGATTTGGTCAGGGATAAATCCAAAAGACCAATTCACTTGGCTTCTTGAAGTGGCACCTGCCATTATTGGTGGATTTTTGTTGCTGGCTACATATAATTCATTTCGTCTCACACCGGTCCTTTACTTCTTCATTCTATTACACTGTATTGTCCTTATGGTGGGCGGTCACTACACCTACGCGGAAGTTCCGTTTTTTGATGGCTTGTTAGGCGCAGAAAGAAACAACTACGATAAAGTCGGTCATTTTTTTCAAGGGTTTGTACCGGCTTTACTCGCTAGAGAAATACTGATTCGCAAAGAAGTCATTAACGGTGATGCCTGGCGAAATATCATTATTATAACAATTTGCCTCGCTTTCAGTGCATTCTATGAGCTCATTGAGTGGTGGGTCGCACTCGCTTCCGGTGAAGATGCAGAAGCATTCCTTGGCACACAAGGTTATGTCTGGGATACACAATCTGATATGGGTTTGGCGTTGCTTGGCGCTATAGCTTCCCTGTTCTTATTGTCCACTTTGCACAATAATCAATTAAAAAAATTACCAAGTCAAAACTCCCGGACGCAGTAACCTGTCAGGTGTTTGAAATGTTAGATGAGTCAAAATAGAAAGGGAATCGCAAATGACTGGTATCAATTACTTATTCGCCACTGATAAAGTAAATGAACTCCCAACATGGAGGTTCTACTTACATTTAATAGCTCCGGACACTTTCACAAGTGAACTCTTGGAAACAGTTAAAAGGAATCTTCGTTCAGCAGAGTTTTCTATAGTCGAGTTTCCACTAGGAATTGATGAGATCAGGTATAATAATGAAAACTACTACTGTAAGTACTGTTTATCAGGTGACAGAAAAGAATAGAGCAACGCAAAATAGCTTAGAGCTTTATGAACCTGATGTCTGGAAAATTATAGGAAAAATGGTTGCATATATCATGCTAAGAAGAACTGTTCACGATCCTGATCAGCTAAAGTAGTATCGAAGTATGGCTCCATCAATTATAGAGCAATATGGAGGAGAGCTATTAGTAAGGGGTGGTGAAGTGGTCACCCTGGAAGGTCCTGCCGATAATCGTGGAACGTTTATAATAGAATTTCCAATCATGGAAAGGGTAAAAAATTATACAACTCACCAGAGTACACTGAGGCAATAGCCTTTGGAAGATTTCGCGTCCATCGGCTCTAAAGCATTTTAAAACGGAGAAGTTCCTGAATACGGCTTAAAAACATTAGGGTAGGAAGAGGTATGTATAGAGAATGGATAAAGGTCACGATCTCACTGCTTTTTGTCGCCGCGATATCAAATCCTGTGCTAGCTTTCAACGATTCAGAGTTGCACGAACTTTTGGCGCAAATCGATTCGGCTGCGGAAGCTCGGGATGTTACAAAAATCGCCCACCTTCTCAGCGATCGGGTCAGTATCACCATTGAAATGCCTACGCCCCAAGGAAACACGCCGGTCGAACTCGATAAACAGCAATATTTGAGGGTAACGCAGCAAGGTTGGGATGCGATTGGCCCAAGTTATAAGTACACTCGATTGCAGACGAATTATGAGAGTGACGGAACAAGGGCACAAGTCGTTTCGATAGTAAGGGAAGAGTACCATGCGGGCGGTCAAAGAATAAGTTCAGAAACCCTGGAGATCGCTGATCTTGAAGTCGAAAATGGTCGGCTTGTAGTGGTTAAAGTGGTGGGTCAGATGCACATAAAGGGCGAACCGATCCCTAAGCCGAGTATTTAACAATAGGACCAACCCTATCGCTATGTTCTCGCAGACGCCGAGCACTCTGCTTCTTGTAAATTAGGCTTCTCATATCTAAAGAGTTAAATAACTGACTACACACAAAAAAATAATTTCGGCTCTGGTTAGTTATCGCTAAAAATCTGCAGGAATGGATTAGAACCCTAATGTAGCAGATTCTGTGATATGGGGAGGTAGATATTAACTACAAACTCGACACGTAGAAATGAAATCAGGCTCAATATATGAATAAAGGAAAAGGCTCGACAAGCATTAACCGTTTTATCGGGTTTGCTTTAGTAGTAAGCATAGTCTCCCTGATTTTGTTTGTGAGTGTAGAAGTAACCAGTTCCGAAACCAGCACGGCACTTTGGTTCGTGCTTTTAATATTGTTAATTTTCGTTTCACTTCCTGTCCATGGAATGTTACTCATATTCGCCATCCTGCGATTAGTACAAAAGAATAGAAATACATCACAATGGTTATATTTATATCTATTTATAGCGATTGTGGGTCATGCAGGTGTTGCAGCCAATTATGGTGCATTCGATGAAGTATCCAACGATATAAGTCAACACAATAGAAAGGTTGAGAATCCTGCGCAAATACAACTCGAAAGGGCACTGGCTCGAGGCCCGGTTTCAAATGTTACTGAAGTCAGAGAGGCACTCAATAACGGAGCAGACCCTAACGGAATGATATTCGACAATCGAATGCCACTTCTGGTGTTGGTTGCGAGTAGAGCGGATACAAAATCAATAAAGGCGCTTTTGGATGCGGGAGCAGATCCCAAGAAGCGGTCAACTGTAGAGTATGTAATGAAAAACAGGGGTGTTGTTAATGCTTCTGCTTTGGATATTGTATTGTATTCTGAATATGAAAGTGTTGCAGACAGCGTAAAATTACTGCTTGCAGCAGGTTCTGAGCTGGCAAAAGCCAATGATTTAGGTCAGTATCCGCTGGATGTCGCCATTGCAAACAACCAATATGAGGCAGCGTTTTATATAGCAAGAGCTGGAGGAACAGCAAATATGAAGGATACTATTGAGAATATAATGCAAAATGACTCCGAGGATGTGCGCCTGGAAGAGTTGAAGAGACTCTTTTTAAAAGATGGTAAATTAAAATAAATGAGAAGTGCATAAAATTCAGTCACAAAAAAGCCTCTGCGCCCAATTATTTGGCTAGGATATGCCGAGCTCTGGATACTTGAAATGATGATAGTACTGTTTCTTATTATGGTGTTGATACCTTCGGTTTCCTGTGCAGAGGTTTCCGATAAGATGCCTTCGATTTCAGAAATATTCTTTCAAGGCATTTTTATTTCCGTAGGTGTTTTCATGGCTGGCTGGTTTCGTTGGTGGCTTGGAGTCCTCTTCCTGCCGTTATTATTTCTATTCGTGGCCGGCACTGTATTACTTTGGAATGTAGTGCCAATGCGGCAAGCTTTACTCAATGAGCAGGGCTGGAAATATTTCGGAGCATTAGCTCTAAATGATTCTTTGATTGGTATTGCTATAATTGCAGGTGCGATTATTGGCTTTAAACGTCAAAGTGTATCTTAAAGTAGAGAAATTACGGGCCAGGAACAATATAGGGCAGCTCGATTCACTCGCGTACTGTTATCAACAGTTATAAAAAATATCAAAATGAAGCAGATACTCATATATTCGGACAGCCTCACATGGGGCATTATTCCAGACACAAGAGAACGATTGCCATTTGACAAGCGCTGGCCTGGAGTATTTGAGAACGAACTATTGCAAGAAGGTAAAAATGTCAGGGTTATCGAGAACTGTTTGAATGGCCGGAGAACCACTTGGTCTGATCCGTTCAAAGAAGGTAGAAACGGCACTCAAGGCTTAGCGCAAGTCATTGAAATGCACTCACCTCTAAAGCTCGTTGTTCTAATGCTAGGCACTAATGATTTTCAGTGTACACACCAGAACAATGCATGGCTCTCAGCTCAGGGCACGGCTAAATTAATAAATCTTACCAGACAGTCTCCAATTGAACCTGGCATGCCTGTACCAGAAATCATGATAGTAGCGCCTCCAATAATAACCGAGCCCAAGGGCTATATTGCAGATAAATTTAAAGATGCAGAGAAACGATGTATTGGATTGGCTAATGAACTTAAGAAAGTGGCATCGGAATTGGCTGTTAGCTATTTTGACGCTAACACTGTAATTGAATCGAGCCGAGTCGACGGGATTCACCTTGATGCTCCTCAACACGAAGTTATTGGAATAGCTATTGCCAAGGCAGTTATTAATGAAGGAATCTTATGATTAACCCATCAAACGGATGCAGTCGCTGACGCTCTGGACCGATGAAGGCAAGATTAAGGATAGATAGAGATACAGTACAAATCCTATCGACCCTGTATCATTGAGGAATACTTTAGATAGATCAAATATGAAACATTGGATGTTAATTATTGCTTTAATCTTCTCTATACACCTATTACCCAAGTATTTAAGTGCAAAAAACATGAATGATCCGTTTTCATATTCAGCAAGATTAGATTCAGTAGGTTTAGATTGTGCTTATTGTAAGCATCGATAAGATGTAGAATAGCCAAATATTGACATAGATTATAAATGTAATCTGTATAATATAAGTCTAGCCAAACAAATAGATTATATCGGGTTCAAAGAGGGTGAGTGGTTTTGCTCAGAATTTGCAAATAATGGCAAGGCAAATTCCAAGGCTAATGTTGAATTTAAAACTATAAAGCATCAATTAAATCCAGTTGTTTTGTATGGTGCTTATGGTGATGACAAACAATTAAAGGAAATTCCATTTGTCGATTAATAGTGTAATGCTGAACAATCTGCTCCCTAGGATTATTTGTCTCTGGACTATCCCTTGTGAGCTGTGCCGATAGACTGACGAAAATGTGCACCATTCGAATAGCCAATGTAAGTGATATCGAGCGAATCGTGGTTCTTATGGCGGCTTTTTATAAAGAAAGCGGTTATATGTTCGATAATGACAATGCCTATACTGCTTTCGATGCACTATTGAAAAATGATTCTCTTGGCAAATGTTGGCTCATCGAGTGCGATTCCGATCCTGTAGGCTACATCGCTGTAACATACACATTTAGTCTGGAGTATTTCGGTCACGCCGCATTCATTGAAGATTTATACGTATCACCAGAGTATAGAAATAGAGGGTTGGGCCTGCGTGCGCTCGAAGCCGCTGAAAAAGAATGCCGTAAGCGAGGAATCCTCGCTCTACACTTAGAAGTCGGTAGCGATAATATTGCTGGCAATGCACTTTACGAGAGTTTCGGGTTTAATGCTACTGATAGGAAATTGCTTAACAAGCGACTTAGTGAGACCTAATTATTGGTACCAAGGGATGCACGGAATTGTTCGTGCCTTTTTGCCAGGACGTTATGCTGCGAAACAGCGTACACAACCACAGTTACAACATTATGCGTCTTAGAATGAAGTATCTATTATATTTATCGACATTACAAACATAACCAGATTTTTAACTACGGGATCGTACTACTACCCCGCGACTTTGTCGCTGCGTTCTGGTCTATTATTAGTTGTTAAACATATGAACAAAGAACAAACACAACGTGAATTGAGTAAACTAATAGATGAATATGGAAATTATCCATATAATTTCTTTAATATTTTACAAAACTCGAACAACCCAAATATTGACTTTGAAACTCAGAACAAAGAATGGCAATTAGTTAAGGATGAAGAGTGGCATAACTTGGATTTATATAATTATTTGTTGTGGGCTATTTCAGATAATGGTGATTTGTTATGGTGGAACGGAAAGCAAACAGTTGCAATGAATCCAAGAGCAAGTGAGTTCATGTCGCTACCTGTTGGGCCTAAACAGTTCATAAGATTGATAGGCATGGGAAAGGTTACAGGAATATTCCCAGAAGGCTTATGGAATAAAAATGCTTAATAAAAACTCGCAACTTGCGAGAAACTTCCACGGTAAATCTATTGTGCAATACTGTTTTTAGGCTAGCGATCGTTAATGGAAGCGAGAACCTTAAATGATATCTATCGTTGTCCGTATTGTAACTCGGTAGCAGCAAGAGGCGACGCTCATTGTCGTGGCTGTGGAGTTAAGTTCAGTGACAGAGATATAGATGCAATGGAGAATGATATCCAATCACCTGTAGGTGCATTACCCTGGAACACCAGAGATCGTTTTCGTTGCGTGCATTGTAATAAATTTGTTGCTCTTAAAGATAATTATTGTCGTGGATGCGGAGATGAAATCGAAGATCATGAAAGGCAACTGATGCATCTAAGATTGTCGGAGTTGGCAAAACAAAATACTCCTGCCTTAATAGGCTTAGCAATTTTTGTTCTTTTAGTGATTTTTGTGTCTATACAAATGGTGAAGTAAATTGAAAATAGAAACGCTTATCAAGGATGTGATGGCTCTTAGATAACAAACAGTGGCTTTTCAGTGGCGTTATGGAAAATGAGTAACCTGATAACTATTAATTTCAAATTATCTGTATAGATAACTATTTTTGGTTGTATCGTACTATTTATCAATCAAGCATCAGGGTTCCCCGAATCGCTTGTACATCTGGGGGCGTATAGAAATCAAACCCTTATCTGGCCTGCGCTTATAGCCGCGATGAGCGCACTATTCTGGTTTGGCTATTATCGTAATGATGAGGGTCATCTTGCAGCATTCATTTTTGGATTATTCATGCTAATGCCTGTATTGGGAACTGCGATCTCTGAAGCGATAAATGGTGCGTTTTACAGTGATTATGAAGGATACTTCTTGAGTTATATCGGTTTGTCACATGTCAGTTATGGAATGCTAAAGTGGCGGGATGTTATTGAGATATTGGGGCAAGATGCCGGATAGTCCTATCCCATATACCATTTGCAAGGAGGTTGCTTTTCTAGCACCTCCGCTGTCTGTAATAACTCACATTATCAGCAACTGCGTACCACCGTTATCACTGTAGTAATAGGTTGTAATAAACAAAGTGAAATAGTAACAACTTCAATGTGCACAATTTAATATGAGTTAGAAGCCAAGATACCTAAAGTGATACAAAGAGAAGTAGTCGGTAGGGAAATATCAAAGATAATTTGTCAAGGGAGGCCGCTATCATGAAATCATCCAGCTTCTGTTTCTTTACTTCTCTGCTTCTATCCGGCTGTGTGAGTTTCAACGGCATGGACCCAAACAGTGGGCCGGAGCGGACCCTCGTAGATGTTGACGGCTCAACCTTTCTAGGGTCGGTTGTCTGGGATGCGGGTAGTGCATCTGAGGCCATATTACCAGGTGGTTTTCTGGGTGGTTATATGTTTTCTGTCCCTGTAGGGGCATCGTTAGGTGTCCATGATGTGGCCATCGAGCGGGGAAGCAGCCGTACCGGTACGCTCCCCTTCACCGTGACTGCGCCTGTTCCCTTTACCGCGCCGCGTGTCGACAGGATCAGCATTGTTTATGCAGATTTTGCCGCAGGCGACGTTAACACATGGCTCTACGTGCAAGGGGCCAATGGGGATGTGGGTGCCGAGGTCTTGATCGGCGGTGTCGCCCAGCCGACCATTGCACACAAGGCCCTGCGTAATGATCTTTTCGGCATTCCGCCGGATGATCTGGAATTTCCCATATACCATTGGACTAGTTATGTCGTGCCATATACAGGCCCTGCTGGTTCCACTATCACTGTGAGTATGCGCAATAGGGACGGGCAGCTAAGTGCCGACCGCAGTTACCGTCTACCCGATAACGCCTCATCTCTCGACAGTGATGGTGACGATCTGCCAGACGTTTGGGAAACATCAGGTTATGATGCCGATGGGGATGGGGTCATCGATATCGATCTTCCCGCATTGGGCGCTAATCCCTACCGCCCTGATGTATTCGTTGAGATCGACATAATGAACGGTCTCGACAATCCCCCTACGGCAGCCACATGGACCGGGTCTGAGGCGGTATTCGAGAATGCACCGATCATTAACCCAATCGGTGATAATGGAATCAATATCCATATCGACAGTTCAGGTACGGTGCCGTTCTGGAATGCGATAGATTTCAATATTGCCCAGAACATACCCCTTGGTCGAGAGGATTTCTACACGCTCAAGGGCGCCAATTTTGACAATGCGATCCGTGGTCGAATCTATCACTACGGTATTTGGGCCAATGCGCGACCCAATGGCTCGAGTGGAGTTAGTGACGTCGATTTCGCGTCCGGAAACGGTGGTGATGACTTTATAGTCAGCTTTGACGATTTCCCCGCTTCGACTCAGACTGAGAAGAGCCGAATCGAGACCTTCGTTCATGAATTCGGCCACAACCTGAGTCTTCGTCACGGAGGTTCGGATCATGCAACACGCGTACCGACGCACAACAGCGTAATGAGTTATTCCTGGCAATTGAGGACAAGTAACTGTTGTGGTAACTCTGATGCATCCAGGCAGGCCAATCCGGTCTATGGCCCACTCTACTACCTTACAACTGGATTGGACGAGACCGCTGGAGCGGTACCTGTCGGCTTCAGCAATCTGACCGACTATTCTGACGGTATGGGCCGTAATCTGCAGGAGAATTGCCTTGATGAGACGGTCGGTCTTTGGGGTGGAAGAGCGGTTGATTGGAATGGTGATGGTGATACGACTGACGTCTGTGCTGCTCGTGTCCTGAATAGTGACGGTGATACCAACGACACGGTTACCGACTATGCGAGCTGGGCGAATATCACCTTTGTCGGTCCACGCACCAACGGCCAGTTCGGGAGTTGAATCATGAATATATGCGTCAACAATATCAGTGCAGCAGTTATCGCAACTATTACACTACTCGGTTGTGCCCAGCCGCCGCAGCGTACACTCCGACCCGCAACTGATCAGGATATCATGATCGGTGTAATCGAACCTGGACAGCAAAGGCTTTGGAAGGCGGCGCTTGCATCCAATACCTTGCCACCTGTCAATGCCATCAAGGTGCCAGCTGACCCGGTGGAATCGGTTTCCCAGGTTAGGGTTCCAGAGACACAACAATGGCGTGCACCCACCCTGCCCGAAGGGGTAGCCACAGCGGTAGTTCCTGTCTCCCTGCCCCGAATGGATGGATATTTTGGGCGTGCCCAGGTGCTCAAGGCGGAAACCGAGAAGCTCACGCTTCTGCTCAAGAGTGGTCAGCGGCTGGAGCTCGCCTATCGGAGTCCCTCGCGGGTGGCGGTGGAGAGACTGCTACCCCAGACCTCGGCAATGGTGGAGGTGCTGAAGTTGCCAACCCTGGTGCCGGCAAGTCGTTATGGCTTGGCCATCGGTGACGAGGGGCAGGCGCCAGCGCTTGTAGTGCTTCAGGATAGTGGCGATCGGCCAATTCGACACCAATTCCGTGTTGGTGATATCACAATCAGTCAGGCGTCTGATGCGGTAATGCAGCGCATGCAGGAGAAGGGGGAAAAACTCCCGGCGAGTGGTGTCCCGGTGCCGGTGTTGATCTCGATTGGCAAGAAATCGGCTACTTATCAATCGGGCGCCATCGTCGATGCGTCGGAAAGCGGTATTGGCTATGACGTGGTTGTCTATGAGAGCAGGATGTATCCTGCGGAAGCCGCCTACAGCGATACACCGCCATTCTCTCTGCATGTGGGTATCTTCGCCCCCGGGCCGCGCTAGTCAATACACTGTCAGTGCGTTAAGCCTGATACCCAGGTAGGGATTTCACCAAACAAGAAGAGGATATCCTGACTTGAATATAATGAAAATGTAACCACACTACAAAGGCAACAATACGCTCCACAGTATGCAAACTCTTGTTCGCTCAATGTGCCCATTTGAGCTTGTCATTGGGCGGGGGAGTTGGCACCTACTACTCGAGTTGAGTATGGAGAATATCCGATATGGTGTTGAGTGACGTTTTCATCTCTTATTCGCGTCAGGATACTAATTTCGTAGAACAGCTGAGCAAAAAGCTTCACGAATGTGGTCTGGACGTTTGGATCGACTGGGAAGACATTCCCTACTCATCCAATTGGTGGAACGAAATCTCACAGGCTATCGATGGAGCGTCGGCATTTGTCTGTATACTCTCTGATGACTATTTCAAGTCAGAAACCTGCGAAGCAGAGTTGAGGCTGGCTGAAGAAACCAATAAGAGAATCATTCCTATCCGCTACAAAGAATTTAATCCATCCCTCAACAATAGCAATGCAGTGGCGATGACCAATTGGCTCGAATTCTCTGGGCGGGACAACTTCGAAGCATCTTTTGAGAGCCTTATTGACACCCTCAACGCTGATCTGGATTGGCGCAAGTTTCATGCGCGGCTGCAGGTAAGAGCTACAGAGTGGGCAAACAAGAACAACAACAGCAGTTACATTCTTTTTGGCCAGGATCTCGACGAGGCAAGCGATCAACTCGAGCACGAGCAGGATAAGTCACCACGATTCACTACCTTGCAACACAACTACATAGTCGCGTCTAAGGCTGGCGCGATGGAGCTTATCCGCAAGCAACTGCGTGGATTTTATTGGGCAGCTCTGGCCTATTCTGCGGTTCAGATTTTCGTGATCTATTTCTGGGACTTTGACAGTATGAGTGAAACCGCGATGATCAAGATGTCATGGGTCTGGCTGCCCGGCCTTTCATTTGCCCTTGCGGGGTTGACCATAGGCCGTCATAAAATGAGACACGCATTCATCGTGATGGCGGCGGTAATGATACTCTTCGCGATATTCTATTCAGCAGTTTGGCCACATCTCTAAAACCTGGGGAGACGGGTTATTTAGCATTGGCTTTAGCTAACTTCGTAACCTGGATTTCAGCCATACCCTGATTGTTTCTGTAGTAGGCAAAAACCCCCTTGAGACAGACATCGCACAGGGTGTCATTGACATAGAAATACAGAGGCCCATCGTATTTCGCCGTGAATGTCCCTGCGCGTCCCACCGCCACCTGTTGTCGACCGCCGATATTGGCTATCAGCTTGAACCAGCCCTGGTTGGGGGTGTTGCTGTCATCCCTGTAACGTTGGGAAAGCGAGACGAGTTTATGCAGGCGCCCCGGCTCATCCACGTATCCATCGGCCGTTGCTGGAATGCCCCAGTCGTTCCAGCCAATATCTCTGGTGACCTGTACCTTATAGGATACCCCTTTCTCTACGCTGATCCCCGTGGCGTACCAGGGATTGCAGGTGTGGAAGTCATTGAGGGTCAAACCCTCCTCTGGAAGGGGGTTGAAGCTGACCTTCTCAGTGACACATGTATCCCTGTTGGGTGGCAGGATGAACATATTGCCGATCCAAAACAGTATCAGCAGTGTAAGAAAACCAAATACCGCCGAGGGAAAGATATATTGACGCACTGAATCCCGCATCCCCTTGGGGACGTAGAATTTCTTGATCAAATCCACGCTGGATTCCAATAACGTTTCTGTTGGCTTATGAGTGGTTGCGCTACAGGTCAGGTTCCAGCCGGATAGCCCCAGGTATTGGGTATGCTTGCGCAGATAGCGACGGAAGAACAGCAATAAAGTGAAGATCACTGCCAGGGCGACAACTAACCACCAGCGGCCACTGAAGGCGTAGAGCCATTTTTCCGGGAATCCAGCCATGTATTCCGATATGAAGGTGGGAAAGATCTCGAAGACGCCGCGCCACCCTTCAGACAGGGGTAAAGGCATGGCGCCGAATCTTCTTAGAGATAGCAGTGTACCGATGGTTGCCATGAGCAGCAGGAAATAGACAACCCGACGCCACCAGACATCCTTGGCGGCCAGGCCCTGTACCTTTACCCGCTCGTCCGGCTGGCCGTCGATGGCATGGGGCTTGCCGGTTGTGGCTACCGAGTAGTGTTTGCCGAACACCACGGGGGCGTAGTCTTCGGTCACCTGTTCGATGCGCCGGAATGCCGATTCGTGAACCAGCAGAGGCGCATTCGCCTCCGCGCAGATCTCATCCACATGCCGGGGTTTGTAGCGGTAGTAGGAGGCCAGGCCAGCCCGGGAGTCATAGATCTTGCCGGTGACATTGGCCTGTTCCTCCGCCTCTGTGCGTGCGGAGTCCAATAATTCCAGGCCGCAGCCTTTTGCTTTCTCCATCATCCAGTGGAGTGAGACGTAGGCCATCTCATCCTTGGCATAGCCACCACCCACATTGGAGTGAACGCCGGAGAACCACACCTGTTCCACCTCCTGGCCTTTAATCCTTAATGATTCGTCCCACATCCGAGGATGGAAGGTGTGTCTCTCATCGTCCAGGGAGAGGGCATGAAAGTTGCTGGTGGCAATGGGGTAGCGGTCGTAGCTGTAGAAGCGGAATTTGAACAGCCAGTCCAGGAACTCGGTCAGCTCGTCGATGGGAAGGCCTATCGCGTCGACGGTATCCCATACGCCGATGAAACGGATCACCGGCCGGTAGGCCAGATCGTCCTCTGGAATCTCTTCGTCCGCCTCTTTTTTCTGCGTTTCCGCCGACACTACCTCAGACAAAGACTTGTGGCTCAAATCCCGGTAGGCCCGAACCAACTGTTTGATCGATAGTGTCTGCGCCTGTTTGAGTGCTGGAGAGGACTTTTCCGGTTTGTCCGCCTTGCGAATCTCTCTGCGCCACTGCAGGTATCGCTCCATGGCGCGTTCAATGCGTTCATGAGTTACGTCCGGATCCCCATGTGCCTTGGCCACGCCGCACACGGTCACCATGTAGGCCAAGGCCCTGACGGTAAAGGCGCCGCGGCTGAAACCGAGCAGATAGATATCGTCGCCGGGGCGATAGTTATGCACCAGAAAGTGGTACATTTCGAGGATGTTGACCTTCAGACCCAAACCGAAAGCGCCACCCAACAAGCGAAACAGTTTCAAGGCCTGGGTGCCGACACCGTCTTGATAGAAGGTCAGTTGTTGGTGTTTCGGATCGGTATTGACCGCCTTGTAAAAGCGCCAGACATTGGTGCCCCGCGCTTTGCCTCCACTGTTCCCTGTGCCGTCCGAGCATAAAACGAGTTTCCTGCTCATACGCAGACTCCTTGGTCTATTTTTTAATCCCTGTGTGCGATCACTGCCTGCCCCTGTTTGAGCATAGACGAATCGTAATGGATCAGAAGAAAAATCAAGCTTGCAAGCGTCTTTTGGAATTGATCAGGGTGCTGGGCGGTGGGACGGGGGCTCCATGGCGGCCCCTGTTTTACAGGCCCTAGCAAACAGCCTCTTCGGAATTCGTTTTTTGCTTAGTATCCAACATCCCCTGATGTTCGATAAAAGCGACGATTTCATCCAAACCCTGTTTGCTTTTCATGTTAGAGAACACAAAAGGCTTGTCACCGCGCATCTTCAAGGTGTCCCGTTTCATCACATCAAGGGATGCGCCGACATAGGGGGCGAGGTCGATCTTGTTGATGATCAGCAGGTCGGAGCGGGTAATTCCCGGCCCTCCCTTGCGGGGCATCTTTTCACCTTCGGCCACGTCCAAAACGTAGATGGTGAGATCCGCCAGTTCGGGACTGAATGTGGCGCTTAGGTTGTCGCCACCGCTTTCGATAAAGACTACATCCAGCTCCGGGAAGCTGTTGCAGAGATCCTCAACTGCGGCCAGGTTCATGGACGCATCCTCGCGGATGGCGGTGTGGGGACAGCCGCCGGTCTCCACGCCGATGATACGCTCCGCCTCCAGGGCTTGGGCCTCGGTGAGGATGCGGGCGTCTTCCTGGGTGTAGATGTCGTTGGTGACCACGGCGATTTCGTACTTCTCGCGCAGTTGCTTGCAGAGCACTTCGAGGAGCGCGGTCTTGCCGGAGCCTACCGGGCCGCCGACGCCGACTCTGAGGGGGGAGGGTTTGTTCATGGCTTTTCTCACTCAAGATCGATAGATGCGTGTGTATTGGGTTTCGTGCAGACTGCTGGCGATGGCCTGGGCGGTGGATGATGCGCCGATCATCTCATCCGGGAGATCCATGCCGGTTGCCACTGTCCGGGGTATGGCAGTGGTCAGCTCCGCGATGATCTTCTGCCCCATGGTCTGACCCAGGGGGATGATCTTCACCCCGGCCAGGGTGATGTTCTCCAGCCAGCCCCAGAGGTAGGCGGCGGCCGCTTCCCGGGGGGGAATGCGCCAATAGTGAGCGGCGTGGGCGAAAGCGGCGAGTTGGCACTGTCTCAACAGCGGCAGCTGTTCGGCAGTGATAGGGATACCCAGTTCCGGCAGCAGCGAGGCCATGGCCCGGCCCCGGTTGCGCTCCTCCAGGCGAAGCTCCCCGGTCTCCCGGCTGGCCAGCAGGTAGCGGCTCCAGTAGCCGAGGGCCTGGTTGTCTTCACGGGCCGCGGCATCGTAGAGACGGATCAGCAGGGGTGTCTCCAGGTAGGTCATGCTGCTCTCGAGCAGGCTTTCGATCCAGTCCTTGAGGGATGTTGCATCGCTCACCCAGCCGCACTCCACCGCCCACTCCAGGCCCTGGGAGTAGGTGAACGCCCCCACTGGCAGGGAGGGGCTGACCAGCTGCAGCAGGCGCAGCCGGGAGAGTTGCTCGTCAGTGGTGATGGGCATGCTCCTCTCCATGAGAGTGGCTGTGACGCTGACCCTTCTCCGCGCTGCCGCCATAGGCGCCGGGTTCGGGTTCGAAAGGGGCCTGGATGAGGGTCACTTCCAGACCGAGTCCGCGCAGCATATCGTCGAGCACATGGTCGTGGAGATAGCTCACCCGTCCTGGTTCGATCTGGATCGATACATGGCGGTTGCCCAGGTGGTAACAGGCCCTTGAGATCAGGTGGGGGTCGTCGCTGACGATGCAGGAGAGCGTCTCGTCAGCCGCCTTTACCAATACCGTGATACCGCTTTCGCCACGCAACAGATCCCCATCCTTCAGGGTTGTACCACGGGCCAGAAACAGCCCTGCGTCCTGGCCACTGTCCAGGGTGACCCGCAGCCGGCTCTTGATGCGGCTGTGCAGGGGCAGGGTGAGGGTGGTATCGATGGTATCGGTGTGGTCGCACTTTTCGGTGAGTTTGATCATGGTCCTATTGCCCTTTAAAAGAGGAAGTATTTCTGGGCCATGGGCAGTACCTTCGCCGGTTCGCAGGTCAGCAGCTCACCGTCGGCCTTGACCAGGTAGGTCTGGGGGTCCACCTCGATCCGGGGCTGGTAGTCGTTGAGCAGCATATCGGCCTTGGTCACCTTGCGGCATCCGCTGACCACGCCGATCATCGATTTGAGGCCTAGGCTATGGGCAATGTCAGCCTGATGAGCTGCCGAGGAGATGAAGGTCATACGGGTGGCATGCAGGGCATTGCCCAGGGCGCCGAACATGGGGCGGTAGTGCACCGGCTGGGGGGTGGGGATGGAGGCGTTGGGATCGCCCATGGGGGCGGCGGCGATCATCCCGCCCTTGATGATCAGGCTCGGCTTGGTGCCGAAGAAGGCGGGCTTCCAGAGCACCAGGTCGGCCAGTTTGCCCACCTCAATCGAGCCCACCTCGTGGGCGATGCCGTGGGTGATGGCCGGGTTGATGGTGTACTTGGCGATATAGCGCCTGGCCCGCAGGTTGTCGTGCTCGGCGGGGTCCCCGGCCAGGCTGCCCCGCTGCACCTTCATCTTGTGTGCGGTCTGCCAGGTGCGAGTAATCACTTCGCCCACACGCCCCATGGCCTGGGAGTCGGAGGCGATCATGGAGAAGGCCCCAAGGTCGTGGAGTATATCCTCCGCAGCGATGGTCTCGCGGCGGATCCGGGATTCGGCAAAGGCCACATCCTCGGCGATGCTTGGATCGAGATGGTGGCATACCATCAGCATGTCCAGGTGCTCATCCACCGTATTCACGGTGTAGGGCCGGGTCGGATTTGTGGAGGAGGGCAGCACATTGGCCTGTCCGCAGGCCTTGATGATATCGGGGGCGTGGCCGCCGCCGGCGCCCTCGGTATGGTAGGTGTGGATGGTGCGGCCCTTCATTGCCGCCAGGGTATGCTCCACGAAACCCGATTCGTTGAGGGTGTCGGTATGGATCGCCACCTGCACGTCGAAGGCATCCGCCACCGAGAGGCAGTTGTCGATGGCCGCCGGGGTGGTGCCCCAATCTTCATGGAGCTTCAGGCCGATGGCGCCGGCGTTGATCTGCTCCTCCAAGGCGGCAGGGAGGCTGGCGTTGCCCTTGCCCAGGTAGCCCAGGTTCATGGGCAGCGCCTCGGAGGCCTCCAGCATACGATGAATATTCCAGGGGCCGGGGGTGCAGGTGGTGGCGTTGGTGCCGGTGGCCGGTCCCGTGCCGCCGCCGAGCATGGTGGTCACCCCCGACATCAGGGCATCATCCACCTGCTGGGGGCAGATGAAGTGGATATGGGCGTCTATGCCCCCGGCGGTGAGGATGCTGCCTTCGCCGGCGATCGCCTCGGTGCCAGGCCCGACGACGATGTCGACCCCGGGCTGCACGTCGGGATTGCCCGCCTTGCCGATGGCGGCGATGCGGCCCTCCTTGAGCCCCACATCCGCCTTGACTATGCCCCAGTGGTCGAGGATCAGGGCATTGGTGATCACCGTGTCCACCACCTCCGCACTGGGCCGTTGGCTCTGGCCCATGCCGTCGCGGATCACCTTGCCGCCGCCGAACTTCACCTCGTCGCCATAGATGGTGTGGTCCTGCTCGACCTGGATCAGGAGTTCGGTGTCGCCGAGGCGCACCCGGTCGCCGGTGGTGGGGCCATACATCTCCGCATAGGCCCGATTGCTGATCTTCGCCATCAGTCGAGCCCTCCCATCACCGCGCCGTTGAAACCGAAGACCTTACGATCCCCCGCATAGGCCACCAGGGCCACCTCCCGGGTCTGGCCCGGTTCGAAGCGCACCGCGGTGCCGGCGGCGATGTCGAGGCGGTAGCCCCTGGCCCTGTCGCGGTCGAACTCAAGGGCGGGATTGGTCTCGGCGAAGTGGTAGTGGGAACCCACCTGTATCGGACGGTCACCGGTGTTGGCCACGGTCAGGATCTGGGTATCACGACCTGCGTTAAGCTGCTTTTCACCCTGGGTGGTGATAACTTCTCCGGGGACCAGCGCAGCGGCTTCGCTGGTGGCTGCAGGCAGGATCGGATCGTGCACGGTCACCAGCTTGGTGCCGTCGGGGAAGGTGGCCTCTATCTGCACCTCGTGGATCATCTCCGCCACCCCTTCCATCACCTCGTCGCTGTCCAGCAGGGTGCGGCCAAACTCCATCAGTTCGGCGACGCTGCGGCCTTCCCGCGCACCCTCCAGGATGGCGCAGCTGATATAGGCCATCGCCTCGGGGTAGTTGAGCCTGAGTCCTTTCGCCTTGCGGCGCTCCGCCAGCAGACCGGCGGTGAAGAGTAATAACTTGTCTTTTTCTCTTGGGGTAAGTTCCATTGATCTATCCTCAAGTGTTCCAGATGCGTGGGACGGAAGGAGAACGATTCAGTAGCGCCGGCCGCAGGGCCTTCCAGATTTCGATGAACAGGCGCCGGGCCATCTCCGTGGAGTCGCCCAGGTAGCGGGCGATGAGCAGGCCATCCACCTGGGTGATGCCCAGTTGGCGGTGGTTTTGTTCGGGGATCAGGTCGCGCAGTTGCCCGGCCAATGTTTCGTCCTGGGTGGTGGCGTAGAGGCTGGCAAATACCGGTTTGCCGCGCAGCCCGGCCGCGGCATCCAAATCCTTTGAGCTGTCGATGGTGAGGCGTTCATGCAGCAGTGGCACACCGTCCCGCGACAGGCTGAATCTGAACAGGGCGCTGCCGCGATCGAAGCGCTCAGCGATGGCCGGGCGACCGAGGCAGTTGATCTCCCAGCCGATAAATTTGGCATCATCCCTGAGGTCGACCCGGGTGGAGAGTTCCGCCCTGGCGCCGGGGAAGAGGATGTTCTCCTGGGGCAGCCACTCCAGGCAGCCGTCGGTCACCTTGAGATACTGGTGCTGTGCGGCGTCGGGTCCGATGGAGTGGTAGAACTTGGTTGCCCCCGGGGTAGTTACCAGGGCTGAGGCCTCTGCTCCCACTTCAGTCCGAATATCGATCCGGTCTCCGCCGGCGACACCACCGGGTGGATGCAGCAGATAGACATGACAGAGATCCCCCTCGGGGTAGAAGGGCCGCTGCACCGCAACCGGACCCTTGTGACCGCGCTTGGCAAGTACCGTGCGTTGGGGAGTCTTGCGAAAACCCAGCCGCAGCGCCGCATGCCAGCCGTTGTCGATCCGTTCAGCCGCGCAGTCCATTGGGAGGTATCCGGGAAGAAGGAAAAGTCCGCAAATGAACGCGAATGAACGCAAACGCATGCGACATGGAGTTCACTGTATTGTCCGCACATGAACGCAAATAAACGCAAATGAGAAGAGAATGCCTCGAGTAATTCGTATGAATTAGTCCTGATTTGCGTTCATTCGCGTTCATTTGCGGACCATTTTTTGATCTGAAGGCTGAGCCATATTTATTCACACCGTGAGGTACTGACGAATGAGTTCATCATCGAGCTGGTTTATTTCTCCAGCGGCTACGTGGCGGCCCCGGTCGAGGATGCAGAAGTGGTCCGCCACTTTGCGGGCGAAGGGGAGCTTCTGTTCCACCAGCAGTACGGTAAGGCCGATCTCCCGGTTGAGGCGCAGGATGATGTCGCCGATCTCATGCACGATATTGGGTTGGATGCCCTCGGTGGGCTCGTCCAGGATCAGCAGCTTGGGGTCCACCACCAGGGCGCGGCCGATGGCGAGCTGTTGCTGCTGGCCGCCGGAGAGATCGCCCCCCTTGCGCCCCAACATCTCCTTGAGTACCGGGAAGAGTTCGAAGATGAAGTTGGGGATCTGCTTGGCCTTGTCTTTACGTACCGGCAGGCCGATGCGCAGGTTCTCCTCCACCGTCAGCATGGGGAAGATCTGCCGTCCCTGGGGCACGTAGCCTATACCCAGCGGGGCGCGCCGTTCGGCGATCTGGCGGCCTAGATCGGCGCCGTCGAAGCGGATCACCCCCGATTTGATGGCTAGCAGCCCCATCACACACTGCAGCAGGGTGGTCTTGCCTACACCGTTGCGTCCCATCAGGCAGGTGCACTGGCCTTCCGGGACCTCCAGGTCCAGGTCCCATAGTGTGTGGGATTCACCGTAGTATTGATTCAGCTTTTCTACCTTCAGCATCTTATTCACCCAGATAGACTTCGACCACTTTGGGGTCGTTCTGCACCTCGTCCATGCTGCCCTCGGCGAGCACACTGCCCTGGTGCAGTACCGTGACCTTGCGTGCGATGGAGCGCACGAAATCCATGTCGTGTTCCACCACCACCACCGAGTGTTCCCCGGCCAGGGAGGTGAGCAGCTCGGCGGTACGGTCCATCTCCTGGTGGGTCATGCCGGCCACCGGCTCGTCCACCAGCAGCAGCTTGGGGTTCTGCATCAACAGCATGCCGATCTCCAGCCACTGCTTCTGCCCATGGGAGAGGGAACCCGCCAACTGGCTGCGGTTCTCACCCAGGCCGATGATCTCCAGCACCTGGTCGATGCGGTCCCGCTGTTCCCCGTCGAGGCGGGCAATGAGTGTCGGCCAGACCCGCTTGTCACCCGCCATGGAGAGCTCCAGGTTTTCGAAGACCGTGTGAAACTCGAACACCGTCGGCTTCTGGAACTTGCGCCCTATCCCCACCTGGGCGATATCGGGTTCGCTCAGATGCAACAGGTCGATGTTCTGGCCGAAGAAGGCGCTGCCGCTGTCGGGCCGGGTCTTGCCGGTGATGATATCCATCATGGTGGTCTTGCCGGCGCCGTTGGGACCGATGATGCAGCGCAGTTCGCCGGCATCGATATAGAGGTTCAGGTTATCGATCGCCTTGAAGCCGTCGAAGCTGACCGAGATCTCCTCCAGGTAGAGGATGGTGCCGTGGCTCAGGTCGACCTCCAGGTTGCGGGTCTGCAGCATGAAATCGAAGACCCGGTCGCGGCGCATGGTCTGGTGCAGGTTATCCAGGGCGTTCATGATCCGGACCTCCTGCGCTGCAGCAGTCCGATCACCCCCTTGGGCAGAAAGATGGTGACCAGGACGAACAGGGCACCGAGGGCGAACAGCCATACCTCCGGCAGCGCGGCGGTGAAATAGGTCTTGCCGTAGTTGACCATCAAGGCCCCCGCCGCCGCGCCGTAGAGGGTGGCGCGACCGCCAACCGCCACCCAGATAACCATCTCGATGGAGTTCAGCGGCGAGAACTCGCCGGGATTGATGATACCGACCTGGGGCACATAGAGGGCCCCGGCGATACCCGCCAGCACCGCGGAGAAGGTGAAGATCGCCAGCTTCACATGCTCCACCTTGTAGCCGGTGAAACGGGTGCGGTCCTCGGCGTCACGGATCGCCACCGCCACCCGGCCCAGGCGCGAGTTGACCACCGCGCGACAGGCGAGATAGCCCAGTCCCAGGGCCAGGGCGCTGGTGATATAGAGGGCACTGCGGGTGGTGTCGGCCTGCAGGCTGAAGCCGAGGATATCCTTGAAGTCGGTGAGGCCGTTATTGCCGCCAAAGCCCATTTCGTTACGGAAGAAGGCGAGCATCAGGGCATAGGTCAGGGCCTGGGTGATGATGGAGAGATAGACCCCGGTCACCCGGGAGCGGAAGGCGAGCCAGCCGAAGACGAAGGCGAGCAGGCCGGGGACCAGCATCACCATCAGCATGGCGAACCAGAACATGTCGAAGCCGTACCAGAACCAGGGCAGGCTCTCCCAGTTGAGGAAGACCATGAAGTCGGGCAGTTCCGGGTTGCCGTAGACCCCCCGGTCGCCGATCTGGCGCATCAGGTACATGCCCATGGCGTAGCCGCCGAGGGCGAAGAAGGCGCCGTGTCCCAGGCTGAGGATGCCCAGGTAGCCCCAGGCAAGGTCAATCGCCATCGCCAGCAGGGCAAAGGTGAGATACTTGCCCAGCAGGGTGACGGTATAGGTGGTGAGGTGGAGCGGATTGTCCGCGGGCAGCAGGTTGAGCAGTGGCACCAGCAGGGTCGCCAGTGCCAGCAGGATCAGAAAGATCTGTCCGCCACGGTCGTTTTTCAAAAGTCCGATCATGGATCAACCCTCCGCCGCGCGGCCCTTCTGGGGGAAGAGTCCCCGTGGCCGTTTCTGGATGAAGAGGATGATGAAGACCAGCACCAGGATCTTTGCCAGCACCGCCCCCGACCAGGGTTCGAGGAACTTGTTGGCCACACCCAGGGTCATGCCGCCTACCAGG
Organism: Candidatus Thiodiazotropha sp.; assembly: GCA_040507005.1. GTDB lineage: Bacteria > Pseudomonadota > Gammaproteobacteria > Chromatiales > Chromatiaceae > Thiodiazotropha. The sequence goes on from JBEVVS010000077.1 coordinate 25,022, forward strand.
GTGCCCCAGAGGTTGCCCACGCCGCCGAAGACCACCACCATGAAGCTGTCGATGATGTAGGACTGACCCAGGTTGGGTCCCACGTTGGTGAGCTGGCTCAGGGCCACACCGGCGACTCCGGCGATGCCCGAACCGAGACCGAAGGTCATGGCGTCCACCCACTCGGAGCGTACCCCCATGGCGCGGGCCATGGCCCGGTTCTGGGAAACCGCGCGCACCTGCAGCCCGAGCCTGGTCCGCTTCAGCACCACAAAAAGGGCGGCGAAGACAAGCAGACAGAAGAGGATGATGTAGAGCCGGTTCATGGTCAGGGAGAGGGCGCTGTTGATCTCCCAGGTGCCGCTCATCCAGGCCGGGGTCTCCACCGAACGGTTGAGGGGTGAGAAGATCGATCGTACCGTCTGTTGCAGGATCAGGCTGATGCCGAAGGTGGCGAGCAGGGTCTCCAGGGTGCGGCCGTAGAGAAAGCGGATCACCCCCCGTTCGATGGCGATGCCTACCAATCCGGAGACGACGAAGGCCGCCGGGATGGCGACGATCACCGAGGCGGCGATGTTGTCCGGCATCAGCAGCTGGATCACATAGGTGGTATAGGCACCGATCATGATCAGCTCGCCGTGGGCCATGTTGATCACCCCCATGACACCGAAGGTGATGGCCAGTCCGATGGCGGCGAGGACCAGCACCGAGCCCAGGCTGAGGCCGAAGAAGAGGTTTTCCACCAGGCTGTAGAGTTGCAGTTTGGCGTCGATGTTGTTCAATACCCTGTCGATCTCGGCGCTGAATGCCTTGTCATCGGTGTTCTGCTTCAGCTTTTTCAGACCGTTGCGTACCGCGGGATGGATATTGCCGTCCAGGGTCTCGACGGCGGCCATGCGTGCAGATTCGTCCTCTGCGTCGAGGTTGGCCAGGGCGATGACGATCGCCATCGCATCCCGTACCTCGGCATCACTCTCCTTTTCCAGCAGGGGTTCGATAAGGGCGGCATATTCGGCCTTTGGCCGGTCGAGCATCTGGTTGACCGCGGCGAGTCGTTTTTCCCCATCGGGACTGCGCAGTTCCGCCACCGCGAGGGCGCTGCGTATCTGGCTGCGGAGTCTGTTGTTGAGTGAGATCTTCTTGATCTTGCGCTTGCTGAGAGTTCCCAGGGATTGATGGTTCAGGGCATCGCTGACCTGGTAACCCTCCTTACTCTTCTCGCCGATGATTACCAGTTGTTTATCTTTCTTGATGTAGTAGAGGCGGCTGTTCAACAGGGCCTTGAGCAATGCCACGGCAGGTTCGCCGGCATCCCGGGTGAGCAGCTCAACGGCCTGGGACTTGTCGCTGAACTTTCTCGACTTCAGAAGTTCGCCCGCCCTCTCCAACGCACCGATCTCGTCTTCCGCCAGGGAGACTGCCAAGGGTGCGCCGCTCAGCAAGCTGGCCAGTAACAGCCATTTGATTAACTTGATAATGGACATATCTGTTTTGTGTGTTGCGCTTCTCTGATAATTGGCACCGGAATTGCACTTGCTGTAGCAGGTAAATTTCGTTTTGTGCCGCCAGTATCGGGTGGTAGCTGCCCCGTCACTATTCGGCGATGCACTCATTCGGATACGTCAAATGACGTATAGCGGGGAGTTGAGGGGTGTTGGATAGTCTGCCAGGGTTTCTACTCACAATAGCCCGCGCCGGGCGCCATAGGAGTATCAGAAACACGCTGTAAACCCATCCCTGGGCGCTTGATGTCCGCATCCCTGCGGACAACAGTTTCTGATACTCCTATGGCGCCCAGCGCTTAGTTCGGTTGTTTTTTCGTACAGCGGGTGAGTAGTTGACCGTCAGGCACGAATTCGGTGCGTTTTGCACCGTTATCAGCCAGGTTGTGTTCACTTATGATGCATAGCGAGAGAAGGTAGCCCGGTCATGTCAGCCGATCAGCGGGTCATACCCACCAAACGCAGTTACAACCAGTGGGTCGCCAACGAGACCCTGGAGGACTTCGCTCTGCGTTACACCGCCAGGCGGGCGCGGAAATGGTCCGACCTGCGGGTGGCCAATACGGCCTTGGGCATAGTCGCTTTTCTTGCCCTGGAGGCAATCGGCGGCGCCATTACCCTGCAGTATGGTTTTGTCAATTCTCTATGGGCGATCCTGGTGGTCTGCGGGCTGATCTTTCTCACCGGCCTGCCGATCTGTTATCACGCCGCCCGCTCGGGGCTGGATATCGACCTGCTGACCCGTGGTGCGGGTTTTGGTTATATCGGGTCCACCATCTCATCCCTGATCTACGCCTCTTTTACCTTTATCTTCTTTGCCCTGGAAGCCGCCATCATGTCGATGGCAATCCAGCTGCTGTTCGATATTCCCCTCTCCTGGGCCTATGTGATCAGCGCACTGGTTGTGATCCCACTGGTGACCCACGGCATCACCCGTATCAGCCGCTTCCAGATCTGGACCCAACCGATTTGGATCCTGCTGCAGATCGCACCTCTGATGTTTATCGTCTATCACCATGCCGAGGCGGTGACCAACTGGAGTCAGTTTACCGGGGTTAGCGGAGAGGCCGGAACATCCTTCAATCTGCTGCTTTTTGGCGCTGCAGCGGCGGTGATCTTTCCGTTGATGGCACAGAACGGAGAGCAGGTCGATTATCTGCGCTTTCTGCCCCGGGAGGGGGAACGTTCACTGAAGTGGTGGTTGGCCCTGACCCTCTCCGGTCCCGGTTGGACCCTGGTCGGTGTGATCAAGCTCTTAGCCGGCTCCTTCCTCGCCGTGTTGGCGCTGCAGCAGGGGATCGAGGCGGACCTGGCGGATGATCCTACCCATATGTACCTGGTGGCCTACAGCTACGTCACCGATAATCCGGACCTGGCACTGGTATTGGTAGCCGCCTTCGTGATCATCTCCCAGCTCAAGATCAATGTCACCAACGCCTATGCCGGATCACTGGCCTGGTCCAACTTCTTCTCCCGTGTCACTCACAGCCATCCCGGGCGCATTGTCTGGCTCTTCTTCAATGTTTCGATTGCATTGCTGCTGATGGAGCTGGGTCTCTACCATGCCTTTGAAAGTATCCTGATTACCTACTCGTCACTGGTGCTGGCATGGATCGGCTCCCTGGTGGCAGACCTGGTGATCAACCGGCCCCTGGGCCTCAGGCCCAAAGCCATCGAATTCAAACGCGGGCACCTTTATGACATCAATCCGGTGGGGGTCGGGTCGATGTTGATTGCATCGTCCCTGGGCATCGCGGGTCAGCTGGAACTCCTTGGCGCCACCTTCAAGGCGCTCTCACCCTTTGTCGCCCTGTTCGTGCCCTTTGTCACCGCACCGCTGATCGCCTGGTACACCAAGGGCCGTTACTACCTGGCGAGGTCGGAGGATCCTGCTCCACCCCTAGGCGAAACCCGCTGCCGCATCTGCGAAAATGAATTCGAGCCGGAGGATATGAGCAGCTGCCCCAGTTACGGCGGGCATGTCTGCTCCCTCTGCTGTGCCCTCGATACAAGCTGCCAGGACAGGTGTCGACCCAAGGCCCACCTGCAGTATCAGACTTACAACTTCCTCAGCAAAGCGCTGCCAGAATCGGTGGTGCGGGTGCTCCACTCAACGGTAGGCCATTTCCTGGTGATCTTGCTTGTTACCACCCTCTTGATAGCGGGTCTCTTCAGTCTGGTCTTTTTCTCTGCCGATTATGCCAGCCCGGAAACCGCTACCATGGTGAGTGGCGCACTGGTCAAGACCTTCTTCCTGCTGGTGATGGTGACCGGTGTTCTGATCTGGCTCTATGTACTGGCACAGAGCAGTCGTCGCCAGGCCCTGGAAGAGTCGTGGCAGCGTACGGAGCTGCTCACTAGCGAAGTCGATGCTCACGAGAAGACCTACCGCAAGCTGCAGCAGGCGAAGGAGGCCGCGGTGGCTGCCAACCAGGCCAAGAGTCGCTATCTCTCCGGGGTCAGCCATGAACTGCGAACACCGTTGAATACCATCCTCGGTTATGCGCAACTGCTGGAGGCGGATGAGAAGCTGCCGCAGCGCAATCGCAAGGCGGCTGAGGCGGTACAGCGCGGTGGCGAGCATCTCGCCGATGTCATCGAGGGGTTGTTGGAGATCTCCAAGATCGAGGCCCGCCGCCTCGATCTGCACCGTGACCAGATAATGCTTGCACCCTTACTCGAACAGCTGGTTGAGATGTTCAGGATCCAGGCCCAGGCCAAGGGGCTGACATTTGACTATCAGAGTGAGAACGATCTCCCCGATTATGTACTGGCGGATGAAAAACGTTTGCGCCAGGTGTTGATGAATCTGCTCTCCAATGGGGTCAAGTTCACCAAGGAGGGAAGTGTCAGCTTGCGGGTGAGTTACCGCAACGAGGTGGCGAAGTTCGTGGTCAGGGATAGCGGGGTGGGTATTCGGCCGGAGCACCAGGAGGATATCTTCAACCCCTTTGAGCGGATTCGTGATCAGCAGACCCAGTTTGTAGGTGGCACCGGACTGGGATTGACCATCTCCCGTTTGCTCTCCAACATGATGGGCGGCGACCTGTCACTTAAGAGCGAATTCGGCAAGGGTTCGGTATTCACCCTGAGCATCATGCTGCCGGTGGTCCATTCACCGAAACCGTTGGTGGTGCCGACGAAAAAGATCCGCGGTTATATAGGCGCGCGCAAACGGATTTTGGTGGTGGATGACGAGCCGGCCCATCGGGCATTGATTGCGGATTTTCTCTCACCGCTGGGTTTCAGCGTACTCGAAGCCCATACCGCCGAGTTCGCCCTGGAGCTTGTCAGCGAACAGACCATTGATCTGTTTCTGCTCGATGTGCATATGCCGCTGATGGATGGTTGGGAACTGGCCACCAAGCTGCGCGACGCGGGTATCGGTGCCCCGATCATCATGCTCTCGGGTAACGCCATCGAAGACCACCGCTCGGAGATGGTCAGTAAATTGCACGATGAGTACCTGATCAAACCGGTGCGGCTGGATAAGCTGTTGGGCAAGCTTGGTAAAGTGTTGAAGATAGAGTGGGAAGATGAAGCTGTTGCAACAGGAAATACGGCTAGTGCCAAACAGAGCCAAAAGTCCCCCTCCCGTCTGCCCTCGAACGAGGATCTGGAGGAGCTGATATCCATGGCCAAGATAGGTTACCTCAACGGTGTGCTGGAGAAGCTGGATGCATTCGAGGCGGCGAACATCGATTCCGAGTTTCTGCAATACCTGAAGTCGCGGGCGGAGCTCTGCGATTTCGACGGCATGACCCAGGCGATCACGGGGCTCTGTCATGGCACTTGATAAATCCAATCCCATCGTACTGGTGGTGGATGACTCACCCGACTCCCTGGGCATGATCAACACTGCCCTCAATCAGGCGGGATACACCGTACTGGTGGCGCTGAACGGCCGCCAGGCCCTGGATATCGTCGCCCAGATAGAACCCAACGTGGTGTTGATGGATGCGGTCATGCCGGTGATGGACGGTTTCGAATGTTGCCGGGAGATGCGTAGCAATTTACCCCTGACCCCCATCATCTTCATGACCGGGCTCACAGAAGTGGAGGATATCGTCAAGGCATTCGAGCATGGGGGTAACGACTATGTCACCAAGCCGATCAAACCCGAGGAGTTGCTGGCGCGGATCAACGCCCATGTCACCAGCGCAGGCATGATCGAGAATGCTCGGGCAGCCCTCGATGTTGCCAAGCAGTTCGTGCTCGCGGTGAACGGCGCCGGCGAAATACTCTGGTCGACACCGGAGACCCGGGAGCTGCTGGCGGGCAGCGGTATTGAAACAGATCCCGACAGCGAGTTTGTAACCGCCCTTAAAAACTGGATCTGCCAGGAAGATATCGATAACGATTTGATTGTACAGACCCAAAGCGACCCTCTGACCATCCGCTACTTCAAGGCTGTGACCAGCGATGAGCATCTGCTGCGCATCGTCGGTCATGATCTGTTGATGGATGCCAGTGTGCTGGAGTCCACACTGCCGGTCACCAAGCGCGAGGCCGAGGTGCTGCTCTGGGTGGCCCACGGCAAGACCAACCGGGAGATCGGCGAGATCCTTTCACTCAGTCCGCGCACGGTGAACAAGCATCTGGAGCAGATCTATCCGAAGATTCAGGTGGATAATCGGTCCGGGGCGACCTCGATTGCGATTCAGGCGTTGTTGGGGTTGCCGGTTTGAAATTCCACATTATCAACAGGCAGCGGCTCTAGCAGTTTTCCCGCAGACATTCACTACGTCAAACAACGTACCCCTCTCAGCCATTTATCGAATGGTGCTCCGGCATCGAAGGCGAATAATGGTCCGCAGCTAAATACACTGCAACAAGGGGATTGAATATGAATGATATCTGCGACAAAGGTCCTGTCGGTCGGGCTCTGTGCATGGGCCCATTGGCGGGTGCCGTTACCAAGGCGGTGCCTCTGCGTGCTGCGGCTATTGCCTTGGCTGTCGCCAGTGGTGGCCTATCAAGCACTGCCATGGCCGATGGTTTCCAACTCAGCGAGAAACTCAGCATAACCGGATTTCTCGACATGTCGTTTCTCTACGTGGATGACGAAAGCGCCACCGAGTCCACCCAGGACTTTGGCCTGGATCAGTTCGAGATCGACTTTCTCTACCAGTTCAACGACCAGTTTACCGCCCAGGTGGATCTGGAGTACCAGGATGACGGCAAGCTCGAGGCAAACGGTGATCCCGAAGGTGCGGAAACGGATATCGAGCAGGCATTTTTCACTTACGCCATCAATGACTCGGTCAGTCTCAAGGCGGGCCGTTTTCTGAGTTACTCCGGCTGGGAATCAGAAGAGCCAACCGGATTGTTCCAGTACAGCGGCACCGGTTACGGCAAGTACTTCTACGGGGCTTACCAGCAAGGTGTATCCGCCTATTACGATGCCGGCATGTTTGACCTGGCACTCTCGGTGGTCAACGACCTGGGGAATCTGCAGGGTGACGGTACTGACAACGAACAGATCGCCACGGAACTGATGTTGGCTGTTACCCCTTTCGAGGGTGTCACTGCCAAGGCCTTCTACATGACCGAAGGTGAAGTGGATCTGATCAACGTCTGGGCATCCTATGCCACGGGTGGCTTGACCCTGGCTGCGGAGTACAACACCGCAGAAGGCAGCGCGGGTATCGATTCCGAGGCTGACGGTTACCTGTTGATGGCGAACTACGCCACAGGTATCTACGGCATTACCCTGCGCTATCACGAGTGGGAAGTGGAAGATGCATCAGGTACCACCGTGGAAGAGATGAACGGCATCACCCTCTCCCCAAGTATTACCGTCAACGACAATCTGTTGCTCGTGTTTGAGTATCGCATGGACGAGGACGATCTCACCGGGAATGAAACCGACAGCCTTGCCGTCGAAGCGTTGGTTACATTCTGAACCGCTCCCCCCAATAGAAACAAAACAGGAAATTGTTATGAAACTGAAGAAACTGATTACCATTACAGCGGCCTCGGTGTCGCTGGCGATTTCATCCATGGCAATGGCTGCTGACACCATCAAGGTGGGTGTGCTGCACTCACTCTCCGGCACCATGGCGATTTCAGAGACCACCCTGAAAGACACTGTGCTGATGATGGTTGAAGAGCAGAACAAAAAGGGAGGCCTGCTGGGCAAGAAGCTTGAGCCCGTGGTGGTCGATCCCGCCTCCAACTGGCCCCTGTTCGCGGAGAAGACCCGCGAGCTGTTGACCAAGGAGAAGGTCGATGTCATCTTCGGCTGCTGGACTTCGGTGTCCCGTAAATCGGTGCTGCCTGTCATCGAGGAGCTGAACGGTCTGCTCTTCTACCCGGTTCAATATGAGGGTGAAGAGTCGTCGAAGAATGTCTTCTACACCGGCGCCGCGCCCAACCAGCAGGCGATTCCCGCGGTTGACTACCTGATGAACGAGATCGGCGTCAAACGCTGGGTGCTGGCGGGTACCGACTATGTCTATCCGCGTACCACCAACAAGATTCTGGAGGCTTACCTGAAGGCCAAAGGTGTTGCTGCTGCAGACATCATGATCAACTACACCCCCTTCGGTCACTCCGACTGGCAAAGCATCGTATCTGACATCCGCAAGTTCGGTAGTGCGGGCAAGAAGACCGCGGTGGTCTCCACCATCAACGGCGACGCCAACGTTCCTTTCTATAAGGAATTGGGCAACCAGGGCATCTCTGCCGAGGACATTCCGGTGGTCGCCTTCTCGGTGGGTGAAGAAGAGCTCTCCGGTATCGACACCAAACCGCTGGTAGGCCATCTGGCTGCCTGGAACTATTTCCAGAGCGTTGACGATGCCACCAACGATGAGTTCATTGCCAAGTGGAAGGCCTTTATCAAGGATGACAAGCGTGTATCAAACGATCCCATGGAAGCGACCTACATCGGTTTCAATATGTGGGTCAAGGCCGTGGAGAAGGCTGGCACTACCGATGTGGACAAGGTTGAGCAGGCGATGATCGGCATCACTACACCCAACCTGACCGGCGGTGTGGCGGCAATGGGCAAAAACCACCATCTCTCCAAGCCGGTGCTCATCGGTGAGATCCAGGAAGATGGTCAATTCGAGGTGGTCTGGGAGACAGAGGGCCTGGTAGAAGGCGATGCCTGGTCCGATTTCCTGCCCGGTTCCATGGATATAGTCTCTGACTGGACCAAGCCGATCAGCTGCGGTAACTACAACACCAAAACCAAGAAATGTTCAGGTCAGAATTTCTAATTTGATTGTTTTTTCGATTGGGTTAAACCGCTTTGAGAGAGGCTATAGAGCCTCTCTCTTTTTTTTATCCACGAACGGCTGCATCCTCCCTATCGATTGTTATCAGTTATCTCTATCTACTGCCTATTGCCTATCTGCTGAGTTCATAAGCAGGTCAACCGCGCTACTGTTCTGTTGTCATTCCGGATATGCGCGTTTACCCTTGAACTCTGTCTGGCTTGCCTGGTAACCATGTCAACCAGGAAACTGAATTGAGAGACTGGCTTGATTAACAGAATGAGAGAGATCCAAGGCATATTGTTGGCAGCTGGCAGTGGTCGAAGGTTCGGCGAGAACAAGCTGCTTCATCCGCTCCCTTCAGGTGAATTGATGGGTATCGCGGCTGCACGTAACCTGATCACAGCCCTCCCCAATACACTCGCCGTGATACGCCCTCAAGATAGCCAATTGGCCCGAGGGTTCGAAGACCTGGGTATGACGCTGGTGGAAAATAGTGAGGCAGAGAAGGGCATGGGATTGAGCCTCTCCAAGGGGGTAGAGGCGAGTGCAGATGCACAGGGCTGGATAGTGGCCTTGGCCGATATGCCCTGGATCACAGCAGAAACCATCCGCTCCGTTGTCCATGCGCTGCAACAGGGTGCCTCCATGGCAGCACCTGCATATCAAGGGCGACGTGGGCACCCGGTTGGTTTCGCGCAACAATGGCGGGGGCAGCTGCAGGCACTACAGGGAGACCATGGTGCGCGGCACCTGCTTGAGGTAAACGCCGATAGCTTGATCCTGCTGCCCACGGATGATCCCGGGGTAGTGCTCGATATCGATCATCAGGCCGATCTGCATGTGCGAGGGTAAGCAATAACCCGCTAACCTTGTGCTGATGTGATTATCGATCCGGCCACCTGCGCTGGGCCGGGAAGCGTCCGTTGGCCTCGGGAATGAGTCCCTCGTCCGCCAATCGGCGATACTGCCTCTCGTTACCCGGGTAGTCCGCAATCCGCCGTTGGCCGGTGATCAACCGATACCAGGGCAGATCGCTGCCCCTGGGAAGGGCGCGCAGCCAGGCCAGTACCTGGCGCACATGCACCCCGCAGAGTTTGGCCATATCCCCATAGCTGCAGTAGCGACCTGGCGGGATCGAGGCCAGGGTGGTGTAGAAGATCTGGCGCATCTCTTCTGTGGCCACTAGGGATATTCCCTGTAAATGATCATGAAATGCATCGGAATTTCTGTTCTTGGCGTATGGTTAGAGGACGCAAGCTAACAAGTAACAACAACAGTAGCAAGGAGCCTCCCATGAATAAAACCGCCATCTTCGCCTGGACCGATCTTAAGCCGCTTATACCGACCTATGCCTTGGTGGCCGGTGTCGATCTGGTGGTGATTCGCTGGCAGGAGGCGGAGCGGGTGTCGGTGCTCTATGGGCGCTGCGCCCACAGGGGGGCGCTGATGGCCGATGGGCGTATCGAGGGCGAGGATCTGATCTGCGGGCTGCACGATTGGGACTATCGCTACAAGACCGGGATCAGTGCCTACAATCCCGCGGAGCGTCTGCACCCCTTCCAGGCCTGGGTCGAGGCGGGGCAGGTCTGGGTGGACGAGGATGAGATCGAGGCCTGGGCGGCGGACAATCCCCAAGCCTATAACCGGGAGCAGTATCAGGGCCTCTACAAGGACCTCCATGGGGGCCAGGAGGAACCCCACTATCAATATATCCAGCATCTGGCCGAGCACGGCCTGTCGAAGGTGGGGCATCACGGCCGGGTCGGCGCCATGGGGGTGCCCCGGGACGCGCTGCCGAAATGGGAGCAGATCCAGCTGCTCACGGCCCAGCTGCATCGGGTGCCCTTGCTCGACGACCACCCGGTGGGTACTGAAGTGGTGATCGGTCCCAATGCCAACAAGCCGCTACGCCTGGAGATACCTCTGTTCGTCTCGGATATGAGTTTCGGCGCCCTCTCGGAAGAGGCCAAGCTGGCCCTGGCCAAGGGGGCGGAACTGGCGGGCACCGGGATCTGTTCCGGTGAGGGCGGCATGCTGCCTGACGAACAGGCCGCCAACGGCCGCTATCTCTATGAACTGGCCTCGGCCCGCTTCGGTTACGCCATGGAGAAGGTGCAACGCTGCCAGGCCTTCCACTTCAAGTGCGGCCAGGGGGCCAAGACCGGCACCGGGGGTCATCTGCCGGGGAGCAAGGTGAAGGGCCGCATCGCCGAGGTGCGCGGGCTCGACGAGGGGGAGTCGGCCATATCGCCATCCCGTTTTCCCGACTGGGAGAGCGTCGATGATTATCGCCGCTTCGCCGATGAGGTGCGGGAGGCCACCGGGGGCATTCCCATCGGAGTCAAACTCTCCGCCCAGCATATCGAACGGGATATCGAGGCCGCGCTAGGCATCGGGGTCGACTACATCATCCTCGATGGGCGGGGCGGTGGCACCGGGGCGGCACCGCTGATCTTTCGGGATAACATCTCCGTGCCGACGATCCCGGCGCTGGCCCGTGCCCGCCGTTACCTCGACAGTCGCGGACGCGACGACGTCTCCCTGGTTATTACCGGCGGCCTGCGGCTGCCGGCGGATTTCATCAAGGCGATGGCACTGGGGGCCGATGCCATCGCCCTTTCCAACTCGGCACTACAGGCCATCGGCTGTCTCGGCATGCGCGCCTGCCACACCAACAACTGTCCGGTGGGCATTGCCACCCAGAAAGCGGAACTGCGCAGCCGTCTCAAGATCGAGAAGGGCGCGCAACAATTGAACAACTTCTTTCGCGCCTCCACAGAGCTGATGCAGGTGATGGCCCGGGCCTGTGGTCACGATCATCTGAATGGATTCTGTGTCGATGATCTCACCACCTTCGATCGCGAAATGAGTCACCTCTCGGGGATTGCCTACGCGGGGATCAGGATGGACTCAAAATGATGTTGTTAAATGGTGCCTATTGGCATTGGGATGGATGGGTTGGCGCAATTCTGCCGTACAGCGGATTGATAGGGTCGGATCAACCCTATAGTTTGCTGCTTGTTTATCTTCAGCAACTAGGTTTACATGGTGCGGACCTGATGGCTTGATAGGTCAATGGCGTGACATTGACTTGCTCCGGATCTCAAATAGCAAACAAAAAAGCAGCATGAGATGTTGATATGGAAAGCACTATCACAGTAAACAGCGGTCGTGAGCGGTTAATCGCGGAATTCAACCGGGTACGTCAATTTACCGAGACCCTCTGTCTGCCGCTGCAACATGACGACTATCAGATCCAATCCATCGACCAAACCAGTCCACCGAAGTGGCATATCGCCCATGTCAGCTGGTTTTTCGAGGCCTTTGTGCTTGGCCATTTCAAACCTGCCTACAAACCTTTTCATCCCCAATTCGATTATATCTTCAACAGCTACTACTACACCCACGGCACGATGCATCCCCGGCCCAAGCGTGGCCTGCTGTCACGTCCCACGGTGGGAGAGGTCTATCAATATCGTGCCCATGTCAATCAACAGATGCATCAATTGATGCAGGGCATTGCGGAGGAGGATTGGGAGGCGCTCGCTTTTCGCGTCATCCTCGGGCTCAACCATGAGGAGCAGCATCAAGAGTTGCTGCTGATGGACGTGAAACATAATTTCTGGTGCAACCCGCTGAAACCGAGCTATCGGGGCGACCTGGAATCGACCCCCGGCGCCACACGGGAGGCGCGATGGGTGGAGCAGCCGGGTGGCGTGCATAGTATCGGGCATGATCAGGAGCAGGGTTTTTCCTATGACAATGAAACCCCACAACACCAGGTGTTGTTGTCCGACTATCGTCTCGCAGACCGGTTGGTGACCAATGGTGAGTATCAAGCCTTTATCGATGACGGCGGTTACAGTGACTCGGCCCTGTGGCTGTCCGATGGCTGGGCGCTGCTGCAGTGCGAGGGCTGGCGGCATCCACTCTATTGGGTTCAACAGGATGGGGAGTGGATGCAGTATACCTTGGGCGGTCTTGCTCGGTTGAATCCCCATGAGCCCGTCAGTCATCTCAGTTATTACGAAGCGGATGCCTACGCCCGTTGGTCGGGCAAACGCCTGCCCCTGGAGAGCGAGTTGGAGATCGTCCTGGCGCAACAACCCGTTACCGGTAACTTCGCCGATGCCGACCACCTCCACCCGCTGCCGGCAGGAGAGGCGGGGCAGTGGTACGGTGACCTCTGGACCTGGACGGCTTCACCCTATTCAGCCTACCCGGGGTTTAAACCCCTGGCCGGGTCGATGGGGGAATACAACGGCAAATTCATGTCCAATCAGATGGTATTGAAAGGCGGTTGTTGCGCAACACCCGCCGGCCATACCCGCGCCAGCTACCGAAACTTTTTCTATCCCGATGAACGCTGGGCCTTCACCGGCCTGCGGCTTGCGGAGGATATGTGATGGAAAATGTCACCTTTCACGACCATAAACCCCAGGCGCTAAGTCTCTACGATGCTGTGGTGACGGGTCTTTCCAAGTCGGACAAGTCGATTCCGCCGAAATTCTTCTACGACCAGCGGGGGTCGGAACTGTTCGACAGGATCTGCGACCAACCGGAATACTATCTACCGAGTGTGGAGGGCCGTATGTTGACAGACCTGGCCGACGAGATCGCCAGCTTGACCGGAAAAGGGCGGGTGCTGATCGAACCGGGAGCGGGCAGTGCCAGTAAGGTGCGCCTGCTGCTGGATGCCTTGAGGCCGAGCGCATTTGTGCCGATGGACATCTCATTCGACTATCTGAAGTCGAGCGCCAGGGCGCTGGCCATGGAGTATCCCTGGTTGCCCATTCATGCCGCTTGTGTCGATTTCTCCCATTCGTTGCCGGTACCTGATGAAGTCCCCAATGGCCCGCGTCTGCTCTTTTTCCCCGGCTCCAGCCTGGGAAACTTCAATCCCAGCGAGGCTGGTGAATTTTTGCGTCTGGTCCACGATACAGTGGGTAGAGACGGCATGATGCTGATCGGTGTCGATACCAAAAAGAGCGAGCAGGTACTGCTTGCCGCCTATAACGATGCAGCGGGTTTGACCGCAGACTTCAATATGAATCTGCTGCTACGTATGCAGCAGGAGTTGGATGCGGATATCGATCCCGAGGTGTTTGAACATCTGGCCTTCTACAATGATGAAAAAGGGCGTATCGAGATGCACCTCGTGAGTACACAGCAGCAGATACTTCGTCTCAACGGTCACCGTTTCGAATTTAAAAAAGGTGAGACCCTGCATACGGAAAACTCCTATAAATATTCACCACAGGAGTTTATCGATCTGGTCACTGAAAATGGATTTGATGAGGTGCGTCATTGGGTGGATGACGACGGCTTGTTTGCCATCTACCTGGTGGCCGTTGCTTGACTGGAAAATCTACCTGATCCTGTAAGGTCTTCTATCTGACTTAATCTCTAGTTTGCGTGATTTGCTGAAGGAGTGAGTAACCATGATCAAATTTGTTATGTGCTTGACTCGACGCCCGAATATGACGCGTGCCGAATTCAAGGACTATTGGATGAATAAACATGGTCCATTTTTTATGAGCAATGCAGATGCAATGGGTGCTAAAAAATATGTGCAATCACACACCATAGACACCCCGTTGAACGAAGGCTTGAGAAGCTCTCGAGGCATGTTGCCGGAATACGATGGTGTGGCTGAGGTATGGTTTGAATCGGAACAGGCGCTGATGGCGGGTATGAGTTCTCCCGCAGGGCAGAAGTTAGGTGCACTATTGCTGGAAGATGAAGGGAAGTTTATCGATCACTCAAAGTCCTCGGCCTTTATTGTCGAAGAACACGAATTTTAAGGGGTGTATAACTAATGCGCTGAGGTGTTTATGCAACAGGATCTGGAGGCCAATAAAAAAAACGCGATTGCGTTTTATCGCACAGCATACTTAGGTGATCCCGAGAAAGCCGTCGAGCTTTATGTGGGGGCTGAGTATATACAACACAATCCTTTGGTGGGCAATGGTAAGGCTGCGTTCATCGAGTACTTTAACGGCATGGCGCAATCCTATCCGGAGAAAGAGATAGAGTTTGTTCGGGTGGTGGCGGAGGGCGACTTGGTGGCGCTTCACACCCATCAAATATGGCCGGGGAACGATGAGTATGTGACCATGGATTTCTTTCGCTTTGATGAGACGGGGAAGATAGTCGAGCATTGGGACTCCATACAACAGATTCCGAGTGCATCCAAGAATGGCAATAGCATGTACTGAAGGGAATCTAGTTAATCAACTCAACTCAACTCAACTATCTAGAAGAGGATGGATTCTTAGTAAGTCTTATCTGTTTTGAAAGTCGAATTATCCCTCAATTTGTTTCATTCATTTTTGCGTGATGGGCAATTTTACCACTTGCGCTAACCCCATAATGGTCTATAGATGTTAATAATATTGTCATCGTTTTGTAGTAATGGGGTCGCGCAATCATGCATACAAGGATCATTTGCGTAGTGCTTGTTCTCTATTCAGGTAAGCTGTTAGCGGCAGACGAACATGTTGCCTGTCAACAGCCGAATGCCTATGCAGGCTATAGTGCTGACGCACTGCGAGCAATAGCGCGGAGCTGCAAAGTAGCTGAAGTGGCTGATCTCTTTTACCATCGGGCTAGCCATATACATCAACTCGAGAAGTATCTCTTGTTTGAGCATACATTGAACAAACTGGGTGACAGCGGGAATATCGCCTATATCGACTCCTACAGGATTCATATAGGCATGGCCGAAGCCTTGTTGAGTAAAGAACTGGCCCCGGATGCGACACAGACATTGAATCGTCTCAACCGAATTTATGAACGTAGTGGCGAGATCGCAGAGCTACGGTTCCGGGGTTACGATTTGATTGCAAACAGGCTCCAACAGTGGCTAAGGGAAAAATCAAACATCTAGCCTCTTGGAAACCTGTTTGCAACTACACTCCCTTGATTGCAGAGAAGGTATGCATCAGCGAAACAGCTGAGAAACCTCTTTGAATTTGGGATTATTGGCATCACCCATCCATTCAAACGCAACCGATTCACTGTTGGTTATATGAACGTTACATAAACGCATGCGTTGTATCGCATTTTTGCGGTGATGTGGGTTGCGTGACGAGATGGCATCATCCACTACGAAAACCTGATAACCCCACTGCTGCAGTCCGGATGCAGTCTGCAGGACACAGATATGTGCCTCAAGACCGACGATGACGATTTGTTTGCGTTCACCGTTTTCCGCCAATTCCTCTTCGAACCCTGGGGCGGTGCAACAGGAGAAGGTTAATTTATCTTTTGCCTTGGTATGTGGGGGGAGGTGTTGGGCAATCTCAGGCAGGGTATTTCCAAGCCCCTTGCCATAGTGCTCTGAGAGTATGATGGGTACTTCCATTGTACTTGCTGCCTGGCTGAGTCTGACAATATTTTTAACCATCTGATCCAGGTCCGTCTTCGGCATTGCCTTGGCAAGTCTTTCCTGTGTGTTGATGATCAATAGCTGACTGCTTTTAGCGTGGGTCAGCGGTAGCGCACACTTGCTTATAGACATGGTGATCTCCCTCAAAATTGTAGTTCTTCGCTGTGCTGCGAAATCTTACCAGGGAGCAGCAACAGGCTTTTTTTAAAACTCGAATTCCACCGGAGCCGGGGCATTGATCAACGGCGCCAGCTCCGTTTCCAAAATACTCTCTTCCTCAAAGATCTTGTCCGCATGCCGGGTTATCAGCATGCACTCCATCACCGGCGCAGTGCCGATGACAACAAACAATCGCCCACCGACTTTAAGTTGCTGGCGGAAGATTTCAGCCTGTTGGCTGGTGGGTATTGAACCGGTGACGGCGATGGCATCGAACGGTCCCTCCGCTAGCGGTCCGGCAAGGGCATCTCCACTTTTCAAGCTAACGTTTTGTATACCCTGTTGCAGGAGTTTTTCTTTGACTTGTTCGCTGAACTCCTCGTGGAGATCGATGCTGACAACCTGCTGAGCCAGGTTCGCCAAACAGGCAGTGAGGTATCCGCTGCCGGTGCCCACCTCGAGCACGCTGTCTGTGGGCCGGATAGCCAGGGCTTGCAGTAATTTGGCTTCGATGCGGGGAAACATCATCAGCTGTCCCTGTCCGATGGGGACCTCGATATCGGCATAGGCCAGATCCCGGTAGGATTCCGGAACGAACTGCTCTCGGGGCAGGGTTTCCATCAATGCGAGTACTCGCGGGTCGAGTACCTCCCATGGACGGATCTGCTGTTCCACCATGTTGAAACGTGCTTTGTCGAAGCTGCTTGCCATCATGTCTATTTCCTGGTCGTTTGTATGGTTATAACGCGGCAGAGGATTAAGACTACGGATTTTGTCCCCTCCGGGCAAGATTTCCGGCACGGATTTTATCTATCCAGCATGTCAGATTCCGTCTGTCTGCTGGGGTATTTGGTGCGGGATATTGTCCTGTCAGGAGTTATTAAATTGCACCAAAACGAGTAGTAAGATATTGAATGTATGAGAATAATTGCTTGTTTACGAGGGGATGTGAGGGTTTTTCCACCACCTGCACCAAGACAGTGCCCGATCTCAACCTGGCTGGTATTGATTCGCTGGAGATGAAAACCGGTTATACTGCCAGAATTCGCGGGCTAGGGGTGTTCATGGCGGGTCATCGTCACGGGCTGAGAAAGACCCTTACTACCTGATCCGGTTAATACCGGCGGAGGGAAGCTGAAACCTCATTGGGCTCATCTTCGCCTTTGCCGCAACGAGGTTTCATGCATGAGTGTAATTCCTGAAGATTTTATCAAGAAGACCGTCACCCTTTCCGCAGCAGTAACCGGGCCCTTCTACAACTCCCGTAAAATCCATGTCGATGGCAGCCGGCCGGATATCCGGGTTCCCATGCGTGAGATCAGCCAGGAAGCGACGTCTGCCAGCTTTGGGGCGGAGGAGAATCCTCCGATTCCGGTCTATGACACATCCGGACCCTTCACCGATCCAGCGCACAAGATCGACCTGCTGAAAGGCATGCCCGACCTACGCTCTGGCTGGATCCAGGAGCGAGGGGATTGCGAGTTGCTGGATGGTCCCAGTTCAGAATATGGTCGCACCAGGCAGACCGATCCGGAGCTTGCCCATCTGCGCTTTGAACATATTCACGCACCGCGCCGGGCCAAAGCGGGCCGCAATGTCACCCAGATGCACTATGCCCGCCGCGGCATCGTCACCCCTGAGATGGAGTTCGTGGCGATTCGCGAGAATTGCCGCCTGCAGGCGTTACGCGAGGACCCACGTTATACAAAATTGCTGCGTCAGCACCAGGGCCAGCCTTTCGGCGCCCGCATACCCGACGAGATCACGCCTGAGTTCGTACGCGCCGAAGTGGCCGCCGGCAGGGCAATCATCCCGGCCAATATCAATCATCCCGAATTGGAGCCGATGATTATCGGCCGCAATTTCAGGGTCAAGATCAATACCAACATCGGCAACAGCGCCATCACCTCCTCCATTGAGGAAGAGGTGGAAAAGATGGCCTGGTCAGCACGCTGGGGGGGCGACACCCTGATGGACCTCTCCACCGGGGACAACATCCATGAGACCCGGGAGTGGATCCTGCGCAATGCCCCCATGCCCATCGGCACCGTGCCCATCTACCAGGCCCTGGAGAAGGTCAACGGCAAGGCCGAGGAGCTGACCTGGGAGATTATGCGCGACACCCTCATCGAGCAGGCGGAGCAGGGGGTCGACTACTTCACCATCCACGCCGGGGTGAGGCTGGCCTACGTGCCCCTCACCGCCGAGCGGGTCACCGGCATCGTCTCCCGGGGCGGCTCCATCCTGGCCAAGTGGTGCCTGGCCCATCACGAAGAGAACTTCCTCTATACCCACTTCGAGGAGATCTGCGAGATCATGAAGGCCTACGACGTGGCCTTCTCCCTGGGTGACGGGCTGCGTCCCGGCTGTCTCGCCGACGCCAACGACGCCGCCCAGTTCGGCGAGCTGGAGACCCTGGGGGAGCTGACCAAGATCGCCTGGGAGCACGATGTGCAGGTGATGATCGAGGGCCCCGGCCATGTGCCGATGCAGATGATCAAGGAGAATATGGACAAGGAGCTGGCCGACTGTTTCGAGGCGCCCTTCTACACCCTCGGTCCCCTGGTGACCGATATCTCTCCTGGCTATGATCACTTCAGTTCCGGCATCGGTGCCGCCCAGATCGGTTGGTACGGTACCGCCATGCTCTGCTATGTGACCCCCAAGGAGCACCTGGGGCTGCCCAACAAGGAGGATGTGCGGGAAGGGATCATCACCTACAAGATCGCCGCCCATGCAGCGGATCTTGCGAAGGGCTTTCCCGGCGCCCAGCTGCAGGACAACGCCATGTCCAAGGCGCGCTTCGAGTTTCGTTGGAACGATCAGTTCGCCCTCAGCCTCGATCCTGAAAAGGCGATGGCGTTTCATGACGAGACCCTGCCCCACCAGGCCCACAAGGTGGCCCATTTCTGCTCCATGTGCGGTCCCCACTTCTGCTCCATGAAGATCACCCAGGATGTGCGGGATTATGCCCGTAAACAGGGGGTGGCGGAGGAGGAGGCCCTGCAGCAGGGCATGCAAGAGAAGGCGGTGGAGTTCAAGCGTCAGGGGGCGGAGATCTATAAGGAATTGTGAATGTTGAATTGGGTGTGTGCGGCGGGCCGCATGCTTATTTGGATCCCCCTCTCCCTGGCCCTCTCCCGCGAGGGGAGAGGGAATTCACAGATCAGGGCTGGTCGTAAACAATCGGCTTTTGTACATCACCTAGCATGGAGCTTTCGATGTACTCGATAAGAACGTCCCCTCTCCCCTTGCGGGAGAGGGCCAGGGAGAGGGGGGATCAACAGGAAATGTGAGCAAAGCGAACCCATTAATTCAAAATTCAAAATTAATAAATTCGCCGCCAAGATCCCCATGCTATCTCACACGCTACGGGCTCTGGTGAATGGTCTGCGCCACCCTGACACTATCAGCAGCATTCCTATGACAAGAAGCGATAGAGGATCTGTGCCTCCGCCTCCGCCAGACGAATCACTGTCGTCGCTGCTGTCTGTCGATTCGCCGACCAGGGTCTCTTCAGAGTCGCTGTCATTGGTCGCGACTGTATCCATCTGATCCGCTGAGACACTGGCCGTATTGGTAATGGTGCCTTCGTTGGCCGGGGCCGTCACCTCGATTGTGGCATTGGCCGCAGCCGAGACCACCAGACTGTCCAGGGTACAGGTCACTGTTCCACCACTCTCGCTGCAACTGCCGCCAGGTACGTTTACCGAGCTATCGACATAGCTGACCCCGGTGGGGAGGCTATCGGTTATCACCAGGTTCTGCGCATCCGCCGGGCCCAGGTTGGTAACGGCCAAGGTATAGGTCAGGGTGGCCGATGGGGCGATCGGGTCTATGTCGTCTTGTTTTACCAAGGATAGATCGGCGCGGGTATCGAAGACGGAGAGACCCAGACCATTTTCCAGTCCTGCGTAGATGTGTCGGCCATCCGGTGACAGGGCCATTTTGTCGATGCCGTCCAGTTCGGCGCCATTCAGGCCGTCCACCTCCCAGCCGACCCAGCTGAGGGCGCCGGTCTGGTCGTTGCGTCGGAAGAGATTGATGGAATCGGCAATATAGGCACCCACATAGAGGAACCGCTGTTCATCATCAGGACTTAATGCCAATGCGGTGGGCCACCATAGGGTGTCCCAGTCGGAAGAGCTAGAGTGTTGCGTGGTATTGGTGGTGTTGCTCAGATAGGTGAGAGTGCCGTCTCCGGTATTGCGTTGGAAGGTGACCACATTGTACTGATCATCGGCGGTGGAATTGATATCGTTGGCGATCAGGCCTGCCAGGTAGAGAAATCGGCCATCGGCGGTTACGATGGTCTCTTCGGCGTTTTTCAGGCCTGCCAGACCGTTGACCTCGTCGATACTGAGATCGACCAATGTCTGCTGCGGGGTCAGGCCGCCGCCGCTGGTGTTGCGCGAGAAGCTATACAGGTAGCCGCCGATTGCGGTTGCGTAGAGTGAGTTTCCATCGGGGCTGATGTAGACCTCATTGAGGTTGTGCAGGTTGTCATCGTTGACATCGACCTCCACGGTCCCCACCCAACTCAGGACACCATTGCCCGCCCGTTGAAAGATACCGATGGTGCCCCAACCGCCGATATCGGCCAAATAGAGAAAAAAACCATCCGGGCTTATCGCCATCGAACCGCTGGGATTCGTCAGTGCGGTGAAATCGGTGCCGGAGACCACCCGCCCGCCATAGGTCAGCTGGCCGGTGGTACTGCTCCGGTTGAACCAGATGATGGCGTGATCGGTAGGATTCTCGGTCATGCCGGTGGTGTAAAGATGACTGCCGTCCGGGCTGATGGCGATGCCCGCCAGATTATTCATGCTGGTAGTGCCGTCAAGGGTGTCTACGGATTCCACAAGATCCAGCGCACCGCTGTCGGCATTGCGGGAGTAGACGTTGATTTGGTAGTTGCCGACACTCGTGAGTTCCATGCCATAGACATAGCCGCCGTCCGGGCTGATGGCGATATCGTAGTTGCCGCCTACGGTTGATTCATATTCGACGAAACCCAATACTGAAGCACCCGCAGGAAGCGAAAGCAGCCATAACACGGCAGTCATGATCGCAATGAAGGGTTTTGGAATCTGGACCGAGGGGATAGTAAACTGAGACATTCTGCTCTCCGTGCTATACGACAAATTGCGCGAGGTTAATGAATTTCCCTACTTGCTACCAGTTTTTTTTGAACGACTTCCAAAAAGTGAGATCCAGACAGCATTTAGAGGGTCGGGACAACCGAAGCAGAGGGGATTTGTTACGAATAATCACCCATCTGCTGAGGTGTGGGCTTGCGGGTGAGGTGACATGGGTTCCCTAAAGGAAGTGATCCGGATCGATCGTTTCATCAGCAACGCCACCACGTTGAGCCGATCCCAGGCGCAGCGGGTGATTCGCGCAGGAAGGGTCAGGGTTGACGGGGTTCAGATCAAACAGGCCTCCTTTTCCGTTCGCCTCGATGCCGAGGTCTACCTCGACGGGTCGATCGTGGCGCCTCCCTTGCCCCGCTATTTCATGCTGAACAAACCCCTTGGAGTGGTCAGTGCCGCTCACGATCCCAGTCATAGGACGGTGCTGGATCTTTTCGATCTCCCAAATCCGACTGCGTTACACATCGCCGGTCGGCTCGATATCGACAGCTCAGGATTGGTGCTGGTGACCGATGACGGTCATTGGTCGCACCGTATCACCGCGCCCTCGAATCACTGCCCCAAGACCTATGCGGTCACCCTCGCCGAGCCGCTGACGGCCGGACAGGTAGCGAAGCTGGAGGCCGGCCTGCTGCTCAAGGGAGAGGCTCGGCCGACCAAACCTGCGGGGGTTGAACAGTTATCGGCACTTGAGCTCCGCCTGACCATAACCGAGGGCAGATATCACCAAGTAAAACGTATGTTCGCAGCATTGGGGAATCATGTGCAGGCACTGCACCGGCTGTCGATTGGCGGCTTGCTATTGGATCCATCCCTATTGCCGAGTGAGTATCGTGCATTGACACCCCAAGAGGTTGCCCTGTTTTAGTAGAGAGGTGATTTCCGCTTCCCGGACCTCGATTTATCTGCCTCTATTAAAGTTCTGGTGGAGGCCTGCCGATCCAATATTTAGTCAACCTGCTTTTTGGCAGTTGTGCGTATGCGTAAAAAAGGACTATGACCCGATTAATCCTGTGTTGATTATCCGCCGAGAGCTGGCCGGAAACATAAGGAAAAAGAGGATCGGGTGCTGCAAGGTTCAGCCGCTGCATATCTAGATTACAACACTTTAGTTCACCACTACGATTAAGAGTCTGGATCAAGAGGTATAGTCGTGCAGGGGAAGGGTTCTATTGAGGCGCTGCAGGTAGGGATATTCTCCCAGAGTGATCTGGTGCAACTGCAGGAAGTGATCGAAGCATGTGATGTCGGTCTCTGCCTTATCAATGCAGAGCGGCGGGTGGTCGCATGGAACCGGCACTTGTCAGACATTACCGGAAAGACGGATCTGGAGGCGATTGCCAGGCCCCTTGAAGTACTTATCCCGCAACTGGCAGGCCCCCGTTTCTCCAAAATGGTGCTTAACGCGGCGAAGGCACCCCAATCCGACGGGTCGCTGCAGACCTATTTCTCACTATCCAATTCCCGTCACCTATTCAACATCGACGAAGAGCGCTTTATTCGGGTCAGCGTCAAGCCGCTGATGATGCATCCGGGTTATTGTTTGGTGCAGATCAGTGAAATCGACACCCTGCGTGCACAGCAGGAGCAGCTGACTGCCAACAGCGTGGTGGAGCAGCGGACGCGGGCGATGCTCTCGTCGGTGGAAGATGCGGTCATTCTGATCGATGCGCATGGCAGAGTGGAGTTTGCCAATCTGGCAGCCGAAGGGATGACGGGGTATAACAACCGACAGATGGTTGGGCGCAGACTGACCGAGGTGTACCGGATTTTCGATGAGTCGAGTGCGGATAAGAGACCGCTTGGGTTTGAGGAGACGATCGATAGCGAAGGCAAACAGCTGGTTTTGAAACATCGGGAAGGACTGAGTCTGCCGGTGCAGCAAACGATTACCAGCCTAAAGGATGAAGCGGGTAATCTTGAAAGCATGGTGTTGGTTTTCAAAGACACCAGCCAATCTAGAAAATTGGCGGCGCAGTTAAGTTGGCAGTCGAGCCACGATCCGGTCACAAGGCTCTACAATCGCACCGAATTCGATAGGCAACTAACCTCTCTCTTGGAACAGCCCGTGGTCAAGGGTAATGGACACTGCCTGCTATACCTCGATATCGATCGCTTCAAGATCGTCAATGACAACTGTGGCCATGCTGCTGGGGATGAGCTGTTACGCCAACTGGCCAGCCTGATCAAACGATCCATCCGTAACAGCGATCTGCTGGCCAGGATGGGTGGGGATGAGTTCGGCATTCTGTTGACCCAGTGTTCAATACCTGCAGCGGAACGTATCGCAGACAGTATTCGCCGTTCGATCCAAGGATTTCGGTTTGTCTATGGTGATAAGAGTTTTTCCCAAAGCATCAGTATCGGTATGGTCGCCATTGATGACCAGAGCAAGGATCTGCAACAGATCCTGAGCTTTGCGGATTCGGCCTGTTTCTCCGCCAAGGAGGAGGGCAGAAACAAAATTCATATCTACGATCCGCTTGGGAGTTCTGCCGCCAAGCGACATGGTGAAGCAAAATGGGTCACCCAGATTCGCAGTGCACTGGATGAGGATCGCTTCACCCTGTATGTGCAACCGATAAAGTCGATAAACAGGGAAAATGCGGTAGAGCACGTGGAGGTATTGATCCGCATGCTGGACGAGTCAGGGGGTTTGATCCTGCCTGGGGCCTTTATTCCGGCAGCGGAAAGATTCGACCTGATGCCGAGAGTCGACCGCTGGGTAGTCGATCGATTGATTCGTTATATCGATCAGCACCGAGCGGCATGCATTGCCGCGGAGCGACGTTACTTTGTCAATTTGTCAGGCCACTCTTTGTGTGACGAGGATGTCCTGAATATGATTTTGGACAGCATCAAACGTTACGCTATTCCAAAGGGGATGCTCTGCTTCGAGGTCACTGAAACCGCGGCCATATCAAATCTCACCTCTGCCGAACACTTCATGCGTACCCTGCAACGCTTTGGTTGTGAATTTGCCCTGGATGATTTCGGCAGCGGTCTCTCGTCTTTTGGCTATCTCAAGCACCTGCCAGTGGAGTACCTGAAGATTGACGGTGCATTCGTCAAAGAGATGCTTGATAACCTGATCGACGATTCGATGGTGGATGCAATAAACCGGATTGGGCATATCATGGGTTTGGAGACCATTGCGGAGTTTGTGGAAAACGAAAGGGTATTGCATCGCCTGCAGGATATCGGCATCGATTATGCCCAGGGCTTTGGTATTTGTCGCCCCTACCCGATTGAACAGCTCTTCGAGTAGTTAGGCAGTTCAGACAGCCGCACTCTTTTCCAAACCTACAGAGAGACTATCAGACGCACCGCATCCAGACGCACCCTGGCTGACTGGAGATGCTGGTGCAGGGCCATACCCTGATCCTGCATCAGGCGGATCTCCTCTTCACGTATCCCCGGATTGTGTTTTTTCAGCGCCGTCATGCGCTCTATTTCCTCTGTATAGTGCTGCATCATGCTTTCGACGGCGCTTGCTTTTAACGGCGCTGCGCTATGATGTGCCGCTGATTCAGACTGTTGTAGCAGCTCTCTTATCTGTCCACGGTAACTCTCGATTACCGGTATCAGGGTCGGTGTATCAAGTGCCTGGGTACTCTCCAGCAATTCATCGCACTCGATGGTTGGATCCCATCGCTTGCCGCTGGCATCCAGTAGGATGCGGATCAGCGTCGGTGGCAGGAAACGACTCACATGCAGTTTGCTCGGCGCAAGACATTCGACCACGAACAGGGACTCCAGCAACAGTTGTCCCGACTTCAGCTTTGCATGCTTGCAGGCAATGGCGGAGCTGTTACCGGTCTGTTGGCCGATGATCTGCTCCATGGCATTGCTGACCAGCGGATGCTCCCAGGTCAGCAGTTGCCGCTCTTCATGGGCGAGGGCATCGTGACGGCTATAGGTTGCTGTCATTCCCTCTGCCGGCAGACCCGGTAGCTGACCGGCAATAACCTGCTCCCCCGGACGCAGGATAATGCCAGCCTCCCCCAGCTCCTCCGTGTCGATGTTGTAACTGTTGAACAGGTGTTCGAGATAGTGACGCAGATGCGGGGATCGATCTTGCGCCTGAAGCTCACCCACCAGCCAGCTGGCGCCGGGTTCTCGGCAGGCGCCCAACTCCAACAGGTGGTCGCGTCCCTGCTGCAAACGTTGCTGGGTAGCCGTTCTCAGCTGACGGGTCTCTTCCAGGAGTCGCTGCAGTTGGTTTTCCCCGTCCTCACTCTCCAGAGTCTCCCAGAGTCGCGGGCTGAGTTGTCTGAAAAGTTGGTGGGCACCGGGTACCGGGTGGCTGAAGGCGTCCAGGCCATCCCTGTACCAATGCAGCAGTATGGATTGCGGGCCCGGGTCCAGGTAGGGGAGATGGATCCGTACCGTCTCTTTCTGGCCGATCCGGTCTAGTCTGCCGATGCGTTGCTCCAGCAGGTCCGGATCCAGGGGCAGGTCGAAGAGGATCAGGTGGTGAGCGAACTGAAAATTACGCCCTTCGCTGCCGATCTCGGAGCAGATCATCAATCTGGCCCCCTCGGGATCGGCGAACCAGGCGGCGGACCGATCCCGTTCGATGATGCTCATGCGCTCATGAAACAGGGCTGCACCGATCCCGGTTTGTACCCTGATAGCCTCCTGCAGTTCGATGGCAGTCTCCCCATGGGCGCAGATCAACAGATATTTCCTGGAAAGATGCTGGCGCAGCTGCTCAATCACCCACCCGACCCTCGGGTCTTCCCGCCACCAGGCAGGATGTCCTTGCTCGGCATATAGACGCTCGGGGGTGAGACTCAACGCCGCCGTATCCCCCCTCTGTTTTACCAGTGCATCCTCGTATCCCGTGGGCAGTGGCAGTGGGTAGCTGTGTAACTCCCGCGCCGGAAAGCCGCTGACACCGGCGCGTGTATTGCGAAACAACACCCGACCGGTACCGTGCCGATCGAGTAACGTGCCAATCAGGGTCTCCCTGGCTGCATCCCGTTGTGCCTCATCGGCGTCAACCTCTCCGAGCAGGGGTTGCAGGAGTTGTTGTTCGCTCTCGTCCAGGATATCCCGCAACTGTTGTGCCCCCGTCTGGGACAGCCTGTTGTGGCGCAGCAGATGTTCCACCGCATCCGCCACCGGCTGGTAGTGTCGCTCCTCCTCCTGAAAGGTCTGCAGGTCATAGTAGCGATCCGGGTCGAGCAAGCGCAGACGGGCAAAGTGTCCCGCTTGCCCCAACTGCTCCGGGGTGGCCGTCAACAGCAGCACCCCGGGGGTCTTCAGGGCCAAGGCCTCGACCAGCAGATACTCGGCGCTGGGGTCCTCGGCGGACCAGGTCAGATGGTGTGCCTCATCCACAATCAACATATCCCAGCCCCCTTCCAGTGCCTGGCTGAGACGTTGAGCATTGTGATGAAAAAGGTCGAGACTGCAGAGAACCAACTGTTCAGCGTGGAAGGGGTTGTCACCCTGGCCCGAATCCTGGATCGCCTGGCAGGTCTCCTCGTCGAAGATGCGGAACCTGAGATTGAAACGCCGCATCAGCTCGACCAGCCACTGATGCACCAGAGGGTCCGGTACCAGGATCAGGGCTCGGCTGCTGCGTCCTGTCATCAGTTGATGATGCAGTATCAGACAGGCCTCGATGGTCTTGCCCAGTCCCACCTCGTCAGCCAGCAGGACACGTGGATTCGGCCGGTTTGCCACCTCGTGGGCGATGTAGAGTTGATGCGGGATCAGATCGATCCTGGGTCCCCCCAGGCCGAGTATGGGTGACTGCAGATGACGCCCG
Organism: Candidatus Thiodiazotropha sp.; assembly: GCA_040507005.1. Classification (GTDB taxonomy): domain Bacteria; phylum Pseudomonadota; class Gammaproteobacteria; order Chromatiales; family Chromatiaceae; genus Thiodiazotropha. The sequence goes on from JBEVVS010000077.1 coordinate 52,210, forward strand.
AGCTGGCGCAGGGTGTGATAACGCAGATTGAACCAGTGCGGCGGGTCTATCTGAGCCGCAAACAGGCGTTGCTGGGGTTGATCGATACGCAGCGAGTCGCTGAGATCCGATTCGTTGATAGTGCGCTGCTCCCCGGCCTGGTCTTCTCCCAGGTAGGTCAGGCAGCCGTTCTCCTCGGTCACGCGTTTAACCAGCAGAGAGTCCCCATCACGGCTTTTGACCCTGTCACCCACAGTGAAGGTGACCCGTGTCAGGGGAGCCCCCTGTTGGGCATAGACCCTGTTTTCTCCAACTGCGGGAAAATGGATGGTGACCGTTCGCCCTGCGGATTCGACAACGTTGCCTAAGCCCAGCTCCGATTCGCTATCACTGATCCAGCGTTGGCCGGGCATGAAGAGTGGCATTGGCTATGGTCCTGGAAAAAGAGGCAGATAATATCATTTCACTGGCATCGGTCCAGTCCAGGGTAGCGGGGCAATCTGCTCTGCGAGTGACTTTTGCGGGAAAAAGGCTTGAGTCTGGGTCACGGCAGGGAATAATATCCCGACGGTAAACTGAGCATGGTGGATTGTGGAAAATAAGTTTGAACAAATTCTTTGGGGCAGTCGGCTGGTGGTCCTGGCTGCCGTGGTCGCGAGCATGGCAGCAGCCATCGCAATGTTCTATATGGCTTCGGTGGATGCTTTCTACATGATCACCCACTTGGGCGATTATGCCTCACCCTCCCTGAGCCCCGAGCAGCGGGTCGATCTGCGCTCTACCACTGTTACCCATGTGGTGGAGATCGTGGACGGTTATCTGTTGGCGACTGTGTTGTTGATCTTCTCCCTGGGCCTGTATGAGCTCTTTATCAGCAAAATCGATCATGCGGAGCACTCGGAGAGTGCCTCGAATGTCTTGATGATCACCAGTCTGGACGACCTGAAGAGCCGGCTCGCCAAGGTTGTCATGATGATTCTGGTGGTGCGCTATTTTGAGTTTGCCCTGGGTATGGATTTCACCACACCCATGGATCTACTGCAGTTTGCCGGTGGTATTGCGTTGCTAGGATTAGCCCTCTACCTGGCCCATTTGGCGGACAAGGATGGCGCTCATTAAGCTCCCGTTCAGGGCTTTCTTGTATACTGGCACTGTATCGGATATTGGCTTTTTCCGGTGTCTGCATAGACCCTGAATAGGGGTTGTCAAGGGCATAAGATGCGTTGTCATTTAATGTAAACTAAAGCGATTGACAATTGTCTTTGATAGCCAATAGTGGTCTATTTACTTTATAATCCGCCGAGTTTTAGGGAATGGTGTTTCTTGTCCCTGCAGGTGTGTAAGTGTTAACTGTTTGATTTTAGAGGTAATTACCTGATGAATAAAATGAAAATGATGCTGCTGGCTGCCAGTACGACAATTGTGTCTCTGGGTGCAGTGGCGACTGCTAGCGCTGATCCTGTGGCACTTGCCACGCAACGTGGCTGCATGGCCTGCCACCAGATTGAAACCAAGGTTGTCGGCCCTGCTTACAAAGAGGTTGCCGCCAAATACAAGGGCCAGGAAGGCGCCGTCGAGATGCTGTCTGCAAAGGTTAAGGCAGGCGGATCCGGCGTATGGGGCCCTGTACCCATGCCACCTAATGCACATGTCAGCGACGATGACATCAAACTCATTGTCGAGTGGGTGATGACGCTCTGAAGCCAGCACACACAACCTTATCGAAAGATAGAAAAAAACGCCTGTCATTGAGCCAGGCGTTTTTTTTATAGATCGAGTGGAGTTCGTTTGACTGGGGTAAATGACGCGATATGTGTCAAATGGCCTAAAAATAGCAATAATCCTTGGCTTCTGGTTTGCCATGTATGGGGTATTAGTGTCATTCTCGTCAGCCCTTGATCCAGCCATTTTCGGGTTGATTGCTACTCGGATGGACTGAGAAGTCGTGTTTAGTGTCAGGAGTATTAAAGATGATCTATTGCAACCGTTTTTCTCTCATTGGGCTGTTGATTTTGGCCATTGGCCAGACAGCTGTCGCGGGTTCTGTCGCCGATGGCATCATGGTGGAAGATCCCTATGTCAGGGCAGTACCCCCAGGACAGCCGAATTCGGCCTCTTTCATGGTTTTGCACAACAAGGGCGAGAAGGGGAGTGCACTGATGTCGGCCAGTACGCCTGCCGCTGATGTGGTTGAGCTGCATACTCATACCATGGAAGAGGGAATGATGCGTATGCGCAAGGTGGAGAAGATCGACCTGCCGGCAGGGGAAATGGTCAAGCTGCAGCCAGGTGGTTTGCATGTGATGCTGATCGGTCTGAAGCAGAAACTGGTCCCGGATGAGAAGCTGACCTTGACCCTGACCTTCGAGGATGGATCGAGTCTGCAGGTGGATGCCCCGGTGCGCAAATTGCAAATGCAGATGAAACAGGGTGGCCAAAAGGGCCATATGCACTGATAGTTGAAATCAGCACCACCCTTCGAGTCCCGCGAAGCGCTGAAACGGGCATTTACTCAGGGGTTGCAGCGGTTAATCAGCAACCCCGGCCTGGGCAGCTATATCCTGGTGCACGCCAATGCCTGTTTTGATACAGAGATCTATAGGGTACTGCGGCAGTCATTGGCGCGTCGCTTCGACCAATTGGGGGCCTACTGCCGCGAGGCCTTGAGCGAAGGTCGGGAGCTGGCGGGTGCCGATGATGATCAGCTGGTTTTTTTAAAGCTGATGGCAATCGGTTTCGAGGGTATTCAGGCCACGGAGTTTCGCCAATCGGGGGCGTGGGAGCTGCAATTCAACCATCTCAGGGCCTTTCGGCCCTCGCGCATGAGCAGGCGGTCCGTAGAGGGTATCAGCAGCCCCTACGACCCTGACGGATTCAACTTCAACAAGCCCTATCTGCGTAAAGAGGTCTTCTGGGCGGGGGAGTTACAGGGGATTGAGGTTGAGCTGCTATATAACAAATTTCCCTTTGCCCCCCTGCATGGGTTGTTGGTTCCAGATCGACGCAGGCGACTGCCGCAATACTTGACCTCCCGCTACCATGACTATGTCTGGTCCCTGGCGGAGGGTTTAGGGTCGGGACTGCCCGGGCTGGGGATCGCCTACAACAGCTATGGCGCCTATGCCTCTGTCAACCATCTCCATTTCCAGCTCTATGTGCGTTCATCTCCTTTGCCCATAGAGCAGGGGTGCTGGAGCCATAATGGTGGCAACATGCAGTATCCTTTGGCGTGTGAGGTGTTCACCTCGGCCACTGCAGCTTGGGCCCACATAGCGGCGTTGCATGAGCGTGAGACCAACTACAATCTGATCTATCAGCCAGGAAGGCTCTACTGCCTCTCACGCAAGCGGCAGGGCAGCTATCAACATGCACCCTGGACAAGCGGGTTCGCCTGGTACGAGCTTGCCGGTGGCATTACCACTTTCAGTCGCTCCGATTTCGAAACCCTGGATGGCATGGCTATCGAGCAGGAGATGGCTAAACTTCAGGTCTGATTGGATAACTCAGGGTTTGAATCAGTCACTCTAACCATCTCAACAGGTAATAGAGACGGAATCCTTCTGATGAACGGGAGGGCCCCATCACCTCGGCTGCATGGCAGTCTTTCTGTCCGCTGGCGGTAGCCAGGGCCTCGTCAGCATTGGCGACCGGCTGTACGCAGTTTTCCGGGAAACGTTTACGCCGCTGGCTCGGGGTGTAGATCACCGCGTAGCAGCGCTTGACGATGGATTGGTCGGGATCGGTTTGCATAGATTGAACCAGCACTGGCGTAGAGTGTCTGATTTTGACCTTTATTAGAAAATTCTGCTATAGTTTCGCAGCTTTTTTTCGAGGGCTTTCAGGGTTTCCGCCCAAGGGACGGTGGGGGCTGTTAAGCTCGCAATTTCAACCTATCCAGCAGACTTCAGAGCAGGATTGATTATGAACAAATGGCTCATAACCGCAACTATTGCCCTTAGCATCCCATTCAACCTGGCCCATGCCGCAGGTAACGCAGATGAGGGAAAAAATCAGTCCGCAGTCTGTGCAGGTTGTCATGGCGCTGACGGGAACAGCCCGATCAACCCCCTCTGGCCCAAGATTGCAGGGCAGCATCCCAGATATATCGAGAAACAGCTCAAGGATTTTAAATCGGGCGCCCGCACCGATCCCACCATGGCGCCGATGGCATTGCCGCTCAGCGATCAGCAAATGGCTGACCTGGCAGCCTATTTTTCCTCCCAGCCCAGGCAGATCGGTAAAGCTGCCGCTGACATGGCCAGCGCCGGTGAGGCACTCTACAGGGCCGGAAACTCAGAAACAGGCGTGGTTGCCTGCATGGCATGCCATGGGCCGGCCGGATCGG
>JBEVVS010000042.1:0-55841 GCA_040507005.1 Candidatus Thiodiazotropha sp.
GAGTGAGCATAAGACTCAAATCCTGAAACTGTATATCCAAATATTTCGGCTTTTTAGATAACCAAGAAAACATATTTTTAATCTCTAACGATTAAGCTGTGGGGCGCGACGTAAGGAGCGTCCCACACGAGCGCATTGTTATGCCATTATTGTTACGCAATATTGGCATTAATTAGCTCTTCAGTGAACTCTATGGTTGTTCTTACATCTGATAGCTCGAACTCTTCCCATTGCGCATGTGTTGCTTTGGTTCGCACATGCGCAGCTACGCGCGCTCTTTTAGCCTTAATTTGAGATATAACATCAAGCTTCGTTAGTTCAGCAATTAACTGATCAAGCTTTACACCAGATTCTTCAATTTCGTTGTTCCGGCATATATTTCTAAGAGTATCTTCAAAGACTACTCCGGCAATTACACCGGCTTCGTTCTTCATCTCTTGTTTTGCGTATGCCTTCGCATGATCAAGAAAATCATCGAAAACCAGAGCCTTAGTTTGGTTTTCTACTGAAGCTAACAAACCATTATTAATATCATTTAACAAAGACTGTAATATTACATTCACTTCACCTACAGACTTCTGTATGCAATATCCTCGTTCTTTTGAACAGATATTATCTACAGACGCCTGGTAAGGATTTTTTGGGCTACTAACAACCAAGTGCACTAGATTCTGAGCAGAGGTTAACCAACCTTTGCAACTATATGCGTGGTCATCACTTCTAACTTGGCCATGCTCATTGCCAAATTTTAATTGGCTCCCTTGAGCGATTAGCTCCTTGAATATATTTTCTATCCTTTCTTCAAGTTCCATGGTTTAGTCCTGCTTAGGCATAACAGGTGATTATATTGCCGGCTTTTATTATCGTGTTATGCCGCCGGCTCTAAATATTGTATTATGCCGCCAATAGTTCTATATTTGTTCTCTAACGAGTCTAATCGCATGGAGCGACCCATCTCATGGAACAAAGAGAACCGTCCATAGATCCCAGAATAGAGACTTTCTGGCGCAAATACAGTGATGTGCTCAAACTTTTCCGCATACCTGAACGCTCGATTCCCTGGTATCGGCGTCATCTTGAGTCCTTCATTGATGATCACCCCAATACGCGACTCAAGGAACAAAACACTGCCTCTGTAGAGACCTGGCTGGGTAAAATTAGTAGAAATCCTTATGTCAACGAATGGCAGTTCAGGCAAAAAGTTGACGCGCTTAGACTTCTCTTTTGTCACTTCCTGAGATTGCCTTGGGCTAGCCAAATTGAATGGGATCACTGGATATCCGGTTCCAAAATCCTTGGGAAGGATCATCCTACAGTGGCAAGACGCTATGAAATGATCGAGAAGGCGGTGAAGAACCCTAGAAACAGATTGGGCAAGAAATATCCGGATATTTACCGGAAATATCTGATTTCCATGAGAGTTTCCGATTACTCGCCGAACACCGAGAAAAGTTACCTTGCCTGGATCAACCGTTTTCTTCAGTTCCATAGCGGAAAGCATCCCTGTGACTGCGGTGAAATTGAACTGGCTTCTTTTTTAGAACATTTAGCTATAAACCGCAAGGTCTCAGGAGCCACGCAGGGACTTGCACTCAATGCCCTAGTCTTTTTCTTCTCACGCGTTCTGGAGCAACCCCTGGGCCGGATCGGTCCCTACCAGCACCCCAAGAAAGCAAAACGAGTGCCGACCGTTCTCAGTCCTGGTGAGATTCAACATTTGCTGAGTGCCCTGAAACCTAGAAACAGACTCATGATCCGTCTAATGTATGGAACCGGTATGCGGGTGATGGAGTGTGTCAGCGTCAGGCTCAAGGACCTGGATTTTGCATACCTTCAGATCACCGTACGCGCCGGCAAGGGCAAGAAGGATAGGTGTGTCCCCATGCCGAAGGCTTTGGCTGGAGATTTGCGAAAACAGGTCGAAGTTGTCAAACAACTGCATCTGAAGGACGTTGAGGCGGGATATGGATCGGTCTTCCTGCCAGAGGCCCTGGCCAGAAAATACCCTCAAGCGGAGTATGAAGTAGGGTGGCAATATCTGTTTCCGGCCAGTCGAGTCTCCCAGGATCCGAGAAGCGGCATTGTGCGTCGCCACCATATCCACCAGACAGTGATTCAGAAAAGCATCAAGCGCGCAGCCAAAGAGTCAGGGTTGCTTAAGCGTGTCACCAGTCATACCCTTAGGCACTCTTTTGCCACCCACCTGTTGGAGTCGGGTTCGGATATACGTACCGTACAGGATCTGTTGGGTCATGCGGATGTATCAACAACGATGATCTATACCCATGTCGCCGGATTAGGTAGCCAGGGAGTAAAAAGCCCGCTTGATAGAATTGAATAAAAACCGGATACAGGGCTCTCTGTTTTAGAAAAACAACAACTTCACAATAAAAGCTGTCAACGCAAGATAGAGCACCCGACGGATCAGCGTCTCCCCATGACTGATGGTGGTATGCGCCCCCAGCCAGCCACCGATGGAGTTGCCGACGGCAAGCCCAAGCCCGGTCCACCATAAGAGTTCCAGTTGCGAACTGAAGACGATCAGAGCGACTATGGTGTAGACCAGCACGATGAGCACCTTGTGCATGTTGACCCGTACCAGGTCCAGGTGCATCACCCGGTGCAGGATCGGCATCAATATAAAACCGACACCTATCTGGATGAAGCCGCCCCAGAAACCGGCCCCGACCATCAGCAGATGGCCTGCGGCGAGGTTCTTGGCCTCGGTTTCGCCATCGATCGGCTTTACCTTGTCATGCCCGGTGGCCATCAGCACCATCACCGCGATCATCACCACTGCCAGCACACGGTCGAACCACTCCCCTTCCAGATGCACTCCCAGAGAGGCGCCGCCCAGGGCGCCCAGGGAAGCAGCCGCGGCCAAACTCAGCCCCAGCTTGAAATCGGAATAACCGCGGCGGCGAAAGGCGGTCACCGCGGTGATGTTCTGCGCCAGGATGGCGATACGGTTGGTGCCGTTGGCAACCGGGCCGGGGATACCCATGAACAGCATCACCGGTACGGTCAGCAGCGAACCGCCACCGGCCATCACATTGAGCCAGCCGGCGGCTACGCCGACAAGGGCTAAGATGAGTATCTGCCAGAATTCCATAACCGATCTTAACCCGGATCGCTACGACCATGTAAACACGGAGGGGAAAATGCAGAGTGTTTTGCAGGCTATCCTTAGATCCTACTTTACGCCTCTACTGCGACCTTATTATCGAGTTTCACCCTACTGTTTCTTGTCGCTGTTATCTCCGCCATGATAGAGAGGGCGATCTCCGAGGGCCGCTTGCTGCCGATGGGCACACCGGCCGGACCCCGCACCCGCTCCAGTTGCTGCAAGGTGCAACCCATTTCAACCAAGCGCTCACGTCGTTTCGCGGCGGAGCGTGTCGAGCCCAGGGCGCCGATATAAAAAGCGTTGGTATCGAGGGCCTCGAGCAATGCCATGTCGTCCTGCTTTGGATCATGGGCCAGGGTGACCACAGCGGTGCGCGGTTTCGATGCCAGTTCTCTGACCACGTCATCCGGCATCTGCCGGCTATAGGCGACATCGGGGAGCGGATCGGGATCGGCGAAATCCTCCCGGGGGTCGCAGATGGTCACCCGGTAGTCGAGCATACGCGCCATCCTGGCCAGGTAGCGGGCCAACTGGCCATCCCCTATCAGCAGCAGCTGCCAGGCGGCACCAAAGACCTTGACCAGCTCCCCGTCGTTCAGGCTCAGCTCAGGATAGCCGGCGCCGTCACTTAAGATTACCTCGCCGGATTCTTGGGAGAGCCGTCGGGCGACCAGCTCACCACCATCTATGCGATGCAGGAGCTGCTCGATGGGCTCAACCGCGGCGAGATGCTCGATGGTCATCTGCAGACGGCCACCGCAGGGGAGCCCGAAGCGGGCCGCTTCCTGACTGTCGACACCGAATCCCACCGAGGTTGGGAGAGCATCGGAGAGCTCCCCATTGCGATAGCGGTTGATCAGCTCCTCCTCGACGCAACCCCCCGAGACCGAGCCGATGAAGCGTCCCTCATGGTTCATCGCCATCAACGACCCGGGTGGCCGGGGTGAGGAACCCCAGGTCTGGGTCACCGTCGCCAGGGCCACCCGCTTTCCCTGGCGCAGCCATTCGGCGGCCTTCGCCATGACCTCACGGTCTTCCGCCTGCACCAGCTCACTCAAGGTATCGCTATTACTCACCTCTATAACCTCTTAGTGTTAACTGGCCCCAGGTAGAACAGAGCTAAAGGGTATGAGCTCCCCGGGTGCCGGAAACAATGCCCCTCGTGCAACGCAAAAATGCTCAGGCGGGACGCAGCGGCAGTTGCCGCAGACGCTGCCCCGTCGCCGCGAACACCGCGTTGGCGACGGCTGGCGCGATCACCGGAGTGGCCGGCTCGCCGACCCCGGTGGGGGCCTCGGTGGAGGGGACGATGTGGACCTCCACCTCGGGCATCTGGTCGATACGCAGGGTCAGGTAGTCGTGGAAGTTGGACTGTTCCACCCGCCCCTCCTTGAAGGTCAGTTCGCTGGCCAGGGTGGCCGCCAGGCCATAGCCCATGCCCCCCTCCATCTGCGCCTCGATCACATCGGGATTGACCGGCACGCCGCAATCCACCGCGATCACCACCCGGTCCACATAGATGACGCCCCGGCGCACCGTGACCTCCGCCACCTGGGCCACGTAGGAGTTGAAGGATTCGTGCACCGCCACACCCCGGCCACTGTTACGCCCAAGGGGCTCGTCCCAACCCGCCTTCTCCACCGCCAGATTCAAGACCCCCAGGTGACGCGGGTGTTGCGCCAGCAGCTCACGGCGGAAGGCCACCGGGTCCTTGCCCGCGGCTGCCGCAAGTTCATCCAGGAAACACTCCACGGCGAAGGCGGTATGGGTGGATCCCACCGAGCGCCACCAGAGCACCGGTACCGGCAATTGGGGGGAGTGCAGATCGATATGGATATGCTTCAGGGCATAGGGCAGGTTCGCGGCGCCCTCCACCGAGGTTTGGTCGACCCCATCCTTGACCATCATCGATTCGAACGGGGTACCGGCCAGGATCGACTGACCCACGATGCGCTGCTGCCAGACCAGGGGGCGATTTTGTGCATCCAGCCCCGCCTTCAGCTTGTGCAGATAGAGAGGCCGGTAGTAGCCGCCGCGCATGTCGTCCTCCCGGGTCCAGATCAGTTTCACCGGGGTACCCGGGGGCATCATCTTGGCGATATGCACCGCCTCCAGCACATAGTCTGCCTTGGGATTGGCCCGCCGGCCGAATGACCCGCCCGCATAGAGCATGTTGATGCGCACCTGTTCCGGTTGCAGTCCCAACAGACCTGCCACCGCCATCTGGTCCCCCGTGCTCATCTGCTCGCCGTTCCAGATCTCGCAGCCGGAGGCATCGATGCGCACCACGCAGTCCATGGGTTCCATGGGCGCATGGGCCAGGAAGGGCACGCTGTATTCGGCCTCGATGACCTTTTTCGCACCCGCCATCGCCGCCTCGCTGTCACCCTCATTGCGGGCAACCGTACCGGGCTGTTGCGCCAGCTCCCGGTAGCTGTCGAGTATCTGATTGGAACTCTGTTTGAATGCCTCGCTCTCGTCCCACTCCACCTGCAAGGCATCCCTACCCTGTTTGGCGCTCCAGAAATCGTCCCCCACCACGGCGATTCCGGAAGGGATCTGCAGCACCTGTTTTACCCCCTTGATCGCCCTTGCCGCCTTGTCATCGAAACTGGCCACCTTGGCGCCGAAGCGGGGCGGATGGGCCACCACCGCGGTATACATCTCCAGGAGTTTCACATCGATGGTGAACATCGCACTGCCGTCTGTCTTCTCCGGGCTGTCCTTGCGGGGCAGGCGCTTGCCGATGAGGCGAAACTCATCCGCATCCTTCAACAGCACCTCCTCGGGTACCGGTTGTTGTGCGGCAGCTTCCGCCAGCTCACCGATTTTGGCGCTTTTTCCGCTTGAGGCATGGCTCAACACACCCCCTTTAACCTCGATCTCATCCGCCTTGACCTGCCACTGCTTGGCGGCGGCCTCCACCAGCATATGTTTCGCCGCGGCGCCGGCCTTGCGCATCTGCAGCCAGGAGTTGGCGATGGCGGTACTGCCGCCGGTACCCTGGGACTCGCCCCAGAACAGATTCTTATAACGCTTCGCTTCTGCCGGAGCACCCACTACCTTAACCTGCTCCCAGGCGGCATCCAGCTCTTCCGCCACCAGGGTCGCCAGGCCGGTGTAGGTCCCCTGCCCCATCTCGAGATGTTTGGAGATTACGGTGACCTGGTTGTCACTGCCGATCCGGAGAAAGGCGTTGGGCTCAAAGGCCGCTTGCTCGGCCGGCGCCGTGCCGGCGAATCCGGGACCCGATTTGCGCATCTCTGCCCGGGTCACAGGCATGATGCCCAGGGTCAGCCCGGCTGCTGTGGCGACACCCGCCGCCAGGAAGCGACGACGACTCAGATTGGCGATCCATTCACGCTTCATCCTCGTTTCCTCCCTGTTGTCTGGGCCGATTTGTTCGCCGCCGCCTTGATGGCGCTGCGAATCCGCACATAGGTGGCGCAACGGCAGAGATTGCCCTGCATGGCATCGTCTATCTCCGCATCGCTGGGAGAGGCTTTACGCTCAAGCAAGGCGGTGGCGGACATGATCTGGCCCGATTGGCAATAGCCACACTGCACCACATCCAGCTCACGCCAGGCCGCTTGAATCGCTTTCCCGGCGGGGGAATCCAAACCTTCTATAGTGGTTACCTGTCTACCTATCGCCTCTGAAACAGGTGTGATGCAGGAGCGCACAGGCTCTCCATCCAGGTGCACCGTACAACTGCCACACTGGGCAATACCGCAACCGAACTTGGTGCCGGTCAGGCCGACGTGATCACGCAATGCCCACAGCAGCGGTGTATTCGGATCGATATCGAGGGATTGTTTTGAACCATTGATATTGAGTTGAATCATGCAACGCCTCCAACGCCGTTTTCCTTGCAGCTATCAGGCTAGGATAGTACGACAATCAAGGCTTAGCTATGCACAAACAGGATGCAGAAATTAGGGATAATTCACACTCAGGAGATCAGCGTTAACAATCGGATTCCACCACCACCCTGTTCCTTCCTGACACCTTGGCCCTGTAGAGTGCGTCGTCGGCGCGTTTGAACAGTGTTTCATCCCTACCGGGACCATGCAGGGAGGCGATACCCCCTGAGACAGTGAGTTCCAACCCCATGGTATTCAGACAGCAACCGCTCTGCTGTATGGCCTGGCTGATCTTTTCCGCCAGCAACCTTGCCCCCTCGGCATCACAATTGGGCAGTAGCGCCACGAACTCCTCACCCCCGTAACGGGCGACGAAGTCGCTGTCCCGGAGGTGTGACTCGATTACCTGGGCCACACAGCGGATCACATCATCACCAAAGGGGTGTCCGTATGTATCGTTGATTCTCTTGAAATGGTCAATGTCCCAAACCACTAATGACAGGGGCGTCCCGTAACGATCGCTCCGCGCCACCTCAGAGTTTAAACGTGCAGCGAACGCCCGCCGGTTGGCAATACCGGTGAGGGGATCCACCTGAGCGAGTTTACGCTCAGTCTCCAGCTGTTGTTGCAGTAGCTGCACTCGTTGTTCAAGTTCATCAACACGTCTTTGCAATCGCTGATCAGGCTTTAGCGGATCTCCGAGACCACCAGGCAGATGAATCGTTTCTACTGACTGATCGTCATCCTTAACCAGTCTGAGATTACAACCAGCCTTTTTGTAGTGATCTGTGGATCCCATCTTCTGCAACCCTTCTGTTTGTTGTTTTGTATCTAAGCCATGTGTTTGCATTTTCCGGTCTCTCCGGTGATATTGCGTCTCTATGCGTAAGACTATGCTGACAAATGTGGGGAACTGTGGTGCGAATAAGGAGATTTTGTGAAGAATGGTCTTAGCTATCGCATCTGTGTTGGATGGATACCAGAATAGTAGAGAGACGAGCCAGAATATCACTGCTATGCAGCCATGAAGTTCAACATCACCGGAAAACTTGTCGCAGTCCTCTCACTGACCAGCGTACTACTCGTCGCTGCCATGGCGACAGCAATCTATTGGAGCTTCCAGAAGGGATTCATCACCTATCTGACCGAATTGGAGTTGGACCGTCTGGATGAGACAGTCGCCGATTTGAGCAGCAGCTACCGCATTGTCGGTTCCTGGGATTTCCTGCGCGCTAACCATGAGGGCTGGATGGAGTACCTGCCGCTGCAAAGTGTGAGACGATTACAAAACCCTCAACCACCCCCACGCAACGCTCAGATGGGGGATCGCCTTCCACCCCCGCTTGCACCTCAAGACCGCACCGGCTTGAGTACCCGGTTACGCCTCCTCGATGCTGATAAGAGACTCGTCATCGGACCACCCAGTGAGAGCGACAACACCCTGTTACGCCCGATTGCGTTGAATGAACGCACCATCGGCTGGTTGAGCCTGAGCCCGCTGCCGGTACCCGAGTCCGATCTGGACCGCCGTTTTCGTGATCAGCAACTGAAGTCGATCTATCCCATCGCCGGTGGCGCACTGCTGTTGGCGCTTATCATAGGCATCCCCCTGGGTCGTCATCTGCTGAAACCGGTGAAGGCTATCGCCCATGGCGCCCATGACCTGGCCAGAGGGCGCTTCGATATACGCCTCGAACCCCAAAGCAGTGACGAGCTGGGGAGGCTGGCGCTGGATTTCAACGCCCTGGCAAAGGCACTGCAACGCAATGAACAGCTGCGGCGCCAGAGCATGGCGGATGTCTCCCACGAACTGCGTACCCCGCTGGCCATCCTGCGCGGTGATATCGAGGCGATTCAGGATGGGGTACGGCCCCTGGATCAATCACAGATGACCAGACTCCACAACACCGTGATGGTGCTCGGTCGCCTGGTGAACGACCTCTACGATCTCGCCCTGGTGGATGCGGGGGCGCTGACCTACCAGAAGTCAGTGATCGATCTTTCCGCTATCATGCAACAGGCCGCCGATGCCGCCGAGGGTGAATTTGCAAAGAAAGATATCATGCTGGTAACAAAAGTAGATGATGGAATGGAGGTATTCGGTGATGAGCGCCGATTGCGGCAGGTGTTCGATAACCTATTCAAGAACAGCCTGCGTTACACCGACAACGGTGGCGAGTGCCGACTGACAGCAGCGCGTAAAAAGCAGCAGATCTATATCAGCCTGGAGGATTCGGCCCCCAGCGTGGCCCAGAGTGAGCTGCCGAGGCTGTTCGACCGCTTCTACCGGGTGGAGGCCTCGCGCAACCGCAGCAAGGGCGGCGCCGGACTCGGCCTCGCCATCTGCAAGACCATCATCACCGCCCATGAGGGCGAGATCGACGCCCAGGCCTCCCGCCTTGGCGGTATCCGTATCCATATCAAACTGCCCGCCGAGATCGATAACCATGAGTGAGCAAACCCAGCGCATCCTGATCGTCGAAGATGAGCCCGCCCTGGCAAACCTGCTCGAGGACTATCTCAAGGCGGCGGGCTTTCGCACCGATGCCATGCGGGAGGGAACCGGGGTGGTGGAAGCGGTGCGGGACAATCCCCCGGACCTGATGCTCCTCGACCTGATGCTGCCGGGGAAGGACGGCCTCGATATCTGCCGCGAGGTGCGTGCATTTTCCAATCTGCCCATCGTCATGGTCACCGCCAGGGTGGAGGAGATCGATCGCCTGCTCGGCCTGGAACTCGGCGCCGACGACTACATCTGCAAACCCTACAGCCCCAGGGAGGTGGTGCTGCGGGTGAAGGCGATCCTGCGTCGCCTGCATCCCGCCATCGAGTCGACACCGGATGTGGCGGGTCTGGAACTGGATGAGAGCCGTTTTTCAGCACGCTTTCAGGGGGTGACATTGGAGCTGACACCGGTGGAGTTCAGACTCCTCAAGGCCTTCGCCGATCAACCCGGCCGGGTCTACTCCCGCGCCCAGCTGATGAACCATCTCTACACCGATCAGCGGGTGGTGAGCGATCGAACCGTGGATACCCATGTGAAGAACCTGCGCAAGAAACTCAACGCCGTGATGCCCGATGAAGAGATCATCCGTTCCATCTATGGTGTCGGCTATAAGCTCGAATTGCCGCTCTAAGATAAGTAATGTTTTTTATATTTGCGGACTTTTCATTCTTTCGCATCCCGCACACAACGGGCGTAGTTGAAGATACGGGTCTCGTCCCGCTGTCCGCCCCTGGCCCGCCAACGGGAGGGGTTGCCGGTCTTGGGATCGCTGCGTTGGGCACCGGCGCCATGTACATCCTTCCCATCCACCGAGGTGCAGGGACCGAAACAGATATAGCTGGCCATGGCGGGATTCTCCCCATGGGTGGTGGAGGACCAGAACCAACCTGTCTTGTCCTGCTGTTTGAAAAGGTCCGTATCGATAGCCGGAGTGCTGTAACGGTAGTCGACCAGGGTCTGCAGCTCTTTTATATTGGGCAGACGCCAATCACTGTATCCCGCCAGGTTCGATGCTTCGCAGTAGGCAAGCGCCTGGGACCAGTCACGGGGTTGTCCATCGTCCGCCTGTTGCCACATCAGATTCATCGCGGCATCGGTTATGGTTCCATTGCGATTGTCCTGAAACAGGTTATCGCCCCAGGATTCGCCACTGACACAACGATAAAACAGCTTGGTACTCCCCCGCCTGGGTGCTGCCTTTATCCTGCCGTCGAGAAAATTGAAAAAAAAGTGATGGGGTGCTGAAGAACCCAGCGCTATCTCACCAACATATTGCGTTGACGACCAGGTCTGGCCCATCATCGAGGTATTGTGGGTAGTGCGAAAGGGATCGCCTGCAAGTACCTCGGGCCCAGGCTCATGCAGTTCAAAATAGCGCCGATCCAGATACTGCTGCCCGACCCCTGTTTGTTGCCAATGGGAGATGGAAAACAGCTCGGTAATGGTAGGCAGGCGCCAAGTTGCAATGCCCGCCAGATCGAGGCGATTGCAGGCTTGGGCCGCATCACGATAGGAGAGTCGCTGCTGATTGTGGGCCTGTTGCCAGCGGAGCCCGGTCACCAGATCGGTGACCGTGCCGTCCCCATTGTCACGATAGCCCCGGCGGGCACTGTAGTGGCCATCCTGTCCTTTGAAACGCTGTTGGACTTGCCCACAGGCCATCCTTTGCCGATTGGTATAGCAGTCGACCTGTCCGCTGTCGGGCACCCTGTTTCGCGCTGTCGTCTCATCCCTGGCAGATAGACCGGGAGCGCGAGAGGAAGGCTCTACCTGGATCACCGCCGGGGCGCCCGGTTCTCTGTATTCACTATCCTGGGGAGAGACCTGCCTAGGCGGCAATCTCCCTCCGGGAGAGATCATCCTTTGATGACCCCTCGGCACACAGACCAGGCCATCACGCATGTTCCGGCAGCTTCCTTCAACCCTGCCATGGGGCGCCTGAAAGGAGCAGTCTGAAGCCTCTCTTTTCTGCTCACAAACCTCGAATGCCTCAGGGGGCGGCCCTCCCCCGGGCGGCCTTCTGTTACCCGGCTCAAACTGCGCCTGAGCAGCAGCCACATTGAATAGGCTTGCCGTGAGAATAGCCATCCATACCGCTTTCATACCATACCTCTAAGCTATATCGAGTCCTTAATTGACAAGTCTAACCATCGATTGGGGAGAAAATGTGAAGATAGAAACGGGTTAATGTGAACTCTTGTTGTATCATTGACGCTACTGTACCCGGATTGATGTTGTCAAACAGTCGCAACGATTTATCATGCTACTGTTAGCTGATAGGCAGGTTTGCAACTTGAACGGAACACTTCTGATCGAATGGTATCTCATGCTGCTATAACCCAAAAAGGAATGACACAACTTGAAAGCAAGACCCACTTTCCTCTCGGCATGGTTACGCAATCCCATCCAGGTAGGCGCCGTCCTCCCCAGCAGCAATGGACTGACCAGCACCATGGCCGCTCAAACCGAGTGCGGCTCAGGGATCACCATAGAATTGGGTGCGGGGACCGGCGCCGTCACATCCGCACTGCTTACCCGGGGCATTCAAGCCAATAAACTGGTGCTGATAGAAAAGGATCGCATATTGGCTAAAGAGCTATCGCAACACTTTCCCCATCTACGTGTGCTGGAAGGTGATGCCGCCCGTCTGAAAACACTGCTGCAAAGGTCAGAGTTGGGCATAGTGGATAATGTGGTCTCGAGCCTGCCTTTGCTCAACATGCGTCACCGCACACGGGTGCGCATCCTGAAGCAGATCTTCAGTGTGTTACACCCCGAGGGTAAATATGTGCAGTTCACCTACTCCCTCAGGCCACCCATTACCGAACGACTCGCCCACTCCCTGGATATCGATGGCGAACGAACCGACCGGATCCTGTTGAACCTGCCACCGGCGCATGTATGGGTGTACAAGCGGCGTGATCTCGTTTCGCCTGAGATCTATTGACACCGCCTACTCCTGAGGCAATTTGACGAGATTGGGCAGACGAACAAACCTTCTGCTTGTTTTCCATACAAATCGGTGTCAGAAAATTTTACAGTGTTCAGATGCCAACACGCTCTTCCTTAGCTAAGTGACTGATTTTCATGTGCCGGCACATTTTTTGCTAGCACTTGACACTATGGAATCTTCATAGAAAAAGAGGAATTAACATGAGGTTAAGCAAGACCATTGGAATGGCCGCCCTGGCTGCAGCTATCCTGCACAGCACAAGCGCCTACTCGGCGGTCCTAGGTTCACTAGTTTTCACCAACCCGACAGGCACAGTCGGGGCCAACGACGTCATCGATGTGTGGGTGACCCTGACCCTGGATACAGCCTCGGACCCATTGACCTTTAACAGTTCAGCTGCTTATCCGAACGGCGTGAATCCAGCAGACATCCCCACAGATGGCTTGATTTGGGACCCGAATATACCAGGGTATACGACTGTACCCTTCGACAATTATGACTATATCGGTTTATCGACAAGCCGCTCCTGCAATGACACCTTTACAGTGGTTTGCAGTGACCCTGGTTCCCAGTACAGCTACAATGCCCCAAGCACGCACCCAAGCAGTTGGTTCAATTTCA
This sequence comes from Candidatus Thiodiazotropha sp., assembly GCA_040507005.1. GTDB lineage: Bacteria > Pseudomonadota > Gammaproteobacteria > Chromatiales > Chromatiaceae > Thiodiazotropha. Next base: position 13,071 of record JBEVVS010000042.1, read on the forward strand.
GCGGCACATTGAATCCGGGTGCATCGATGGATTTCCTGCTCTACGAATTAACCCCCATTGCAGGTGGCGCCGCCTCTGGAACCTATGAGCTGTTCACCGCCGGTGTAGCCATGAACGTATACGGGACAGATATTGATGGCAATAGCATGGACGCAGAGATCTACGATTTCCGCACCACATGCGTGGCTGCCAACTGCACATTTTCCCGGGATGTCTCCCCGGTACCCATTCCCGGAGCGGCATGGTTGTTTGGCTCGGCACTGATTGGTCTGGCGGGCGTGATCAGAAAACGGGCGTAGCAGGACCCACTGGACGGGATTGAATAAAACGCCACTTCGACCCTAAAACACAAAGCCCGGCTGGATTCAGCCGGGCTTTGCTTTATCTGTAACAAATCATAGCGGGACAGCCGATAACCACCCATGCACTAACTGTCCACCTTGTTGAATATTTCACCGCATTCCCACAACCGCCAGGCCACCAACAGATTCAGCATAACCAGGGTCGGTACCACCAGGGCCGGGGCCATGATCATGGGGAACCTGAACAGCTCCATGAACAGCGGTTCTGCCATGAATATATGCATCAGTCCTACAATCGGCAGCAGAATTGCAAACGCCCCGGCAAGATGCCAGAAAAAGAGCACGCGGTCATGCAAACGTCCAGACCATGTTAAATAGGTCAGGAGTAACGCGGAGAGTCCGAACAGTATGTCCGGACCACCCACGAACCAGGCAAATCCCGGGGGGAACAACCCATTCGCTGCCTTGATCAGGGTGCCCAGGGCAAGCAGTCTCACAATGTGTATCCCGCTCATCCAGTGGCTCGGCGTCTCATCCACCAACACCCTGAGTCCCTCACGCAGGGGGGCCAGGAGCAGCATCGAGGTCACCGCGATGAGCACTGGCACATAGGGCAGCCAATAGCCCGGCATCAGGCGCAAAAACCCATCGCCATCGAGGCGTCCCATGCTTGATTGAAAGCCGATGAACAGACCCCAGATCAAGAGCATACCCAGAAGCAGCGCCAGATGATTCCGTTGCACCGAATTCAACGCCCCACGCCGATGCAATCCCGTGACCAGAAACCAGAGGAAACCAAAGATAGCGGCAATCAACAGAGGCAGACTGGAGAGTTGCATGATCATCACCCAAACATGCATCCTACCTTATCCAGGCCAGTCATCTTATAACGCCTTCCTGCCGTCGGTCGTTGTCACTATCGGAATCCGTGAGAGATATCCGAACACCCCCTGTGCGATGGAGCGAGGAGGCAACTCGCCGAGAAAGGCTAGCAACTTATTCAGTAAACCCGGCACCACCGTGGTGCGCCCTGCCCTGACGGCGCGATACCCGATCTGCGCCACTTTGCTGGGTGTGAGCTTGGGCAACCAACGATAGATCGGCATGGCGCCGGCGCCCGCCTGACCGACAAACGCCGTTGCCGTGGGGCCGGGGCACAACGCGGTGACATAAACGCCTGTACCCGCCAGCTCCCTGGCCAGGCCACGGGTAAAGGCAAGCACATAATGCTTCGAAGCCACATAACCAGCCCAGTTGGGGCCACCCGCAAAATAGGCCACCAGAGAGGCGAGATTCAGAATTCGCCCATCACCACGCTCGATCATGCCGGTGACAAACAGTCGGCTGAGAGCGGTCAGGGTATTGATATTGAGTTGTAACATATCCAGCTGCCGGCCGAGATCACTCTCCGCAAAGGGGCCCACATCACCCATCCCCGCATTGTTTACCAGCACATCCACCTGGATACCTTTTGCAATCACCTGGCGATAGAGTTCCCCCGAGGCATCACTAGCGGTCAGATCGATTGTAAAAGTATCGACCCGGCATCCATGCTCGGCCTGCAGTTGTTCGGCTGCCTGCTCGAGTTCCGCACCGCTGCGCGCTACCAGCACAAGATCATGGTCATGCAGGGCAAACTGTTTTGCCAACTCAAGCCCGATACCTTTGGATCCACCGGTGATCAATACAGTAGAACGATCTCTATTTTTCATCGCTTTGGCAGTCATAATTTCACCTCAGCCATTTTGCACCTGATGTAAGGCACGCGTCATCCTTGCATGCTGTTGCCTATGGGATTGCATCCAAGACGCTTGATCAATCGAGTACAGGGGATGGACAGGCGCCGGGTAAACCCTCTCTTTTTCAAATCTGTCGAGATCGAAGGGCCGCGTCATAGCCAATTGCATAAAACCGCTAATGGCTTTCAATTTGTTGACGAACTTCGGCTCAGTGAACTCAGCGTAGTGGCTGATATAACGCCTGGCTATGGTCTCAAAATCCTCAGCTTCCTCTCCGGTCATCTCCAGCACGACGCTGTTCGGCGCCCCAACTTCAAAACCACCCAGGCGATAGTCTTCCACATAGCGCCTTACCTGGGCCTGCATGTGAGCGGGCATAGCCATGAAGCGCATGGCCTTTCGAAATAACCAGTCTGATATATTGGCATACTTCACTTCGCGTCCCGCCGCACGACCAAGTGCGTCAGCCAGATCCTGCGGTGACATCAGTACAGGACCCGTTGGTCGTAACGTCTTGCCAATATAGGAGAGTGGATTGATCAACGCCTCGGCCGCGACACGGCCTATGTCTTCGTTGGATACAGGGGCAGTGCGCCCTTCACCGAGGGGGAAGGGGAAAATACCCAGCTGGGTCACCATTGCCAACAGCTCCGGTCGCAGAAAATTGTCTGCGAACCAACCACTGTTAATTTTTACCACGTCGATCCCGGGCAGGCGGTCGAAAAGCCTGTCGGTCAAATAGGATTGGCGAGTTGCCAATGAAGGATGCTGAGGCTGCGCCAGCCACTGGGTGATGGCAACGATAAGCTTCAAATCAGACTCGGCCGCCGCCACTGCGAAGGTTGTCGCGATATGCAACTGCGCCGGAACCCAAGGGGCGATAAAGTATGCCTTCTGGATATCGGTCAGTGCTTTTGAGACATCCACATAGTCTGACAAATCACCTTCAAAAATCTCTGCACCGGCCGCCTGCAGGGACGCGGAACGTTCACTCTTTCTGCGTACAAAGGCGCGCACCTGCTTGCCTCTTGCCAATAGTTCCAATGCCGTCGCGTAACCGGTTTTACCAGCCGCGCCCGTAACCAGGATCTTTTCAGATTGCTGCGGAAAGTCGTTTTCTTTCATGGCTCACTCCTACCTATGTGTATATACACTTATTGTGCTTTAAAAAAATCATTTCTCTGTGGCAACACTGACGATTGCCGTCAGGTCTTCGATGATTCGATCCAGGCGCCTGCTACCCAGGGACTCTCTTATCCTCTCTTGCGCCTCCTGCCATAGGGGTAGAGCCAACTCCAAGTGCGCCAGCCCTTGTTTCGTAAGCGTTACAACCCGCGCCCGTTTATCCTGCCTGTCTGGTTTCACAGCCAGCATGCCATCTCTCTCCAAAGGTCTCAGGTTACGCGTGAGTGTGGTACGATCCATGACCAACACCTCTGCCATTTTCGATATAGCAATCGGTTGCATGGCCTTGGTTACCACCAATAAGGTGAACTGAGTGGGTAGCACACCGCTCGGCTTCATGACCTCTTCATAGATCTGTGTCACGGCTCGTGAGGCCTTGCGCAGGTTGAACACAGCGCAAGACTTGCCGATTTCCTGGCACAGATTAAGGTCACAGTTGATAGCTTTGTCAGACATATATACGTGTATATGCACTTTTTGTGCTTTTGTCAAGTTTTTCACCTGCAAAACCTGCTCATGGCGATACAAATCCTGACCTCACCGGACTGTTGCAATAGGTTTAACCATTGTGAATATGCCGTCAATTTTGATCCTATTGAGCTTCCCTTTTTGATATAACTGTTGTTAGATAAACATCTAACAAAACACAAGCTAATGTAAAAAAACATTTTTTTTACTATCGACCTGGAGAATGCAATGATCTCTTACTTAAAAAAACCAACCCTATATCTTCCAGCCGTACTGCTGCTTTTCAGCCAAATCAGCCTGGCCGTACAGGGCATGAATGAGCAGCAGATGCAACAAATGCAGCAAATGATGCTGCAGGCGCAAGAGTGTTTCAATAAAATCGATCAATCGAAGTTAAAAGAGCTCGAAGCCAAAGGCAAGAAGATGGAAACTGAAATAAAGGCACTATGCAAGGCAGGCAAGCGAGACAAGGCCATGAGCACCGCCATGAAGTACAGCAAGCAGATGCATAACGATCCGCAGCTTAAAGAGATGCGCAAGTGCAGCGAAAAGATGCAGGGCATGATGGAAGCTATGCCGCAACCCTTTATCCCGTCAACTTCTGAAGATAGCGATGAAGATGTGCATATATGTGATGACATGGAATGAATCCAGTCATACAGGGACAGTGGTTGGCTAGTTTATCGGGTCAGCCTCTATTTACCTATTTTTACATCCCCTAACTGCAATTTACCTCCAATTTTATCATCCTATTTGCCTCCAGCCAGTTTAACTAAAGTTGCCTGCCAATAGCATTGGCAGGTGCTGATTTTTTAAGCAATCCAGTTGGTCCTTGCGATCCTATTTCTTTGCCTGGAGGCAAATTAAGATGAAGAGAAAGATAGATACTACACGCCGTAAACTTCTTGCAAAGATGGGTATGGCTGCGGTTTATATGCCCCTTATTGGACTACTCGGCTGTAATGAAGATTCACAGAGCAGTTCGGAAAGCACCACCGATTCCCAAGCCAGTGATGATGAGACCAGCAACGTCACTGATGCTGATGGCGATACGACCGACAGCACAACAACCATTGAATGGGCGGCTGGAGGGACAGATCTGATAACCCTGGACTACCCGGATGACAGCCTGTTCGAAACAGCAGGTATTTGCTCCCTGTTGCTGACAGAGCGGACAACCGAAGGTCCCTGCTACCTGGGCGTGAATGCTCAGGAAGATATAGCCGATGGAGAGACAGGGTTACCCATGATGCTTTGTCTGCAGGTGATTGATCAAAATTGCAATCCCCTTGAAGGTTATCTGGTCGAGGTCTGGCACTGCAATCGAGAGGGCATCTATTCAGGTGACGAAAGCCAGAGTGACGATACCAGCACTTTCGCGGGTAGCTTCTGTACCGCCAATGATCAGGAAGCGGAAAACAGCACCTGGTTTCGTGGCGAATTGACGACAGACAGTAACGGCCGTGTGAACTTCAAGAGCTGTTTTCCCGGTTGGTACGGGGGACGGACCATTCACATCCACTTCCGGGTTCGCCTTGAGTATGGCGGCGCTGACTATATTGTCTCCCAGTTCTGTTTTGATGACGATTTTTGCGCTGAGATCTGTACCGGACATAGGCTCTACTCCGATAGAGGCGTGCAGGATACCCCATTGAGCAGCGGTTCAGATACTGTCTTTCCAAGTGTTGATTATGAAAACTATCTTTTGAATACAGCGCAAAATGAAGATGGCACCCTGCTTGGCTACAAGAGAATCATGATTGAGGTTTAATGGGCTTGTTCACTCACCATGAAAGTAAAGTTCAGTAAAGGTAAATGACATTCACAGAATCAAACAGGACAATCGAAACCACACCCAGAAATTACACCACATGTATCTGATTTTAATGAAGGAGTAACGAAATGAGACCAGTGAACAGTATTTATCGCCTCATCATCGGCATTGCCCTATGCTCTGCCACCAACTTTTTATATGCAGATGGCCCGAATGGAGAGACCGGCATGCCGGATCGTGCCGAGCTCGAAGCCGCAATGGAGGCATGTATTGCCTCACTGGAGAGTGATGGCAGCGGACGTCCCGAACCATCCGCCATGAACGAGTGTATGACCGCAAAAGGGTTTAGCCGACCTTCAGGTCAACGCGGTCAGGGTGCCGACGGCATGCATCGCCCACCACCCAGCCGAATGTAATCTCATCCACTCAGTCGATTTCTTACACTCTGCTTGGTTGGCAGGGCAGAGCGGAGACAAGTTAGATTACTTTCTCCGCTCTTATTCCTGGCCCGGCATATCCCGATCTATACGGATTCAGAGATCGATACGGCATACTCACTGCTACTTTGTTGATCAACCCCATAAGCCTGTAACAGACGCGTAAGCTGCAGCATAACCTTTTGATTCAGGTCCTGGCTTGATTCAACTGATGATAGCAGGGTCTCATCGCTGGTTGTTGCGCCGCCACTGGCGGTGCCACCCTGATCGAAACTCATAGCCTCCGCGAAACTGACCTTACCATCTCCATCACTATCCGCTTCATCAAAATTGTCTATGATATTGGCTATCAATTCAGCACGCCTGGGATCACTAGTACCAATCTCCTCCAACTGAGCGGTAAGCTGCTCCAGGGTGAATCCTACATCCATTTCACCCGTATCTGCATCTGATGGCGGCGGGGGCGGCGGTGGAGGCATCATCCCCATGGCCTCGTTCGCCCGCATCTGCGACATGATGTTTGTAATTTGCTCATCTATGCGCATGAATGAGTCGGTAAACTCCTGTTCTGTTATCTTGCCATCATCATTGCTGTCAAGTTGATTGAAAAGCTCAACAATATCCGAATCGTCACCGCTTGTTGAAGTGGTTGATCCAGTATTTTCATAGGCCGCCGCCAAATCAGACTTTTCTATATAACCCTGCCCGGCAGTATCAATTTCTGTGAAGAGTCTCTGTGCCACTTGAGCAGGATCAGGCCTGTTGTAGCCAAACATGGTTTGCATCATCCCCATACCTGCGCCGCTAATACCATTCATAACTGTCTCCTATTGCTGATAATTCTGGTTTGTACCCGTGGTACATAGACCTCTAAGCAACATATCGGCCAGATGGCCTGGGGTTAGACGGTGATTAGGGTAAAGTTGTGTAAAAAGATGTAAGGACTTTTTGGAAATTGAGAAGATAAACCGGAGCACACCAGCTAGCATCGCAACAGCCGGATAGATCAGTAAAACATCCCTCCTTGAACGGCAAACATTTGCCTCTTTATCAGACATGTAAAGAATTGTAAGTTTCTTTTCCATTCACCGCCTTATAATGTAATTTTTATTTCGACTACACTCTTAGGTGGCGAACCATTGCCGGTTCTCAATATACAACTGGCAAGATACGAATTTATGACTCTCTGATACCATCCTATTACAGCAAATTTTAAATTCACCCTATGACAGGTCCAATACTCAATCAATCCCCCGTTTCACAGCCACATGTACTGTTAGTCGATGACGACCTGGAGCTTCTTGAGTTACTCAAGGACTATCTCGAGAAAGAGGATTTTCTAGTCACTTGCGTCAACAACGGCAAGGATGGTGTGGATGCGGCACTTTCTGGTAAGCATGATATTGTTGTACTCGATGTCATGATGCCGGAACTCAACGGCATCCAAGCCCTTGGCATGATCCGTACAAAGAGTAACCTGCCTATCGTCATGCTTACAGCAAAGGGTGATGATACTGACCGGATCATGGGCCTGGAGCTGGGTGCGGACGACTATGTACCAAAACCCTGTACACCTCGGGAACTGATAGCGCGCCTGCGTGCCATTCTGCATCGCGTAGGCCTGCAGGGCGCTGCTGCAAACCAGCCATCATCCACCCAACCCCTGACCGCCGGCAATCTGAGCCTCTGGCCCTCCCAACGTCGGGTTGATCAGTGCGATCAACCCCTCGAACTCACTAGCACCGAGTTTAGTCTGCTCGAGGTACTGGTGCGTCATGCTGGTAATCCAGTCACTAAAAACGAACTCTCGATGGCTGCGTTGGACCGTCCCCTGAGCCCATATGATCGCAGCATAGATGTCCACATCAGCAACATCCGACGTAAGCTATTACCCCTGGATGACGGTCGATCGATGATTCAAACCCTGGTACGCAAGGGATACATACTCATAGTGGAATAAGCCATAGAGACCAGGTGCAACATGGGCAGATTGTTCTGGAAGTTCTTCCTCTTTCTCTTTCTCGGCCAGATACTGACCGTGTTTGGGGTAGGCATAGTAATCATGCTGACCAAACCCGAACCGGATAACAATCCTTTACACTTACCCATCGAACCGCCACCCTTTGCTCAACCGCCTCCAGGTCCAAGAGCGGAGATGCCTTTTGCGAGGCCCGGACCTCCCCCGCCAGGACCAAGCCGCTCACTCACCCCGCCATTGCTGCCACTTCTTGCAGGAAGCCTGGCAAGCCTGATCATCGCCACCCTGCTGGCACTCTATTTTTCAAGGCCTATACGCAGTCTGAGAGAGGCCTTTGAACATGTGGCCGGGGGAAGGCTGGATACTCGCATTGGCGAAGCCATGGGAGGGCGCCATGACGAACTGTCTGATCTTGCCCACGGATTTGACAGCATGACCAAGAGATTGCAGAACCTGGTGGAAGGACAACAGAGCTTACTCCATGATGTCTCCCATGAACTGCGTTCACCCCTGGCAAGACTCCAGGCCGCCCTCGACCTCATGCAGCAGCAACCCGATCGCGCAGTAGAGTTTATCGAGCGGATTGAGCGTGAATCCAACCGCATGGACCGTCTGATTGAAGAGCTGTTGACCCTGGCCCGCCTTGACGCGGGACTGCCCGGCAACAGTGAAATAGAGATAGACCTTGGGGAATTGATAGACAGCATCGTTGAAGATGCCGCTTTTGAGGCAAACAGCAAGCAGTGCACTGTGAAGGCCATTAAAGCTGAAAATCTCTATCTCATGGGCAATCCAAACCTGATCCATCGCGCTATTGAGAATATCGTGCGCAATGCCATCCGTCACACTCCAGAAGGGACGCAAATCAGGATCAGCTGCGGAACCATTCCTGATACAAAGCGACTCTCCTTATCAATCAGGGATCAGGGAAGCGGTATGCCTGAGAGTGAACTCAAATCCGTATTCGAGCCTTTTTTCAGAGGTGAAACCGCCAGCCGGTTTAATGGATACGGATTGGGGATGGCGATCACAAAACGGATTGTTTCCGCCCATCGGGGGGAGGTTCGGGCGGAAAACCTGAAAGATGGGGGATTTTTGGTGACCATTGAACTGCCGATGCTGGAGTGAATAGCAACCACAGCCCCCTCAAGACAGCCCGGTCAAGATTCCTGAACAGGGCAGGCATGCGAACCAAACCGGGTTGGATAGGGACAGTCCGTCCCCACAGCAGGGGGCCGGATGTTTAAAGTTCAGTAATTACAGCAGCAGCGGCCTTAAAGGCCTTGTCTCTGGCATTCTCGATATCCGTCCCACGGGCCAGTGCAACACCCATGCGGCGCTTGCCTTTGACCTCCGGCTTGCCAAACAGTCGCAGCTGGGTGTCCGGGGCTTGCAGTGCCGCATCGAGATTATTGAAACGTAGATTGTCGGAATCACCCTCAACCAAAACCACCGCGGATGCACTCGGACCGTGCTGCATGATATTCGGGATCGGCAAACCCAGAATGGCGCGGGTGTGGAGCGCGAATTGGGACAGGTCCTGAGAGATCATGGTCACCATGCCGGTATCGTGGGGACGAGGCGAGACCTCGCTAAAATAGACCTGGTCGGCTTTGATGAAGAGTTCCACGCCGAATATACCGCGACCGCCCAGAGCGCCAGTCACCTTCTCGGCTATCTCTTTGCTGCGACTCAGTGCCGCATCACTCATGGGTTGTGGTTGCCAGGACTCCTGGTAGTCTCCATCTTCCTGGCGATGCCCGATCGGCATGCAGAAGCTTGTGCCGTTGATGTGACGAATGGTCAATAGGGTGATCTCATAATCAAAATCAACAAAACCTTCTACAATGACCCGTCCCGCTCCGGTACGCCCGCCCTCTTGGGCATAGGTCCAACTGGTCTCTATATCAGCTTCGGTTTTAATGGTGCTCTGCCCCTTGCCCGAGGAGCTCATGATCGGTTTTACCACACAAGGGATACCGATCTCGGTCACGGCTTTGACAAAATCCTCTTTGTTGTCGACAAACTGATAATTGGATGTGGGAAGACCCAGTTCTTCTGCAGCCAGCCGGCGTATGCCTTCACGGTTCATGGTCAGGCGCGCAGCATTAGCCGTCGGGATCACATTGAACCCCTCACCCTCGAGCTCGACCAGGGTATCGGTGGAGATGGCCTCGATTTCAGGCACGATATAATCGGGCTTTTCCAGCTCGATCACCCGACGCAGTTCGGCCCCGTCCAGCATGGAAAAGGTGTATGAGCGATCAGCCACCTGCATCGCCGGCGCATTCGCGTAGCGATCGCAGGCGATCACTTCACATCCGAATCGCTGCAGCTCGATAACCACCTCTTTGCCCAGCTCACCAGAGCCGCAAAAAAGGACTTTCGTTGCAGAAGGAGAAAAAGGTGTACCGATTGTTGTCATGGCAAAATCCTGAATAGTCCGGAAGCTGTCTGTTTTTTTAAGGTTGTGAAGGCCATTATTTCATCAGCCTTGGTCAATATCCAACCTTATTCCCCTGCTCTAACGACAGTCAGCATTGGCAGTAGAGATACAACTATTCAAGAGTTCGCCAAGTGGTGCTCAAAACACGCCCTTGCGGGAAATCGCAAATCCAAAAGATCGAATCGATGCGATTTAACTAATTTCAGATACCGATAAGCGGCTGCAACATGCGACTGAAAACACCGGAGAAGCGCAATCTGTCGTCAGTGGCAATCAGACAAATGCAGGGCTCGTTGTCGACCACAACCGGTTGGTGGTCAACCGTATCATCCAGGTCTGCCAGATCACCACTCTGGAAGCGTCCGATCTCATCCGTATAGGCACCCTTGAGCACCAGGGTCAGTTCACTACCCAGGTGAGTATGGTGCGGTATGGTTGTTCCAGGTGCGATGGATAGCAGGCGTACACTCCCACGGCCGCTTTCCACCCCGTTGAGAACATACTGCCTGATACCCGGCATCAGGCTGCGCCAGGGTAACTGATCAATGCCGCCGGGCAGATAGGGAGTCAAAATACCGGGGACACCGTCCACCGACTCGGGAATTGTCGGTTCGGGAATCTCGGCATCCGATGCCTTATCTATGCGCGACCAGATGTCTTCAGTACCGTTGACGGACATGGCCACCGGCTGTAATTCGGATAGCAGCTCACCACCCAAGGCATTAGCCTCGGCCATACGGCGTCGGCAGTGGGGGCAGTTCTCCATATGGGCGGCGAGTACCAGTGAAAAGCCTTCCGTTACGCTACCCGCCGCATAGGCGAGAATGGTCGCGTCATCAGGGTGGTGATTGATCATCATATTTCCTCTCCCATGCCCATGCGAAGCTTATCGAAGGCAAGTCGCATACGGGATTTAACGGTTCCGATGGGAATCGACAGACGGCAGCTCACTTCCGAATGACTCAGTCCCTCAAAAAAAGCGAGCCGCACAACCTCCATCTGTTCCTCAGGCAGGCCTCCGATGAGAGACCTCAGTTTGTCTTCATCCGGGCGTTTCTCGAAACGCTCATGGGAACCATAACCCTGGTCTTTGTGCTCTGCTTCGGCGGTCAGCTCCACTTCGTGAAGCCTGTGCTTGCGTAAACGGTCGATCTGCAGGTTACGCGCCACTCTGAAGATCCAGGTGGTAACCGCAGCTTTCTGCGGATCGTAATGGTGTGCCTTGCGCCAAATCTGCACCATGGTTTCCTGGGCAAGATCATCTGCGCTGGCCTCATCCGCACCCTGCCTGATCATGTAACTCTTGATCCTGGGGGCAAAATGGTCATACAGGCGCTCGAAGGCATACCGGTCGCGCTTCTCAGCGACTGATACGAGCCAGTCGACAGTCTCTGTTACTGATACACCCACTTTTTCTTCGGATTCTGGGAAAAGGTTAGTCACAGCCAACATCAACATAATAGCTCTGCCCCCTGATATGTCTATTTCTGTCTACGTCGGGTCTTTACTGCCGGATCACCAAATCGGGAAAAACACATATGCCTCGATCTAAATATACCCACTCCCCAGGCAGACTGGGGAGTGGCAACCAACTGCTTGAGTCGATCAGAACTGCGGCAGCAACACGCTGTCTATGACCCATACGAGTCCGTTAGCGGTCCTGTATCCCTGACATTCGACCTCTGACTGATTGATCATGGGTCCTTTTCTATCGCGACTGGCGAACAGGGTCTGTCCGGCCAGGGTGTCATATTTCCTGATGTAGCGTACCCGCCTGGGGTCTACCTCTTTGGGTACCACATGATATGAGAGTATCGCAGTGAGAATATCCTCGTCGCTGGCGATCAGGGTAAGCAGATCCCCTGGAATGTTGCCAAAGGCGGCGTCTGTGGGTGCGAACACGGTTATACCTTCACTGCTGTCGAGCAGGTTTGCCACATCTGCTGGCAGCACCGCAGCCAGGGTGCTCAAACCCAGGGTTACCGCACCCTCGGTGATGGTTGCCGGCCGCACATCGACGATCTCCGTCTTGGCACACTTGAAATAGCCGCCACGCCAGCCCGCATTGGCCGCTGTGGTAGAGAGCAAAAGCATGACCATCAGCAGCGAGCCAAAGAGGGATAACAGCATTTTGTTAGGCGCTGCCACAGCCAGGGTTTTTACATTGGTATCGGTGGTTTTCATTTTAAGCCTCCATTTGGTTGATTAGGATCAGCCGTTCAGGAGATATGAGATCCTGAAACGACAATGAACGACGCCCAATTCTTCATAGTCCAATGGAGTGCTCCCTTTGGTGACTAGCGTGCGTTCAGCCACTTCTACGCAAGGCTGGCTATGCCGGATCACTATCCAAACCAAAAGTAAGCCAATTAATAATGTGTGGATTTAGCTGATCATGCATAAACAGCAGATCATCATCCTGACTGCGCAGCCGCGAAAAAAGAACGCTGCGATTTAATACCTTTACCTATCCAGAGCATGCCTTTTCTGATAAGCGAGCACCTTCTCGGAATCCAGATGGAGCTCTCCGCTTTCCGATATCTCCAACATGTCATGGGGTATCTTGAAGGCATTCACGAACATTGACGCCGACGCATCCCGCAGCATCTTGACCTCTTGGCCGCGACCCGCCTTCTCATAGGCCATGATCAGGGTAGCGATGGCAACAGGAGCGGTAATCAGCCAATCGTAGGCCTTCGCCTTATCCTCAAGAGTGATATTGGCATACTCCTTATTCGTACTGCGAAATCTGTGGACGAGAAACTTGGCAGCCTTATCGGAGGCGCTCTGAGTCAACTCCCCGTTCGAAGCCAATTCCCAGAACAGGACAAAGCTGACCGCGTAGGCGACACCCATGTCATTGGCAACATAGTTATTGCTACTCAGATTCTGCATAAACCGGTCCCGGTTTTTCAGAAAGTTCACGACCAATCTCTGTCGAAGCGGTTCCGAGCCACCACTCAGCAAACGGGCGAGCTGGTCCGCAGTTTCTCCCCTGGCGCTGTCCTGGACGGGTAGATTCGAAAAGATCCTGCCGTTTGGATCGTATAGCTCTTCCTCGACATAGGATTTGCCCGGGTTGGCAAGAAGCGCGGCCAGATTACCCAGGTTTGCTAACGGCTGGCTGGGAAATTCAGCGCGGCTAGTGACGGAAAAGATCAAAAGGAGGCTGTAGAATATTGCAGAGAGTGACTTTTTCATTGGCAAATTCCTTTTTGCATCTGTCGCAAGACTGCAACCGCAGTCTGCAGTTTTCATCCTTATGACACTCAGTCGTACCCCTGTGGATTACTCGGGGTACGGTTGTTTGTCATTCCTTAACTTTAGACTATTAAGCTGCCTTGAACACCGCTCGATTTCACTCTCTTAGCGGCGACAATAGGCCGGCTGCAATAGCATCAAAAAACAGCGCAGCCTCCAGCAAACCCCTGTAGATGAGGATTGATATCACCCCTCAAATCGCTTATGAATCAAGCCCCTTCCCATATGGCGGTTGGTACGTAGACCTCTCCGGAAAATAGCTTACGGGTCGTTCTGATCACCCCGGCTGAATTCACCTGCAACGAACCCTCAATTTGATCCAGCTCGAGGGTGATGAGGATACTCCCGCTCGGGTGCTCGATGACACATCTGTCCGGCAGCTCCTGCTCGACTCTTGCCAGGCCATCCGCCACCGATCCCTTTATCGCTGTTGTGACCGCGACGCAGATGGCGCCTGTCACCGCATGCGCCGCATGACAAAAGGCCGGTACAAAATAGCGTGAAGTAAGGTTGCCTTCATGCCTGGGTTCAGCAAGCACTGCAACCTTGGGTATCACCTTTCCAGTGGCATCACCCAATCCCATGCGGTGTGCGGCTGCTAGACGGATACTCTCCATTCGGGTGAGAAAACCCTTGTCTCCATCGAGCTCCTCTTTGCTCTCATAACCCGTCTTACCGAGAGAACTCGCCGCCATGATGACCATCGGCATGGCCACATCGATGCAGGTCACCTCAACACCCTCAATTATCTCTTTTGCACTGCCGGTCGGCAGCAAGGCGCCTGTTTTTGTCCCGACTATCTGCCGAAAATTGAGCGCTACCGGTGCCGCTGTGCCCGGCACACCGTCGATCACCGTGCTGCCTTCATATTCAACCTGACCACCCGGGGTCTGGACGATCGCATCGATCAGGCTATCCGTATTGACGTTACGTATACGCACCAGGGTCTCCCCATCCTCTGCTTTGACCAGGGCGTTTTCGATGGCGAAGGGGCCGACCCCTGACAGCATATTGCCGCAGGAAGGGGCGGTATCGACAAAAGCCTGATCGATCGATACCTGGGCGAAGAGATAATCCACGTCAGCCTGGGGGTGGTCTGACGGCGACACGATCGCAACTTTGCTGGTCAGCGTGGTCGCCCCACCGATGCCGTTGATCTGCCTGGAGTCCGGCGACCCCATGACAGCTAAAAGGACATTGTCACGGGTCTCGATGTCCGACGGCAGATCGGCAGCCTTGAAATAGGGGCCGCGGGAGGTGCCGCCGCGCATCATTGTGCAGGGAATAGCCGTCTGCATTGTTTATATCCTCCAACCTGATTTGTTTTCTACATCATGGTTGAACTGCCCCGGTTCCCGACATCGGCTACACACCGGCAACACACCTGTTGTACCGATCCAGGGGATGTAAGTTAAAAAGTCTAGCCCTCCAAACTTTCATTTAGCTATCTAGTGACTGCCTGTAAAACCACCTGACGCCGGTAGGCGCCTGACGGTTCTCTTTCGTAGAAGCGGCAGGGATGCCGCGCAAGCCCCGCCAGTACAAGGATGTACTGTTGGGGCGTCGGAGAAAGAGAACCGTCAGGCGCCGGGGAATATAAACAATATGCATTGTCTCAGTATGGAAACTAAGTTATTGAATCAAGAGTTTGTGTCCTATGCATCGATGAACTCACGAATTCCGGTCAGGAAACGAAAGTCATTTGAAAGGATTAAATGTCACAGTGGTCAAACAGGTCGATTAGGGATTACTGAATTTTATTTATGGCAAATTTAGATTGCGATTACGACGTACTCGTAGTGGGCGGCGGTAATGCAGCGCTATGCGCGGCGATCTCCGCAGCCGAAGATGGGGCTTCGGTCTTGGTGGCCGAATCCGCACCCAGGGAAGAGCGCGGCGGCAACAGCCGCCATGTACGCAATCTGAGGGTAATGCATGACCAGCCTACCCAGGAGCTTACCGACAGCTATGGTGAAGAGGAGTACTGGGATGACCTGATGCGGGTAACCAGCGGCGAGACAGACAAAGATCTCGCCCGCATCACCATCCGCAAGTCAGAGGAGGCCGCCCGCTGGATGGCAGCCAGGGGGGTGCGGTTTCAGGCATCCCTCGGCGGCACCCTCAGCCTCTCCCGAACCAACCCCTTCTTCTTGGGTGGCGGCAAGGCGCTGCTCAACACCTGGTATGAAAACGCAGAACGATTGGGCGTAACCCTGGCATACCACACCGAGATCACGGAACTCGATATCCGAGATGGACATTTCATTGCAGCCAGGGGAAGCAGTCGCGGCGCTCCCTGCACCCTGCGCGCCAAATCCCTGATTCTGGCCAGTGGCGGATTTGAGAGCAATATCGACTGGCTCAAGGAGGCGTGGGGTGCAAGTGCCGAGAACTTCATCATTCGCGGCACCCCCTACAACCGGGGAAAACTGCTGCGTGAGATGCTCGACCATGACGCTCAAGCTATCGGCAAACCCAATCAGTGCCATGCCGTTGCCGTCGACGCGCGGGCGCCAAAATATGATGCCGGTATCGTCACCCGGGTAGACTGCGTGCCTTTCTCCATCGTGGTCAATCGCGAGGCGGAGCGCTTCTATGATGAAGGCGAGGATTTCTGGCCCAAGCGGTATGCCATCTGGGGCCGTCTCGTGGCCCAGCAACCCGATCAGATCGCCTATGCGCTTATCGATGCAAAGTCGAGTGAGCTGTTCATGCCGACCCTGTTCCCACCGGAGCAGGCCGACAGTATCGAGGAACTCGCCGACAAGCTACAACTGGATCCGCTAAAGCTGCGCGAAACCGTTGGGGCATTCAACCGGTCGATAAAAGGTGCGGCGTTCGATCCCGCTGTGCTGGACAACTGCACCACATCGGGTCTGACACCGGCCAAAACCCACTGGGCCCGCCCACTCGATTCACCACCTTATTTCGCCTACCCCCTGCGACCGGGCATCACTTTCACCTACCTTGGCGTCAAAGTGAATGCAATGGCCAGGGTACTCAACAGCGGTGGCACAGCCTTCGGCAACATCTTCGCGGCCGGCGAGATCATGGCCGGCAACATACTGGGCAAAGGCTATCTGGCCGGCATCGGCATGACCATCGGCACCGTGTTCGGGCGCATCGCCGGCGCCAATGCCGCCGCATGTGCGAAAACGACTGTCGTAAACAACCGGACACAATAGGTATCCCATGACACACCCGCTTCAACAGGCCGAGACAACCGCTATCAGGGAGGCACGCCGGGTCATGGAGGTGTGCAATGCCTGCCGCTACTGCGAGGGCTATTGCGCGGTATTTCCCGCCATGGAGCTGCGTCGCCGGTTTAGCGGAGGTGACCTCCACTATCTGGCCAATCTCTGCCACAGCTGCCGCAGTTGCTACTACGCCTGCCAGTACGCCGCGCCACACCCCTTCGATCTGAACCCACCGCGGGCCCTTGCCGATGTACGCGCCGAGACCTATCAGCAGTTCGCCTGGCCCGCCGGCTTCGCGAGATTGCTGTCCCGCAATGGTGTCGTCGTCAGCCTGGTAACCAGTCTGAGTATCGCCTTGCTGTTGTTGCTGGCAGCTCTGCTGGTATCACCGCAAAACCTGTTGGGCATCCATACCGGGAGCGGTGCCTTCTATGCCGTCGTCCCCTACCAGGCCATGGTCTACCCGGCAGCCGCGATCCTCCTTTTCGGTATCGCCGCGATGGTTATCGGCTTCCGTCGCTTCTGGGCCCTTTCCGATCACTCGCTGTTCACCAGGCATGCCTGGATTCAAGCCTTGAAGGACGTGGCGACACTGCGTTACCTGGGCAACGATGGCCCTGGTTGCAGCTACCCTGATATGGCCTTTTCCAATACCCGCCGCTACTTCCACCAATGGGTGATGTACGGCTTTATCCTCTGCTTCGCCGCCACCGCCGTGGCGACCCTCTATGACCACTTGTTCCACTGGCAGGCACCCTACGACTACCTCAGCATCCCGGTCGTCCTGGGAACCCTGGGCGGAATTGGCTTGATGATCGGTTGCGGCGGTCTGTTCTGGCTGAAGTTCATTGCCGATCCGGTGCCCGGCGCACCGGGTATGCTGGGTATGGATGTCGCCTTTATCCTGTTGCTGTTCGCGGTCGCTCTCAGCGGGCTGATACTGCTGGCCCTGCGGGAGACTTCTGCCATGGGTCTGTTGCTGGTGGTTCACCTGGGGTTTGTCCTGGGATTCTTTTTGCTGCTGCCCTATAGCAAGTTCGTCCATGCCGTCTATCGCCTGGCGGCATTGATCCGCTACGCCATAGAGCAGCGTAAAGCCCCCGAAGCCCGCGCGGAGTAATCCGAGAGCCGAGCCATGATGCATCGAATCGCAATTCTCGACGACTACCAGGGTGTTGCCCTCAAATACGGCGATTGGTCCAGTTTGAGCGCCTGGCATGAGCTGGTGGTGTTTCGCCATCACCTCGGTGATGAGGACGAAGTGGTCGAGGAACTGCACGACTTCGACATAATATGCGCCATGCGCGAGCGCACACCCTTCCCCCGCGACCTGCTTGCCCGACTGCCACGACTCAAGCTGCTGGTCACCAGCGGGATGAAGAACCCTGCCATCGACATGGCCGCTGCCCGGGAACTCGGCATCATCGTCAGCGGCACCCGATCGTCCAACCAGGCCGCATCGGAACTCGCCTTCGCGCTCATCCTGGCGCTGGCCCGCAATCTTACAGAGGAAGACAGGGGGATGCGCAGCGGTGGTTGGCAGACCACTCTGGGCAGCGATCTGCTGGGCCAGACCCTGGGCATACTGGGCCTGGGTCGGCATGGCGCCAACCTGGCACGGTTCGGCCAGGCCTTCGGTATGCGGGTGATCGCCTGGAGCCAGAACCTCACCCAGGCGCGCTGTGACGAACTGGCTGTGGATTTCGTCGACAGGGAGCAACTCTTCCGCAGCTCGGATTTCCTGACCATTCATCTGAAGATGGGGCAACGTAATCGCGGCCTGGTAGGTAGCACCGAATTGGCGCTGATGAAACCGAGCGCCTACATTGTCAATACATCCCGCGGTCCCATTATCGAGGAAGAAGCGCTGTTGCAGGCCTTGCACAGGGGCACCATCGCCGGCGCGGGTATCGACGTCTACGACCGCGAGCCCCTGCCCCCGGACCATCCCCTGCGCAGTGCACCGAGAACCATCCTTACCCCGCATATCGGTTACGTCACCCGCCAGACCTACGATCTCTTCTATTCCGAGATGCAGGAGCGTATCGAGGCCTACCTGGCCGGTTTGCCGCAGATGGTTCTGAACGGCTGACCCGGTTTGGCATTATGGCCTTTGAGCCGCCGCTACCGCAGCGGCCAGGGCAGTTCGAACAGTTCCTGCAGCAGACCCGCCGGAAAATCCCGGTTCAGTGCATAGGCGATGGTCAACAAGGCGCCAATGCCACCGCCTGTCAGCAGCAGTGTCTTCAGCCAGCTGGCGCCCGCCCTGATCCTGAGAAATACCAGGAAGAAGAGGGTCAGGGCCAGTACAAAACCCAGCAACACCGTAAGCAGCAGCAGGGAGAGGAACCAGGCCAGGGTGGTCCAGAGACCGTGGGGGGCCGAGGCATCCTCGCCGTCGGCCTCGCCGTCTGCCAGCACCGCTTCACCAAGGGGCGCCCTGAGCATCTGCATCATCAAAACGATTGCGCCCAGAAGAGTGACCGCCGCCACAACAGCGGGAAAGACCTTGTCGATCAGCACATCAAGCTGCATCGACGAGTAGAGGAATATGGCAAGAAACAGGGCAATAGTCGCGGTAAACAGCAGCGGCGCTATCTTGTTCGATTGACGGCTCTCCTGCTGTTCACTCGGATTCAACTTCGAGCTCTGTCGGGCGCCCAGCCAGACCGAGACCACGGTGATCAAAAAGAGGACGATCACAGTCCCGGTCAATACATACTCCATCACTGCCTCGGCACCGCCTACACGGGCCTTGGTCATGGCGATCTGGGTGGCTTGATAGGTGTAGACCTCTGCCTGACTTGCAAGTACAAAGCCGATCAGGAAGGCCGGGCGGGGCCACTCGAAGCGGCGCATGAAGATACCCAATACGCCGATTGCAACCAGGGCCAGGAGATCCCAGGAGGTCTGTTTGGACTGGAAGGCGGCGAAACTGATCATCATGAAGAGAAAGGGAGCCAACAATGGGAAGTGGATCGTTGTCAGGCGGGCGATTCCGCCGGAGAGGAAGATACACATGCCGGCGCCGATGACGTTCGCCAGGGCCAGGGACCAGACCACGGTGTAGGTGATATCCAGGTCGTTGGTGATCATCTGCGGCCCCGCTTCGTAGCCGAGCAGGATCAAGCCGCCGATGAAGACCGCCATGGAACCCGAGCCGGGGATGCCGAACAGCAGGGTCGGCACCAGGCCGCCTCCCTCCTTGGCATTGTTGGAGCTTTCCGGGCCAATAATGCCCCGAATCTCACCCTTGCCGAAGTTTTCACGGTTCTTCGTGGTCTGCACCGAATGTCCATATGCGATCCAGTCGACCACAGAGCCGCCCAGGCCGGGCACCACACCCACCAGTACGCCGATGGTGGAGCAGCGCAGGGACAACCACTTGTTGCGCCACCAATCACGCACCCCATCCCACCAGCCTGCGCCGAGGTTGGCGTCCTTGGATATTGCACGGTCCTGACGCAGCAGGGAGATGATCTCCGGAATGGCAAAGATCCCGAGGCCGACAATGACCAGTTGCAGACCGTCCTGGAGATACCAGGCGCCGAAATCCATGCGCGAGGAGCCCTGGGCCGGGGCCTCGCCGATCGCCCCCACCATCAGACCGAGGCCTGCCGCGACCAGCCCCTTGAGCAGGCTGCGCCCTGCAAGCACGCCCACCATGGAGAGTCCCAGAATGGTGAGCATAAGCAGTTCGGGCAGACCGAAAGCCAGTACGATGGGCCGCGCGATGAGAATGAAAAAGGTCAAGACAACAGCCCCTACCAGACCTCCGAACAGTGAGGAGCTGAAAGCAGCGGCCAGGGCCCGCGCCGCCTGACCCTTTTTGGCCAGCGGGAAGCCGTCGAGAACCGTGGCCTGAGACGCCGATGAGCCCGGGATGCCCATGAGTACCGAGGCGAATGTATCAGAGGTGGGGATGACCGCTACCAGACCCACCATCATCGACAACCCGGCCACCGGGTCCATGCCGTAGATGAAGGGCAACAGCATACTCAGGCCGGCGATACCGCCCAACCCGGGAAACACGCCGATAGATAGTCCCAGCACAACACCCATTGCGAGATACCCGAGATTCACCGGGGTGAGAATCAGGCTAAAGGCGTCACCGAGCGCTGGCAGTGCAATGGCTAAGAAATCCATGACAACCTCCAGGATAGTTGTTATGCGTGCAGGAACATAGAGTCCTCATGGGGGTCCCCGACGGCATGGTCTTGGAAACGGGCCGCCCCCCCGGCAGATGGCGCCGGGAGAAGGGCTGCCATCACCAGGCTTAGATCTTTACATTGTAACGGGCCTTCAACCACTCCTTGATCCAGGTGATCGCACCGGGATCCACCTGGGTGCCACGCTCGAGAAAGGACTTGGCAGCGTCACCAGTGACCTGTGGATAGACACCGAGGTGCTTCTCTGAGATCTTGGTGAAATCCGGGGCGGCGATGACCGCCTCGAACGCCTTGGTATAGACAGCCACAATCTCCTCAGAAGATCCTTTCGGCAGGAAGACCATTTTCTGCGCCGGAAAACCGGCGATAAAGAAGGCCTTCCAGGCTTCCCAGCTATCACCCGACGGGGCCTGCCCCTTGATCTGGGTGTATACCTCCTTGAAGGTGGGCAGATCGGGGAATGTGGGATCGCGCACGATGTTGCCATCGTTATCCAGGGCGCCCCAGGTCATGATAGGCACGGCCTTGCCCTCCTTCACCAGGGGGGTGACCTTGGAGATAAAGGCCGACGAGGTCTGGTAGTCGATATTCACCTCGCCGCGCTCGAACATCAGTCGGCCGGCACCGCGGCCCTTGATGCCGAAAACCGGTTCCACTTTCAATCCCAGCATCTCGAAGGCCAGCAGCGCGACCAGATCGAGGCGGGTTGCTCCCTGGGAACCATAGATGAACTGGGTCTCCAGAACCGACTTGGGATCGGCCTTCCATTTGGCGCCAAGGTCGGCGGGCAGGTAGGCGACGCCGCCGGTGGAGGAAGCCAGCACCACATTCCAGTCCTTGTAGTCGAACTTGACGCGTCTGTCGCCTAGCAGATAGGGAAACTGGGTGGAGCCGGAGGTGCCAAGAATGGTCAGGCCGTCAGGTTTCACGCGCCTGGAGGCAAAGTAGTTAGCACCCTTGGTAGAGCCCGCGCCCGGCATGTTTTTCACCACCACGGGTGGTTTGCCAGGGAGGGCCTGGGATAGAAGTGGCGCATAGAAACGTGCCCATTTGTCGGAACCACCGCCCTCCTTGAAAGGGATGATCCAGGTAATGGTCTTGCCGTCGAAGTCCGGGGCGGCGATTGCCGGCTGCCCTGAAAAAGCGATAACGGCCCCTATCATGGTCGCGCCGACTATCTTGTTAAACCGACGCCGGGCCGGATTGATGAGTTCACTCATGTCTAGGATCCTCCTCTCTGGTTGTATGCTATTTTGGTATCGTTCATCGGTGGGCCGTCGCCGGATAAGAGGTAGAACCGGTATCAGCCATATATCACCCTGCTTTACATGATTCACTCACTTACTTTCAGATTCCTTTCAGATTCTGAGATCTTATATCGATCTAAACCAACCTGCCGCAATCCTACTTGCGGTTTTTACCTACGGCGATTCCGAACAGACGGGATGACAATACCGGCGCCACCGTCATTACCAGAAACATGCGGGTAACATGATGCAGCGCAACATAGGGGATGGCGATCCCCACCGTGAGCGCGATTACGTTCATCTCAGCCTGACCTCCCGGAATGAAGGCAAGCAGGGTTGCAACCAGGGGAACCCCGGTTATGTGATGGGCCGCGAGCGCCCCGACCATGGCCAGAGATATGAGCAGAGCGAAGTAGCCCAGGGTCATTGCCACTGCGTGCGCCGCCTCACGCAGGCCTGTGTTGACGAAGGCGCAGGCGATGCTGGCGCCGAGGATCCATTGAGCCCCGTTTATCAATTGAGAGGGTAGCCGCCAGGTCGCCAGACCGCTGGCATAGAGGATGGCACTTAATAACATGGGGCCGATGATGGAGGCACCCGGCAGGCGCATCCGCCACATCAGCCACCAACCCGTCAGGGCTGCAGCGCACAGCATCAGCGCCTGATCGATGGGCATCATCGTGATAATGTCGGTTGCCACTCCTCGACCACTGAGATCGATCCGACCCAGGTGGTGGATCGCAAAGGGCACAGTGTAGACGATGAGCAATATCCGGGTGGTGTGGATCAGGGTGACGCGGCGGGTATCCGCACCACAGGCTTCGCTGATGAGCGTCATCTCCACCAGCCCCCCGGGCAGGGAGCTGAAAAAGGCGGTGCGCCGATCGAATCCAGCGAATCTTTCGAAGTAACGCATTCCCGCCCAACTGCCGAGGGCTATTATCGGTGGCAGCAGAACGAGACTGAACAGATAGAGATGCGCCTCTTTCAGCAGGGCCGGCGTGAAAGCGGCGCCTATCGCGACCCCCAGAATCGCACGAGAAAGGTCTACCAGTTTCCTCGGTCTGGCGATGGGAACAGCTGTCAGCGTGACCACCAGGAGGGCGCCGGCCAGGGACCCCAGCATCCAGGGCAGGGGCAGGTGCAACAGGTAAAAGATTAGCCCACCGAAGGCGCCGGCAAGAAGAAGTCTGGCAATCCCGAACCAGGTTCGTCTATCGGCCGAGTAGAACAACTTCACCTCACCGCGTCATCAGCATCGGCACCTTGCCTTTGGAGAGCAGGTATTGAGTAACGTCACCGAACATCAGGTCCCGTACGCGATGAGAACTATAGGCGCCCATGACCACCATGGATGCAGACTCCGCCTTCACCGCATCGTTCAGAACCGCACCCGTATTAACCGATCCGGCATCGATGATCCGGGTTTCAGCGGTCACGTTGTGCAGGGCAAGATAGTTGGTCAACTCCTCCAGACGCGGCTCGCACTGCCTCTTGGCGCGGCAGGTCAGTAGCAAGACCCGCTTCGCACGTTGCAACACCGGCAGAGCCACCGTGGTCGCCCGCACTGCCTCCCGGCTACAGTTCCAGGCGACGACAATGGTATCCAGGGCAAAACTCTCCAAGCGGCGGGGCACGATGAGGACCGGTCGCCCGGTCTCCGAAACCGCCGCCTCGAAACTCGAGGTCGGGTGTCCACCCGGCGGGCGTGACAAGACGATCCAATCGGCAAGTTTCCCGTAGTGCGCGACCAGGGCACTGCGCACCCCGCGTACACCGAACCAGGAGGCCGAACAGCCTTCCCCGGTGCTGGCTTTCTTGGTGAAATCCACATCCGCCTCCTTGCAGAGCTGCTTGAACAGGTTGAACAATCGCTCGGAATTACGGTCGGCATGCCGGACCACAGCCTGGTCGAGTTCGGCGAGCATCCCCTTCGGCAGAGTCATCTTCTTAGGGAGCAGGGAGCGGGGCTCGAGCACTGTGTGCATGATCTGAAGATGGGCATTCATCGCTTTTGCCACCAACAGCGCCGCGTTCAATCGCTCGCTATGGTCACCGCCATCGCCCAATGGCATCAATAGCAATTTCGGAAATTCCATCGCCGTTCGCACCTCCCGTTGGTTGTCAATTGATTTTAGATTCTCAAGCCTACTCCTGTATGGCTTTCAACTACCTTTCATGGGATAAAAACAGGTCATGAGTCCTCAATTGAACGCTAATGAACGCAAATCCAAGAGCAAAGCAACCGTAGGGTGCAACAACTTACGTTAATCCTCCATGTAATTACCCTAGGCAGAGACACAACAACCCCAAACTGTTATAACCTGCTATAAATAGATAAAAATATTTATAAACCTCGAATCTGCCATGCGAATTCTGGTTGTAGAAGACAATATCGACCTTGCCGAGAGCATCGCGGGATCGATACGACAGATGGAACACGCCGTGGACACCATCGGTGACGGCTTGCATGCCGAGTCCATGCTGCAGACCGAGCCCTACGATCTGCTCGTACTCGATCTCAATCTACCCAGGAAAGATGGCTTGGATGTCTTGAAATCATTGCGCGAACAGGGCTCGGACGTGCCCGTGCTGATCCTCACGGCGCGGGCCGATACCCAATCCCGTGTCGATGGGCTGGACCTGGGCGCCGACGACTATCTCACCAAGCCGTTTCATCTCGCCGAGCTGGACGCCCGGGTGAGGGCCCTGCTTCGCCGCCGGCAGGCCACAGCCAGCCCTGTCATCAAACTCGGACCTCTGGATTTCGATACCAACTCGCGAGAGGCGCACTTGAACGGCAAGGAACTGTTGCTAACCCGCCGCGAGCGCTGCGTGCTGGAGATCCTCATCAGTTCACGCACCAAGGTAATATCCAAGGATAAGATTGCGGAGCATCTGTTCAGCTTTGACGACGAAGCCAGCACCACGGCCATCGAGCTCTATGTTCACCGTCTGCGCAAGAAGCTGGACGATCCCGGCATCAACATCCGCACGGTACGGGGACTCGGATACACCCTTGAAGTTGATGAATAGTGTAGGACCCAGTCTTCACCTCCGCGTCCTGCGCTGGCTTATAGTCCCGCTTGCCATGATGTCATGCGTCATCCTGGTGGAGGTCTACTACAGCGCCAATCGAACCACAGAGCGTATCCTAGACCAGATGCTGGTCTCCCAGGCCATAGGTATTTTGGAACATGCGGTAAGCACCGAAGGCGACATGGTTCACCTGAATATCATCCAGATGACCACCGGCGGGACGGTCTTTTATAAAGTCGAAGGTCCGGGCAACAGCTTTCTGACGGGATACAGCGGGCTCCCTGTGCCGTCTGATAAGATCACACTTGAAGTGGACAAACCCTACTTCTACAAAAGTTCATACCGAAAGCAGGATATCCGTCTGGTCGCCATGAGACGACTGGTCGAAGGACGCGATATCAATGGACCGGTATCTGTTTACGTCGGTCAACATATCGATGCGCGCAAACAGCTGGTATGGGAAAGAGTCACCAGTTCGCTGTTTCGCCTGGGTCTGTTGATCATCCTGGCCGGCGGACTCGGCTGGGTGGCGGTTACCCAGGGCCTGAAGCCCCTCGCACGACTGGAGCGGGCGATCGGCCGACGCTCATACGACGATATGCGGCCCATCGAGCTGATCATGCCCCGCGAGGTGCGCAACGTCGTTTCCGCTTTGAATGACCTCCTGGCTCGCCTGCGGGAGAGCGTGGAGCGAAGAAAGCGTTTTATCGCCAACGCTTCCCATCAGCTTCGCACACCCGTTGCAAGTCTTATGGCACAAACTGAACTCGCGTTGCGCAAGTCCGAACGTGGTTCCAGCTGCGGGGAGTTAAAAACCATCAACGACCGGGCAATCCAGATGTCACACCTGATCAACCAGCTTCTCAGCCTTGCCCGGGCCGACTCCGAGGAGATGGTATCCGATCGGCAGGAGACCATTGACCTGATCAGATTCACAAAGCAGGTCACCATAGACTGGCTCAACGAACATCATGAACCGGGAATCGATCTGGGCTTTGAATCGGACATCGACAGACTGGATATCACTGCCAACGAAATCCTGATGACAGAACTCCTGACCAACCTTATCGACAATGCCAACAACTACTGTCCCAATGGCAGTCTGGTTACGGTTCGGGTGAACCGTGACGGGGATCAGGCGATCCTCGAGGTGGAGGATAGTGGACCCGGTATCCCGGAAGCCGAGCGGGAGCGTGTGCTGGAACGCTTTTACCGTCTGCATGAAGACCGAACCGGCACAGGTCTCGGTCTCGCGATAGCCAAGGAGGTGTCTAACCGCCATCATGGGAAGTTCCATCTCCTGACCCCCGAGTCAGGGCAAGGGCTTTTGGTCAGGCTGGAGCTTCGCCTGCAACAATCCGGCTAATAGAGTACCGGTTCAATAACAGCCGATGGAGAGATCCCTCCCTTGCGGCACCTGGCCTTCACCATTGCCGTCAATCGGCAGGAAAAAGTGATGCAAGGCAATGGTGACAGCCAACAGGTCCGCAACCCCTCCCATCGTCAAACGTCGCTCACGATAGCGATCGTCTGCATCCTTCAGGTAAGAGACCGGCGATTTACCGGCATACAGAATATTTTCCAGGCGCCGGCCATCCTCGCAAACCATAGCCAGGCCCAGGGGACCGCAACGACGTAAAGTTGTTGTATCTTCCACTGTTTGCATCAGCACGGCCATTGCCAGCAAACGGGCGTCCCGCTGTGACATACCGCGATCAAGCCCATCACGTAGTGCGGGGAGACTGAACTCGAAGACGCTGGGCAGCCCCTGTAATGATTCGGTGACGATGCCGCCAGCTGCATACTGCCTGCGCACTTTGGCACCAATCGTGTCGTGTGGAACCCGTTTATCGAATAACTGTTTTGCCACAGTCGCCACTGCATAGCTGAGTGCCGCCTCATCTCCACCGGGTGATCTTTCGACAGCGGCAAGCAGGATACCACCGAGGAACAGAGCACCGCGGTGGGTATTCGACTGAAAACAGACCAGCATCGATTGCTCGAAACACTTGCCGAGCTCACGTAGGGTCTCTACACCACAACCCGCCTCGAGGGCCTCGGCACTGGCCGCAAAATAGCTTGACAGCAGTTCAATGGATGCTGACATCAGTGCATAGCTGAGATCCGGGTGGGACCCGTTACTAATGCAATCCACCAGGCCTGGCTTGGGTGTCAGGGCCAGCTCCTTGCGGAGTCCATCAACCAGCGTTGCAGCCAATCGTCTTGTCGGAGAAAGCGTTGAGTAATCGGGTAACATGGGCATTCAGGGTCTTTGAATCATGGCGGTGGGTTCGTATGCAGTTTGTGGCGAGGTCGTCACATAGCAGACAGCAGCGTGGTGGAAAACCTATATCCTCTCTTCCCAGGCGTTCAACCGACGCTGAGTAGACATCGAGATCCATCAGCCTGGCAGCCGGATGAGCCTCTTCGATCTCTACACAGAGCTGCTTGGTCTCCTCCGGGTCACGTGGTGTGGAGAATAATATGTAGGGTCCAAGGAGATCATGGGAAAGGTTGCTTTGCCATCGCACAGAACCGAATACTCTTTCGATCTCGGCCAATGCCCAATGAAACAAGCTATAGGTTCCGTAAGGCGTTTTGTTTCGACCCGGTATGGCGGTCGACACAAAGACCAGGGATTCCTCTGTCGTCTGCTGACACGCCGACAACACCTGCTCGCGCACATCCCGTGCCAGGAGAATCTCAGTTTGCAACTTGGCGTATGACATCAGTTATCGATCCGTCCCGGTACTCAACCAGGCCAATGACCTTGTCGGTGAACTGCACCGCTCTCGGAACACCGGTGAGGGCATAGACATCCTCCTTAAGCTCCTCTATCGATTTGACCGGGATGCCCTTGCGTCTGATCTCCCTGGCCAGGTGCTGATATTTCCTATTCAGGGCAACACCGCGCTCGGTCACCACCGCATCGATGGTCTCCCCCGGTGTCGACAGGGTGGTGACCTCATCGCGCACGATGGGCAGACGTGCACGGATGGATGGTGCGACAATAATGGCCAGCTTGGCACCGGCCGCGGTATCGGCATGTCCGCCGGTATTCCCTGACAGGGTACCGTCTGATTCGGTGTTGACGTTGACATTGAAATTGACATCGACCTCCCGGGCGCCGAGCACCACACAGTCGAGCTGGTTGACCACACAGCCGGAGTTGAAGGGATTGGCGTACATGTCGGCACTCATCTCGATGTGGGCCTCGTTGCGACCTGCCGACTCCACCGCGCGCAGATCGAAGCTCTGTACATCGAACAGGGCCTGCAGCAACCCCTCCTCCAGCATGTCGACAAAATAGCCCGTGATACCGCCACAGCCGAAAGAGCCGGTGATTGCGCGCTTGCGCATCATGTCGCGGATATTCTCCGCCACGGCCAGGGACGTCCCCCCCGCCCCGGTCTGAAACGAGAAACCCTCCCGCAACAGGCCGGAGGCATCGATGACCGCAGAGGCGTATTTGGCGATCTGCAAGCCGATGGGATCCATGGTGACCCGGGTGGTGGTGGAGACTATCTTTCCCGGATCACCCAGTGTATCCACTTCGACCACATAGTCGACCTTGGATTGAGGAATAGAGATAGGGAACGCCGGATAGGGCACCAGATTGTCGGTAACGGCGATAACAGTCTCGGCATAATCGGCATCGGTATGGCCATAGCCCACCACGCCACAAGCGGAAGGGCCCCTGCTGGCGCAGATATTGCCGTACCGGTCACTGGTCGGCGCCGCAAGGAAGGAGACATCTACTCTGACGTCACCAGCCATCATGGCCCGCGCACGCCCCCCGTGGGTGCGGGTGGTGATGGGTACCTCGAGTTTACCTTTCGACGCCAGGCGACTGATGCCACCGTTGACCCCGCACTCGATCCCGCTGATCACCCCATCCCGTATGTAGGGGATCAGCTTTTCATGCACCGGGTGGATGGACGACCCCGCTATCTTGATGTCACGCAGGCCCATCTCGGCGATCACCTTGACCAGGGTATTGAGCAAGGCATCGCCATTGCGCAGATGGTGGTGGGTGCCGATGGTCATACCATCCTTCAGGCCGGATGCCTCGATGGCCTCGCGCAGGGAACCCAATACCTTGGACGTCCCCGGCGAGGTACGCCGCAGCTTTTTCGCT
The DNA here is from genome assembly GCA_040507005.1 of Candidatus Thiodiazotropha sp. Taxonomy (GTDB): domain Bacteria; phylum Pseudomonadota; class Gammaproteobacteria; order Chromatiales; family Chromatiaceae; genus Thiodiazotropha. The sequence goes on from JBEVVS010000042.1 coordinate 42,451, forward strand.
ACAGCCACTCCCGAGGGTGTGAAGGCATGGGGGGATTCGTACGGGCGTAGCGGACGGCCATGGAAGCTGTCGGGAATGTCGCGCCCCAGACTGTTTTTACTCATCGTTTCATGCCACCTGCTGAAGAGGTGTCATTCACGGAAGCCGTTCCGTAGATGACACCTTCATCCACATCCACATCGACGATGCCAAGCGCCTTTGCCGTCAACAATACCCGCACAGCCCGGGCGACAACCGGCGCATCGATCATCTTGCCTGCAAGGGAGATGACACCGGTCCCCTGCTCCCGCGCCTGGACGATGGCGTCCACCACCTGGAGCGCATAATCGACCTCATCCTGCTTGGGGGCGAAGACTTCGTGTACCACGTCGATCTGGCGCGGGTTGATCAGCGACTTGCCGTCGTAGCCAAGCACCTTGATATGCTCGCATTCAGCCTTCAGCCCCGCCATATCAGTGGTATCCGACCATACCGTATCGATCGCCTGCAGCCCCGCGGCCCGGCACGCCATGAGCAGAAGCTGTCGCGGCACCAGGAGATGCTCGCCGGTCTTGGGCCTGTCGATGTGCAGGCTGGCGGTGTAGTCCTCCGCGGAAAAACCCATCGCCACAAGCCGCTCAGAGGCACGAGCAATCCTCTCCGCATTCATGATGCCGCCGGGGCTCTCGATCGAGGCGATGATCTTGAAGCTGCCGATCCTGCAACCGAGCATCTCCTCGTGCTCCGTGAGCAGGTCATCAAGACGCTCGGCAGCCATCGGGCTCTCGCACTTCGGCAGGCGAATGCCATCGGGCATCGCCGGCAGCACGGCCTGCAGGTCATCATGGTAGTAGGGGGTATCCAGACCGTTGATCCGCACATAGATCTCCTTGTTGCGATCCTGATAGCGCCGGATGAAGCTGGCTGCCAACGCACGGGCGGCATCCTTCTCCACTAGGGGAACGGCATCTTCCAGATCGATAACGCAGACGTCGCACTCGAACACCGGAATGTTCTGCAGCATGGAAGGTGAATTGCCCGGCACATAGAGCAGGGATCGCCTCAAGCGTTGGTTGCTATCCCCCATTACCAGCTCCCCGCCCCACGCCGCACTGCGACCTCGACCCGGGCCTCGATGGCATAGTCCAGCGCTCCCCGGTCCGAAATCATGATCCTGCCGCTGTGCAGATTGATACGTCTCAAGACAGCCACCACACAATCCCGGATCAGGTGTTCGAACTGTTTCTGCACCGTGGACTCGATCTCGATCTCCAACCTTGCATGGGGCTCAACGGTGACCATGAGATCGCTGGACTGCATGGTTCCGGCTTGTGCCTTGCTGCGAATTCGAAGCATTCAGACCACCCTTGCCAGAGACCTGGCGGAGAACGCCTGTCGATCACCACCGGAGGTCGATTGCACCTCAAACTCCACATTGGTCATCCCATGGGCAGCCAGTGCGCGCTGCAGGCGCCTTTTTTCCGGATCGACAATTTCGATGTAACGTCTCTCCAGCCGAAATGCAGGGGCGAGAAAGGCAGCGAACAGCTGCGTATCCAGGGCCAACCGCAACTTCGTCTTATCCTGACCGGGACGCAGAAAGTATCCCGGGACATCGTCATCCTTCAAAACATAGGGGCCAGCGGGAACCAAGCTGCAGTTGTCGATAGTGGCCAAGCGGGAGCTGACAGCTGCATAGACACCCCTTTCATGCGCAGACCCGGTGACAAAGAGTGTCAAATGGTCCACCCGTGCAGTCAATCGTTCTATCGGCTCAGGGCCGATAACAGCAAGCCGATCTATATCGATGACAAGGGCGCCATTGCGACCCGGCACAGCGGTAGCGGCGTACTTCTCCAGGAAGTGTTTCATTCCATGGCGATTTTCCAGCAGGCCGATCCCGGTCTCCCGATCCTGAACGAGCAACCTGAAATGCAGGCGTTCGAATGAAGGAATGGCACAGGGCTTGGTATAGATGAAATAGCTCCTGACCTGGTTGTCCCGGTTCATCAGGGCGGTAACGATGGTACTGATGACATCACCGCCACGATGGGCGGGACTCACCACCAACATTTTCAGCACCCGGCCCTTACGCGCACCGCAACCGATGAGGCTGCCGCTTTCGAACACCCCGACCAGGTCATCGTAGTCACTCTCGAAAAGCAGAGCCTCCGATTCAACCAACTGTCGTGCGGCCTGAATATCGACCCGGCTGACCAGTGGAAGTGCATCACTCATATTGTCTCACCTCACTTGTGCACTACGGCCCAAGACCGGCGGACGCTTCATCCCGAGCTGAGCCTGGGTGACCGCAACTGCGCTCATGTTGACCAGACGACGCACGCCACTCGCTTCGGTGAGGATGTGGGCAGGTTTGTTCGCACCGATCAAAATCGGTCCCACGGTCACCCCCCTTCCCACCTGCTTGAGCAGGCTGAAGGCGATGTTCGCCGCATCCACGTTGGGCATGATCAGCAGATTGGCCGAACCCTTCAGGCGGGAATCCCCGAAGATCCCCTGACGCACCGCTTCGGACACGGCGGCATCCGCCTGCATCTCTCCTTCGATCTCCAGATCCGGCGCCAGCTTCTGCAGCTTCACCAGGGCCTCGCGCATCTTCACCGCGGAAGCATTGTTGTGGGTGCCGAAATTCGAACGCGACAGCAGGGCGACCTTGGGAGTGATACCGAATGCGCGCACCTCCTTGGCAGCCAGCAATGTCATATCGACAAGCTCCTCGATACCTGGATCCGACGTGATGTGGGTATCGCAGATAAACAGGTTGCGCTTGGGCAGAATGAGGCCTGTGACGGTTGACAATCCGCGAACCCCGGGGCCTTTGCCGATCACCCTATCTACCCACAACTGGTGGTTGGTGAACTTTCCAACCGTGCCGCACAACATGCCGTCCGCATCACCTTTCTGCACCATCAGGGAGGCGATGATCGTGCGATTGGTGCGAACATCGATGCGCGCCTTGTCCTGCGACACCCCCTGCCTTCGGGAGAGCTGCAGGTAGAGCCGCCAATAGTCGTTGTATCGCGGATCATCATCGATGTTGATGAGTTCGAAATCCCTACCGGCCCTGAGACGCAGCCCCAGCTGCCTGATGCGATTCTCGATGACCCCGGGGCGGCCGATGAGAATGGGATAGGCGATACCTTCGTCCACCACCTGTTGCACGGCCTGAAGCACTCTGCGCTCCTCACCCTCGGCATAGACGATGCGCCTGGGATCCTTGCGTGCGCGTTCGATGACCGGACGCATAAGCGAGCTGGAACGATAGACGAAATTGCTCAACCTGGCAGTGTAGGCCCGCATGTCTGTAATGGGGCGAGTGGCGACGCCTGTCTCCATCGCCGCCTTGGCTACCGCGGGGGCGATCTCAGTGATCAGACGAGGATCGAAGGGCTTGGGAATAAGGTAGTCAGGTCCGAACTGCAGACCCTGCTCACCATAGACACTGGTGACGCGCTCCACGGGTTCCGCCATCGCCAGATCCGCAATCGCATTCACACAGGCCAGCTTCATCGCATCGTTGATAGTGGTGGCTCCCACATCGAGGGCGCCGCGGAAGACAAAGGGAAAGCAGAGCGCATTGTTGACCTGGTTCGGGCAGTCGGAGCGACTGGTGGCAATGATCACATCTGGGCGACAGGCCTTGGCCTGCTCCGATGTGATCTCCGGTGTCGGGTTTGCCAACGCCAATACCAATGGCTGCTCGGCCATGCTCTCGAGCATCGGGGCAGTCAGCACGTCGCCGACAGAGAGACCAAGAAATATGTCGGCCCCCGCAATGGCATCGGCAAGGGTCCGGGCCCGGGTATCGGCTGCATACTTCTGTTTCCAGGAATTCACTCCTGCCTCCCGGCCCTGGAAAATGACACCCTGGCTGTCGGTGACGATGATGTTTTCCCGCGGCAGACCCATTGCAACCAGCAGGTCCAGAGAGGGCAGTGCCGACGCCCCCGCCCCCGCAGTTACCAGCCGACAGGTCTGCAAGTGCTTGTTGGCCACCCGCAGGCCGTTGATCACTGCCGCGCAGACCGCCATCGCGGTACCGTGCTGATCATCGTGATAGACGGGGATTTGCATGCGTTTACGAAGCGCCTGCTCGATGACAAAGCACTCCGGGGCCTTGATGCCCTCCAGATGGATAGCGCCGAAGGTGGGTTCCATATGGGCAACGGTCTCTATAAACCGCTGTACATCGGAATCGCTTAGCTCGATGTCGAAAACATTGATATTGGCGAAGCGCTTGAACAGCATCGCCTTACCCTCGAGCAGAGGTTTGGATGCCAGACCGCCGATCTCTCCGAGGCCAAGCACCGCGCTTCCGTTACTGATCATGCCGACCAGATTCTGGCGCGATGTCAGTTCGGCGGCCTGGAACGGATCCGCGGTAATGGCTTTGCATGCCGCGGCAACACCGGGTGAAAAGGCCAGCGCCAGATCCCGGGGCGACTCCAATGGCTTGGTCGGCTCGACTGACAGTTTTCCGGGATTGGGCGTGCGGTGGTATTCGAGCACCGCATCTTCAAAGTCTTCCGGACGCTCGGTTCTTAAATCCATCATTCTATGACTCGCGGGTTCGAAGATGTTCGCCTGTTCATTGATTATCTCTATCCAGGTAGCGATGAATTCACGGTTGCATCATCAATAATCCCTCCAGCCACACAGCGATGACTGAGGATGAAGAATCTGTTTATATTTAGCTGCCAACGGCACCGGGCTCGGTCAGAAACAACTAGCCCACTATCGATTTTCCGGATTGTTGCTTTCTATTAGCTTTCAAAATCACCCCTCTACATTAAAAAGAGGGATTGCTCGGGTCGCAGTTTCCTTGCTGAAAGCTAACTGTAAGCTTGACAGTAATATGCTCCCCCCTAAGTGCAGCCTGTCTGTCCTATGAATCAGGTTGTGCAGGCCCGATAGGCAGCTGAATGCTCAGCACACAAATCACTAACAGGAGGAGTCATGCAACCTATAAAAACAAGTGCATTTCTAATCACCGCAGGTGCACTTTCCGTATCGATGACGAGTACAGTTCTCGCCGCTGACGCCAAACTCAACGGCCACGAGATTGGGACCAAGGTACGCTTGATACATTTCGACCGGGATTTCGAGAATGACAGCAGCGACAGGGAACAGACAGCTTTAGGCGTGGAACTGAACTATAGGTCACCACAGTTCAACGACATTGTAGGTCTCGGTGTTTCCGGCTACCTGGTTCAGGATATCGACGATGACGGGGCGACGAGAGAGGACATTCTGATGCTCGATGATGGCGAGCTGGACGGCTTCTCACTGATTGGCCAGGCCTTCATCAACCTGACGCCGACCAAGAACTCCGTGATCAAGATCGGCAGACAGAAACACAAGTCGATATTTTTGAGCAGTTCCGGAAGTCGTGCGGTGCCAAACACATTCCGCGGAGTCAATGCCGTGTTCAAGCCGGTAAAAGGGCTTTCCATATATGGCGCCATGTATGACGAATGGTCGCGCCGTGCCCGTGATGATTTTGAAGGTTTCGCCACCGACCGCTCGGAAGAAGGTGATATCGACTATGTGGGTATATTGGGAGCCAAGTACAAGGTGGGTAACTACACAATCGAAGGCGAGTATCTGACCTCAAAGGACTATCTCTCAAAACTCGGTGTTCGTGGTTCCTATACTCACAAGCTTGCGGCATCCAGTCTGAAATTCAGCGGTGGTGTCTTCACTTCGAGTGACGATGGCGATCTGTTTGTAACCGCCGCGGAGAGTGGTGACCTCGACGACGAAAACGAACCAGGAGCGGTCTCCGGCGTCACCTCCAGTTCCAACGATGGCCTGGGCGCCTATATCGAGGCCGCATGGAAAAAGGGCGGCGCAACGATCTCCCTTGCCTTTACCAAGATCGATGAGATCTGGATCGAGGACAACTTCACCGGCGACCACGGCACCAATCCCTTTCCCACCCGATCCGCCATCGGCCCGGACCTCACCAACAGCAACGAAAAGGTCGTCAAGTTGAAAGTGACATACGATTGGAAAGAGACCCTGCCCGGCCTGAAAACCAGCATTGCCTTCGCCAAAGGCAGGGATGCGGAAAACTCGGCCGATGCCTCCCTGGGCAGCGCCGACGAGGAGTACCGGGAACTCGATATACGCTATAAGATCCCCGCCCTCAAAGGCCTCTCCTTCCGCGGGCTCTATCACGACTACAGCTCCGACGAGACCGGCGCCGTGGATGGGGTAAAGGGCGACGACCGGGATATCCGGCTCTACCTGGATTATCGCTACGCCTTTAAATAGTAAATAATCCGAATTTACCATTGGGTAGAAAGGAGTCTCATTTCCCAGGGAGGGGACATTCTGGTGACCATGCATGGTCATTGTAAACCTGGTATGCCTGCCTCTTTCTGCCATCTTTCACAACGCCTCACAAGGTCAACGTGCTGTTATGTGTTTGGCACCTGTAATTGGCGAAAGCCTGCTAAATCAGCCATCCATAAAACAGTAGCCTCCATAGAGTGGTTGGTATTAACAATCTTTTGCTAATTGCTGTCAAAAAGTCACACTTAATCCCGCTGTTAGCGTACGACCTTTATTGACCACAATGGAGATATCATTTTCATCGTAAACCCCGTCATAGCTGTCGTAGACACCATCACCGTCGCTGTCTGCGGTCTTCGCATCACCGCTGCCGCCACGGGCGGTGTTGTAATAATCCTCATCGAAGAGATTGTCCACGCGCAGAAAGAACGACCAGTCGGCCTTGGCGATAGTGCGATCGTAGTTGATCAAGAGATTGAAGGTCTCATGGCCATCGATCTCGACCCGATTGATCTCGTCCGCATAGTAGGATGAGCTGGCGTCCAACTCACCCGTGATGGTCCAGTAGGAACCTAGCTTGCGAGCCAGGGTGAGATTCAGGTGGTGTTTGGGTGTTCTGGGGACCTCGTTACCTTCGTTGTTGTAGTGTTCCAGGCAGTAGGAGTTGCTCGGATCCAATACCGCACAATCCACCAGGCCATTGCGACCATAGCGGTTGCCCAGCATCAGGTTGAAGTTGTCGTAATCGGTATACTCCGTATCGAGATAGGTGTAGGCCAGATTCCATGACCATGCTGTGGTGTAGCTGCTCAGGGCAAGTTCCAAGCCGCGGTTGCGCACGCCACCGATATTGTCATAGTAGTCACCGGACTCTTCGGCCCTGCCATACTGACCGGAGGTTTTCATGATGTAGTCCTTGCGATCGATCTGGAAAATGGCCATGTCCAGATCGGCCTCGACACCGAAAAGCGCCAATTTGGCGCGGTAACCAACCTCCATGTTGATCGCATGCTCCGGCTCGAGGTTGGTATTGTTCCCCGTGTCCCCGGTGGGTGAGATTGAGCCGGAGAAGAGCTGTCTTACAGACGGTGCCCGGAAACCGGTGGAAACATTGGCATAGAGATCCCGATTCTGCGCCAAGGCATAGTTGGATCCCAAGCGCCAGGATGAGACATGGAAGGTCTTGTCGAGATCCAGGTCGCTGATATTCGAGCTGTAATCGTAGTTGATGCGATCGTAGCGACTGTTCAGAGTCAGCACCAGCGGTTCCGCCACCCTAAATTTCACCTCGCCGTAGGCAGCGGCAACGGTTTCATCCGTGGTGTCGTCCGAGAGCGCATCACCGGCACTCGCCTCGAGCCCTCCGCGGAAATCATACTGATCAACAGCGGCCTGCACATTGTTTTCATAGCTGTTGGCTCGCAGATCGACGCCGGCCATCCAGGCGAGATTCTCGCCACTGGCGCGATACTCTGACTTCAGGCCACGCTGGACCTGATCATAGAGATTGAGATTTTCATAGATCCCCGGATCATTCCTGTTCGGGCCGGAAAAGAACTCGGTCTCATCCCCATAGCTGTAGAGATTGAGCATCAGGTTGGCGTTATCATTGAAGTTCTTGGAGTAGGTAGCAAAGAACTTCGCCAGGTCGACCTGGTACTTGTTGGCATAGTCGTTGTAACTATAGACATCCTTGCTCTGCGGATCATATTCAGCGGCCACTACCCCTTTCACCGCGCCATGGCTGTTTTTGCTCCTGTCAGACAACTCCATACCCAGGGAGATATCGCTGGTGTCATCCAGGTAGTACATCAACTTACCATTCAGATACTCGGCGGATGAGTCCGAGTCATCGTAGTAACCATCTATCTGCCGCTTGGAATATTGCAGGTGCCCGCTGGCGTTATCGTTGGAGAAACCGGCACGAGCGAGACCTTTCCTAAACCCGAAACTGCCGGTTTCCGCAGCAAAGGTATAACCCTCATATCCGGCACCCCGTTTGGTGGTGATGATCACCGCCCCGGACAGGGCGTCATCACCAAAGAGATAAGAGGCCCCACCCTTGATTACCTTGATGGATTCGATATTGTCCAGGTCGATATTGACACGACCGGTGCGCTCGAAGACCGGCACACCGTCGATCACCACGGCCACACCGGGCTTCTCCCCCATGTAGACCTGATTCTCGATACCACGGATATGAATTTTCAGCGAGTCCCCCGCCTGCAGTTCCGTGGTGATGCCGGGGATAGTCTGCAGCATCTGTTGAATGTTCTGGGCATGGGAGTCGTCCACCTTCTGGCCACTGATGACAGCAATATTCGATGCCTCATCCCGTTTGTTCTCAAATTTATCATCGATGGTGGTGGACTCGACATGAATGAGTCTCGACTCATCTTCGGCGATGACGGGGCCGGTAAGCATCGCTGTTATGGCCATTAAGGCCAATCCGGATCGAGTCGTACGTGGGGTTGCTGTTTTTGGCATGTAGTTTTCCTGCTATCGGTTTGCTGCAAAAGGTGAACCCCTTCATCAGCACTTAACATGCCACATCTATCTTTTTGTATTTACACAATATTTATCTTTTCATGCTGTATTGATAGTGGATTTTCACGCAGAGAAAAGGCAAATGACACACTCTTTTCGCCCCTGAATATGGAGTATTTTTTACCACCGCATAAGAACAATAATACTGACTATATGATTATATAATTAAGTTTGAGCTTAGCCGGCCGATGTGAGAGAAAGGCTGGAGTTCAGAGGCAGGCTCCGTTGATAAGCGCACTGTAAACAATAAGAATTTGTGATTACGGATTATTTTTCACTGTAAAAATTCTGCGTAATGGAACTGGATAGCGATGGATGAGTTGATTCAACAGTATACGGACCAGGCCAAGAACGGTTTCTACTCTGTTCACCTGTCAGAGCTTTCGAAGAAGGGAAATCAAGCCTTCACCACATCCGACATACTCAATCACAATGGCGTACTATTGGCGCGCAAGGGTGTCAACATAGACCAGGGTGTGCGGCAACAGCTGGTCAAACACAAACTGCTGAAACCCCTGGATATCCACATAGGTCTGGAACATCAGGCGGATGCCCAAACCCTGATCAAAGAGTTCAGGCTTCTGATGGATAAATATCCTGATCTGCATGTGATCAATGAGGCTCTGAATTATGGACCCGAGTTCGAAAAGCTGCTGCAACTGGAAAGACTGCATCCGCTGATCACACAAAAACTGACTGTGCTCGAGGCACAGATGCATTCCGAGTTTGAAAAAAGCATTTTCGCGGCCTGGTTGTCCACCTTGATCGCAAGAGAGATGGGGCTGGATATGAATCAGAGGCGCGATACCCTGGTCGCGGCCCTGATACACGATATCGGCCTGCTGCATTTGGATCCTGATATTATCTGCAGCAACAGGAAACTCTCCACTGAGGAGTGGAGGACTGTGCGTGCTCATGTCATAGTGGGCAAGATTATTGCCGACTCTGTACCCGGTATCTATCCGGAGATTTCCCGCGCCGTTATCGAACACCACGAGGACTGTTTCGGGTCAGGCTACCCTCTGGCCTTGAACGAGAACCAGCTCGGTATGGCTGGAAAGATCATCAACATGACTGACAGCATCCACTCCATCCGGGTCAAATCCTTTCGCAACAGTCAACGCACCCTCGGTGACATCAAGCCATACCTGCAACTCAACCCTACCACCAATGGTTATGAAGTCTATCGGGCAACCATGTCCATTATCAAAAAGTCCGGTCTGCAACCCGTCAGGCTGAGGCCTGAGGATTGCCCGAAGGATTATGCGAAGAATCTGGGGGAACAGATCGATATCCTAGCAGAGGCAAAACAAGCCCTAGACGATATTCACCAGAATCTATTGGAGCTTGGCGACAGAATAGACCAAGCTGATGCCAAGCAGCTATCCGCTTTCGCTGCAATCACCCATCGCATATGCTCAACCATAGACGAGTCCGGTTTATTGAGTAATGAAATAGCCGAGTGGCTGCGGCAGGAAAGGATATTGTCTGATATTGATGAAGAAGTCATGGGTGAATTCAACGAGATCGAGCTACTGATCAAAGAGCTGACCTGGCAGATACGCAATACCGTCCGGATGTTCCACAGTTACAAAGATTCCAACACCACCCATGACACGATGATGTTGGAACATATTGAGACATCAATTCAATCGATTCAGGCCATCTTTGACCGTCTCAATTAGCAAAAAAGGGGTCAGTACCCTTTAACTGATGTAATCATTAAAATCATCCAGAATTACCATCTGAACAAGGATGTTCAGATGTCCAGAAAACCCCGCTTCTATCTGCCAGGTATCCCGACTTACTGATCCCTTTCCCCACTCGACTTGACATAAGAGGCGGGCTATTCTGTTTGGACATAGCCAATTCCATTGCTCCACGGAGATGTCATGACGCTTCCCAGGCGGGCCGAAACCGCCATCCCCGGCAGTAGACCCCACTGGATACGACGGTTATCCGAAGTCGTCCCGGATTTTATTACCGCCGGATTGTGTCTTGCGGTTTGGATTGTTCCGGAGAGATTCGACAGTGGCTTTGTCACCACCATGATGCTGGTAATGGTTGTCGAATTCCTCGTCATTCATGCCACGATCATGGTACCAATATTGGCCGCGCTTGTTCCTCAACGACTGGGCGGTGTTTACTCCGGCTTACTAGCTGGCAGCCTCTTCTACCTGGCATTCGCTGCAGGTGGGAGCCTGGCCATCGACAGCTGGTGGCCTACGCTCGCTTTCGGCTGGCTACTGGCATCACGCTACCTGTTTCCCTTGTTGGGCAGAGGCAGTGACGATGATGAGGATATCCGTTTGTGGATATTTTCCACTTTCATGTGGTTGCTGTTGGTCTTCGCTACACTGTTACTGCCGATCCCGGACCTGGGATTCCACACCAATATCGCTCAAGCACTGGGTGGCTCGGCAAGCGGAATTTGGATCGACGAACCCCATCGCGCGCTGGCTTTTGCGCTACTCTATTTCACTTCGTTGGCCCTATTTAAGCTAAGGTCCCAGAATAGGACTGCGGCCGTTCCGCTGCGGCTCCGATCGGGTGTTACAGCCCAGGAACGACAACAAACACGACTTGCTGGAAAAGCGGCCTTGGAATCACGCATAAAACGTCTTAAAACCCGTCGCCAGATGGGCAGCGGAACCGAGAAGTCAGATACGAAGTAAGACACCGCGTCGAAATCGGCTGTCTTAGCAAGGCCCATATTCGATATTCTTGTTTACTTGCGCACATGTTCAATGTGGATAAAAAGGTGAGTTGGATAGATATCATTGCCGTCAGTAATGCATTAAAGCTCGTAATCCCCGGCGTAGGGCTTGTCACCCTCGACGACCGGTAAGGTCATACGGTTTCCCCAGTGTGACCAACCACCGTTATACAGACGTACGTTTTTGGCACCGAGATGTTTTAGTTGCATATAGGCCAGACTCATGCGGAAACCATCGTGGCAGTAGACGTAGATGGTCTTAGTGAGGTCTATGGACCGATACAACTCTGCCAATGCTTCGTCTTCAACCCATTTCTGCGAGCCGGTACCGTCCAGGCTGACGACATTGACAGCGCCAGGGATATGGCCACCCATGATGGAATGACGAACCACCTCGCCGGTATACATATCGTGCGGACGCGCATCGAGGAGAATGGTATTGGGGTCACGTCGTGATACCACATCGTCATAAATATCGGTCCATTCGATGTAAAGGTCGGGGTTGGCCTTTTTCAATACCACATTACCCAGCGGGCGTGGTTGCGGGTTATCGGTTTCCATATCTTCAAAGGCGTTCCATTCTGTGGTACCGCCGGAGAGCACCTTGACCTGATTCATGTTGAAGCCGTAGAGCTCGAGCAGATAGTAGAGGCGGGACAGTAGCGCGGTATTGGAGTCGTCGTAGAGCACCAGCACGGAATCGTTGTTAACACCCCAGTTACGCAAGCGTTGTTGAAAGTCGTCACGTGAAGGAAATCGCATCAACGGACTCGCCTGATTATCCCCCAGATCCTTGAAACGTTGTACTTGCACCGCGCCTGGAATATGGCCGACGGTGTAGTATCGATGTGGATGGTAACGCACCTCCATGACGATGATTCGCTCATCTTCGATATTTTCCGACAGCCAGTCAGAATCGACGAAATAGTCGGGAGCGCCCAGCAACAATACTGGCCAGGCGGCGATCAGCCAGAGAATATGATTCAGCAGAATTTTCATGCACCCTCCTCAGTGGGGGAAAGCTGCACTGAACAGCGAAATGAATGACATTACTATAGGATGCAGGAGAAATGGGGGCAGTACCCTTTATCACATACTGCTCTGCTCCCGATCTGGAGACCTGTTCTAGTCTAAACCACTTTAAACCTCAACAACTTTTTATTCTACTCACAAAGCTAACGTTGCCAAAAGGCTTTTTTGAGTATTGAGTAACCATGTCGATAGTTAATGATGATTGATTGTGCTGATCTATTTATTCGAGTCTAGCGGCCTCTTTTCCCCCTTTCATTTTTCAATTTTGAAAAGTTGATCGTAATCTAACAAAAGCATGTCATCAATACCCAAAAATTTAGTCTCAGCGGCACCATCATCATAATGTAACTGAATGGTATAGTCGTCAATCCTATACCAACCCAATTGTGATTTTTCTGATGCTGAGGAATAACTTCCTACTGGCAATTTAAGAGCTTTCCCGTAGGGGGAATTCTCAATACCGCCACTGAAACCGAAGGTATTGTTTTTCGAAAACCGGCCATTTTTATCAAAACAATAACCCCTAATACCCATACCGCTACCGGTACTTACACCATCGGAAAATTCAAAGGTTTTACTGGAATCCCAGCACCCCAGTAATTTTATGTTTTCAGGATTGGAAGGATATAGAGTGAAGTATTCCTGAATATCAAATTTATTACTGTCATTGTATTTCAAGGAAAGCTTTCCGTTGCTTATCTTGAATTTTCCCCATTCATCAGGATTGTTTTTTTGCGAAAAAGCAATTCCCTTTTCAAGAATGGTTTCCAGGTCCTTAGAAAAATGTCCGTTATCGAAC
>JBEVVS010000016.1:0-24636 GCA_040507005.1 Candidatus Thiodiazotropha sp.
GAGAAACTGTTTGTCGCCCTGGAGTTGCCCCAGGTCGATTTGGAGATCGTGAAAATTGGCCAGGGTGGTCTCCAGTTGGTCGATGCTCCTACGCTCCTCCAGATGACGGCGACGGCTCTCCTCGAAATCGGAACAGCTCTCCCAGGCCTGGCCCAACCATTGATTCACCGCCTCGAGTTGCTGCTCGGAGATCGGTGTGATATCGCCGGATAGAGCGGGGGCTGTGAATCCGACCTGGGATGAGATCTTGTCGAGACGCGCCTTTGCCTGGGCATAACACTCACGAAAGTGCTGACCGGGAACACTCGGCAGCTCGTCCTCCGCATAGGGGCGGTTATCCGGACTGAAGCTGTTGAGACCGGCGAGGATCATCGAGGCGCTGGGTAGATCGGCGGTGAGTACCTGCAGGCTGATATGCTTCATCGGCAACGGGCTAAACATGAGTCGCCTCCACTGCCCCCGCGGGCACGGGATTACCCGGTACCGCCTCATTTAAAATTTCCTGGTCCATCTGTAAAAGCTTGCCCTGAATGACGGCGTAGAGTTTCATCAGATCCATGTCGCGGATGATCAGGTAGCTAAGTGCCGAGACCAGCGCATCGGGGCTGTAGTGCATCAACTTGCGCAGCTCATCGCCGGCGGTATGGTCGAGTCGCTGCCTCACTTGGGTAATGTTCTTCACATCGGCGAGGATGGTTTTGAACTGTTGGGGCAGGTGGTCGATGATCGTCTCCAGGCCGTCCAGATTGGCCAGTTCCATCAGTTTCTCTCTTTGGATGCGGCCGCCATAGGGGACCAGCAGGTAGTAGGCTTCACTGGGTGCGAAGCGATAGACCAGGCGGTAGCGCAACAGCCAGAGAATATTCTGTCGATCGATCATGATACCGATCACCTTTTTCAGCCCGCGCTTGTCGATGCCGTCGGTGATGTTGGCGTGGCGCAGCATGCCGGTGTAGTAGAGTCGATCGATGGCGGCGTCCAGGGAGAAGTTTTCGTGTTGCTCCTTGAATACGTTGCGCGCCTGCCTCGCGATCAGTGCATAGGGACCTTGATCGAGCTGGCGCAGCATCTCCAGCACATTCTCCGCCTGTAGCAGGGATTCGTGGGGCAGGCGGATGTTCTCCGGCATCTCGAACAGATTGTCGCGAATCTCCTCCATCCCGAGGCTGTTCAATTTACCCCTGATCAGGGTTTTCAGGTTATAGAGTTCGAACTTTCTCGGCCAATACAGCATCAATCCCCGGGAGCGGCCGCTTAGGGGGCGCAACAGCACCGACAGTTCATGCATCAGACGCTGCAACAGGGCCTGTTCAACCAGGCGAATCTTCTGCCGGTTATCCATCGCCTCTTCGAAGATGGGCTGCAGGTCAAAGGCCTCACCCAGTTGCGCCAGGGACATCTGCTTCAGACGTTCAACGGTTTCCGGGTCGAGCAGCCGTGCCGAGAGTACACCGACGCGGGTCTTTAGGTAGGCCTGGTCACTATACGAACTCATGAGACCGGTTCAATCTTCATCGGCCTTGGGATCGATCAGGACGGAGAAGGCCGCTTCCAATGCATCTTCCTCCCGTGCCTCGGCATATTCGCGCAACTGGGCATGACGTTCGTCGAAGCGTTTTTTCAGCTCCGCGATGGTCTGTTCGGCCCGGCTCTCCGCTTTCTCCATGAAGCTCTGATGCAACTCGGGGATACGCGCCTCGAAATGCTCTTCTTTGGTCTTGGCCTCTTGCAAAGCCTCTTGAATCATGCGCTCGCGCGTCTCTTCGGCTTTGCTGTGGATTGTTTGCGCTTTGTTTTCAGCCTCGAGCAGACGCTGCAGTGACTCTTCCATTAACTCTAATCCCCCCAGTATTATGTTGGGTCGTTTGTTGTCTGAGGATCTATTGCAAGAGCGATTGTGTGACCTTGCAATACTATAGATTAAGTGTAGCTAATTTAGCTGTGGAGTGTGTGACAACATACAGAATGGTGATTGAGCCAGATCATTATCCGAACATCTAATCCCCCGCCTATTCAATATAGGTCGTATCCAGTTATCCAGGATGCATCTTATATTCCCAGTTTCAGCTTTTAGGGGGTGTCAGATCCGGATCCTTGCGTTGATAGCCGACAGCCTCGAGTTTCTCCAGGTAGGCTTGCCAAAGCTCATCCTGATGCTTGCCGAGATTGTAGAGATAGCGCCAGTCATAGAGGCCTGAATTGTGTCCGTCGTCGAAATAGATCTTGATTGCATATTGGCCGACTGGTTCGATCTGGGTAATCGAGACCCTCTCTTTGCCTTTCTCCAGTTTTGCGGTTGCGGGACTGTGGCCCCGGGTCTCGGCGGAGGGTGAGTAGACCCGCAGGTATTCGCAGGGGAGTGAGAAATGGCGCCCATCGTCAAAGGCGATATCGAGAAAGCGACTCTTCTGGTGCACCTTGATATCCACGGGGCGGGGGTGATCTGTCATAAGTGAATCCCTTATCAAGTCGCTTCCGCTTCGGGCCAACCCGAGACATGTTGACAGACCAGGTCAGCAAGCAGCTTGATATGCGCCGGGTTGTCATTCAGAGCCGGTATATAGGCGTAGCTTTTGCCCCCGGCCTGGAGAAAGGCATCACGATTCTCCTCAGCGATCTCTTCCAGGGTCTCCAGGCAGTCGGCGGAGAAGGCGGGGCAGACCACCTGAACACTCTCCATACCTTCAGCGCCCCACTGCTTCAGGGTCTCCATGGTGTAGGGCTTGACCCACTCCTGGGCGCCAAACCGGGATTGGAAGCTGATATGCCACTGGCTCTCGTCCAGCCCCAGATTCTCCGCAACCCGGTTCGCCGTGGCATGGCACTCATCGGGATAGGGATCGCCAGCCTGGTAATAGGGCTTGGGTATACCGTGAAAAGAGAACAGCAGTTTTTGCGCCTCCCCAGCCTGTTCACGATAGCTGCGTATGCTCTCACTCAAGACCCGGATATAGCCCGGCTGGTCATGGTAGCGTTGGATGAAACGGAGTTCCGGTATCCAACGCCAGCGCTGCAGTTCCCCGGTAACCGCATCAAATATGGAAGCGGTGGTGGTGGCTGAATATTGTGGATAGAGAGGGAAGATCAGCAGGCGTTGTACATTCTTTTGGCGTAGTTCCTGGAGAACGCTGGCAATGGACGGGTTGCCGTAGCGCATTGCCAATGCCAGATGGACATCGCCCTGTAGGCGCGATTGCAATGTCTCTTGCAGAGCCAGCTGTTGTCTTTTGGAGATCGCCAATAGCGGTGAACCATCTTCAGTCCAGATGCGTTTATAATCCTCGGCCTTACGTTTCGGCCTGACCCGCAAGACGATGCCGTGGAGTATCACTTTCCAGATGAGTTTCGGGATCGCCACCACACGCGGATCACTGAGGAATTCCGCCAGATATCGACGCACCGCAGCCGCTGTCGGGGCCTCCGGCGTGCCAAGGTTAATGATCAGTATCCCAAGTCCGCCATCCGGCTGGTTCAGCTGATCCGATTGATTGATGTACTTCATAGGCTCATTTCCGGTTCGCAGATCGGATTTTTGCTTCAACCCGCGCACTATTCAACAGGTCATTATTGTGTATATCCGGATAGAGACGCCACAGGCGCTCGACAATTTCTGCCTGCATCACGGCAATGGGTTCAAGGCGTTCTCGCGTTGCCGGGCTGAGTCCTTGCAATAGCAGTAACTGGGGTGCTTTCCAGGCGATATAATCTGTCACCAGGGCGAAATCCTCATCATTCTCCCAATCCTCGGTGATGGGCAACTCCGGAAAATCACATCGGTTCAGTGAGGGAGTCTCCTCATCACAGCCACTAAATGTACCGTCCGGGAGATGTTTGAACCAGGCTCGGGTATGCTGTTGACCACCGCGATGCCTAACCGTGGCCTCCAGTATGGAGGCATGCACCCTTGGATTGTAGCCATCGTTGTTGGGTTGATCCCTTGAGAGTAATCGGGATGAGATGAATGAGAAATCACCCCTTTCGGCGGCAATCCACTTTGGGTTGTGGCGTTGCCTCATCTCACTCTCATGGCGACAGCTGGATAAAAGCGCAACTGGACTGAGACTCTGTTCGTCCAATAACCACAGCTCATAAATATCTGCTGGAGGGAAAGGAAGATCATCGATCAAAGGCGCTAGGGCAGCGGTCAGTCGTTCCGCCGATGAGATCATGTCGCGGACATTAAACAGTGGATTTACAGGTACTTGCTGTAGACCTGAATCCGGCGCCCAGCGTCCGAAGGTAAAGAACTGCTTGCCACTGAATGGCATATTGGCCCACAGCCCCTGAGGTGTGTCGCTCAACACCTGGATCTCCCAGATCACCCCGTTACTGCTCAATGCGCGGGCATTTGCAGCGGAGAATATCTGCAAAACGCCATTGAAAGGATTGAGTCGACGGATGCTGAATGCACTGAATTCAGAATTAGTCATAGTGGGGAGCCTACAACAGCGGACTGGAACAAGCGAGTTTTGGCTTGCTATAGTCGAGGAGTGACAGGGAGTGCGTCAATCAGTCTCAATTGCTTACGATAGTTTTATATGAATAGAGAAAAACGCCATGCGATCTTCGAACGTCTGCAAGCCCATAATCCCAATCCGACCACTGAACTAAATTATAAAACACCATTCGAACTGCTAGTGGCGGTAATCCTCTCGGCACAGGCAACAGATAAAAGCGTGAATAAGGCGACACAACAGCTTTTTCCCTTGGCCAATACACCCGAGAAGATTTATCAGCTCGGCGAGGAGGGATTGAAGCGCTATATCAGAACCATCGGATTGTTCAATAGCAAGGCAAAGAATATTGTGCAAACCTGCCGCATACTCATTGAAGAACATGGGGGCGATGTGCCGGACAGTCGTCAGGCACTGGAGGCCTTGCCGGGCGTGGGGAGAAAAACAGCCAATGTTGTCTTGAATACTGCATTCGGCCAACCTACCATGGCGGTGGATACACACATTTTTCGGGTTGCCAATCGAACCCGCCTGGCGCCAGGCAAGACACCCCTGCAAGTGGAGCAGAAGCTGTTACGGCAGATTCCTGAGCAATTCTTGCAAGATGCGCACCATTGGCTGATATTGCATGGACGGTATACCTGTATTGCACGCAAACCTCGATGCGGAAGTTGTGTCATCGAAGACCTGTGTGAATATAGAGAAAAGACAGAATAAAAACCGCCTGAATCTTTACATATTCATGCTTCGGGCTTATCAAAGGAGATGACGATGAAAAAAATGACCTCTATCTTGGTAGTGTTAATAGGTTTGGCGAGCGGCTCTACAGCGATGGCAGATACGGGATTGATCAATATCCAGAGCCAGTTCAATGTGGAAAAGACCGCTGATCGCTTTGTCGCGGCAGCAACGGAGGCGGGACTGAAGGTGTTCAACCGTATCGATCATGCGGCCGGCGCGGCAAAGGTGGGAAAATCTCTGCGTCCAACCCAATTGATCATCTTCGGCAGTCCCAAAGTCGGGACGGCTCTGATGACAAGTGATCAGCGTGCCGGCATCGATCTACCATTGAAGGCGCTGGTATGGCAGGATGCGGAGGGCAAAGTGTGGTTGAGCTACAACAGTCCAGAGTATGTTTTCGGCCGCTTTGCAATCAGTGACAGACCGAAGGTCAAGGGCAAGGTCACTGGAGCGCTGGAAAAGTTTTCAAAGCATGCCACCCAACCCTAGAAAGATGTATCTATGATCAGCGGTGACCGTAATCAAATGCGCCAGGTCTTCTTCGAGGCGTGGCGCAAGTGTCAAGCAGGTGAAGAGATGGAGCCGCTGGAGAAGATGATCGCCAGTGTGATCACACAACATCCTGAATACCATGCAATGCTGAACGATCGGGAACGATTTCTCGTTCAGGAGTTTCACCCTGACGGGGGCGAAAGCAATCCGTTTCTGCATATGGCGATGCACATCAGTCTGTTGGAACAGATTTCAACGGATCGACCCCTCGGCATCAGCGAGATCTATCGAAACCTGTGTCAGCGCAGGGGTGAAAACCATGATGTGGAGCACCAACTGATGGAGTGTTTGGGGCGGATGTTGTGGGAGGCTCAATCCGCCAATCGGATGCCGGATGAGCAATCCTATCTCGATTGCATCAAGGCCCTATAGTACCGATGGCATCGGTAAATGATCGCAATTGTACATTATGCCGGGTCATGCGGGGCTTGGCCTTTGGCGGTATAGGCGCCGCCATCGGCGGTTATGGTGCGCTCTTTTTCGGTGCCGAGCGCAGCGAGGCCATCTACTACGCCCTGTTTGGCGCCTTGGCATTGACAGCATTTCTGCAGCGTAAACGAGATAAAAAGGATGCCGGGGATAAGTAAGGGTTGCTTGGCTAACCCAGGGATTCCAAATCCCGCTGTAGCAGTTCCTCATCCGCCACATTCAGTTCAATGAGGCGGCGCAGAAGCGTGATGCTCTCCATGTCGATCTCTTTGCATAATATGCCGACATGTTGATTCTCTTCATGGGCGCAGACCGCATGCATGGATATGACCGCATCGGACTCATTGAGCATGACCTCTATGGTTACCTCGTCTCCCGTTTCCCCGGCCCAATCGACAGGCGTTTTGAACAGAGCGCCTTTGAGTGAGATATCTATCAGGTTGGTGGTATAAGTGGCCTGTTTCCTGGTGATTGTTGCAGGGGCATCGAAGAGTATGCGATGGAAACGCCGGCGTTCGCTTGAATCTGATTCGTTCATATCATTTGCTTGGGCCTTAAGCCGACCCTAGTGATGAAACTGCATCTGAGTGCCGCCCACATCGACAATATCCCCATCAGCCAGTAACCGGGCTTGATTGCCGATCGGTATCTGGTTGACGCGGGGCGGATTCGGACCTTCGAGAAAGGAGATGAAGTAACCACTCTCCCTCCTGGCGATAATGGCACAGTCACCTCCCGCATGACCTATCCGGGTCATGTTTCTATGCAGAGGTATGATGCGCCCGAAATTGTCACCGTTGATAATTTGCAATACACCTGACTTGGGTGCCGACTCATCCTCTTCCTGAGGTTCTTCCTCTGCCTGCTGCTTGTGATTGGCCTGGCCCAGGTCAGCGCTGAGATCCATGACATCCTCTGCAAAGGATAGTGTATGTTTTCCGATTTGTATCACGTCCCCATGATTGAGGGTGGTCGCTTCGGACTTCTCATGATTGACCAGCACGGGAAAAGCCTCGTCCTGCGCCTGAAGTTGATAGCTTTGATCGTCACTACGGGTGATAACTGCCTGAACAGGCGCTATCGCGAGGCTGTCGATAGGGATGGCGCAATCCTCATTGCGACCAATTTGAGTCTCTTCACTCTCAATATGAAAGACATCAATGACACGACCTTTGAAGGAGAGGGTGAGTTTTGCCATGGAAATACTATTTAGATTCAACCTGTACAAAGTAGAGTATATACCCAGTTTTATTGGGAAAACATATCACGATCACTCATCTGTCCATAGGATTTTTACCGGCAGATATAGATTAATCTGATAAGGGTGTTTTGCCTCTAGTGCTGGCGCATTTGAGAAATAATCGATGGCCTGGCCCTCGCACGTCGTCGATGGCGTAAAACAGACTCCACCTAAAATTGTAGAGTAATTACCTATGATAAGGGAAAAAACACAGACTAACCTATAATAATTACAATATGTTACTAAAAAAAATTAATTAAAAATATTGGTTCGACGAAATTTTGACATTTTGCGTAAATACTGCTTAACTTCGCTGAAATCAAGTTGTATTCACACCCTGTCAAATGGATTTGATTAATGGGTCAAACGATAGCTATAAATGGTCCAGTGTTTCCAAATCTTTGCGTCTATTTAATCGATCAGAATGCTGAACGGCAGAACTACCTGGAACATGTCATAGGCTTTGTCGAAGGCGATCTGCGGGTTGTTTCTGAACTGTCTGAAATTGAGCTGCCCTCGATGGATGAGGGTGCCGTGTGCGTGGCGCTTTTTCTCGGGGTCGATATGGCCTTGGATCAGCAACTGGAGACTACCCGGAATCTGCAGGATAAGTTCCCCGGGATGCCGGTATTCCAACTCTATGATGAGTTGAGTGGCCTGCCGGAAAAGCTCGAAGGTTGTGACAATCTGATCGGCAGCATCCGGATCCCCAGTGTCTATGATGACTTCATGGCCTTGATACACAAGGCTCAGGTCTATCAAGAGCTTAAAACATCTGATGTACAGACAACGCGTCCCGTTGAGCTCTTCCGCAGCTTATCGGGTAGCAGCAGGGCAACCAGACGGGTCAATAAAATGATCGAGCAAGTTGCCGACTCCGAGGCAACGGTATTGATTCTGGGCGAGTCGGGCACCGGCAAAGAGGTAGTGGCCCGCAAGCTCCATTTCCACTCGGTGAGGCGTGGTAAGCCTTTTGTCCCGGTCAATTGTGGCGCCATCCCGGCGGACCTCCTGGAAAGTGAGTTGTTCGGTCATGAGAAAGGAGCCTTCACAGGCGCCATCAGTGCTCGCCAGGGACGCTTCGAGATGGCCGAGAACGGCACCTTGTTTCTGGATGAGATCGGGGACATGAGTATGCCGATGCAGGTTAAGTTGCTTCGGGTCCTGCAGGAGAGAACTTTTGAACGGGTCGGCAGTAACAAAACCATGGACTGCAATGTGCGTATCATTGCGGCGACACATCGAAATCTTGAAGAGGCCATTAAGAACGGCGACTTCCGTGAAGATCTCTTCTATCGATTGAATGTATTTCCCATTGAGATGCCGCCACTCAGGGATCGTGTTGAGGATATTCCCGTCTTGGTCAACGATCTTATTCATCGTATCGAAAACGAGAAGCGGGGATCGGTAAGGCTGACCCCTGCGGCGATCGCTGCACTGAGCCACTACCGCTGGCCCGGTAATGTCAGGGAGTTGGCCAATCTCATAGAGCGCCTTGCCATTCTGCATCCCTACGGGGTCGTGGATGTGAGCGATCTGCCCGACAAATTCCGTCCCGTGGGCGATCTGCATGAGATAACCCACCTTCCCCAAGTGACGTTAGAGGGAGAGGAGCCGGGCACCACGGTGAATGCTCCGCGTCTGCCCAATGATGGGCTAGATCTAAAGGCCCACCTGAATTCACTCGAACAGAGTTTGATTCAACAGGCCCTGGATGAATCGGATGGTATTGTCGCCCATGCCGCCAAGCGGTTGCATATGCGGCGCACGACCCTGGTGGAGAAGTTACGAAAATATGGTCTCCAGCGTCAAACAGAGTCGCCGGGAATTTGACGCGCCCACCAAACACCATTTCCAACTTGTTGAAATAAAAGAATAATTAAATTAGGCACGTAAGTTGCTTTGTCAATTGTGAGATATCTCATTTGACAACAGAGGCTGAATGACGTGTCACCCAAACCATCTCTCGCCGACAGACAGCACGCCTTGGAATCTGCGTTCAAGATGTTTAATCAGCTCTCCGAAGAGCTGACCGGTTCCTATCAACAGTTACAGGATCAAGTGCTTGAACTGAGCCAGGAACTTGCCGCCGCCCGCAGTGAACGCATGGTCCAGCTTGCAGAGAAGGAGCGGCTGGCAGATCGTCTGGAGAAGTTGCTTAAAACCTTACCGGCAGCGGTTATCGTGTTGGATGGGGAGGAGCGTGTTCGGGAATTCAATCCGGCCGCTATCAAGCTGCTCGGAAAGCTCCAGGAATTTGATACATGGCCGGCAGTGATGCGTGCCAACGCGTTAACTGCAGATGTCTCCGGAAGTGAGCTCAGACTGCGCAATGGTCGTCTGCTTACCCTCTCATCCAGCCGCTTGGAACAGACACCGGGGCGTATCCTTGTGCTACTGGATGTCACTGAAACCCGGCGTCTTCAAGAGCGCCTGAATCGACGTGAGCGGTTGGCCGCGATGGGTGAGATGTCGGCCCAATTGGCTCACCAGATGCGTACCCCGCTGAGTACGGCATTGCTCTATATCTCACATCTGGCGAGTGACGACCTTAATCCCGACAAACGCCATCAGTTCACGGCAAAACTTCGCGACAGGTTGCAGCATATGGAGCGTCAAATCCATGACATCCTGCTCTTTGCCCGGGGTGAGAATGCGGGCGATACACGGCTCTCCCTGGGAAAGCTGCTGAAACACTATGCCAGATCTGTCGAATCCGAACTCGCCGATGCAGATGTGCAGCTGTTGATAGACGATCAGAGTCAGGGACGCGCCTTGATGATCGGTCGTGCTGATGCGCTGGAAGGTCTATTGAACAATTTAGTCGAAAATGCCGTTCAGCAGGGTGCCAGTCAGATATGTCTATCTTTGCGTGTCGGATCGGAAATCGAATTGGATGTGGCCGATAACGGAAAGGGTATTCCGGATGATCTGCAGCAGCGTATCTTCGATCCGTTTTTTACCACCCGCAGTACGGGCACCGGTTTGGGCTTGGCTGTGGTTCAGAATTTAGTCTTGAACCATGGTGGAGAAATCACCTGTGGGCACTCCGATAGCGGCGGCGCCCTGTTTCACCTTCGCTTTCCCGTGGCTTTGAGAAAGCTCGATTTAGTGCCGCATACAGCCGGCGAACGAAGGTCGGTTCAAGAACACTTTGATGCGATGAGGAGCCTGTCATGAGTTTAGCGACGGTGCTGATTGTTGAAGACGATCCTTCACTCAGGGAGGCCCTGAGCGACACACTGGAACTCGCCGGTTACCCGGTTTGCGTTGCCGAGGAGGGGGGTGCCGCATTGGATCTGCTGCAACAAAGATCTATCGGAATGGTCATCAGCGATGTACAGATGCAACCCATGGACGGCCACAGCCTGCTGCGTCAGATCAGGGAGCGCTACCCGGATTTGCCTGTGCTGTTGATGACAGCTTACGGCAGTATCGAAAAGGCGGTAATGGCGATGCATGACGGCGCCGTTGACTACCTGGCAAAGCCCTTCGAGGCAGAGGTGCTGGTGAGCAAGGTTGCGAGTCACATCAGCTCGGCTGTGGAACCTGTTATCGACGGTCCCATTGCGGAGGATCTACGCAGTCGTGAAGTGCTCGATCTCGCCCTTCGCGTCGCCAGGAGTGATGCCACAGTATTGCTGCATGGTGAGAGTGGCACCGGGAAAGAGGTGTTTGCCCGCTACATCCATCAGCACTCGAGCCGCGCCGAGGGTGCCTTTATTGCCATCAATTGCGCCGCCATTCCGGAAAACATGCTTGAAGCCGTGCTTTTTGGCTATGAGAAGGGCGCCTTTACCGGTGCCTATCAGGCGACGGCCGGTAAATTCGAACAGGCCCAGGGCGGCACCTTGTTGCTCGATGAGATTTCGGAGATGAGCCTGGCCCTGCAGGCAAAGCTGTTGCGCGTGCTGCAAGAGAAGGAGCTTGAGCGTCTGGGCGGCCGAAAATTGATAGAACTGGATGTCAGGGTTCTGGCAACCACGAATCGTAAACTGCGGGAAGAGGTCTCTGCCGGTCGTTTCAGGGAGGACCTTTTCTATCGTTTGAATGTTTTTCCCCTGAGCCTGCCGCCGTTGCGCGAACGCCAGCGGGATATTCTCCCCTTGGCCCGCCATCTCATCCAACAGAATCACCGCGCCGGACAGACACTGCCAAGCTTGAGCGATGAGGCCAAGCAGCGCCTGCTGTCTCACACCTGGCCGGGGAATGTGCGGGAACTCGACAATCTGATTCAACGGGCATTGATTCTCGATAGTGATGGTGTGATAGAGGCAAGCGAGCTCTGTTTCGAGAGTGAGGGAGCAGAATCTAAACCCGCAGCGGTCCCGCAGCGCGCCAATCCGGGGCGTCTGCCGGAAGACCTTCGCTCGGTGGAGGAGCAGTTGATTCTGGATGCACTGGAAGAGGGCCAGAGCAGTCGCAAAGCGGTTGCCAGCCGTCTCGGTATCAGTGAGCGGACCTTGCGTTACAAGATCGCCCGCATGCGCGAGGCGGGCGTGGCTATACCCGGTTGATATGGTATGAAATCTGCGTGGAAAAGGTGAGTAGTTGAACAAACGGGAAGAGAACCATGAGTAATAGCATGAACATTGATCAAGTCCTGGCCCAGATGCGGGTGATGGCGACCCAGGCCACTAATCAATCGACCCAGGCATCGGAGAGTTCCGGGGCGGATTTCGGTGATCTCCTGAAGCAGTCCATCGATCATGTCAATTCCGCGCAAAAAGAGGCCAGCGAGTTGCGCAGTGCCTTTGAGCGTGGTGAGGGAGATATGGATCTGGCCCAGGTGATGATTGCGGCGCAAAAGTCGAGTCTCTCCTTCGAGGCCATGGTACAGGTACGTAACAAACTCGTCGAAGCATACAAAGACGTAATGAATATGCCAATCTAAGTATCTAATAAAGAAGGCAAAAAATGGCAACAGGATCCGAAACAAGCACTGAGATTCAGGTAGGGCAAAAGCTCCATGACAATCCCACGTTACGTGTGATTGCGGTGATGGTGGGTTTTGCCGCAAGTGTTGCATTGGGTGTGGCGGTGGTCTTATGGACCCAGAAACCCAGTTACAGTCCACTGTATGGCAATCTTGCCCACAAGGATGCAGTCGAGATCGCCCAGGCGTTGCAACAGGCCGGTATCAAATATGAGATCGATCAGGGCAATGGCATCGTCATGGTGCCCTCCAGCGAGCTGCAGAACGCGCGGATGAAACTTGCCGGCCAGGGATTGCCGCAATCCGGGTCTGCCGGGTTTGAGCTGATGCAGGAGGATACCGGGTTCTCCACCAGTCGCCTGGTGGAATCGGCCCGCTATCAACGGGCCATAGAGGGCGAACTGGCCCGCACCATCATGACCCTGACCAGTGTTGAGAGTGCCAGGGTTCATTTGGCAAATCCGAAACAGTCGGTATTCGTGCGCAAACGCAAATTTCCCAGTGCATCGGTAGTCTTGAAACTCTATTCCGGCCGCAACCTGGAGAAGGGTCAGGTGGAAGCCATTACCCATCTGGTGGCATCCAGCGTACCGGAACTGGATGTCTCCAAAGTCACGGTGGTCGATCATAAGGGCCGTCTCCTGAGCAGCAAGGATGACTCCAGGGAGATGGAGCTGAGTACAAGTCAGTTCGAGTACACCCGGGAGTTGGAGAGTCACTATAAACAGCGCATCGAGGATATCCTTGCACCCATGGTGGGACGGGAGAACCTGCGCGCAGAGGTCACCGCGGATGTGGATTTTACCTACGTGGAGAAGACCCAGGAGTATTTCAATCCCGACGCCACAGCCCTGCGATCGGAGCAGGTGAATGAGCAGCAATCGATATTGGGTGAGGTGCAGGGCGTACCTGGCGCCTTGTCCAATCAACCGCCAGCCGCAGGCACCGCGCCTCAAGTGGCAGGTGGTGCCGGTGCGGATGCCGGCGGCACACCCGTAAACACCAGTAAGCGGGCCACCCGCAACTATGAATTGGATAAGACCATCAGTCATACCCGTCTGCCCACCAGCCGTCTGCGGCGGCTATCCGTGGCGGTGGTCGTCAATCATCGCTATGCGAGTGCCGAGGATGGCACACTGGAGACGATTGAGCGCACAGCAGAAGAGATCACCCGGATATCCAATCTCGTCAAGGAGGCCATCGGTTACGATCTTCAGCGGGGTGACAGCGTACAGGTGATCGATGAGGCCTTTTATGTGCCGGCACCGCCGGAACCACTACCGGAAATCCCCATCTGGGAGGAGGCCTGGTTTTGGGATACAGTGCGACAGGTTGGTGGCGTTCTGCTCGCTCTGCTACTAATCTTTGGAGTATTGAAACCGGTAATGACCCGTCTCATCAAGCAGGTGTCTATCAGACATATGCCTGAAGGGGTGGCTGCAGCGGCTGGCGGTGCCACAGGCAGCCTTGAAGGGGGCATTGAAGGAGGGGCCGGGGGTGTTATGGGTGCCCTGGCTGAGGACGATGCCTCTCTCCATCTCCCCGGACCGCGCAGTTATGAAAAGACCCTGGATCAGGCCCGTAACATGATCGAGGAAGATCCGAAGCGAGTGGCGCAGGTGGTTCGAAAGTGGATTGCAGAAGATGGCAGACAATAATGTAGCAGAAACCAATCAGGTAGCGACCGAAGAGAATAGCGAAGTCGCTAAGATCGGTGGTGTCTCAAGGGCAGCCATTCTGTTGTTGGCGCTAGGGGAGAAGGATGCCGCTGAGTTGTTGCGGCACATGGGGCCGAAAGAGGTGCAGGATGTGGGCCTCGCCATGGCGACGCTTACCGATGTCTCCACTGATCAAATGGAAGGCGTGATGCGCCACTTTGTCTCGACCCTGGAGAAGCAGACCGCCCTCGGACTTGGCTCAGACGAATATATCCGCACCATGCTCAACAGCGCCCTCGGCGAAGACAAGGCCGGCGGTGTGATAGATAGGATACTGCTCGGTCGCAACAGTAAAGGGCTGGAGCAACTGAAGTGGATGGACCCCAGGGGAATCGCTGAACTCATTCGACTCGAACATCCGCAAATCATCGCTATCGTACTCTCATTTCTGGAGTCGGATCAGGCGGCCCAGGTCGTCAGTCAGTTCCCTGAACGGGTGCGTACCGACGTGATCATGCGGATTGCAACCCTGGATGGCATCCAGCCTGCCGCATTGCAGGAACTGGATGAGATCCTTGAGAAACAGTTCTCCGGCGCCACCAATGTCAAATCCTCCAGCCTGGGCGGGGTAAAGACGGCCGCGGAGATCCTCAACATGCTCGATGGCGCGGTGGAGAGCAAGTTGATGGAAGAGATTATTGAGGTCGACAGTGACCTGGGGCAGGAACTGCAGGACAACATGTTCGTCTTCGAGAATCTCATCGATGTGGATGATCGCGGCATTCAGAGCCTGTTGCGCGAAGTCAGCACGGAACAGCTGCTGTTGGCCCTGCGCGGCGCCGATGAAGTGTTGAAAGAGAAGATTTTCAAGAATATGTCGAAGCGTGCGGCAGAGATGTTGAAGGATGATCTCGAGGCTGCCGCCCCTGCCAAGCTTAGCGATGTGGAGTCAGCCCAGAAAGAGATCCTGGTAGTCGCCCGCCGTCTCGCCGATGCGGGTGAGATAATGCTCGGAGGCGGTGGTGAAGAGTTCGTCTAAATCGGACAAGGACCCTGACCTTGAGCAGGTAATGCAATGGCTGCCGCCAGACATGAGTGATGGCAAGGTGGTTGGGCAACGTACCCTGTTGCCGCCTGGCGCGCCTCCCACGGCAGGCGCCCTGGAGCAGATTCAAAAGCAGGCCTATGAGGAGGGATTTGAAAAGGGCAAACAGGAGGGCTTTGAATTCGGCCACAAGGAGGGATTGGCCCAGGCGCAGCGTGATCTGCAACACTATACTACTCATCTCGACAAGCTGCTCGCCTATTTCGAACAACCCTTGCGGGATCTGGATGACCAGGTTGAGAAAGAGCTGTTGAGCCTGGTTATCGCCATTGTCAAACAACTCTTGCGGCGTGAGGTGAAGAGCGATCCGAACCTGATCGTCGGTGTGGTGCGTGAAGCACTTTCCGTATTGCCGGTATCTTCAAACAATGTGCGCCTGCTGCTTCATCCGGAGGATGCAGAGCTGATCCGTGAAGTCTATGCCCTGGGGGACAATGAAGTGGGTTGGAGCCTCATCGAGGATCCGGTTATCAATCGTGGCGGTTGCAAGGTGGTGACCGATACATCGCAGATTGACGGCACCCTGGAATCCCGACTTACTGCACTGATCGCCCCATTGCTGGCGGGTGCGCGTTCGGTGGATGATCTGAATGAGTAATCCTTGATGACAACAGATTCGATTGGTCCCCAGCGTCAGGCGAACCTGGCAGAGAAATTACGTCAGTACCAGGATCGTCTGGGAGATGATCGTGGTCTGGTGGTGGAGGGACGCCTGACCCGTATGGTTGGACTGACCCTGGAGGCGATCGGTTGTCGCGCGGCGATTGGCGGCCAATGTGATGTAGTCAGCAGCAACGGTACCCACATCGAAGCAGAGGTGGTTGGCTTTGGCGAAGAGAGTCTCTACCTGATGCCGACCGGAGACATCCAGGGGCTGGAGCAGGGGGCAAGAGTTATCCCAACAGGACGTGTCTGCGAAGCCATAGTCGGCGAACAACTTCTCGGACGTGTCATTGATGGTGCCGGCAAACCCTTGGACGGGCTCGGCACAATCCACAACGATGAACGTCGCCCGTTGACCGGCACCTCATTCAATCCCTTGGCACGCACCCCTATCCGGGAACCTTTGGATGTGGGGGTGCGAGCTATCAATGCCCTACTCAGCGTCGGGCGCGGTCAACGACTGGGTCTATTTGCCGGTTCCGGCGTGGGCAAGAGTATCCTGCTTGGAATGATGACCCGCTATACCAACGCGGATGTTACTGTGGTGGCACTGATCGGTGAACGTGGCCGGGAAGTAAAGGAGTTCGTTGAGAATATCCTGGGTAAGGAGGGGCTGAAACGGGCGGTGGTGGTCGCAGTACCGGCGGATAATCCACCCCTCAGGCGCATGCATGGCGCTATGCTGGCGACCAGTATTGCAGAAAGCTTCCGCGAGCAGGGGAAGCATGTATTGCTGCTTATGGATTCATTGACCCGGTTTGCCCAGGCACAACGGGAGATTGCCCTGGCGATCCATGAACCTCCGGCAACCAAGGGTTACCCACCCTCTGTTTTCGCCAAGATGCCGCAGTTGGTGGAAAGGGCCGGCAATGGGGATAAAGGTGGTGGATCGATTACGGCCTTTTATACCGTACTTACCGAAGGTGATGATCAAAATGACCCGATTGCCGATGCAGCCCGGGCAATACTCGATGGACATATTGTGTTATCCCGTCGATTGGCCGACGCCGGCCACTATCCGGCGATCGATATCGAAGCCTCAATCAGCCGCGCCATGAACGATGTCACCAGCTACAGCCATCAGGATGCTGCCCGCTCGTTCAAACATTTATACTCTATATATCAACAAAATCGCGATTTGATCAGTGTTGGTGCCTATGAGGCCGGTAGTGATGAGCAGATCGATATTGCCATCTCGGCAATGCCCGCCTTGAGCCAGTTTCTTCGTCAGGATATGAATACCAGGGTGACACTCGAACAGAGCATGGAGGATCTCGAGGCCTTGTTTCCTGCAGAAGAGATCGACGATATAGAGATGCCTGAGGGGCTTAATCTACCCCAAACAATCGACCAATAATCGGATACCATAATATATGTCCCCATCAAAACGGCTCAAACCGGTTCAACGATTTGCTCATTCAAAGGAGCAGAAGGCAGCGCGGGTGATGGGACAAGCCAAGAAGAGCCTGCAACAGGAAGAAGCAAAGCTGGAGCAATTAAAGCAATATCACCAGGAGTATCTGGAACGCTTCAAGCAAATGGCAGGGGAGGGAATGAGCGCTACACAGTTACAGGAGTACCGCGCATTTCTCGCCAAGCTGGACGAGGCGATCAAACAGCAACAAGAGGTGGTCGCTGCAAGCATTGTCAATCACAGCAGTTCAAAGAGCGTCTGGAAGAAAAATCACAGTCGTACACAAGCTCTGAACAAGGCCGTCGACCGCTTTCGTGAACAGGAAAAAAAGGTCGCTGATACCCGGGAACAAAAAGAGAATGACGAGCATTCGAATCGTCAGAAGTAAGCCTGTACCCGATTCGGCATGCATTGCCGACAATTCACTTTAGGAGCATCCCATACCTAGGGTATGACAACCCCATGGATTGGGCCGGACGGGGTGTGGCAGATGCAGTAATCACCAACTGTCGCCGAACGGCGCATGGGGCAGATGCCGGAGTAGATGGCGCATTTGCGGCTGCGTTGATCCCTGTTTGTGGCTTGGCTGCTGTACTGTTTGGCTTGGGTTGTCTTGGTCGCAGTCTGCTTTTGTTGTTGCGTGTTGTAATCTTCAGCATACAGCGACAGGGATGGCAGCATCACCAGCAGGAGTGTAATTTTTAGTATCGCACTTCTCATTGTTTGACTTCCTCTGTTTTCAGACACTATGGATTCCGTGTCAATTGTGAATCTCGACTGCGAGCCTAGGGTTGATTATAAGACATCTTCATACCCCGGCGGCATTTTACCAGACAGCAGATAGGCAAAGGCGATCACCTCCGCCACTGCCCGGTAGAGGGCTTCAGGAATCTCTTCCCCCAAGGGTATTTGCGCGAGCAGGGCGGCCAGTTCTGCGTCTTCATGCAGCGGCACGGCGTGCTCGTCCGCCAAGGCAAGAATTCGATGCGCCAAATCTCCACGGCCCTTGGCGGTCAGGCGGGGTGCATTCTCCCCATCGTATTTCAAGGCAACGGCTAGATCGGGATCTTTGGATTGATAGTCAGTCATGCCTGCTCATTCAATAGTGATCGTTCACTGGGTAGTTCATTTTCAATATCGGCGATCCCCTGAAAGGCCTCCAGTTTCTTGACCTCCAGACCGGTTGACTCGAGACCGGTACGCAGTTTGTCGAGGTGTTGATTGACCAAATCCGCAGTCTGCGGATTCTCTGACCATATGATGGTCGAAATTGTTTCACCAAGTAGCGCAAGCCTCACTCTCATAGGGCCTAGAGGCGATAGATTCATATGCAAGGTCAGATTCCAGATGGGTGTTGTTTCAGTACCCTTGGTTACCTGTTCGCGGCTGATTCTGAAATGAAACAGATCAAAACTGTTTTCCTGGCGTATGGGGAGCTCGAATTGCCATACCTGTCTTGTGGCATCCTCAGTTGGCAAGGAGCTGAGTTGATTGGTTTGGATGCGTGCTATGGCGCCATCCAAATGCTTGAATAGGTCGAGTAGCAGCTTGACAGTGGGGCTGGTTTCTTGAGCGGTAACCGGTGGATTGGCAGGGGCTGGTTGCGCTGGATTTAATACCTGCTGTTGTAATGAAAGCACTTGATTGTTTGGGTTTGAAGGATTGTTGATCAAGGGCTTTATAAGTCCGATCAGTTGCAGCAGGTTGAGTTTCAGATCGGCACTGTTAACCTGTCTGTTGATCAGTTGGGCTTCAGTTTGATTGCCACTCAACTGCATCGCCTGCAAAAGCTGGGTCTTAAAGCCCGGATCTTCTATCGGCACGATTCGCTGCAACACAATCTGCACCGCCTGTTTTACTGCTTGTGGCAAGGGCGTAGCACGGCTTGTGCTTGTGTCGCTTGTAACCTGGGTGAGACGCTCAAACAGCTGGGGTAGAGGTTGCTGTCGTGGCAGTACCTGTTTCAAAGCGGCTGATTTCATCTGCGTCATCGTGGGGTGGGTCAGGACGCGTAATTCAGGGAGATTGCCTGCCTTCTCAACCTGCAGGGTCAAGGTCTGGCCGGTAGGCACACTTAAGGTGGTTTGCGCGATGAGCCGTGTAACACCGATCTGCAGCCGCAGTGTGCCGTTTACATTTTCGCTGAGCGCTGTACCCCTTAGGATCTGCCCGGGCTGGAGCTGTTCTAACAGGGACTTGCCAGGCTCGACACTAGGTAGCGGTAGTAGGATTTTTGTCCCGAATATCTCCATGGCTTGAGGAGAACCTAAACAAATGCTTGAACATATCCTGTTTTTCCACAGGCGCTTGCTAACATTATATGCGAGCAGGCAAGATGATGTTCATTTCTTTACCTTCAGGCCGATAGGGTAGGTAATAGATTGATAGATAAGGAAGTGATGGAAAAGCCGGAGCAAAATAAGCCACAGAGTTGGTTCGTGAAACACGATGATATGGTTGTGGGGCCACTCACCAGTGCGCGTATTCGCCACCTCCTGCTGGATGGTGAGCTGGGGTTGTCGGACCAGATCAGTCCTGATAGACAGTCTTGGCAGGCAATCAGCCGGATGCCCAGTGTGATTCCACTCCAATTAAGGGCTGCGGAAGGGGATGCTGATGCGCAGGCCAAGGTGGCTGCGCGAGAGCGGGCTGATGCCAGAGATCACCAACAGGAGAGGCGGTTTCCTCTGCTATCATTGACGATCGCCCTTTTGCTCATTGGTGGTGCTGTTCTCTATTCGCTCAGATATGGCATGCCGGAAGCGATCGATGAATCCGCGTGCAATGCACCACCCGCTCCAGGAGTGAATTGGAGAAACTGCCTCATTCAAGATCTCGATGCGGGGGCGGCAAGCCTTGCGGGTGCCAATCTGAATAGTGCCGTATTGCGCCGGGCAAAATTGAGCACCACGGATTTGAGCAATGCCGATCTTCGCTATGCCAACCTGAGCCATGGGGATCTGCGCCACGCCCAATTGCAAGGCGCTGCCATGGTGGGTGTGAATCTCCAATATGCCGACCTCAGGGGCGCGGATCTGAGTAACGCCGATCTCCGATTTGCCGATCTCACCAACAGCCGGATCGATGATGCCCGCTTGCATAATGCAAAACTCGGGAGCGCCTTGTGGCTCGATGGCAGAAGCTGTGGGGAAGGCTCTATCGGGAAATGCGACACGCCAACTGATTAATCGAGCTGCAAGGGTAATTTTAACTTTTTCTCAGACTGAGGCATTGCTGAACGACTCTGTCTCGTAGCGATAAACCTCAAGGGTACTGGACCAGTAGTTGGCCGGCAGTCCCGCTTTCTGTTTGAGATGGCTGAGAAAATTACGGGTCTCAGGAAGCGACTCCCAGACAGAGGGGAGAAAGGTGCCTCGACGTTGCCCCTCCACCAGGATGAGACCATCCACTGATGGCCTGATTTTCGCTATCAATTCCTGCTCCGATTCGAAGGCGATGGCCTCGGCGGGGGTCAAAACCGAGATGTGTATTTCAAGATTTTCCCTCTCAGGATCGGTTAGCGGGGGAAATCTGGGATCACGGAAGGCCGCCGCATAGGCATTTTCCGCCACATCCTCGACGATGGGTGATTGGACTTCCAGATGTCCTATGCATCCTCTCAGGGCCCCTCCCTTAAGCAGGGTGACAAAACAGGCGCGATGTTGTTGTAACGCTTCTGGATAGTCCGACACAGTTACCCGTAGTGGTGCGCCATGTTCCACGCCACGTTTGATTGAAGCGGCAGCAATTTCCAGCAAGGTGGCTCTATCTGCTGTCGAAAAGTGTGCATGCGGGCTGTGGTTCATGCCATTAACCTTGGATTGAAATCGAACAAATAGCAACCTGTAAACCTTGTCGTTACAGAGAGAATGTTACTCGGCAATACTATCTGTGTCGAAATCGCACTTTCGCCCATAAAGGCCTGGATTAGTCGTCTCCGGTTCGCCATAATCCGCCCCTCGTTTTACGCAATGGTAACGCATATGTGGTTTAAGAATCTCCGTATCTATTTGCTTAAGCAACCCTTCAACCTAAGCCAGGATGCGCTTGCCGCAAAGCTGGAGAGCAACCGTTTTCAGGCCTGTGGTAGCCATGATCCGATGGGCATGGGCTGGGATGCGCCCCTGGGCCGCCAATCAGCGCTATTGGTGCATGAGGTCGGTGGGTGTCAAATGATCTGTGCCCGCCAAGAGGAGAAGTTACTGCCTGCGTCAGTTGTCAATGAGATCGTTGAAGAGAAGGTCGATCAGATCCAACAGCAGGAGGGGCGAAAGGTGGCGCGCAGGGAACGCAGTGAACTAAGGGATGAGGTTTTCCATCAGCTGCTACCCAAGGCGTTCAGCCGCCACACTCGACAATTTGCAATGATCGATAAACAGCAGGGTTGGATTCTGGTGGATGCCGCCAGCGCCAATAAGGCGGAGGCATTGATCTCCCTGCTACGGGATAGTTTGGGCAGTCTGCCTGTTAAGCCGCTGGAGGTTGCCACATCCCCTCCCTATGTCATGACAGAGTGGTTGAAGCACCCCGCCCAATTCGGTGATTTCACTCTGCTTGACAGCTGCGAGCTGCAAGACCGTAGCGAAGAGGGAAGTGTGCTTCGATGTAAGGGACAGGATCTCACCGCAGATGAAATAAAGGCGCATATCGAGGCCGGCAAAGAGGTGGTCAAACTGGCTGTTGAATGGGATCAGCATATGTCCTTGATCATCGATGCGGACATGTCTATCAAACGTTTGAAATTCCTTGACCTTATTCAAGAGCAAGCAGCAGACTACCAGGTCGAGACTGAGGCTGATGCATTCGATGGCAGATTTACCCTGATGAGTTTGGAGTTTCGTCGCTTTTTACCCCGCCTGTTCGAGATCTTCGGCGGAATGGCTGAATCCGGGGCTTAGCGCATAGAACAACATATCCGGGGGATTTAAATTCCAACCGGATACCATTTCTTGGGCTTATAACCTGGTCAAAACTATGGTTTATTGACCTAAGTCAATGTTTGAGGTGTCAAGAAACCTTACGCTCTTCCTACGCTCACGGTTGGTCGTTTCCGTGTTAAGCGCTAGTCTGGCGGGGACCGTGACCCATCTGCCTCCAGGGTCACTCCCCGCCTGTTTTTTTTCTGCTCAATAGTCGTAGTAATCCATAAACCACTGCGCGAAGTTGGCCACACCATCTTCAAGCTTGGTATCCGGTTTGTATCCCGTGTCGGCAATCAGGTCTGCGACATCAGCATAGGTTGCAATCACATCGCCATCCTGTAGCGGCAGCATGTTGAGTTCCGCCTTCCTGCCAAGGCTCGTTTCGAGTAGTTCGATATAGCGCATCAACTCTTCAGGTTTGTTATTGCCAATATTATAGAGTCTATAGGGTGCGGTGCTGGTCGCAGAATCGGGGTGATCGCTGTCCCAATCGGGATTGGGCTGGGGAATACGGTCCAGTACCCGGATCACCCCTTCCACGATATCGTCGATATAGGTGAAGTCACGACGATGTTTGCCATAGTTGTAGACGTCGATGGGTTCACCGCGCATGATCTTGTGTGCGAATTTGAGCATTGCCATATCAGGCCTGCTCCAAGGGCCATACACGGTAAAGAAGCGTAATCCGGTGGTGGGAATGCGATACAGATGGCTGTAGGTGTGCGCCATCAGCTCGTTTGCCTTCTTTGTGGCCGCATAGAGACTGACCGGATGATCCACATTGTCGTGCACAGAGAAGGGCATTGAAGTGTTGGCGCCATACACAGAACTGCTCGAAGCATAGACCAGGTGGCTCACCCCATGATTGCGGCATCCCTCCAGAATATGGCCAAATCCCACCAGATTGGAGTCCACGTAGGCGAGGGGATTCTCGATCGAATAGCGTACCCCTGCCTGGGCAGCGAGATTTACAACCATTTCCGGTTTAAATTTGGCAAAGGTATCGGCAATGCCCGAGCGATCCTCGAGCGCAAGGCGCAGATCGGTGAAATTCGGGTGATCCAGGGTTCGTGCAAGACGTGCTTTTTTCAATTCCACATCGTAATAGTCGTTAAGACAATCGATACTGATAACCTCATCGCCACGATCCAAAAGACGTATTGCCAGAGCTGAGCCGATGAAACCGGCTCCGCCGGTAATGAGTACTCGCATGATAAAAGTTCCTGTTTACCTGATTCGTATTCGATTCCAACAGTGCTGCCGACTCAAGAGTGGGCCGCCGGTCGATAATCAGTTTTTGTTTGCTTGATCGTATCTCGGCAGTTCAGCCGGTTAGGTCATCCACATACCAGTTCATAGCCTCTGTCAGGCCCTGATCGATGTTATGGGAAGGTTGATAACCGAGCAGGCGTCTGGCCTTATCGATATCCGCCAGAGAGTGGCGCACATCACCTGGACGAAAATCCCTGTATGAGGGTGAGATTTCGCTCAGATGGGTGAACTTATCCGCCAGGATGTCCCTGATCTTGGTGAACAGCTGATTCAGCGTCGTACGATCGCCCACCGCAATGTTGTAGACCTGATCGGTTGCATCCGGATTGTCAGTAGTGGCGGCGAGAAGGTTGGCTTGGACTGCATTGTCGATGTAACAGAAGTCACGGCTGGTCTCGCCATCGCCGTTGATAAAGACATCATCCCTGGCAATCATGGCGGCCACCCACTTAGGGATCACGGCGGCGTAGGCGCCATTCGGATCCTGGCGCCGGCCAAAGATGTTGAAATATCTCAAACCGATGGTTTTGAAGTCGTAACAACGGGCAAACACCTGGGCATAATGT
Source organism: Candidatus Thiodiazotropha sp. (assembly GCA_040507005.1). Classification (GTDB taxonomy): domain Bacteria; phylum Pseudomonadota; class Gammaproteobacteria; order Chromatiales; family Chromatiaceae; genus Thiodiazotropha. The sequence continues at coordinate 23,953 of JBEVVS010000016.1, forward strand.
TCGTTGACCAACTTGGTGACGGCGTAGGGCGATAGGGGATTGCCGATTCGATCCTCTACCTTGGGCAGGCCCGGATGGTCTCCATAGGTCGAGCTCGATGCCGCATAAACGAAACGTTTTACTTCTGCGTCGCGGGCTGCGACCAACATGTTCAGGTAGCCGTTGATGTTGCTTTCGTTGGTGGTGATGGGATCGGCCAGGGAGCGAGGCACTGAGCCCAGGGCGGCCTGATGCAAGACATAATCGACGCCTTCGCATGCCTGGTGGCAGTTGTCGAGACTCCGGATATCACCTTCGATAAACTTAAATTGCCCCCACTGTTTTGCCGTGACGCTGTTCCTGACCTTTTCGAAGTTATAGGCGTGACCGGTTGCAAAGTTGTCCAGGCCGACGACTCTCTGTTCAAGAGACAGCAGGGTTTCGAGTAGGTTTGAACCGATAAAGCCGGCAACGCCGGTTACCAGCCAGGTCGATTGCTCGGTCTGCAATCTATCCTTAAGAGCGTCATAGGCCGTCATAGTCGTGCATCGACCGCATCGATAGGGAGTATGTTTTTGACATCGAAGAGAACCCCGTCCTCTTTACATAGCGCGCGGATCTTTTCCGCTCCCATCTGTTCGAATTCACGATGCGCTACAGCCAGAATAACCGCATCATACTCATCCTCTTTGATGTCATTGACTG
>JBEVVS010000016.1:24646-53578 GCA_040507005.1 Candidatus Thiodiazotropha sp.
TCCTCCTGAGAAACCCAGGGATCATAGACATCCACCCGGGCCCCGTAATCCTCGAATTCGCTCACAATGTCCACCACCCGGGTGTTTCTCAAATCGGGGCAGTTTTCTTTGAATGTCAAACCCAGTACCAGCACCTTGCTGTTGTTGGATGCGATGCCCCTTTTCATCATCATTTTAACCACGCTGTGCACCACATAGGCGCCCATGCCGTCGTTGAGTCGACGCCCTGCGAGGATGATTTCTGGTTGATAGCCGATCGATTGGGCTTTGTGGGTAAGATAGTAGGGATCGACACCAATGCAGTGGCCGCCGACCAGACCGGGCCTGAAGGGTAGGAAATTCCATTTACTGCCAGCAGCCTCCAACACCTCCAGGGTATCGATATCGAGGCGATTGAATATCAACGCCAACTCGTTGATCAGTGCGATATTGACATCACGCTGGGTGTTTTCAATCACCTTGGCGGCTTCCGCGATCTTGATACTACTCGCTTTGTGGGTACCGGCTGTGATGATCGAGCGGTAGAGTTCATCCACGAAGTCGGTTACTTCAGGGGTGGAACCGGAGGTGACCTTTTTGATGGTCGGCAGCCGGTGCTCCTTATCGCCTGGATTGATGCGTTCCGGGCTGTAACCGACATAAAAATCCTGATTGAATTTCAACCCGGAATCCCCCTCCATGATCGGTACGCAAACCTCTTCAGTGGCGCCTGGGTAGACGGTGGATTCGAAAATCGCAATATCTCCTTTTTTCAATACCTTTCCAAGGGCATGACTGGCACCGATCAAAGGCGACAGGTCAGGCTGCTTGTGCTCGTTGATCGGCGTGGGAACTGTAACGATAAATACATTACATGCTCTGATATCATCGAGATTGCTGGTGTAGCTCAGGTGGGGTACCTGTTGCAGCTCTTCCGGTTCCACTTCAAGGGAGCTGTCTTGTCCCGATTTAAGTTCAGCAACCCTGGCCTCGTTGATATCCAGTCCGATGGTCGGATACTTTTTGCCGAATTCCACTGCCAACGGCAGTCCTACGTAACCAAGACCGAGTACACCGATATGCACTTTCCCAAGATCGAACATACTTTTTCCTTGTTTTGCGAAAATTCTGGCTAAAGATGATGTTTATCAGTAGCCTGTAAAAGTGACAGATGATAACTTGGCATGTCGGACAAATCGAGGGATTTTTAATCCCGCAGAGCCTGTAACTGGGCTGTAAAACAGTGGTCATTAGATAGGCTGCCGGCAGCTGTCAAACACTGCCCAAAGGTCAATCAAGCCCTATCCATGACAACCAGGTGGAGTTGGCTTGCAAGATTGGCTATTGCGGGCCTGACACAGCGAATTCCGTTCCCCGCCAGATCGATCCAACATGGAATACTATTGAAATGATTGCCTTGGTAGCACTGCATGCCGGTTATAGCCACAGCTCACTGGCGCTACAATCAATCGCCGCCGCCGCTAAATCCGAGCCCTATTACAACAGGCTGCGGCTGTTCGAGGTGTTGGTCAACAGCAAACACCAGCCACTCTTGGAGGCGCTGGTCGATCTGCAGCCCAGACTCATCGGTTTTTCCACCTATTTGTGGAATATCGCTGCAACCATTCATCTCTCAAAACTGCTAAAGCAACTGCTGCCTGAAGTGGTTATCGTGTATGGCGGCCCGGAGGCCGGTCCAAGGGGTGAAACCTTGTTGGCCCACAACCCATGTGTTGATTTCGTTGTTCAAGGCGAGGGAGAGGTGGCATTCAATGACCTGGTGAAATTTGTGCTTTATGGTGACGGGGAGTTGCGCAACATCTCCGGACTGATCTACAGAGACAAGGGTGTGACCTTCGCCAACCCTGTGGCACTGATACCCGTGGATGAACTGCCGGCGCCGATCGCGCAAGGCATGGTGGATACAAGTCGCCCGCTTGTCTATTGGGAAACCTCCAGGGGGTGTCCTTACAAATGTACCTTTTGCAGCAGCGCCACAGATCCCTTGAGAACTTTTTCCATGCAGCGGATAGAGGCTGATCTGAAGCAACTGGAACGACTGGAAAACAAGACCATTAAACTTCTCGATCGCAGTTTTCATCTGGGCCTGAAGAGAAGCAGCCAACTGTTGCAACGGTTTGCCGATACAGGATCGGGATTGCGCTTTCATCTTGAGCTGAATCCGGATCGCATCTCTCCCCAGGCGATGGCAATCTTTGCCCGGGCCGAACCCGGTAAATTTCAATTTGAGATCGGTCTGCAGACCCTGGACGAGACGGTGTTGGATGCAATTCAACGCAAGATGGATGTTGCCAAGTCACTGGATAATATCCGACAGCTGGTGGAGATGAGGCGCCACCCAACCCATCTTGACTTGATCGTGGGTCTACCTGGGGAGACTGCACAGCAGTGTGCTGCATCACTTGATAGGGTCTTTTCTCTCTATCCGGACCATCTGCAGTTGGGTACGTTGAAACTGCTGCCTGGTACTCCATTGCGGGATCAGGCCGATAGCCTTGGTTATCGATGGGATTCGGATCCACCCTATGAGGTGCTGTCACACCCACAACTCTCATTCTGTGAGATTGCCCGCTTCAAACGCTATGCGGAGCTACTGGAGCGCTTATGGAACAGCGGCCATCTACGCACCTCCCTGGCAGGGCTGGTAGAGCATTGCTTCAATGGTTCGGTGAGCCAATGTTTCGACCGATTGATGCAGGTGAGCGGCGAGGGTTTGGCTCGCGATAACCTGCAACCGGATACCCTGTTCGCCCATATGACAAGATTCATCCAACCCTACCTGGAGCAACATCCGGTATTGGCGGAATGGCTGTTGTGGGACTACAGTCACTTTAGCCTGGTGACCCCTAAGACGCCGGCCTGGATCGCGGCACAACTAAGAGAAACAGAGAGGTTTATCATTGATGGGAAACCCAGGAAATTACCGCTCCTTCGCTTGACAGAAGCAGGTGTCGAGCTGATACGGCGATATAGCAACAAGATCGAAAATGCTGGTTGCTACGGGGTGTGGCCGATGCAACATAAAAAGGGTAAACCGGTTGAGGTCATCGCCCATGATGAGTGAGTCAGTCAGGCGTTGTCATGATGTTCCATGTGCGGGTGGGCATCACCCGTATCTGCTTGTATATTGTCGGCAATCTTGAGAATCTCCCCATCCCCATAGTGGCGGACCAATCGTGCGATCAGTTGGCGCATCCGGGTTATCACAGCTCCGCGGCCAGCCAGCTTGCATGTGCTCGCACAGACTCCCCAGGGCTGTTTTTGCAGCACACGTTTGATCACAAGCCTGGCATCCTCGCCTGTGACTATTCCCTCAGCAAGGGCGGCCAGGGTAATCGTTTCGATGGCCGGCAAGCTGAGCTCATAGCCACGTCGGGCAAAGGCGAAGGCAATCAGGTCAAGCCAATCCTGCCGCTCAAGCGCAGCGGGAAGAGGGTGTTCGATATCCTCAACTAGCGGGGCGACCAGGCTGCTGGGTAGCCGGTTCAATCCGTCACCCAGCAGGGCGGGCAGCTGTTTGGCAAAACGTTGTCTGGCGGCTATCGCCATCTGCATGCCGTGTTTGCCAAGCGGCAGCAGAAACATCACAGACTGATGACTGCTGCTGGTGCCGGCACGCAAGCCGATTCGCACGGCTTGCAGGCGGCAACGGCGCCAGAAGCGGATCAATTCCGGTGTGGCGCCGAAGCTGGTTCCCAGGTAGTCGTAACCCAATTTATCAGCCTCCTCGCGGACCGACTCGACCAGCAGTTGGCCAAGGCCTCTGCCTTGAACGGCAGGGTGGATCGCAATGCGCATGACCCGCAAACCTTTCAGGCTGGCTGCCGTCGGCAGTCCCAGATGGGCGCTGAGGGATTGTGCCAGCAGATGTCCGCGGGGTCTGCGCCGGCCTAACCAGATCTGTTCAGTGAGCTCCGTGGAAAAGCCTCCCTCAGCCGCCAACAAGGCTACGCCGACGATGATTCCGTGATGACGCAACAGGGCGATACGCAAGTTTGGGCCATCCAAAAGATAGCGAAGGTCTAAGGGGGTGGTGCGATAGTGGGCTATGACCAGCAGTCCGAACAGCTGCTTGAGGTCGTTGTCATTTTCCAGTAACTGCTGCTGTGCGGCAAACTCGACCGTCACTTGTCGGGGGGTTGCATCCGCAACCTTTGCGTCCGCCGCTGGTGAGGCATCCAGGGCCAGCAGTTTGAAGACCAGCCTCTCAAGGGGATCATTCCGGGACCAGCGAATCGGTTCTGAGAGGGTTATCTCCCGCCACTGAGGTGTCTTGCGATCCAGATGGTCCTTAAAGCGGATGTTAAAGCCCAGACCGGTACCTTCATAGCCATGCACGGTAGTGGCGAAGACAATGCGAGGGTAGTGGGCAAGCAGCCCTGCCAAGAGACTGGTCGGGATAGCGGCCGCTTCATCCACGAGCAGCAGATCTGCCGCCTGGGGATTGGCCAGCAGATAGTCTGCTGCGTGGTAACTTATGCAGGCCTCCCCCATCTGCACAGACAGGCCACTGCTGCTGGCCCCTGGCAGTGCTTTCTTCACCTGGGCGAAGAGTGCCTCGACCGCTGCCTGCCGCGGGGCCGTTACCAGGATATTCAAAGAACCCTCTTTCAGCAGCTGGGCGGCCGCAATCCCCAGGGCCGATGACTTGCCACGACCCCGGTCGGAAGTGAGCACCAAGGGCCTTTTTCTATGCCCCTTGAGCACATGGATGATCCCTTCCACGGCCTTCAGTTGATCCTGGGTACGGCAATGGGGATGGGTGAATAGGTGAGGTTGCGGAGGCGGAATATTCAGAGGCGCCGGCGGCGTGGGTAGAGCCTGCGGTGTCACCACCACTGTGTCAGGGTCAGCCTGCAATATCCGCGAAATCCTCTTAAGGAACCGTCCCTGCAGATCAGCGGTCTCGTAGCCGGCAACCAAGATCCGTTCGGCTTGCGGGTCGGCATGGGTATGCCACTGGGCCAGAGGGGGGGTCAGCAGCAGCAACAGGCCGCCCCCGCGCAGGGTGCCACTCAAAGCACCAAAGGCATCCGGATCGAATCCACTGTGGGCATTGTAGATGAGCAGCCCGCACTCCTGGCCCAATTTGCTGAGGGCCTGCTGGTTGGTCAGGGTCGTTATCTTCTCAGGGGACGCCTCCCCGATCCAAAGGGCATCCAAGATGTGCAACTGATGTACTGCGGCCCTGGCCTGTGCGACACACCAGGGGGCGTCACCGGCGATAACCAAGAGGCGCCGGTACCGTCCCTGTTTGGCCTCGGCGTGGCACATATCCAAGAAGCTGATGAATGATGATTTAGTATTAATAATAAAAAACTTACAATATCTTTATAATGTTTTACATTATATGTGAGCTTTACATTCCCCCGGTTTCAAAGTAGAGAGAACGAATCGTCTTGAAAGATACAGCGGGTTCGCCACCTATATGGCCGTTAACAGATATCCGGCTTGGCTGGAATCCGATAACGGTACGCATAGCTCCCAATAGTAACAGTGTAAAGGTGTAATTATTATGTCTGCTGGCATAGTGGCCGAACAGATCCGGGTGCAGGGTCTGGTGCAAGGCGTGGGTTTCCGCCCCACGGTGTGGCGCCTGGCAAGGGAGAATGGGCTGTGCGGCGAGGTATGGAATGACAGTCAGGGGGTGGAGATTCTCATTTGCGGTGAACAGTCGCAGATCGATCGTTTTTGCCGGCAACTGCTCTCTGAGCCACCGCCCCTGGCGAAGATCGATGCCCTGAAACGCCGCGCAACGGATCAACTGCCGCGACAGGATGAGTTCATTATCAGTGAGAGCCGTGCGGGGGAGGTGCATACCGGTGTCGTGCCCGATGCAGCCACTTGTGATGCCTGTCTTGAGGATATCGCCGATGAGCACAACCGACGCTATCGTTATCCCTTCACAAACTGCACCCATTGCGGACCACGCCTGACCATCGTCGAGGGCATACCCTATGACCGGACCAATACCAGCATGCGCCATTTTCCCATGTGCGGCGCCTGTGAGGAGGAATATGGGAATCCGGGGGATAGGCGCTTTCATGCCCAGCCCAATGCCTGTCCGGTATGCGGACCCAGGATCTGGTTGAGCGATCCAGCCGGCCGATCGGTAGCGGCAAGCGTAGCGGGAGAGGATGCGATACAGGAGGCGCGGCGGCGCATTGCCGCAGGTGAGATTGTGGCGATCAAGGGTATAGGCGGCTTCCATCTGGCCTGCGATGCCACCAATCAAGAGGTGGTTGCCCGCCTGCGCGAGCGCAAGGGGCGTTATCACAAACCCTTTGCCTTGATGGCCCGGGAGAGTCGTATTATCCGGCGCTATTGTCGGGTCAGTGAGAAGGAGGAACAGCTGCTCAACCATTTCGCGGCACCCATCGTCCTGCTCGACAGAATCCCTGGCGTGACCCTGGCGGAAAACCTGGCGCCGCAACAGACCACACTCGGTTTTATGTTGCCCTATTCACCGCTGCACCATCTGCTGTTAGATGGATTGGAGACGCCCCTGGTGATGACAAGCGGCAACCGGGTTGAAGAGCCTCAATGCATCGACAATCAAGAGGCAGCCAAGCGACTATCGCCATTGGCGGATCTCTTTCTGTTGCATGACAGGGAGATCACCAATCGGGTTGACGACTCCGTGGTGCGTATCATGGACGGAAGCGCAAGGATGTTGCGGCGTGCCCGCGGTTATGCCCCTGAACCCCTGAGGTTACCCGAGGGATTTGATCACGCACCACCACTGTTGGCCATGGGCGGCGAGCTGAAAAACACTTTCTGCCTGACACGCCAAGGGGAGGCGATTCTCTCACAGCATATCGGGGATCTGGAGAACTTGATCTCCTACCAGGACTATCTCAGGAATATCGACCTCTATGGGAAGCTGTTTGAGTTTCAACCGCAGCAATTGGTCGCCGACCTGCATCCTAACTACCGATCCTCGCAACACGCCAAGGGGTTGGCTGAGACGTTGGGACTGCCGTTGCTCCTGGTGCAACATCACCATGCCCATATCGCCAGTGTCATGGCGGAAAACGGCTGGCCTCTGCAAGCCGGCAAGGTGCTTGGGATTACCCTGGATGGGTCGGGTTATGGCGATGACGGCACCATCTGGGGCGGGGAGTTCATGATTGCCGATTATCTTGGCTATCAACGAATAGGCATGCTTACTCCGGTACCCTTGCCTGGAGGCACCCAGGCGATCCTGCAACCCTGGAGAAATACCTTCAGTCAATTGAATCACCATTTTGGTTGGCAGCAGGTTATCTCCCGCTGGGGTGACTTAGAGCCGATCGACTGGCTTAATCAGCAGTCGGTGAAGGTGCTCAGCCGGATGGTCGAAGCGGGTGTCAACTCCCCGTTTAGCAGTTCCTGCGGGCGTCTGTTCGATGCGGTGGCGGCGCTTTTGGGGATATGCCGGGAATCGATCAGCTACGAAGGTCAGGCAGCAATCGAACTTGAAGCAGTGGCATCGTCCCATTGCACTGATGATCTGTCCCCGTACGAAATAGAGACTATTGTGGAAGATGGCAATTACCGGCTTGATTGCGCAACCCTCTGGCCGGGTATTCTTGAAGATCTGCGCGCCGGTCGGGGCCAGGGTGAGATGGCATGGCGTTTTCACCTTGGTTTGGCGCAGAGTCTATCTGCAGCGGCAGTGGAGATTGCCCATCACCATCAGCTGGATTCCATCGCACTCACAGGAGGCGTTTTTCAAAACAAACACCTATTCGAGCTCGTCTCGGATCGGCTTGATGAGGCCGGTTTCAGGCTTTTGTCACAGCAGCGGGTGCCGGCCAATGATGGTGGTTTGGCACTGGGTCAGGCGGCAATCGGTGCTGCAAGAAGCCTCATGTCAGACTAAATTTACTAGTAGGAGATCCATCTCTTAGAGGTCGCCATGCAGACCCATTTTCCAACCAAATACTGGCATTCTGTGGATAACGAGCGGATCCAATGCGATCTCTGCCCGCGCTATTGTCGTGTCAAAGAGGGCAAGCAGGGATTTTGCTATGTCAGGGAAAACCATCAGGGTGCCATAGTCTTGAATACCTATGGCAGGTCGAGCGGGTTCTGCATCGATCCCATAGAAAAAAAGCCCCTCAATCATTTTCTGCCCGGCACACCGGTGTTTTCCTTCGGCACTGCCGGTTGCAACCTGGCCTGCAAGTTTTGTCAGAATTGGGATATCAGTAAATCCCGGCAGACCGACACCCTGGCCGACGAGGCCTCCCCACAAGCGATCGCACAAACGGCACACCGCTTGGGATGCAGAAGCGTTGCCTATACCTACAACGACCCGGTTATCTTTCACGAATACGCCATCGATGTGGCGAAGGCCTGTGCCGAATACGCGATCAAGTCAGTGGCGGTAACGGCAGGGTATGTCTGTGCCGAACCCCGAGATGAGTTCTACCGGCATATGCACGCAGCGAACGTTGACTTAAAGTCATTCAACGAGTCTTTCTATCACAAGCTGACAGGCGCCCATCTGGAGCCGGTTCTCGATACCTTGAAATACCTGAAGCACGAAACCGGAGTTTGGCTGGAGATAACCACGCTTCTGATACCGGGAGAGAACGATTCCGATCATGAGCTCAACGATCTGAGTCAATGGGTGGTGAGTAATCTGGGGCCTGAGGTTCCGCTCCATTTCACCGCCTTCCATCCCGATTGGAAGATGAGGGATTATCCGCCCACCCCCCATGCCACCCTTAGCCGGGCGCGCAGGATCGCGATCGAAACCGGTGTTCGCTATGCCTACATAGGTAATGTGCATGATAGCCGGGAGTCGAGTACCTGGTGCCATCAATGCGGCAAGCTGTTGATTGAGAGAGATTGGTATGAACTGGGCGAATGGCATCTGGATGATACAGGCTGTTGTGATGGCTGCGGCACTCCCGTGGCAGGGCTATACGAACATGAACCGGGGGGGTGGGGCAGTCGAAGGCAGGTCGTCAGGATGAGTTAGCGAGCGTAAATCGGCCTAACTGTCATGGCTATGGTTGTGCTGATTTAATTTCCTAATAACGAGATTGAGGTGGTCATCATGAGTTTGATCAGAAAACCTGCGGTATCCGATCTTTTCTACCCGGCCGATGGGGATGAGCTGCAACGGATGGTGAACGGGTATCTCGACTCGGCCAGGCAACATGGGGCGTCACCAAAAGCGTTGATAGCACCTCACGCCGGATATATCTACTCGGGACCCATTGCCGCCAGTGCCTATGCCTGTCTGGCCGGGGAGGCTGACCGCATCAGCCGTGTGGTGCTATTAGGGCCGTCACATCGGGTCCCCTTTTATGGCCTGGCGACCAGTGAAGCGGACTATTTTCGTACCCCTCTAGGGGACATACCAGTGGATCGGCAGGTGCTGCAGGGTCTGCAGGGATTACCCCAGGTGGTTCAACTCGAGGCGGCACATGCCCAGGAACATTCGTTGGAAGTGCAGCTGCCTTTTCTGCAGGTCGTGTTGCAGGAATTCGATCTGGTCCCGCTGGTGGTGGGCGATGCGACAGGTGATCAGGTGGCGGAGGTGCTGGCAAAGGTTTGGGGGGGAGAAGAGACCCTGATCGTAATCAGTTCAGATCTCAGCCACTATCACGATTATCTGACAGCACAGCGCATGGACCGGGCGACCAGCGATGCGATCACATCCCTCAATCCCGAAGGCCTGGACTATGAGGATGCGTGCGGCAGGATCCCGGTTCAAGGTCTGCTTTTAGAGGCCAAACGCTTGGGTCTGCATGGTGAGCTGGTCGATTTGAGAAACTCCGGCGACACTGCGGGCAGCAAGGATCAGGTGGTAGGTTATGGTGCCTATGCCTTTGTCGGGTCTGAGGCGGCGTGAAGCGCCCCTACATTCGAGATCCCTGTCTCAGCCACGTCGCTCGCTGGGTCGCACTTCAAGGGCAGCGGTTAGAGCCTGACAGAGAGCAGGTGGCACGCTTTCTAAAGCGCCTGGACCCGATGGCCCGCGGATTCTCTTATCGCACCTTTTCCGACACTGAATATACCCGTGCAGGTTCACTGGATCCCTTGGAAAAAGCGATCCATGGTCCCCTCGACTCATGCTGGAATCGGCTTGTGGCGCTCAACCAACGCGGAGCGGCTGTCACAGTCACCATCAATCGCACCAATGGGGTCGCCAGGGGTGTCGCAGATATGCGTCAGGTCAGGGCCCTGTTTGTGGATGCCGACAGGGAGGGCAGTTGTGTAAGCTTCCCCCTTAAACCCCACATCCATGTTGAAACATCCCCTGGTCATTGCCACTACTATTGGTTGGTGCGGGACGTCCCTCTGCAGCACTTCTCTGCCTGCCAACAACAGCTGGCCAAGCGTTACCAGGGGGATACCCGGGTGCAGGCCCTGAACCAGTCGATGCAACTGCCCGGTTTTTGGCGCAGAAAAATGATTACACTCCCTCGATTGCCTCGGATAACGGAGATCAATGATCTTGACCCTTACCGATTTAGGGAAATAGCAGCGCTCATTGGAATCGGGGATGAGGTGATCCTAAACCCTGGACCTCAAGCGCGATCGACCTATCAATAGGGCGAGTAGTTATCGGGTATGAGGATCGTGGGCCTCTGCTGCGCCCGATCATCCAGGTAGGGAAAATCGATGGTGTAGTGGAGGCCTCGGCTCTCCCGGCGGGATTGGGCCGAGCGAATAATCATATCCGCCACATCAACCAGGTTACGTAGTTCCAGCAGGTCGATGCTGACCCGGAAATTACTATAGTACTCGACGATTTCCCGACGCAGCAGATCGGTTCGCCGACAGGCTCTCATCAAGCGCTTGTTGCTGCGCACAATACCCACGTAGTCCCACATGAAGTGGCGCAGTTCATCCCAGTTATGTGAGACCACCACCTCTTCATCAGGCTCGGTCACCCGGCTTTCATCCCAGGGCGTAAGCGCAGGGGGTTCAGGGGTCTCTGCGTCCAGCGCATGGATATCCAGTGCTGCCAGGTTGGCGAATACCAGGCACTCCAACAAGGAGTTGCTGGCCATACGATTCGCACCATGCAGGCCGGTATAGGCGCTTTCACCGATGACATAGAGTCCGGCGATATCGGTTCGGGCATGCTCGTCAGCCATAACTCCGCCGCAAGTGTAGTGGGCGGCCGGAACGACCGGTATGGGTTGTTTGGTGATATCGATACCAAAATCGAGACAGCGGTGATAGATGGTGGGAAAGTGTTCCTGAATGAAGTCGGCTGATTTGTGGCTGATATCCAGGTAGAGACAATCGGCGCCGATGCGCTTCATTTCATGGTCGATGGCCCGGGCGACGATATCACGAGGCGCCAATTCGCCACGCTCGTCAAAACGCTGCATGAAACGACTGCCGTCCGGGAGTTTCAACTGACCGCCTTCTCCCCTGACCGCCTCCGAAATGAGAAAACTCTTGGCATCCGGGTGGTAGAGGCAGGTGGGGTGGAACTGAATGAACTCCATATTGGCTACCCGACAACCGGCCCGCCAGGCCATGGCAATACCGTCCCCCGTGGCCACATCCGGATTGCTGGTGTATTGGTAGACCTTGCTCGCGCCACCGGTGGCCAGGACGACGAAACGGGCGCTAAAGGTCTCGACATGGTGATTCTTATGGTTTAGGACATAGGCGCCGTAACAGCGTTTTTGCCGCTTATCATCACTCCGTTCACTGGTGATCAGGTCAACAGCAATGTGATGTTCGAAGAGATCGATATTAGGCTGAGCCAATACCTGATCCTGGAGGGTGGTTTCTACCTCCTTGCCAGTAGCATCTGCGGCGTGGATCACGCGACGGTGGGAGTGTCCACCCTCCCGGGTCAGGTGGTAACCGCTGCTGGATGCTGAAGTGTCGTCCCGGGTGAAATTGACCCCCCCCTTGAGCAACCAATCGATATTCATCGGTCCATGTTCCACCACTAGCTGAACTATTTTTTCATTGCACAGTCCCACACCTGCGTTAAGGGTGTCTTTCACATGTGATGCAATACTGTCAGCTTTATCCAAGACCACGGATATCCCACCTTGGGCATAGTAGGTGTTGGTCTCTTCAAGTTCGCGCTTGGAGACCACGGCTATTTTCAGGTGTCCGGCCAAATGCAGGGCCAGGCTCAAGCCGGCTGCACCACTGCCGATGATGAGGACGTCGTGCTGGTAATCAGTAGTCATATTTGCGGGGTAGAGTCGTTACGGTGATAATGCCCATCCATAAGTCATGCATCCTAGCCTAATTTGACTTTTCATTGAACTAGATCAATCGAAGCCGGGAATTGCGAGAACTATTCAACATTAAGGCTGTCAATGGGACTGTGCACAGGATGTGCCCGTCACGAGGAGGTAACTGCCCGGATGGGCGAGCGGTTAATCGATCAGGAACTCGTAGCACGAGTTCAGCAGGGTGATAAAAGAGCGTTTGACCTGTTGGTACTTAAATATCAGCAGAAGATCACCAATCTGATCTCCCGCTATATACGCGATCCTCACGAGGTGCTGGACGTGACCCAGGAGGCCTTTATCAAGGCCTATAGGGCTATCCCTAAGTTCCGTGGTGACAGTGCTTTTTATACTTGGCTATACCGGATCGCGATCAATACGGCTAAGAATTACCTGGTAGCCCAGGGCCGCCGCCCGCCTTCAGATGACGTAGAGGCCGAAGTGGCTGAACAAATGGACGTCGGGACGCGTCTAAAGGAGACAGGTACACCGGAGAATCATGTATTGACGGAAGAGATCAGTATGACGGTGCAGAAGGCAATCGATGATCTGCCCGAGGATCTGCGTACTGCCATTGTTTTGAGGGAGCTCGAGGGTATGAGCTACGAGGAGATCGCCAACGCCATGTCCTGCCCGGTCGGGACGGTAAGATCACGCATTTTCAGGGCGCGTGAGGCGATCGACAAGAAACTGAGACCATTGTTAAAACCTTAATGTCAGGCATATTGAGATGACTGAGCAAGAGTACGAAAGACTATCCGCATTAGTGGACGATGAAATTTCAGAATCGGAAATTTCAGGTGAAATCAATAAGCTGAAGCATAATCCAGAGAGTCTGGATATCTGGTCAAGCTACCATCTCATTGGGGATGCGATGCGCAATGAACTTGGCCAGCTACACGATCCCGATTTGGCCCGCAGGATCAGCGAGCAGCTTGAAAACGAACCGATAGTGTTGGCACCCGCCGCCATCAAGCGCAAGACCCAAACCAGGAAACGGGCCTTGACAGGACTGGCGGTGGCGGCATCGCTGACAGCCGTGGCGGTCGTCATGGCACCGCAGCTGATCAATCCGGGCGGCTCAGAAGCACCGGATCAATTAGTCTCCAGCAATCAACTGCCAAAGAGCAATACCATCCATGTTGCTGAAGACGGCACTCGCTGGAAACTACTGAAACAACCCAAGCTCGAGTCACGGCTGAATGACTATCTGCTGAATCACCAGGACCTTTCTCCATCGAGCAATATCAAGGGAATCATGCCCTATGCCACTTTCGTCAGTTACGATGAGAATAAGCAGTAGCCGGCACTTGCAGAGACCCTTGCGGAATGAGTTCAGTGCCAGTGATTAATATTCGCCTTAGCCGGACCTGTATGGTCTTATGCCTTTTTCTGGCTATTTCCCACGCCGTTGCCGCCGCAGATGACCCCTCGCCAAAGGAGTGGCTTGAACGCATGATGGAAGCGGTGCAGAAATTGAATTACCAGGGTACTTTTGTCTATTTGCATGACAATCAGCTCGAAAGCATGAAAATCGCTCATGCGGTGCAGGGCGACCGTGTAAGAGAGAGCCTGATGTCCCTCAATGGTGCGCCACGGGAGGTGATTCGCGATGAAGAGTCGGTGACCTGCGTGTTACCCGATTCCAATGAGATCTCTGTCGACCGGCGAACCCCGAGCAGCAAGTTTCTGAATATCCTGCCAGACGACCTGGCCCAATTGGATAAACACTACAGTTTTCAGAATCTGGGCAAGACCCGGATAGCCAACCGGGAGGCCCAGGTGGTGTTGATCGTGCCCAACGATCGGCTTCGCTATGGCTACCGATTCGCCTTGGACACCGACAGCGCCCTGCCGCTGAAATCCGATCTCCTGAATGAGCAAGGGGAGTTGGTTGAACAGACCATGTTTACCGAACTGCAGATAGGTGTTGCTGAAATAAGTGAGCTCCACCACCGGGAGTCGCTGTTTACCTACCGACTGAAAAGTCACCCCGATGAGACAAATAAAATACCCCTGCTGAATCCCAGCAAATGGAAGTTTATCGGCTTGCCCAGTGGCTTCAGACTCAGCATGCAGCATCAACTGACCGATCCTCAGGGCGAGGACCCCATCGATCAGTATGTCTTCAGCGACGGATTGAGCTCGCTCTCAGTATTTGTGGAACCGAAAACCAGGGAGGAGGCATTCAGCGGGGTATCACGCCTCGGTGCCATCAACGCCTGGGGTGGCCAGGTTGAGGGCTATCAAGTGACTGCGGTGGGTGAGGTGCCCGCGGTTACCATTCTTGGTATTGTACAAGGTATGCAGCTCAAGCAAGGCCATGATTGAAGAACCTGCCACTGTCATCAGTGTTGATGATGGCTATGCAGTAGTAGAGACGCAGCAACGTGCAGCTTGTGGCACCTGTGACAGTGCCGGCAGCTGTAGTACCACCGTTCTCAGCGGTCTGTTCAAGCGCCGGCACAATCGATTGCGAGTCTCCAATCCCATTCATGCCAAACCGGGTGAGCGTGTCATTGTCGGGGTGCAGGAGAACGCATTTCTGAAGATTTCATTTCTAGCCTATCTGTTACCACTCCTGTGCATGATTGTGATGGCGATTCTGATGCAGGCGGCGGCAACACGTTTCACACCGGTGATTGGGGAACTCCCGCAAGTCGTCGGTGGTCTATTGGGCCTGATTAGCGGATTTTTTCTGCTTAGGTTGTTTACCGGACAGAAACAAGATCAACCAGGTTATCAAGCAGTCATATTGCGTTCGGCCGACACTGCCAGTGTGAACTTTTCCCGGGAGTATGTCGGTTAGTCGCCTATCTGTAGACAACCAAAGTTTTTCCTAACTGATATCGGTGCACTATCTTTGAGTTTCCTCCAGGAGCTGTATCATGAGACAAATTAAATTCCCCGTGCGCATCTTTACGGCCGTCATACTGGGGCTCATCTTTGCTCTGCCTCTTCAGGCCAGAGAGCTGCCTAACTTCGCAGATTTGGCAGAACAGAATGCACCCTCTGTGGTGAATATCAGTACCAAGCAGAAGGCCATGAGTCGTAACCTGCAACGCTTCAATATCCCCGAACTGGAAGGTCTACCCGAGGGCAGTCCTCTCGCAGAACTGATGAAGAAATTTTTCGGCAACCATGGTTTTCAAATGCCTGATGAGGGACCTGAAAAACGCTCTTTGGGCTCCGGATTCATCATTTCAGATGATGGCTATATCCTCACCAACAACCATGTGGTGGATGGGGCGGACCAGATCCTGGTGCGCATGAATGATCGCAGAGAGTTTGTCGCCGAGGTAATCGGCAAAGATGAGCGCAGCGATATCGCCCTGATAAAGATCGATGCCGAGAATCTTCCTGTGGTGAATGTGGGGGATTCCAAGCAACTCAGGGTGGGTGAATGGGTGTTGGCCATTGGATCGCCCTTTGGCTTCGATCATTCGGTCACCGCGGGGATCGTGAGCGCCAAGGGCCGCAATCTTCCCAGTGAAAACTATGTGCCTTTCATCCAGACCGATGTGGCTATCAATCCAGGTAATTCAGGGGGACCCCTGTTCAACCTCGATGGCAAGGTCGTTGGAATCAACTCTCAAATATACAGCCGATCGGGCGGCTTTATGGGACTCTCATTCGCCATCCCCATCGAAATGGCCATCGATGTCGCCGAACAACTCAAGACCCGGGGCCGCGTGACCCGTGGTTGGCTCGGGGTATTGATTCAGGATGTGACCAATGATCTGGCCGATGGTTTTGGTATGAAACACCCCCGTGGCGCACTGATTGCGCGCGTTTTGCCTGATAGTCCTTCCGAGCAGGCGGGATTACAGGTGGGTGACGTGATATTGGAGTTCAACGGTACCCGGATCGCCACTTCATCGGAACTGCCTCCCTTGGTGGGCAGCAGTAATGTGGATAAACCAGCCTCCCTAAAGATCCTGCGCAACGGCAAAACCAAAGAGATCAAGGTCAACATAGGAGAACTGCCGGCGGATGAGGAGATGGAATTGGCCAGCAATCAAGCGCCGAAGGTCTCGGAAAACCGTCTTGGACTGATGGTCTCGTCGGTCAGCCCGCAACTGCGAAAACAGCTGCGCCTATCCAGTCAGCGGGGTGTCGTGGTCGAATCCGCCACCGGACAGGCCGCTCGGGAAGCCGGCATCCAACAGGGTGACATCATCATCATGATTAACAAGCAAGAGATTGAGGGAGTAGAACATTTCAATAGGCTGGTCAAGGAGTTACCCTCAGATAAAACGGTACCTCTGCTGGTGCATCGCAACACTGGACCGATCTTCCTGGCCCTGCGCGTTCCAGAAGATTGAACTCTCTTCGCTTCTACTACAAAGAGGGTTGTCATCTCTGCGATGATATGTTGCTGGAACTCGAGCGCTTGCAAAGGGAGTTCAAGTTTGAGCTTATCCAAGTCGACATCGACCGTTATCCCGCAATCCGGGATAACTATCGTACCCGGATACCCTTGCTGGAAGATCACCAGGGAAGGTGTCTGAGTGAGTATTTTCTCGATCAGGCGACACTTCTAAGCTATTTGAAAGGCGCTTGATTTGCTATCATTGCAGGTTTGCGGCATCAAACAACGATTGAAACGCCCCGAGATGGGGCGTTTCTGTTTTTCGATAATCTATTCAGGGCGCTATGGCTGATTTGCAACACATTCGGAATTTCTCGATCATTGCGCATATCGATCATGGAAAATCGACCATTGCGGATCGGTTCATCCAGACCTGCGGAGGGCTGAGCGATCGTGAAATGGCGGATCAGGTGTGTGACTCCATGGAGCTGGAGCGTGAGCGGGGCATCACGATCAAGGCCCAGAGCGTAACCCTCGATTATCGGTCTGACAATGGCGAGACCTACCAGCTTAACTTTATCGACACCCCGGGCCATGTGGATTTCTCCTATGAAGTATCCCGATCCCTCTCAGCCTGTGAGGGGGCGTTGCTGGTGGTTGACGCCGCCCAGGGCGTAGAAGCACAGAGCGTTGCCAACTGCTATACAGCCATCGAACAGGGATTGGAAGTGCTGCCCGTGCTGAACAAGATCGATCTGCCTTCCGCTGAACCCGAACGGGTGATCAATGAGATCGAGGAGATTATCGGGCTGGATGCCCAAGACGCGATTCGCGTCAGCGCCAAAACCGGTCTTGGCATTGATCAACTGCTTGAGCAGCTGGTAGCGACCATCCCGCCACCCTCCGGGGATGCTGAAGCGCCTCTACAGGCGCTGATAATCGACTCCTGGTTCGACTCCTATGTGGGGGTGATATCGCTGATACGTGTCATGAATGGCGTAATCAAGCCGAAGGACAAGATGCGTATTATGTCCACGGGGCGGGTCTTCCAGGTGGAAAAGGTGGGTGTTTTCACACCTAAGCAACTGGACAAGCCGGAGCTGACGAGTGGAGAGGTGGGTTATGTCATTGCAGGCATCAAGGAGATCGATGGCGCCCCCGTGGGTGACACCATCACCCTTGAAAATCGCCAGGCGACCGCTCCGTTGCCAGGATTTGAGGAGATGCATCCCCGGGTCTTCTCCGGTCTCTATCCTGTCAGCTCAGATGATTATGAGGCGTTGCGGGATGCATTGCAGAAGCTTCGCCTTAACGATGCTGCATTGCACTATGAGCCGGAAACCTCCCAGGCCTTGGGATTTGGCTTCCGCTGTGGGTTCCTCGGCATGCTGCATATGGAGATCGTCCAGGAGCGACTGGAGCGGGAATATGATCTCGATCTGATCACCACAGCGCCTTCTGTGGTGTATGAGGTATTGAAAAACAGCGATGAACTGATTCATATTGAGAACCCTGCCGCCTTACCCGATCCCAGTATGATTGCAGAGGTCCGCGAGCCTGTGATCATTGCAACGATCCTGGTACCGCAGGACTATTTGGGCAATGTAATCACGCTTTGTATTGAAAAGCGTGGTGTACAGAAGAATATGCAGTATCTTGCAGGCCAGGTTCAGTTGAGTTACGAATTGCCGATGAATGAGGTGGTGCTGGATTTCTTCGACCGACTCAAGTCGGTAAGTCGGGGATATGCATCGTTTGAGTATGAATTCACACATTTTCAGGCGGCCCCACTGGTAAAGCTGGATGTGCTGATTAATGGTGAGCGGGTGGATGCCCTCTCTCTGATCGTACACAAAGATCAGGCTCAGGGGCGCGGTCGTGAGCTGACATCGAAGATGAAAGAGATTATCCCGCGACAGATGTTTGAGGTTGCCATCCAAGCGGCAATCGGCAACAAAATCATCGCGCGGACAACGGTTAAGGCACTGCGCAAGAATGTAACGGCGAAATGCTATGGTGGCGATATTACACGCAAGCGCAAACTGCTTGAGAAACAGAAAGCGGGGAAAAAGCGCATGAAACAGGTTGGCAAGGTCGAAATCCCGCAAGACGCCTTTCTTGCTGTGTTGCAAGTAGGTAAGGATAATTAGCCCTGCAGGAGAGGATTCCATAAAAAATGAATTTTGATTTCCCTACATTTCTGGTTGTCGCCAGTGCCCTGACAGGAGGCATATGGTTGTTGGACAGCATTTTTTTGGCGCCGAAGCGTCGTCGCATGGCGACCGATCAAGGGGTGGACGCAGAAGACGCAGAAGAGGTGCCAGCTGTCAGAAAAGAGCCCCTTATCGTTGAGTACTCTCGTTCTTTCTTTCCTGTCATATTCGCGGTATTGATACTTCGCTCGTTTCTGGTTGAGCCGTTTCGCATTCCTTCTGGTTCAATGATGCCGACACTGCTGGTGGGTGACTTTATTCTGGTGAATAAATTCAGTTACGGTATCCGCTTGCCGGTGCTGAACAAGAAAATTATAGATCTGGGGGATCCGCAACGGGGTGATCCGGTTGTATTCCGCTACCCGAAACAGCCATGGGTTGACTACATCAAGCGTGTGATCGCGGTACCGGGAGACACTGTCCATTACCGAAACAAAACCCTTTACGTGAATGGCAAGACCATGTCCCAGACACCTGTTGGTCGGTATACAGGTGTTGGCAGCGGAGTGCGTATGACCGGCGCTATCATGGCCATGGAAGATCTTGCCGGGGTCGAGCACTCCGTGCTGATCAATCCACTTGCACCTGACTTGCCCATGGGATGCCGGGTCTTGAGCCAGGGACCGATAACGATTCCTGAAGGACAATATTTCGTAATGGGTGACAATCGGGATAACAGTAACGACAGCCGCTGTTGGGGGCTCGTGCCTGATGAGAATCTCGTCGGTAAGGCCTTTGGTATATGGATGAACTGGGACTCGGAAATTGATGCATTTCCACCTATCGCATGGGAACGTATTGGAAAAGGTATTGAATAGACATTTTGAAGAAATTAACTTGCTGAATAGTGTTTTATAAGCTATTTGTGCGAATTACTCATGAATTATCGAGGTGCCTCGAATGCAATCACTACAGAAACAAAAGGGACTCACTGCTATCAGTATACTGGTGATCCTGATCGTGGCGGGTTTTTTAGTTTATGTCGGTATCAAGATCACACCTGTCTACATCGATCACTATGCAATTAAATCAACACTCCAGACGGTGAAAAACGAACCTTTGGCCGCGCGTAAATCGAAACGAGAAATACGTGAAATGATTACCAAGAGGCTATATATAAACAATATCCGTCATGTGCATCAGGATCACATAAAGATAGAACGGGCAGGTAAGACAACTAAAATCAATGTCGCTTATGAAGAGCGTCGGCACGTTGCTTTCAACCTCTCTGTGGTGATGAACTTTGCTGAATCTGTCGAGCTAAGCGCCAATTGAAAGCAGATGTCGACAAGCTGTGTCGAGATCTCGGTTATCGCTTCGATGATCCTCAATTGCTAGATCAGGCACTGACTCACCGTAGTGCCGGAGGGAAAAACAACGAGCGCTTGGAATATCTTGGCGATGCGATTTTGGGTTTTGTGATTGCCGACGAGCTATTCAAACATTTTCGGGACGCAAGCGAAGGCCAGTTGAGTCGATTGCGTTCAAGTCTGGTTAAGCGTGACACGCTGGCCCAGGTGGCCCGTGATTTCAAGCTAGGCGATTATCTGCATTTGGGGCAAGGTGAACTTCGCAGCGGTGGACAAAGCAGAGACTCAATTCTGGCAGACGGGGTAGAGGCGATATTTGCGTCGATCTACCTTGATGGCGGCTATGTGGCCTGTCGTGAAGTGATACAGACTATTTTCCTGCCTCGGCTTGGCAAGATGAACCTGGAGCATCATCGCAAGGACCCGAAGACCGAGTTGCAGGAATATTTGCAGAGCAAAAAGATTGCATTGCCTGGTTATGAGATAGTGAACATCAAAGGTGATCCCCATAATCAACTCTTTATTGTCGACTGTGTCGTGAATGGCTTGGGAAAGAAAACTGCCGGACAAGGTTCCAGTAGAAGAAAAGCCGAACAAGATGCCGCATCAAGAATGCTGGCACGTTTGAAAGATGAACAAATCTGACAACCATTGTGGATATGCTGCAATCGTCGGTAGACCCAATGTTGGCAAATCGACACTGTTGAATCGCCTCTTGGGCGTCAGACTGGCCATCACTTCACACAAGGCACAAACCACCCGCCATACAATCCTGGGCATCAACACCCTCCCTGCAGGGCAGATAATCTATGTGGATACACCCGGCATTCATGCGCGCAGTGATAATGCCATGAACCGCTACCTCAACCGCACCGCCAAAACTGCGTTGGCGGATGTGGATCTGCTGATATTTGTGGTCGAAGCGTTGAGCTGGACCAGTGAGGATGAGAAGGTGCTGGCCTTGATAAAACAGATCGAAACTCCAGCCATAATCGCTGTCAATAAGGTCGATCGAATCAAACAGAAAGAGCGATTATTGCCCTATCTCTCTGACATGGCAGCACGCCATTCCTTCATTGATATTGTTCCGGTGTCCGCGAAAAACGGTCGCAATCTCGATACCCTGCAAGAACTGGTACTGCGGGCGCTGCCGCAAGCAGACAATTTCTATCCGCAAGACCAGCTGACCGACCGACCCGAAAAGTTCTTCGCGGCTGAAATGATACGGGAACAGATAACCAGGCGATATGCCAAGGAGCTGCCCTACGCGGTGTCAGTTGAAATCGAACGTTTTGAGGAGTTGTCAGGACTGTATCGAATCAATGCGGTTATTTGGGTTGAAAAAGATGGGCAAAAGGGGATCCTGATAGGAAAAGACGGGCAGGCCCTCAAGGAAGTGGCTACCCAGGCGAGGAAGGCGATGCAGCAGTTCTTCGCTTGCAAGGTTCACTTGGAACTCTGGGTTAAGGTGAAAAAGAGTTGGTCCAGCGATGAGGCAGCATTGGTTCGTTTAGGTTATGGTGACACGCAGTAGGGTCTTGATGAATGAATTAAGCCCTGCATTTGTCATACACCGGAGAGACTATCGAAACACCAGCCTGCTATTGGAGCTCTATCTCGTCGATCAGGGGCGGTTGCCGGCGATAGCTCGCGGCGCCAAATCCGGACGCTCTACGCGTGCAATGCTATTGCAACCATTCTCTCCACTGCGGGTTTCCCTGAGTGGTAGGGGTGAGGTGAAGCGTCTAACTCAGGTGGAACCGGATGGACGCCCCTATCGCTTGCAGGGAGAGACGATCTATTGCGGCATCTACCTGAATGAGCTGTTAACGCGTCTATTGCAGCGAGGAGATCCCAATCCATCGCTATATGTCAATTATCAATATACACTTGACAGGCTTGCCTCCGGGGAGTCAGCCAATCAATGTTTGCGTGATTTCGAGGTCTCCCTGATAAAGGAATTGGGATATGGCATGTTATTGGATCGCTGTGCGGATACGGATGAGCCGATAG
This sequence comes from Candidatus Thiodiazotropha sp., assembly GCA_040507005.1. GTDB lineage: Bacteria > Pseudomonadota > Gammaproteobacteria > Chromatiales > Chromatiaceae > Thiodiazotropha. The sequence continues at coordinate 46,707 of JBEVVS010000016.1, forward strand.
TGCCGGATCAAGCCTATGAATATCATATCGAACATGGCCCTGTGTTGGCTCAAGCAGGCACTCGATCAGAGGCTAAAATTCTTGGACGGACACTGATTTGTCTGCATCGAGGAGAGCGGCTGGATAAGCAAGGCCAGGCGGAAGCAAAACAGTTGATGCGACGGGTCATCAGCTATTATCTGGGGGATAAACCCCTCAAAAGCAGAGAACTGTTTCAATCCTTGAAATAGCACCCGGGTAACATTAAAGCCTCTAGATGAAGGTTCTAACTAAGATGAACAAAGACGAGATTTTACTTGGTGTCAATATCGATCATGTCGCGACATTACGCCAAGCCCGTGGGACACGCTATCCGGAACCCGTCCAGGCAGCACTGGTGGCTGAACAGGCAGGTGCAGATGCCATTACCCTGCATTTGCGCGAGGATCGCAGGCACATCCAGGATAGGGATGTGGAAATATTGAGCGACCTACTGCAAACCCGGATGAATCTAGAGATGGCTGCGACATCGGAGATGGCTGCCATCGCGACACGATTCAGCCCCCATGATTGCTGTTTGGTACCGGAAAAGCGCGAGGAGTTGACCACAGAGGGTGGATTGGATGTGGCCGGCAATCTCGATTATATGACCGACTATTGCGGCGAACTCAACGATGCCGGTATCCGTGTGTCACTCTTTATCGATGCCGACCACAAGCAATTAGAGGCTGCCAAGGAGACAGGTGCGCCGGTGGTTGAAATACATACCGGCCACTATGCCGATGCACCGACGCAGCGATCCAGACGCAGCGAGCTGGAACGCATTATCAAAGCCGTAGAATATGGCAACAGCCTAGGCTTGCAAGTCAATGCTGGGCATGGGCTTGACTACCACAATGTCAAAGCCATCGTGGACATCGCCGGGATAACGGAACTGAATATTGGACACGCCATCATTTGTCGTGCGCTTTTCTTTGGCATGGAGCGAGCGGTAAAAGATATGAAAGCCTTGTGTCGAGGCACGCCAAGCGGCTAGATTCGTCATTTGCTCAGTTACTGGGTTGTGAGCTTAACAATCGCCAGGACCACAAGTACCAGGGTGGCGACCCAAACTGCGATGTAGATTCTCATGGCCCGCTTGGCCTTGGTCTTTTCGGCCCAGGTGCGGGGTTGTATCCCCTTGACCATAAATACCAGCTTGGCTGCCAGATTGACACATACGATATTGGCCACGAGCAGGAGAGCGGCTCCCATAGCCAGGTCAGCGCGCCAATGCCCCAACGTCAGACCTACCGCAGCGGCTGGCGGCAGCAAGGCGACCGCCACCATGACACCGACCAATACACTCGGCAGTCCCGTGGTGAGCGAGAGGGCCGCAGCCGCACCAGAGGCAAGGGCCAGGGCAAGGGAATCCATGCCGACCTCTGTGCGTGCCAGCAATTCAGGACTGCCCAGGCCGAATGGCCAGAGTATCCCAATCAGAAACGAAAAGCCGATGGCGATGACGATGCCTGTGATCAAGGATTTGAGGGACTTCTTCATCAGGTGAACATCCCCCAGCGCAGTGCCCAAACCAAAGGCAAGATTGGGACCCAAGAGGGGGGCTATGACCATTGCACCGATGATTACTGCAACGTTGTCTTTCACCAGTCCGATTGCCGCGACTATGGTAGAGAGAATGACGAGAATGATGAAGTTGCTGTCCAAGCGTGCATTTTTATCAACTGCAGCATACATGGCTTCCCGCGTGGAGGTGGCAGAGTCTTCTTCTCTTTCTTTGTCGGTCCGTGCCCGGGGCAGGGTGGCATCGACAGGAAACACGATGATGCGGGCAGTTGATTGAGCGCCGAGAATATTCTGCAGCGCATCCAGAACAGGCTGTACGTACTCGTCGGTGACCAGCATGCGTATCGGCTGCCTGCCATCTTCTCCTTCCTGCCCAATTCTGAAATCCCTCGCCTTGTACTTCTCCGCAATAATGGAAATCGTCGGTTGGCTACTGGCTTTTGCGATTACCTCGATCAGCTTCATGTCTGGTTTTTTCTCATATCAAATGCTTTGAAAAACATATAACCGCAAATCAGCGGGGAATTCCGCATAATGTACGCGAATGTAATTGTTTTTTACATATCACATGTCCCCTGATTCGCAGGATATGCAAGATGGCTATTTCGTTAAGCAGCATGTGTTACAAGAGAGGGTCTGGATCGCCATTTGATGGTTCATCGATCTTTTGCCGGCAGCTGTATCAGTTGTGCGCTGATGGGTGACAGGTCAAGGCCGGTCAAGTCTCGCAATTGATTGGCTCGTTGTGTCAGCGTGGTTGGTGGCGGTGGTGGAGAGAGAGTGCAAAACAAGATTATGTTATGCATATCCGGCACGTCATATATCAAGATCCATGGGAAGTGCTTGCGTATCCTGTATAGCACTTCGACGACTTCTGACTCCGATCTGGGTAGCAGATTGACGGCAAAAACACCCTCTTCATTCAATGCGCGAGCTGCAAGCATTATAAAATCAGGGGAGAGATATGCGTTATTGCTTTCCTGACCGGGATAGAGGTCGGATAGCAATATGTCAAAATTCAGCTGATTTGTCTCGAGGTAGTGCTGCGCGGGCATCTGCACGACCCTGTGGTCTGAAGGGATGTGGAAATGTTGTTTGCTGAGCTCGATCAATGAGGCGTCAATTTCCACTGAAAGCAGCTCCATCTCGGTAAATTGAGACAAAATGAATCTTTCAATCGATCCTGACCCCAATCCCAAGTTGAGCAGTTTAGTTGGCTTTTGCACAAACAGCAGCGAACAAATCAGCCCCTGAATATAGCTCAAAAGCGGATATGCGGGCTCTGCTATCAACATCACCGATTGGATCGAACCGTCAGTAAAGCGGATCCAGCGTAAGCCGTCATACTCACAGATCTCAAGTCCGGTTGAGTTTGACGCATATGTTGTTACTTTGTTTGCGGGAGCATTCAGAAGGTGCTCAAAGTCGATGCTGTATTGCACTGTTTCGAGCATGAATCCTCTCGGCGCCGATGGATGATATTACGACATACTTATAGGCTATCCATTGATGTAACTAACCAATTGTTCAATGACGAATTGCTGTTCTTCAATGATCGCTTTAACCAGATCGCCAATCGATATGATACCGATAAGGTCGCCATTCTCCATCACCGGGAGGTGCCGGATGCGTTTTTCTGTCATGATAGCCATACACTCTTCAGGGGTCTGCCCTGGATTGATCACTACAACCTGACTGGTCATGATCTCCTTTACCTGAGTCTCTTTCGATGTACGGCCCTTGAGTATGATATTGCGGGCATAATCGCGCTCGGAAAAGAGCCCTGTAACTTTTTCTCCCTCCATGACGACCAGTGAACCAATCCCTTTATCAGCCATCAATGTCAAGGCATCAAATACCGACGCATTGGATTCGATGGTTTCTACGTCGTACCCTTTACGCTGTAAGAGTTGATTGACAGTTTGCATGCCGCTGCCTCCTGTGGGTGTTTTTTTAGTTTGTGCCCAGATCCCTTGCTCGCCTGGATTTCCCATAATAATAGATCATCAATCCCCGGAAGAGGGAAATCAGTACTGCGCTCAGTTGTTGAATCAGGGTAAAATCCCGCTTATGAAATACAAAACCATTGAAGAATTTGTCGGTAATACCCCGCTGGTCAGGCTTCAGCGCCTACCTGGAGAAACCAGTAATACTCTACTGGTAAAGCTGGAGGGGAATAATCCCGCCGGTTCGGTAAAGGATAGGCCTGCTGTCAGCATGATCAGTCATGCAGAGGCACGCGGGGATATCAAGCCCGGTGATACGCTGATCGAAGCCACCAGCGGCAATACAGGGATTGCATTGGCAATGGCGGCAGCGATCAAGGGTTATCGGCTGATCCTGGTGATGCCGGAACATATGAGCTTGGAGCGCCGCGCAGTGATGCGGGCATTCGGCGCCGAGTTGGAACTGACCCCCAAGGAGGGCAGCATGGAGGCCGCCATCGATAAGGCAAGAGCGCTTGAGGCGGCTGGCGGGGGGGTGATTCTGGATCAGTTTTCCAATCAGGACAATCCCCAGGCCCATATAGAAGGCACCGGTCCCGAGATCTGGCGGGATACCGATGGTCAGGTAACCCACTTCGTCAGCGCGATGGGTACCACAGGTACGATAATGGGCACCTCAACCTATCTCAAACAGCAGAATGAGGCGGTGGAAATCGTCGGCGTTCAGCCCATGGAGGGGTCCAATATACCCGGAATTCGCCGCTGGCCCGAGGCCTATCTGCCAAAGATTTTCGATGCCTCCAAAGTCGATCGAATTATCGATATATCTCAAGAGGATGCAGAAGAGACCACCCGCCAGTTGGCGGCCAGGGAGGGCATCTTCGCCGGTATCTCATCCGGTGGAGCGGTGGCTGCGGCATTGAAGCTTTCCGCCATGGTTGAGAATGCGGTGATTGTCTCCATCATCTGCGACAGGGGTGACCGCTACCTTTCCACCGACGTCTTTCCCAACAGCTGACATGGGGCGTAGACGCAGACGTAAACCACTCCCAACGGAGCCGGTTGAAGCCGAGATCGAGTCCTTGACCCAAGATGGCAAAGGTGTCACCCATATCGAGGGAAAAGCCACGTTCGTCTATGGTTCTCTGCCCGGGGAGCGGGTGCGCTTTCTCTATACCGGCAGGCGACGTAAATACGATGAGGGCAGGGTGGTTGAAGTCATTGAACCTTCATCACAGCGGGTTGAACCTGTTTGCAGTCAGTTCGGTATTTGCGGTGGTTGCAGCCTGCAGCATCAAAAACCGGAGGCCCAGGTAGCTAGCAAGCAGCAGGCCATGCTGGATGCCTTGAAACACATTGGCAAAGTGGCACCTGACGAGGTACTCGCGCCTCTCGTGGGTGAATCGGTGTGGGGCTATCGCCGCAAAGCCCGCTTGGGTGTGCGCTACGTACCGAAGAAGGGTGGTGCCTTGGTGGGATTTCGCGAAAGAGGCTCTTCGTTTGTGGCCGATATCGACCAATGCCATATCCTGCATTCCCGAGTCGGCGAGCTGTTACCCCAATTGAGTGACCTGATCGATCAGTTGTCGATACGGGATCAAATCCCCCAGATCGAAATGGCGATGGGCGATGAGGAGTGCATTCTGATCTTTCGCATGCTCTCGCCGCCTTCCGATGATGATCTTATGAAACTTGCCATATTCGGTCCCCGACATCGGATAGCCATCTATCTCCAGGAGGGTGGACCGGAAACAGTCCGCCCATTGGACTTTGAACCCACAACCCTCAGCTATGCACTGCCCGAATTTGATCTGCAACTCGATTTCCTACCCAATGACTTTACCCAGGTGAATACGGATATCAATCGACAGATGATAAAACGAGCGATCACATTGCTCGAGTTGAAGGCTGATGACCGGGTGTTGGATCTGTTTTGCGGCCTTGGCAACTTCACCCTGCCGCTGGCGCGGACCGCAGTGCAGGTCACAGGTGTCGAGGGAGATAGCGGGTTGGTCAGTCGGGCCAGGGAGAATGCGTTACGCAACGGCATCGATAATGTTAGCTTCTTTACTGCTAATCTTTATCAGGCGCTGGATGGTGAACCCTGGCTCATGCAACAGTTCAACAAGGTTCTGCTCGACCCTCCCAGGAGCGGTGCGGTGGAGATACTCGAACACTTACCCAAGCTGGGTGCTGAGCGTATCGTCTATGTCTCCTGTTACCCGGGAACCCTGGCCCGGGATGCGGGTATTCTGGTACATGAAATGGGTTATCGGCTGAGAAGTGCAGGTGTAATGGATATGTTCCCGCATACGGCGCATGTGGAGTCTATCGCACTGTTCGACAAGTCCTGAACCTGCTTCCGGTGATTTAAGGTATGTGAAATATGGCTTTAGAAATTGAGCGTAAGTATTTAGTAATTAACGATAAATGGCGCAGTAATATTATCAAGGAATCGGTCATGAAGCAGGGTTACCTGGCCAATGTTTCCAACGCCAGTGTGCGTGTCAGGGTCTCTGGCGGCGAGGCTCGATTGACCATCAAAGGGAGAAGCAAGGGAATCAGCAGAAGTGAGTATGAATACCCTATTCCAACGCAAGATGCAGAAGAGATCCTGGATAACCATGTTGCCGGCGCATTGATCGAAAAGGTCCGTTATCAGGTCAGGTGCGGCGACCATGTGTGGGATCTTGATGTATTCGATGGGGCCAATCGGGGCTTGATTGTCGCCGAGGTGGAACTGGCTTCCGAGGAAGAGACGTTTCAGATGCCTGAGTGGGCAGGGGAGGAGGTCTCTTCTGACAGCCGCTATTACAATGCAAGCCTGGTCACTCATCCCTATTGTGATTGGTAGCGGATCAAATGTCGGCATGGCGTCAGCTTACACTACTGCTGTTGATCCCACTCTTTCTCCATGCCTGTGCCAAACCAGAGGGTGATGATGCCATACGCATGGGTCTGGCATCGGCGCCCATCACGCTCGATCCACGCTATGCGACCGATGCTACATCAGATCGTATCAACAGACTGCTCTATCAACGTCTGATTGGGTTCGATGAACAGAGTATGCCAATGCCCGGCATCGCCGATTGGCAGCGTTTGTCGGCACATCACTATCGTTTTCGCCTGAATTCCAAGGCCGGTCGTTTCTCCCATGGGCCGAGCTTGGCGGCCGATGATGTAATCGCCACCTATCGGCATGTGCTGGATAAAAACAATGCATCCCCGAAACGTTCAGCGCTTACCCTGATCGAGAGCCTCTCGAAGGTGGACGATGAGACTGTCGATTTCAAACTATCCCGGGCAGATCCCTTGTTTCCCGCCTATCTGACCCTGGAAATTCTCCCCGCGGACCTGATAGCCGAGAATCACGACTTCGCA